>JAKUNG010000002.1 GCA_022452285.1 Terriglobia bacterium | reverse complement strand
CAAAATATTAATTTTCCCCACCATTAACCGTCTTAAAGAAAATATTCGTTCTTAAACCATTTATACTGTTCAACACTGTTGTTAAACTAATCCAATAATATCTCGACCCTAAAATGCTACAGTATTTTTCCATGAAATTCATTAACCTGACTCAGGTTGTAGGGTAAGAATATACTTTTTTGAATCTTTATAAGATAGGTACTTTAGGAAATTGTTAATTGGTAGCCTAGTATTTTTCCTTAATATAATTCGTTATGCTTGACACCATTAATCTCATTGGTAAAATTTTTATAACTCTCGGGCCCTTTTCATCTACCTTATTGTTGCTTGCAAAGATTTAATATAAGACGTTCTTCTAACTATCCTTAAGCGAGGTAAGTACAAATGAATTCCATTAATAATGTTGAAAGATTCAGAAAGCGATTAGAAAATCAAGAAATTTGTGTTGGAACCTCCATTTCTCTTACTGACCCTATCCTCAGTGAATTAGCAGCTGAAGCTGGAAATGACTTTGTCTGGATTGAAATGGAACACTCTTATCTTGATCTCCGTACTCTTTCTAGTCATCTGATAGCTCTGCGAGGGACTCGAGCTGCACCAATCGTTCGTGTTTCCTGGAATGACCCTGTAATAATCAAGCCTGTTCTGGACCTAGCACCTGCTGGAATTGTTGTACCAATGGTTTGCTCAGGCAAGGAAGCTGCGAAAGCTGTTAAGGCCTGTCGTTACCCTCCCCAAGGTGTTCGGGGATTTGGACCAATCAGAAATATGTATGGAATTGATTCTACAGAAGAATATCTTTCGATAGCTTCACAACAGATTATGGTATTTGTTCAGGTTGAACATATAGAGGCTGTAAATAACCTGGATGAGATTCTAAAAACACCAGGTTTAGACGGAATTGTTTTAGGTCGAAATGATCTTTCTGGTTCCATGGGCAAGCTAGGCCAACATAATGATCCAGAGGTATTAGAAGCAATTGACACAGTTTTCTCCAAGGTTTGTCAAACAGATCTCTTTCTGGGTGTTTCAATTGGCTACAATGCTGAAACAGTCAAAGAATGGTACGACAAGGGGGTCCAGTGGTTTGCCTTGGGAGACGACGTGGTGCACTTTTATGAAGGAGCCAAGTCAGTTGCAGATTCTGTCCATTCATTAGAAAAGTCTAAATGAGTGTATATTTGTTTGATTTAATGGAATTAATTAATCATCAACCTGTCCATCTAACAAAACAATAGGTCCTCCGGTGCTCAACGGAATTTTCATTACGATCGTTTTACTTTCTATTCTAATGGCAGCATTTTCCGGTCAGATGGAAATGTTAAGTCAATCTATGCTTGATTCAGCTAAATCAGCAGTTTCTTTAGCCCTAGGACTGATTGGTGTGATGGCATTTTTCTTGGGTATCATGCGGGTTGCTTCCGAAGGAGGCATACTTGAGATAATTACCAGAGCCCTTCACCCTATTCTCCGCTTCCTTTTTCCAAATATTCCTAATAATCATCCCGCTATGGGTGCAATGATTTTAAATATATCCTCTAACCTACTTGGCTTAGGAAATGCAGCTACGCCTTTTGGTCTAAAAGCTATGATGGAACTAGATCGTCTAAACACTAATAAAGGAACAGCAACTAATGCAATGATCCTTTTCCTAGCTATTAACACTTCTGGCTTAGCATTACTGCCCACTGGGGTCATAGGGTTAAGAGCTGCTGCGGGTTCTCAAGATGCTGCAGGAATCCTAGCAACCACTTGGTTCGCAAGTGGTTGTGCAACTCTAGCAGGGATCATAGTAGCAATTCTACTATCAAAAAGTCCCTGGTACCGACTAGAAGAAGCGTCTAATGCCCACAAAAGCATTCATAAAAAGAATAACGATTCTCTAGAGTCAATTGAAAAAGCGCCTTCAATTCCAACTGCCACTAGTAATACTCTGCTTAGTCCACCACGTTGGGGAAAAATTGGAGTCTCTCTTTTTTACCTAGCTTTATTACTGGCTCTAGGTCAGCAGATTTATCACGAAGCTACTGGCACAAATATCGGCAATATTGTTAGGAATATTATGTCTTTTTGGCTGCTCCCAATTCTTGTTTCAGGTTTAATTTTGTTTGGTTGGATGCGTGGGGTAAAGGTTTATGATGCTTTGGTTGAGGGAGCAAAAGAAGGGTTTCAGGTTGCAATAAAAATAATCCCTTTTCTAGTAGCTATTCTAGTTGCAATGGGAATGCTTCGTGCTTCAGGATCTCTAGATTTATTAGCCTATATACTCAGTCCAATTACTACTTTCCTAGGAATGCCTCCTGAAGTCCTCCCTGTGGCACTAGTACGGCCTCTTTCTGGAACTGGTGCTATGGGAGTCATGACTGAAATTATGAATACATATGGTCCAGATTCTTTAATAGGCTATATGGCCTCCACTTTCTATGGAAGCACCGAAACTACATTTTATGTTTTAGCAGTGTATTTTGGATCTATTAACATCACAAAAACACGACATGCACTACCTGCTTGTCTAAGTGCTGATATTATTGGCATTTTAGCAGCAACTTTGATCGTAACGTACTTTTATAGCTGACATAGTACTTACTAGGATTTTCTAAGTACTGTTGGAAACTAAATTAATGAATCGACAAAGGCTTTTATTCATATCATGGGTTTTGGCTGTACTAACCATATATTCCCAGTGTTCTGCTCCAGAACAACAATGTCTTGTCAAAATTTCTTTGGTTGACAAAGTCACCCAACATCCAATTCCTGGAGTGATTCGATGTTTTCTAGAAGGAACGTCTAAAGCCATTCCAATTAATGAACTTCTTGCAAGAGGACAAGGAGTTGGTTCCGTAGCTCTCCAACAACAGGGAAAACTCCCTCCTCGACGTTCTATCCATGACTGGTACGTATTACCCTATCCCAAGGAGATTCTTCTTCCTCAAAAGTCAATTTACCTTGAAGGTTTTTCCGGACTCGAGACTGAAAAGTCTGCTCTATCTATAGATCTTCGGGGAAAAAAGCAAGTCACAATCACATTATCTGTCCAGGCTTTTAAAAACCAGCTCCGTCAAGAAAATTGGTATGGAGGCAACACTCATTTACATTTATTTAAACTTAGTAAAGATGAGTCTGATCGCTATTTACAGGAAATTCCAAGGGCAGACCGCCTTGACTTGCTATTTACTTCCTACCTCATTCGTCCTTCTGAAGATCTTCATTACATCACCAATCAATACCCTATTGGAGACCTGAAGGAGTTTTGGAAAACTGGAGTTCTTCTTAATCAAGGAGAGGAACATCGACATAACCTAGAACCATTTTCTGAAGGGTATGGCCATGTTATGCTATTAAATATTAAAAAGCTGATAGAACCAGTTAGTATCGGTCCAGGGATTACCGGTTCTGGCAATGATGGAATACCCTTACAGACAGGTATAAATGAAACCCATCGTCAGGGAGGCACAGCAATTTGGTGTCACAACACCCATGGATTAGAACGGGTAGCAAGTTTTGCAAATAAGACCGTTCGCATTCAGAATATTTTTGATGGTTACTCCCCAGATAATTATCCAAGGTATGAAGATACTTTCTATCATTACCTTAATGCCGGATTACGTATTTCATTCTCTACTGGAACTGATTGGTTCCTCTCTGATTTCTCCAGAGTTTATACCCAAGTTAACGGTGATCTTAGCATTGAAAATTGGTTAGAAGCCCTTTGGAAAGGACGTTCCTTTATTACTAATGGCCCGCTTTTCCATTTCCAAGTTGCGGATCAAAACATCGGTGAAACTGTATCATTGGATAAGGCCCAAACAATTAAGATTGAAGGTAGGGCTTTAGGTCGTGTTGATTTTGAAAAGTTAGAACTCATCAAAAATGGGAACGTAATTCAGCAATTCTCATCGCAAAAAGAAGATCAGCACTTCATTGCTAACTTTAATCAAACGCTCCAATTAAATAATCCCAGCTGGCTAGCACTCCGAGTTTCATCAAACACAACAACCGAATACGGCTTTCCTATCTTTGGTCACACCTCGCCTATTTATATCAATATCGCAGAGAAATCGGTTCATCAACCTAGTGCAGTGGCTCTGCTTCGAAAACAAATAGAAAAAAACAAGCAGATCGTGGCTCAAAAAGCTCTGTTTGCAACAAGCCAAGAACGAGAAATGGTATTAAAAGTATATGATCAAGGTCTTCAGGCTTTACAACCCTAATTAACAAAACAGGAATTAATTTGTTATTTATTCAATTTTACTTTTTTCGATAATAGTGGTCATATTTTTTCACCGCCGGAAAAACTGCCTAATCCCTGCACAAATTCTAACCAATTCCCTTCAGGATCCTGAGCATAGACGATTCCAAGCTCACCAGATTTTCCCCAAGAACGAAACTTTGGCTCTGTAACAAAATGAACTCCTTTTTCCACTAGAATTCTATAGGTCTCCCGGAGATCTATCACATTAAAACATATATGGCTAGCACCCAACTGATGTTTGTCAAGATACCCTGATCTAGCCGGGGGATTTTTATAATGTACTAACTCAATCTGGTAAATACCTTCGACTCCAACAAAAATTAATTCTCGATCTGCTCCAGGAATCCCCGTATGGTCTCCACTGACAGGAGCAACTGATTTCATCTGACGGAGAATAGTAAGACCAAGTTCCTGAGTGTAAAATTTTACCATCCTGTCTAAATCCTTAACTACTAGACCCACATGATGAAGTCCTTGAATAATAGATGGTTGATTCATTCTCATAATTGAACTATTAGCGCTAACCAGCTCATTCTACCGATTTTTATTTTGAATAAAAATAGCGAGTCACTAAATGCTTTGGTGGAGGACCTGTCCATTTACTAACCACAAACCCTAATGCGAAAGAACCACCAACACTCCAAAGGTTAGGATGTAAACCTAATAAATCTATACGATCACCACCAAATAGAGTAGGTGAGAATAGTCCTAAAATAATTGTAAAACCCCCAAGCATAGAACTTAACGCACCCTGACGTGTCATCCCTTTCCAATAAATACCCAAGAGGACTGGACAAATAAATGTTGCAGCAAAACCAGTTCCCGTAAATACAATGATTCGCTGAAGGAAATCTGGTGGTTGAGTAGCCAAAAGGGAAACAATAACACCCACCACCACAGTTGTAATGTAGCTAGCCCATTTTACAGTGTAGTTACTCACCCTAGGATTAATCGTCCTTTGATAAATATCTCTGACTAAACCCGAACTAATCATTAGCAAAAAACTATCAACTGTGGACATTACTGCTGCAAAAGGGGCAGCTACAAAGATCGCTCCTAAAATTTGATACCCGAGTCCCAAGTTTGAAACAACACGGGTACTGACTAGAACCATAGCTTTATCAGAATTTTCAGGAGTGAGCTCTGGAAGCAAAGTACGTGCTGCAACAAAGATAATTACTAAGGGAAGGTAAATTAAGGCATAGTAACTGGTAACAGTAAGAATAGCCCTCTTGAGCGTTCGACTATCCTTAAAGGCCATTAATCTCAACATAGTCCCTGGTTGTCCCATTCCAGTTAAGGCCCACATGAAGAAAAAAGATATGGCCATACCTAGGGGATGAAAAGGGGCTCCCTTTGAGGATCTCCCTGGCCCAAACAGAAATTCCTCACCTTTTATAAATACAAAAGACTCTTGACCAGAGGATTTAGAAAGATTAATTAGTCCAGTTGCACCTTTTTCAAGACTTCTCCCAAGAGAATCTACAATAATTTGATTATTGTCATAAGGGAATGTAATCTTAAATTGATGACCAAGGTACGGATCCTGTTCAATAGCTTGTTTAACATGATTACCCGTACTGATGGTTTCTCCCTTTTCATTGGTTGCTAACCAGATTTCAATAAAACGATTCTGTTTGGGAAGCCTTGGGTCCCAGTTAACCGACAAATTAGCATGGGGTCTTTGAGGATGCCGGTATACTATTCCTTTAACTTCAATCTCTCCCACCAATTGAATAACAAGATCATTATAAGGTCCCTTGACACCAGTAACTATTGTAGGAGGTTTGTTGCTAATCTTTTGATTCACCACTTCCAAGCCACCAGCTTGTCTTACTACAACTGGCAAAAGAATTAGGATTCCCACAACCATGACTATCCCTTGCATCACGTCGGTCCAAACTACAGCCCGAAAGCCACCATAAGCTGTATAAGAGATAACAGTGACAGCAAAAATTAACAACCCAACACCGTAACCCCAATCGGGTGGAAAATTAAAAGTCTCTTCAATAATGAGAGCTCCAGCTTTAAATTGTGCAATTAGGTTACATAAAGTGAAAAAGATAATTGTCCCAGTAGCAAGCAACCCTAATCCGGTAGATTCATATCTATCTCGAAGTACATCGGGTATAGTAATGGCCCCACATTTACGAGCAACCTGATTAAGTCGTTTTCCCATAACTCCCATGCTACAGATGGCTGCAACCATATAACTAGCAATCCACAATGCAAGTACCCACCCATAGCTATAGATTAAAGAAGGAAACCCTGTAAAACTTCCACCTGAGGCAGCTGTAGCTGCGAATGTAAAAGCCAAAGCCCAACTACCTAGTCCCCGACTACCTAAGAAATATTCACCTAGAAAAGACTTTTTATTCAGTAATTTATGAGAAACAGCAGCTAGGACAAAAACCCCAAAAATGTAGGTAACAAATGTAATGATAGTAGCAAGACTAGTTTCTGTCATGAATCATATCCTTGTTGTTTATTCATCATCTGTAGGTTCCAAATCCTGCTCCAAATAAATAAACAAACAAAAAATAATTGTGATTATAATGGCAACTGCTGTTGGACAAAAAATTCCATAAAATACCCAGTCAGGAATTCCTAATCCAAGTGGAGTTGTCAAGGATGCTGGAAGACGGTTAAATGATTCTATTTCTCCAACAAGTGAGCTGATAGCTGGTCCAGTTGAGTTTGGGTGCGGTTCATGGGTAAGATAACCATTTAAATAGCAATAAATAACTGTGTACAAAAAACAGGCAGTCCAAATACCTAGAATCCAAATAGATTCACGGAATGAACTTTTATAAACTGAATCAGTGGGTAAATCATTTAAATTGGAGTTCTTATTCATAAGAATTCAACTGACGAAAAAATTTTCAAAGAGAACTAAAAATTTCTATGAAGTTATTTTACAGTTTCTATAAAACTCAAAGCTAACTTTTTTAATTGAATAATTAAAAGTAGTGTTTATTAATGTTGTCTGACGGATAAATTCAAGAAAGGAATTAAATCATGGATTCTTCAAAACTTAAAGACAAGACAGCTCTTGTGACAGGCGCAGGTCGTGGCATAGGACGTGCTATTTCAGTTGGATTTGCTGCAGAGGGTGCCCGTATTGCAGTTACGGCCCGCAGTACAGACGAGCTTGAGAGCTTAGTCAAAGAAATAGAGTCATCTGGAGGGACAGCAGTAGCAATTTCTGCTGACCTTTCCAATCGTTCGTTACATAAAAAGGTTGTCCAAAAAGCAGAAGAATCAATAGGAAGCCTCGACATTCTAGTTAATAACGCGGGGATTGGAAGCAGTTCTAATCCCCAACCGTTTTGTAATTTTGATGATGCTTTCTGGGACCAGTCATTAGAATTAAATCTAACGACACCGTATCTTTTGTCAAAAACAGTTCTCCCATCACTACTCAAAAAAAATCGAGGTCGAATAATCAACATAGCCTCAGTAGCTTCAAAATCACCTCAAGTACATGGAGTTGCATATGCTGCCTCAAAACATGGCTTACTAGGATTAACTCGCACCCTCGCTCTCGAAATGGCTCCATCGGGTATTACAGTCAATGCAATATGCCCAGGCCCTGTTCAAACTGAAATGAATGACAAAAGAATTGAGTATGATGCAAAGAGACTTGGTCGAACATTAGCAGAAATTGAGGCCAACATCACACCAATTGGCAGACGTCTTCAACCTAAAGAAATTGTTCCAATGGCCATTCTACTAGCTTCTGACGATTCTTCGGCTATTACGGGGCAGGCATTTAACATCTGTGGTGGAATGGCAATGTATTAATTCCTTCATGATACATTTTTAATGATTAAAGTTGGCATTTGATGTACCCCAGAAAAAATGATTTTTACTGTCAAAAATAATTATAAAAATGGCTGGTTTTTTGAATTTTGTTTGCAGAGGAAGTGCTATAGATTTAAAACTTTTAATTTTTAATTGATGCAATCAGTGTTGAGTTAATCTTACGAGCTGCTTGCCTTGATGATCACCGGCTAATAGCTCAATAAATGCTCTAGGTGTATTCTCAATTCCTTCAGTTAGATGTTCGTCATATCGTAATTTACCCTCTTTTAGCCAGCTACTCAGTTGTTCTAATGCATCTGCGTGATGTTCAATAAAATCCCACACCAAAAACCCTTCAACTTTAACTCGTTTAATAATCAGTTGACGAAGCCAGCGTGGACCCATTTCTTTATTCTCTAAATTATATTGTGAACTCTGTCCACAAACAGCAACCCTAGCTTTAACATTAAGCAAAGGGACGACAGTATCCGTAATACTCCCTCCGACATTATCAAAGTAGATGTCAATACCTTCAGGACAAAGATTTTGTAGAGTCGAGGAAAGATCATTAATTGCTTTATGATTTACAGCTCCATCAAAACCCAAGTTTTCAGTAAGATACTTTATTTTTTCATCACTACTAGTTATCCCTATAACCTGACATCCTTTAATTTTAGCTAACTGACCCACCGTGGACCCAACCGTTCCAGTAGCTCCAGAAATCACAATCGTCTTACCAGACTGGGGCCGGCCTACATGGAACAAACCAAAATAAGCTGTTAATCCAGGCATTCCTAAAATACCCAAGGCTGTCGAAATAGAACCTAAGTCTGGATTGATTTTGGACAGTTCTTTGTACGGAATAGCTCCATATTCTTGCCACCCTATATTCCCCAAAACTATCTCTCCCGCTTTAAAATCTGGGTGATTTGATTTTACAATTCTTCCGACTGCGAAACCTTCCATCACATTCCCCAACTCTATTGGAGGAGTATAGGATTTACGGTCATCCATTCTTCCTCTTAAGTAGGGATCAAGTGAAAGATAGATACTTCGCACCAAACACTCCCCTTCTGCCAAAGCTGGGACAGGAGATGTAGCTAATCGAAAATCTGATTCCTTCGGTGAGCCTACAGGTCTATTAACAAGTAAAATCTTTTGGTTCATGTTGGTAATTATGTTTCTAAATGTCCTTTATTAGTAACCCCCTCCAACTCAAAAGTCCCAAAAATAATTTTTTGAGAAAATCAAACGAGATGTTGCACATAAAAATCCAATGGATCTTAACTGAAAATAAAAGGCTGGAGGCGAGGAGGGGATTCGAACCCCTGAATAAAGGTTTTGCAGACCTCTCCCTTAGCCACTTGGGTACCTCGCCTCAAAAAAAGTAAATCCTAGACCAACAGTGGAGCAATAACAAGTGAGACAACAGACATCAATTTTATAAGAATATTCATAGAAGGACCCGACGTATCCTTAAATGGATCACCTACGGTATCTCCTACTACAGTAGCCTTATGTGCATCACTTCCCTTCTGTTCGCCAGCTACTTCTCCCTTTTCAATAGCTTTCTTTGCATTGTCCCAGGCCCCACCAGCATTAGCCATCATCAGGGCTAGTAGAACACCTGCAACTGTAGCTCCAGCCAGCATTCCTCCTAGAGCAGCAGGACCCAGCAAAAAGCCTACAATTGCCGGCGCAACTACAGCTGTTACTCCAGGAAAGATCATTTCGCTCAAAGCGGCACTAGCAGAGATATCAACACATCTAGTTGTATCGGGAACAACTCCTTCTTTACCTTCTAACAAGCCTGGAATTTCCTTGAATTGTCGTCGGATTTCTTCCACCATTTTTCCAGCAGCTTTCCCAACGGAAGTCATCGTCAAAGCACCAATAAAAAATGGCAGGACCCCGCCAATGAAGAGACCTATTACTACAGTAGGCTCGGTAATTACAATTTGAAGGGGACGTCCACTAGCACCTTCAACAGCTTGAGAGTATGCTGCAAATAAAGCTAGTGCCGTTAGGGTTGCTGAGCCGACTGCAAACCCTTTTCCCATTGCTGCGGTGGTATTGCCTAAAGCATCTAAACTATCTGTGATTTTTCTTACGTCAGGTCCAAGTCGAGCCATCTCAGAAATCCCTCCAGCATTATCTGCAATTGGACCATATGCATCTACAGACATTGTAATTCCCACCGTTGCAAGCATCCCAACAGCTGCAATGCCCACACCGTACAAACCGGCCGCATCATTAGCGATATAAATAGCTAAACAAATAACTAAAACTGGCAAAGCAGTAGATTCTAAACCAACAGCCATTCCACTAATGATATTAGTAGCAGAACCCTGTTTACTTGAATCACAGATTCGGCGTATCGGTCCACCAGAGGTATAGTACTCGGTAATTAATCCGATTAAAATTCCAGCTCCTGTTCCCCATAGGACTGCCCAAAAAATGTCGTTACTTACAGAATAAGTTGAAATTAAACCATAAGCACTAGCAAGAAAAAGGGCTGCAGCTATATAGCTTGCATACCTCAGTGCAGAAGCTGGCGAAATATGCTTCAATACTTTCATCGATAAAATCCCAACAAAAGATGAGATTAAACCTGTGACAGCCAGCATCAAGGGCAACGCCATTAGAACACCTTTAACTTCATGGTCACTAACTGACAGGGATTCCTTTAAAAAAGATAAATTATCAGAAGCTAAAGTTGCAGCAATTGCAATCGTTGCAACAATAGAACCTACGTATGATTCGAAGATATCTGCACCCATTCCAGCAACATCACCAACGTTATCCCCAACATTGTCTGCAATAACTCCAGGGTTTCTGGGGTCGTCTTCTGGAATATTAGCCTCAACCTTTCCAACTAGGTCAGCACCAACATCAGCTGCCTTGGTATAAATACCTCCACCAACTCTAGCAAATAAAGCGATCGAGCTAGCACCCATTGCAAAACCGTTAATAATATTAGCTGTGTCTGGTTTCCCATATATGAAAAATAAAAGCCCCAAACCCAAAAGGCCTAAGCTAGCAACACTGACTCCCATAACAGCCCCACCATTGAAAGCAGTAACCAAAGCTTTTCCCTGCCCTTCTTCTTTTGCAGCTTGGGCAGTCCTGACATTAGCCTTGGTAGCTGATTTCATACCAAGAAAGCCAGCAAGAACTGAACAAAAAGCTCCAAGAACAAAGGCACCAGCAGTTTCCCACCTAAGAAACCACCCTAGAAGTAGTCCTACAATGGAAACAAAAAATACAAGGGTTACATATTGACGTTTGAGAAAAGTCATAGCACCCACTTGAATTTGCTGGGCAATACTCTCCATCAATTCTCCACCTGAAGCCAATCTTTTAACTGAAAGATAAATGAAGAGTGCAATCACCAATCCAAATAAACCTATAACTGGGAAAACATTAATCCAATTTTGCATAAGTAAGATAACTCCTAATAAAATATAGATCTAAATAGCCCTTTACTAATTGAAGAAAGGGCAACCAATAATGTAGAACTATTGTAACGGGAACTGCAGACTATTGCATGAACTAATGACACTACCTATCATAATGATTCTCTTTTGATTAAGCTTCAATCATCTTAATTTTGAAAATTTGGAAACAAAACAATCTCCTAGACTATGTGTAAAAACTCATCCAACATCTTGGGGATGATTGACAAATTTTAACCAGATGTCAAGAAACCTTATTGTGTTTTTTTAATAAACTCGATAATGTCTTATCGGACACTGTAATGTTAAATATACACTGACAGTTTTAAGATGTTTAATCCAAATTTAATCCTACAAATAGCACTATATGTTATCTTTATGTGCTAGTCCAAAAACTATTTTTTTTAAACTAACCAGAAAAATATTAACATAGACTAGATACTCAAGTGTGCAAGATACTACAATACAGCTAGGCGAAATTTGTAGTATATCGAAATATTTCATAACTACTGTTTTACTTGGGTTAGTAGTCTTAGGTGATGTCAAAGTTTAATCTTTTTTAATTCTATAAGTATCTTACTTAGAAAAGCGGGTGTAAATTCAACTTAATTAAAGAGGTGACTAATGCGCAACTACCTTGTGGAGTTTATTGGAACATTCTTTTTAGTACTAGTAATTGGTCTAACATCAATTAATCCTGGTACCGGTGTTATTGCCCCATTGGCAATCGGTGCTGTCCTAATGGTCATGATATATGCTGGGGGTCATCTTTCCGGAGCCCATTACAATCCAGCTGTTACAATTGCAGCTTGGATCCGAGGAAAATGTCCAAGCAAAGACGTACTTCCATATATAGCCTCTCAGGTTCTAGCTGGCATAATAGCAGCAACTATAGTCACCTTTTTGAAACAACCTACTTCAGTTTCGGAAGCCTCTCTAGCAACCTTTCCCGCTTTAGTAACTGAATTCTTATTTACCTTTGCTCTCGTGTATGTTGTCCTAAATACAACTACCTCTAAACAGACTGAAGGAAACTCCTATTATGGATTGGCCATTGGTTTTACCATAATGGTGGGAGCTTTTGCCGGTGGTCCTATCTCAGGAGGAGTTTATAACCCAGCTGTGGCTGTAGGAATCTCAACTATGGGATTAAGCGCCTGGAATAACCTTTGGATCTATTTATTAGGTACGATCGCAGGAGGTTCAACAGGTGCATTAGTTTACAAAGTTGTAAATCAAGACGAGTAGCCCCAGTACTTCTAAATGGCTTTTTTGTCTCAACTTTCTACTGCAGAAACCTTTATCGAGCCTATCCTAGTCTTGATAAAAGAGTTCCCCACTCTTATCTCAAAGTATAAGAGAGAAAGACATTTACATTAAGAAAAAAAAGTGTCTGGAGTGGGGTAAATGAAGAAGCTGCCCTGCTGATTTTTAACTAAAGGTGTGCTCTACTTAGGAGCCCTCTAAATCAAAATCAGGAAGCCTAAAAATAAAGTCAGAATTTATAATTAGAGTTGCTCTCCACTGAGTATTTCACAACTATTATAAATCAGAAGATCCTCAGATTACTACAAGTGTCATGAGAGCAGGCCTATACCTAAGAACTTAAATAAGAGCTCTTTCTCGCAGCGAAGCTCCTCCAGTCTTTCTTTTTAATTATATACTTGGGCCTATCCTTTTATTAGGTAATCCCTATTTTTAGCAGGGAAACCATCGTGCCCAATTTATCTAAGTCAAAATCTACTTCTCACCAAAACCAAATCGATAAACCCAACCAATCAGGAAAACACTTTGGCTTGTTTTACCATTAAAGAACGGTTTGTCAGACCAATCTACACGGTACTCAAACTTAGTACTAAAATTTTCTATTGCCCTATAGTCAGCGGTAAGGGTAATTTCTTTGAGCGTTTGTTTGGTGCCAGTGGCAAAAGCATCTCCATCACTAAAAATTTCAAATCGAGGTGAGAATGCCCATTTTCCATCTAGACTTTTAAAGCGAACTGCACCAGCAATACCATTCCAAGTGGTTTTTGTATACGTAGGAAGATCTTCAGCATCAAATCCATAATCATAATTGAATAGAAGTTCAACTTGGTCATTAACTGAGATACCTATAACAGTGTCAAGCAGATGTCTCCAAGGACTATTCAACCCAGTGAGCTCCGGTCCTCCTAAATACCCTTGAGTAATGCTTACCATTTCATTCGGTGATACAGAGACCGACCAACCAAAACTCTTGCCCGTGTTATTATCAGTTGAGTTATTCCACCCATTTACCAAGTAAAGGCCCCAGCTTACATTTTCAGACACATCGTAACTAGCACTCATACCAGTATGGTAATATGGCTGAGCAAAACCAAACAGAATAGACTGCTGGTACTGATAGTTATCAATAGTGTCTAGGACTTCACCACCAACAAAGGTACCAAACTTACCAACATTAACAGTTAATCCTTCACCCACCGGAGCCACGTAACTAACATATCCTTGTTGAATATTTTTAATGATCTCTTGCTGACCTGCAACTGGCTCAAATGAGTGGTAGGAATCAGCAGCTGGTCCATAAACGAGGTCGACAACGTAACCTACATCACCCACCTCACTAGGGCTACCATCAAAAGAAATCTTGGCTAAATCAAACTGAAGACTATTGTGCCTAGTATCCAGTCCACGCAGCTCAACTATTCCATTTGCTGGTGTATTACTGCTGTAACCGACATAGGCATCTACATATCCACTTACAGTAGTCTTCTTAAAAAAGTCTATAATAGGGGCACTAGCCTCAGCTTCTTTCTTGAGATCAGCAACCTCTTCTTCCGTTTTTTTCTCTGCAGTCTGGTTTTCTGCAGAGGTTGTAGCTTGTGTCCATCCTTCCAAGTTAAAAAGAACAATGGCTAAGCATATTGCTATAAAACTCTTGAACAGATTCACTATCATCGATTTTTCCTTTCCACCTGTTTCACTTTAGATCCCCTGACACAGTAGTTGAACCCAAAAAAAAACGCCCATCGGAACGAAAACTTCTCGAGTCCAAGGGACGTCTATGTCCAAAAAATTCAGCTTACCTTCAAAGGGTCAGCTATATATTCATTTCATTATGACTTTCTTGGTACGGCTTTGTATCAAGACGAGTATATTTTAAAGATCCTTATCGATAGGTCAAATCTTTTTATTTTATGGCTACCATTAAAGTTGATTATAGATATCTTATTCTTCTCGAAAATGAAGCGAAGTGATTACCACAAGATTAATAAATAAACTCTGCATCATATGTAGACAACTTATTTGCCTGCCTCAAAAACTCATTTGGAAATTTAATTGCCTTTAACTGATTTTTTCGCTTAATCTTTTCTATTTCAAAGATAGAGCGATATCGAGACTTGAGTGGCTTTGTAGGTTTCATCTTAAGTGAAACGGGGTTAACAAAAACTCCATCTCGAGTTACACGATAGTCAAGATGAGGTCCTGTCGACAAACCAGTAGAACCAACATAGCCAATTGTTTGTCCCTGCACAACTCTTGATCCTCTGGAAAGGCCTGATCTAAATCGTGAAAGATGTCCATATCGAGTTGTGAACCCATTACTGTGCTTGATTACAATATATTTTCCAAATCCACCTTTCCATCCTCTAAACCTGATTCGACCTTTACCAGCAGCAACGACAGGTGTTCCCCTCGGGGCAGCATAGTCTACTCCGAGATGAGGCCGAACACGCTTTAAAATTGGATGAAACCTTCTATGAGAAAATCGAGAACTTATTCGGGAAAATTTAACAGGAGATTTTAGAAAATCACGCTTTAGAGAATAGCCACTAGCATTATAATAACCTTGTTCACCTTCTGGATCTTCAAAGAAGTATGCCTTGAAAATTTTCCCATCATTATAGAATTCCGCTGCCAGGATTCTCCCATATTTAACAAATTTTCCTTCTAAGGAGAGCTTTTCAACAATTAAACGAAAGTAATCACCTGCTTGAATCTCAGTGTTGAAATCAATGTCCCAAGAAAAAATTTCAGCCATATCCAAAGCTAATTGATCCTTCTCTCCTAATTTATTAATGGCAAGAAAGAGTGAAGATTCAATAGTACCAAATACGGGGTGTTCTATTTTTGCATAGTCAAAAGGATGAAGCAGGGCCTCATACCCCTTGTCACCATGCAATACCTCCAAAAAATTGTCTGAATCGAGATGGTAACGAAAAATGGTCAAGTTCCCATTAATATCCATCTCTAATTCAAAACGGTTTCCAACTTTTAGTTTGCGCAAATTATAAATGGGCTTACTGGCTTTCACTACTTGATAGGTCACTTCGTGCGACAATCCAAAACTTGAAAATATCTCACTCAAGGTCAAATTCTTTGTGATTTGACCTTGTATAATTGTCATTCTTTCAAGATTTTGATCTGGTTGCCTGATTGAATCTCTCTTTTCAGGCAAAGATGGACCAATTGGGAGGTTCGATTCCCTATTTATGCTCATTGACACATAAATGATTATTCCACACGCTAAACCACCAATCACATAATTAGATTTGTGTCGTGATTTGATCAGTCTTTTAATTTTAAAGAAAGATTTAAACATCCGATTTTCACTTTAAACTAATGTTACCAAAGCTTGATAGAACTCCACATCAATAATATCAAACAGACTACCGATCCCTTAATCAACATAGTAAGAACTTCTTCTCTATCTTCATTAGGGCAAATAATTTCGATGTTCTTTTAAGAGACAGCGATCCATTACTACTGTTATACCCATATTTTCAGCTTTTTTTGCAGCGACTTCATTAATGACTCCTTCTTGGAGCCAAACAGCCTTAATACCTAGTTCAATTACTTGATTAACTATAGGCATCACAGACTCTGATCGTCGAAAAACATTCACTAAGTCAATGCCACTTGAGTTTGGAATTTCCATTAGACTAGGATAAGAAATATTCCCTAAAATTTTTGAGTAATTAGGATTAACTGGAATAATCCGATATCCCCTTACTTGAAGGTACGAAGCAACAGCATTACTAGCTTTATATGTTTTTATTGAAAGACCAACCACTGCTATTGTTTTTGATCTCCGGAGAAGTTTCTTAATTTCTGAAGGATTATTCATAGCACTGCACTACGCTTCGAGGTAATTAGATTACAGATTTCTTTAAACCCCTAAAAAAGCTTTTAGTCAAAATGCAAAAGAGAGTTACAGAAGGGATATCAATTCAACCAAATGTTTTATGCAGTCTTACTAAATTCCCTAGACAATGATTTGAACCGATCAATTTCTCGTTTACTCAGTAATCGATACTCTCCAGGCTTGAGTCGGTTATCTTTCAGAAATCCAATCTGCGTTCTTCGTAATTTGACAACTGGAAATCCCAGCCGATCAAACATTTTCCGGATCTGATTATTTTTGCCTTCAATAAGAGTAATTCTCAGCCAATTATTATTAGCTTTTTTTACGACAGAGATCCTACAGGGAGCCAATTTTACTCTTCCCAGAAACATGCCATCTGTCATCTTTTTTAAAGCAGTACGATCGGGCATACCTCTTACTTTAGCAAGATAGGTTTTTGGACAATGCTTACCAGCTGAAGAGATAAGATTTGCAAAATCTCCGTCATTAGTTAAAAGTAATAGTCCTTCTGTATTAAAATCGAGTCTGCCCACTGGAAAAATTCTGAGTAAATTCTTGTCAAGGAGATCAGTTACCCGAGGCCGACCAGCAGGGTCAGAAAGAGTGCAAAGGAATCCCTTGGGCTTATTCATGAGTAGATAAACTCTTGGTCCCGTTTGATAAATTTGTTTTCCATCTACTAGGACATGATCTACTTTAAGATCAACTTTAGTACCTAATCGTTTCATTTGAATCCCATTAACTTCAACCCTGCCTTGCTCAATCAACAGTTCAGCCCTACGTCGAGAACAAATTCCTGCTTCTGCAATAACTTTCTGTAACCGATCCACAGTTTGTCCCTTCAGCTTCAACACTCAAAGTTATATCTTGAGGGTCTGACTCTTAAATTTGTTGATGTGTTTATCCCTTAATCAATATTTATATTTTGTTACGATTAAGAAGGTTGATTAGACTAGTTATTTTGTATTTCTTCAGACTCTGACTTTGAAATTGGTGAAGTCGATGTTTTTTTAGCGTTCCCACTATCATTTGCAGAAAGATTAACAGGATCATTTTCTGCCATCGAAGCCTGAACCATCTCCTGGTACTCTTCAAGGTTTGGTAGTTCACTTAGATTTTTTAAGCCAAACTGCAAGAGGAAATCCTTAGTAGTTTTATAGAGAATAGGCCGACCTATTACATTTTTTCTTCCCCCGGTTGTCACAAGTTTCTTTTCAATCAGGTTTTTCATTACCCCAACAGCATTAACACCTCTGACATCCTGAATCTCTGGTAGAGTAACTGGTTGTTTATAAGCTATCACTGCAAGTGTCTCAAGGGCCGCAAGAGATAGACGAACGGGACCCTTACGATATTTAATGTATTGCTGAACCCAGTCATGGTATTCGGGTTTAGTTGACATTTTAAAGCCATCAGCAACTTCTTTTATTTCAATACCTGAATCTGATTTCTGGTAAAATTCCTTTAGTTCTTTAACCAAATTTCTGATTGATTCTTCATTTTCCTTCCCCAGTATTTTGACCATTGACTCTAATGTCAGCGGCTCTTCTGCTAAATAGATTAACGCTTCTATAATTGGCCTTAACTTAGCTTCAGACATGATTGATCGGGAGTTATCAGCCGCCATTACATTAATTTCCTTAACAATTTATTTTGATTTTTTAAAAAAAGGGGTTCAAAGATTAACTTTTTTGGCCAACCGTAGATAACTGTAGCCCACCTATCCAATCATGAATTTTGGTCATTACATCACTAAAGTTTTTTTTCTTCTTCGCCCTAATTTCTCCATATATTTTTTTCTGAAATAAACTTATAGCCTGTAAATAAGCCATTTCTAAAATAATAACAAAAACAAAAATTGTTGCTCTTCGACTCTTAAGACCAGCAAACATATCAGTTAAAGAAATACTTTCACCTGAGTTTAAAAACACTCCTCTTAGATGTCCTACCACTTGATCAACTGTAATTTCATCCCGTTCAATCTCCATAGCCCGAGTAGACTCAACTCTTTCTAGGATCTTTTGAAAATTAGCAATCAGATCAAATGAATTTACTGCTAATTCTAGTTCTACAGAAACGTTTCGAAAATCCTTGATGCCTGCTAATGTCCAACTGGAACGTTCAACTAAATCCTTCTGATGTAACATTTGAGCAGCATTCTTAAATTTCTCATATTCTAAAAGCTGCTGGACTAATTCTGCTCTAGGATCTTCTGTCTCTTCCTCCGATTCAAGGGGGTCAACTGGCAAAAGCATCCGAGATTTTATATAAATGAGTGTTGCTGCCATAAACAGGAATTCACCGGCTAAATTAGTATCGAATTCCTTCAGCACTTTAAGGTAACTTAAATATTGGCTTGTAATTTTTGCAATGGGAATATCATAGATATTGATTTTCTGTTTGCGGATTAAATCCAAAAGCAAATCCAAAGGGCCTTCATAGACTGGCAATTTAATGTTGTAGGATTCTTCCATTTTTTACCATCTAGCCAGAAAATTTTACTGCCTGACGCACCTCTTGCATTGTTTCTTTAGCTACTTCAGCAGCACGATTATTACCATCCTTAATAATGTCCTGAATATCCCCTTTTCGACTCACATATTTTTTCCGAGAATCCAACAGTGGTGTTAAGTCTTTTACTAAAGAGGTGCTTACCCAGTTTTTGCAATCAATACATCCTATTTTAGCAGTCCGGCAGTCTCGCTGAACAACTTGTTTCGTCTCTTCGGAAGAATAGATTTTGTGATAGGAATAAACGGGGCAGACATCCGGATTGCCAGGATCATGTCTGCGCTTGCGGGCTGGGTCGGTCATCATTCCTTTAATTTTTTTCCATATTTTTTCAGGAGAATCAGAAAGAGAAATATCGTTGTTATAACTTTTACTCATCTTTCGACCGTCTAATCCAGGTAGTCGTGGGACCTGCGTCAGAAGCGCTTGGGGTTCAGGGAATGTCTCCTTATAAAGTGTATTGAACCGTCGCCCTATCTCTCGAGTTAATTCAACATGGGGCACCTGGTCTTCACCAACCGGAACAGCATTAGCTTTATACATTAAAATATCAGCAGCTTGCAAAACTGGATATCCCAAAAAACCATAATTGCCTAAATCCTTATCAGCAACATTCTGTTGTTGTTCCTTGTAAGTAGGGACTCTTTCTAACCAACCCAATGGTGTTATCATTGACAAAATTAAATGAAGCTCTGCATGTTCAGGAACAGCGGACTGTACAAAAAGTACTGATTTTTGGGGATCTAGACCAGCAGACAACCAGTCAATCATCATTTCAATTCGATAGTCATTGATTTTAGAAGTATCCGCATAGTCTGAGGTCAGGGCATGCCAATCAGCAATAAAATGAAAACTCTGATATTGGTCTTGCAAAGCCACCCATTTCTTTAGAGCTCCAACTACATGTCCTAAGTGAAGTTGTCCAGTGGGTCTCATTCCACTTGATATCCGGAGTTTATTTGTACTAAATTGGACCATAGCGATAATTTTCGTTGTGTAGGATATAAACTATGTTGTGTTTAAGCAAACAAACCTTTCAATATCAAAGTGAAAGGATGAAGCTAATTAACTGTGAAAAAGGCGATAAGACTAACCCAAGAATGCCCAAATAAAGACAGGCAAGAAGAATAATAAATCCATAGGGTCTGATTTGATCATAGGATCTAGCCAAATCAGGTGGGAGAAAATGAGGCAATATATGACTTCCATCTAAAGGAGGAATAGGAAGCAAGTTAAAAACAGCTAGAGTCATGTTCAGAAAAATCCCCATCACACACATTCGATGAAGAGGTTCTAAAATGGTCCCTCCAACAACTCCCCCAACCATTTGATAACTCTGAAATAACTTAATAACCAACAAAAAAATGGTTACGAGTACTAAGTTACTAATTGGGCCTGCAGCTGAGATCCAAATATCTGCCTTTCTTCTATCACTTACATTTAAAGGATTCCATGGGACAGGTTTTGCCCAACCAAAAAGTAGTGCCCCTGAAAAAAAAGCGATTGTAGGAAATATGATAGTTCCAATAAGATCAATATGAGCTATGGGATTGAGGGTCACTCTGCCCAAATACCTAGCAGTGGAATCACCAAATCGTTCTGCTGTCCAAGCATGGGCTGCTTCATGAATGCTAAGGGAAAACAAAAATACCACCATGAAGAAAAAATATTGTATTAAATGTTGACTTTCTAACACTGTTTCTCAGAAGTTTCTCAGAAAAATAGATATCTACTGTAATAAGTTAAAGCTTTGTCACTATAGCTCTAATCAATGATCACTAGGACTTTATGTTCTCTGTAGAACATTGATTTACATGGAGCTTAACACAGGTACAACTAAAAACTCTAGACTCTGCAAATTCTATCTGTTTTGCGAAGAAGTTCTTGTACCTTTCTTGTATGAAACAAATACCAATAGTATAATCTTAAGGGTATGTAAATGTGCATTTAAAGTACTTAATCTATGTCATTAAAAAAGTAGTGTTTATATATGAGCCTGTTCCTTCTTCGCTTAACAATTGGATTCTATTCTATCGGCCTCCTCCATGCCTTTCTGACAATCATTACTAGAAAAAAAATCCTTTTTCGAATGGTTCTGGCCAGTATTGTAATTGGATTTTTCTGCCATGCCTTCGCAATTGGTCTAGCATGGTCGGAAAGTCAACATCCTCCAATTAGCACTTTACAGGACGTTTTATCTTTCTTTGCCTTAGTTATTGTTCTAGCTTTTCTTCTGTCCTATGCACGATATAGGTTAGATTCTCTTAGTGTTTTTGTATTTCCATTGGCATTTATTTTAACGCTACTAGCAAACCTAATTTCTTCACCTAGTCAGCCGTATCCAGAAATTCTAAGGAGCTTGTGGCTTTACATTCACGTACCAACTATTTTCTTAGGTTATAGTGCTTTCTTTGTTGCTTTTGCCTCAGGACTAATGTACCTCATCCAAGAAAATGAGTTAAAACGAAAAAGACCTCAGGCATTTTACTATCGCCTTCCTTCCCTAGAGGTATGTGATGAATTGGGTTATCGGTCACTTAGTATTGGTTTTCCTTTGTTAACGATAGGACTTGTGGCAGGGACCTTTTGGCAGCTTCCTTTAAAGTTAGATCCAAAGATTGTTGCCTCATTTATCACATGGCTCACTTACGGCATTCTCATTACATACCGGCTTTCTGCCAACCTTCGTGGAAAAAAAGCTGCTTTGATGGCAGTTTTAGGATTTATTTTTGTTATGGTTACTTTTTTTGGAACTCGATCACAGGGTAGTGCCCATTCCTTTATACAATGAGTTTACTTATAGTTGGCCTAAGCCATAAAACTGCACCTATTGACATTCGTGAAAAACTCTATTTTCCTGAAACTCGACTTCCTGATGCATTAGAAAATCTTATTTCTCAGTCAGCAATTTCAGAAAGTCTAATAATTTCTACCTGCAATCGGACCGAAGTCCTGGCACATTCACCTGATATCAATTTAGGCATCCATCTCGTCACTGATTTTCTTTCCGATTTTCATGGTCAGCCTAAAGAAGTAATCCAAAATTTCCTTTATGACTTTTCCCATACAGATGCTGTTCGGCATGTTTTTCGGGTAGCAAGCAGCCTTGATTCAATGGTTCTTGGAGAACCTCAAATTTTGGGACAGGTCAAAAACGCTTTTACTCTAGCTAATCGATTGGGTGCTGTAGGGGAAAACTTGAGCCCCCTTATGAATAAAGCTTTTCATGTTGCAAAAAGAATACGTTCAGAAACTGGAATTTCAAACTCAGCTGTTTCTATAAGTTACGCAGCAGTTGAACTGTCAAAGAAGATATTTGACACGCTAAATGGGCGGACAGTTCTCCTACTAGGTGCTGGGAAGATGAGTGAACTATCAGCTAAACACCTTACTTCCCAAGGTGTTTCTAAACTTTTAATTTGGAACCGGACCTATCAAAGAGCTGTTGATCTCGCAAAAACACTCCAGGGAGAAGCGATTCCTCCAGAAGAGCTTTTCAGACATGTTGAACGCGCTGATATCTTAATATGTTCTACAGGAGCACCTGGGGTTGTTCTAAGGAAAACTGATGGACAAAGAATCATAAAGTTACGAAAAAACCGTCCTGTTTTTATAATAGACATCGCAATGCCCCGTGATGTCGATCCTGAAATCAATAAAATCGATAATATTTTTCTTTACGACATAGATGATCTTCGCCATGTAGTAGACGCAAACTTAAAACATCGTCTTAAAGAAGCTCAGTTTGCTGAGGGAATAATAAATGAGGAAGTTCAATCATACGTAAATCAGGTCCATTCCTTAGATATAACTCCTACCATCGTTGCACTCAAAAAACATTGGGATTTAATCCGTCAGGAGGAACTCGAAAAAACAAAAAAACAGTTAGGGGAACTCTCTACTGAACAAGAAGTTGCCTTAGAAAATATGACTCAAAGCATTATCAAAAAATTTCTACACGGCCCTATTTCTGAGATAAAATCCGTCCATCAGACATCCTCAGGATCAAAGCATATTGAAATGATAAAAAAGATGTTAGGACTAAAAGAATAATTAGCGTTCCCTCATTTTGGAGAAATTTATTACTTGAATCAAAAAAATAATACTTACAAAATTAATCTTTTCATACTATTTAACTAATCGGAGAATTATGGCTCCACGTCCTCTAATTATCGGCTCACGAGGAAGTCTTTTGGCTGTCCGCCAGTCCTCCATAATTAAAGATGAACTTCAACAACAACATCCCAATTTATCGTTAAGCATTAAAACCATCCAAACTTCAGGTGATAGGATCCTTGATGTTCCCTTGCACCAAATTGGAGGTAAAGGAATCTTCATAAAGGAAATTGAAGAGGCTCTCCTTAACGAAGAAATTGATATCGCGGTCCATAGCCTTAAAGATTTACCAACCAGTCTTCCTCCAGGCTTGTCCATCGGGGCAGTTGTTAAACGAATAGATGCCAGAGACGCCTTACTTTCTAATCAATTTTTCCAGTTATCCGAATTGCCTTCTCAATCAAGAATTGGTACTAGTAGTCTTCGTCGTCAATCTCAACTATTAAACTTTCGCCCTGACTTAAAAATCATTCAATTGCGTGGAAATATTGACACTCGATTAAAAAAGTTAAGGGAAGGTCAGTATGAAGCAATAATCTTGGCTTGTGCTGGATTGATTCGATTAAAACTTGACCACCTGATTAAAGAACGAATTCCAGTTGATCAAATATGTTCAGCAATTGGACAGGGTGCGCTTGCTCTTGAAGTGCGTTCTGATGATCAGCTGACACTTGATAAGGTTAAATCCTTAAACCATCCTAGTTCAAGGATAGCAGTGGAAGCCGAACGTTCACTGCTACAACATTTAGGGGGTGGCTGTCAGGTACCCATTGCAGGGTTTGCTTCGATTCAAGACTCTAGAGTTAAACTAACAGGATTAGTGGGAACAATTGACGGCAAATTAATCATTAGAGAATTTAGAGAAGGATCTATTGAACATCCTAGAGATCTAGGAAAAATTGTAGGCGATCAACTCATAAAAAAAGGTGCAGACAAGATTCTAGAAAGCCTGAAGTAAAAGAATTTTGTCTATGACAGTATTAACTCATATTTTGGAACTCTTATTATCAAAAAAATCACAGATAAAGTGATATTTTAAACTATTTTAGAACTGTAGTTTTGGAAAGCTTCATGAGTGGTAAAGTATATTTAATCGGAGCAGGACCTGGAGATCCAGAACTAATCACTCTGAGAGCGCTACATTGCCTTGAGTCTGTTGAATGTGTCATCTACGACTATTTAGTAAATCAGGAGCTCCTAACCCACTGCAGAAAAGAAACAGAAAAAATCTACGTTGGGAAAAAAAGTGGGCAAGACCACATCACGCAAAAAGAAATCAATGATTTAGTTATACAGCGTGCTCATGCAGGAAAGAATGTAGCTCGACTCAAGGGAGGTGATCCTTTTATTTTCGGTCGTGGAGGAGAAGAAGCTGAAGCCCTAGCAAAAAAAGGAATTCAGTTCGAAATTGTTCCTGGAATCTCTGCAGGTTCAGCAGGACCGACTTATGCTGGGATCCCCCTAACTCATAGAAATTTAAGTCATACAGTTGCATTTATAACTGCCCATCAGGACCCTACCCAAGAAACATCTACTATTGATTGGAATCAATTACCACAAAACTACGAAACATTGGTTTTCTTTATGGGAACAAAAAATCTACCTGATTTGGTGAAACAACTTGTTCGTCACGGCAAGAGCCAACGCACCCCTATCGCTTTAATTCGTTGGGGAACTTACCTAACCCAACAAGTCATTACGGGTACTCTAGAGACAATTGTTGAACAAGCCCAAAACATGAGTCCTCCTACCATAATTGTTGTGGGTAATGTAGTCAATCTTCGTAACCAGTTAAGATGGTTTGATAATCGTCCACTATTTGGAAAAAAAATTGTAATTACTAGACCCCATCAACAATCAGTCAAATTTAAAAGCGAACTTCGTAGACTTGGAGCCGATGTTATCAGTTTTCCAACCGTTGAAGTACGGAGACCCGGTTCATGGTTAGCATTGGACGAAGCAATAGAAAAAATTAAGACATACCACTGGCTAATTTTTACTAGTGTACACGGGGTAAAGTATTTTTTTGATCGCTATTTTAGTATTTTCTCAGACATTCGTGAACTGAAAGGAATTAAAATTGCTGCTATAGGCCCAGCTACAGCGAAAGCTTTACAAGCTTTTAATCTGAGCATAGATATTATTCCAAATGAATACTGTGCTGAAGGATTACTAGAAAGTTTTCAGGAGAAAACTCTGAAAGGTATGAACATCCTCATGCCCAGAGCAAAAGTTGCTCGAGAATTGTTGCCAGAGCAATTACGAAAACAACAAGCAACTGTAGATGTTGTCACTGTCTACGAAACTATTTTGCCAGACAGTGCTTCATTACACTTAAATGAAATTTTTCACTCAAATAAGATTGATATGATTGTCTTTACAAGTTCCTCAACAGTAAAGAATTTGGAAACAATTCTGCAACCATGGCCTCACCGTCTAAAGGACATTGCCATAGCCTGCATTGGACCTATCACAAAAAAAACTGCAGAAGAACGAGGGCTAAAAGTTGATGTGATTCCTAAAAAATATGTAACAACTTCACTACTTGAATCAATAACTGAGTTTTTCACTCCATAGCTTTTAGTTAAACTAGGTATTCCATAGCACTATCTGAGAAATAAACCCTAAACGATATAAAACCTTAACCTAAAACTATGAAGGGTGATTTAGTTTCCTTTTCACCAAGACAGAGTCCAAGACTATGACCAACTGATTCTGTCAAGAGCTCAACTAATGCTTCTGTCCTAAAACATAATGCTTCCTCAATTGCTAAAGCATAGGAATCAGCCTGATCTGAACGAAAAATGGCAGGTGGATATCCAGCCTGTAACAAAAAAATATTTGAAAAAAGACGTAAGGTTGTACCATTATTTTTATCAAAAGGCTGAATGTCAATTAATTTAATAAGGGCCAAAGCAACTTTTTCAACTTCATGCATTTCATTAAAACTATCTGCTTGAAACCACTCAAGAGCATTCTTCACCAATTCTGGAATTACTTCCCATTCTGGTGGATCCTGTCCCTCTATTAGAGGTTTCATATTGGACGTTCGGTAAACCTGCTTGGTTGAGTTTGTCTGATCTGTCAACGACTGATGAACAAAAATTAAGTCAGCAACTGTTAGTTTCTTGTCTTCTTGACTCCGGTTTAAGAGCCAAAGGGAAGCTTGACAATGTAATGCTACCTGTAAGTCCTTTTGGGGGTCTACAGTCTCTCCATTGTCAGATGAGAGGGCTATCCTTTCTTCGATCGAATAATTATGTTTTGCCCAATAAGAACCTATTAGGTTCTTAAATAACCTTCTACCCGGCAATTTATCATGGACCTGCCTCCAACGGTTTCGTTGGGAAATAAGATTAGAAAACTGATGTCTAGTTTTTAGTTCGAAATTCTCAGGCATAGTTTTATTTTAGGAAAAACTTTAGTGAAGTTTAGTTTTGATATTTGATGGCTTGACGGGCCTCTCGCTCCGCGGTCTTGCGGCGCTCTTGTTCTCTTTTGTCAAATAATTTTTTACCCTTGGCCAAGGCTACTTCACATTTAGCACGTCCTCTTTCAAAATAAATTCTAAGAGGAATTAGCGTCATTCCTCGTTCTGCTGTTTTACCAATTAGTTTCCTAATTTCTGTCCGATGAAGTAATAATTTCCGATTTCTCAAGGGATCATGGTTTAAACGATTGCCCTGTCCATAAGGACTAATATGACAATTAAGCAACCAGATCTCTCCTTCTTTTACAATACCATAGCCATCTTTCAAGTTAGCCTGACCAGCTCGTACCGATTTAACCTCCGTTCCTAGTAAAACTATGCCAGCTTCAAATTTTTCAAAGATCTGATAATGATGAAATGCTTGTCTATTTATGATTGAGATCTTCTGATTTCCTTTACGGTTATTCGAATGCTTCATAGGGTTATACCGTTAATGAATTTTTCAAAAACTAATGTTTGTCTAGTATGATTTGGGACTAGGAACTTCTCTTATAGGACTTTTTGATGTGCTGGTCTGATCCAAAGAAGATTTTATAACTGATCTAGAAGGGGAAAACTTGCTTCTCTCTGGGAAAGTAGAAGAAGGTTGTCCATATGGCTCTTTTACCATTAGCTGATCTTTTTTCTGGAAAGTTTTCAGATCAATTTTTCTCTCAGACAACCTTGTTCTATCATACCCAGAATTTTGATGATTTGCTTGGCCTTGCTTAATAAATTCTGAATGTTGCTCCTGTGACCCAGCACTGAAAGGATCTAAAGACCATTTATCATTTTGAACAGAATTAGTGTTCCCGCTTCCATTATCCTTAGACTTTCCAGAAATTATTAACTTAAACACCAAGTCTCTGACTCCTGGACGACCTATTAAAACAAAATTAAACCGACTACCTTCCATTATTTTTTCTAGAGCAGTTGTTAGGTCTACATTCTCAATTTCAATAATTGGAATCCGCACTGATTTTAAATCATCTGGAATTTGATATTTTAATCCAGCATGTTGGGCAAGAATTTTTAAAACAGTTCCGTAGGTTGTGTCTTCTGCTTTCAAATTAAGGATATTACGCTCAAAAGATATTTTCAATTTTGCTTCTAAACAAGGGACTGCAGTGAAGAGAAAAACTAATAGGACTGTTATCCATTGGTGCATTATTCTGTCATCCTGATTTCTAATTAAATCGTTAGCTGTATGCTAGCATCCCCGAAAGACCTAAACAACCTTACGTTTATGATTAAAGATTCAATTAACTTTGTAAAATTAGGGTTTTGCTATTAACGATAATGAACCAACTGCAGTTACCTATCTATAAAAACCCAATTATTGTTTTTAATTTCCATCTAATTTCTAGTATTTTAAATAGCAGATTTTAAACTTTTAATAGAATACTCGTCTTCATCCAGTGAATAATGAATTTCCCTATGAGAAACAAAGATAATGTCAACTTCTAAATCATCATTAGTTTTGGATGTTAATGACCAGAACTTTCAAACTCTAGTTGTCGAAAAATCAAAAACTGTTCCCATCTTAGTCGACTTCTGGGCACCCTGGTGTGGGCCTTGCCGTGAATTAACCCCAGTGTTAGAAAAATTAGTGGTGGAGTATAATGGAGCCGTTATTTTAGCTAAAGTTAATATTGATGAGAGTCAAGATCTGGCTTTACAATTTGAAATCCGCAGTATTCCTCAAGTTTGTCTTTTTCAAGCAGGAAAGCTAGCAGACCAGTTTTCTGGAAACCAGTCTGAATCGAACATCCGAAATTTTCTAAAGCCCTATTGTTTAACTCAAGTAGATAAATTATTTCAACTTGCTCAGGATAAAATAAAAATCAATGAAATTGACGAAGCTAAGAACCTTCTTCAGGAAATTTTTCAGTTGGAACCTAATCATTCGGGAGCTAGTTTAGCCTTTGCCAAAATTCTCATTGATGAACACCAATCCAACACAGCAGAAATATATCTCAAGAAAATTCCTCCAGTAGCAGAGCAATATGAAACTGCCGAGAGATTACTTGAAGTCATTCAGTTTCAAGTTAATTGTGACAAAGCAGGTGGTGAGGATTCCCTGAAAAACTTGATAGCAAAGGACTCTAGCAACTTGAATGCCCGTTTAGCCTTGGCATCTTGTCTTACTGCTAAGCAAGAGTATCGTAGAGCGCTAGAAGAATTATTGGCTTTAGTAGAACTGGATAAACATTATGATGATGATGCTGCCCGCAGAGCAATGCTCGCCATATTCAGTCTAGTTGGAGATCGCAGTGATCTAGCTGAAGAATTCAGAAGCAAATTAGCTCGAGTACTCTACTAATAGAAGATGTTAATTCTCTTGAACTAGTTCTTTCCAAATTTTTGTCTCCACAGGCATGACCGATAGCCGTGGCAAACGAACGAGCTCAAAATCCTTTAATTTTGAATTTGATTTAACCTCAGCAAGTGAGATTTCTCTAACTAACTTCTTTTTAGGCTTCACATCAACCACGACCAATCTTGGATCATTTTGCTCCGGATCGGGATAGGGATCACTAATCAATACAGCAATACCAACCACAGCTTTCTCATTACCAGTATGGTAGATTAAAGCTAGATCACCTTTGCGCATTTGTCGAATATATTTTAAAGCCAAATTATTACTCACCCCATCCCACACTGTTTTTTTTTCACGAACCAAGTCACTATAAGCATAGTCGGAAGGTTCTGTTTTTAGGAGCCAAAAAGCCATATTTCCCCCTTAGATCATTTTGATAGTTTTTAAAAATAGCTGTACACGGTATATCAACCTGAATTTCTATCTTAGAAAAAAATTACTTACACAACTTCAATTACTAAATTTAATATTTAAGACCATAAATATAACCAGATATTACATAAACCCATGACTATTCATTTTTTTAATGGTTTTGAGGGTCGAATTTCTACTCGACTGGGCAGAGAGTTAGGATTATGGTTAATTAGCTCAACAACTATCCTGGCTATATCGTCAGGAGATAATTTCCAACTAGAATTATTTCTAGCTTGAGACCCACGAAAATTTGTGTCAACACTGCCTGGAAGAATATAACTAACACGAATGTCCTCATAACGAAGGTCTTGCATAATGGCTTCACTAAAACCATTAAGACCAAATTTCGAGGCATTGTAGGCCGAACCTCCTGCAAAAGCTTGTTTTCCCGCTAAACTACTGATATTAATGATATACCCATTCCCACTGCGCTTAAGTGCAGGAATCGCAGCATGACAACAGTGAAAAACTCCTACTAAATTAGTTTCGATAACTTCTTTAAATTCTTCCGGGGTGATTTGCATAACGGAATTAAAAATTCCCACAGCAGCATTGTTGACCAAAAGATCAAGTCTTCCATATTCTTTAACTGTAAAGTCGATCAAGTCAGTGACCTCCGAATAGCTCCTTACATCACACTTGAATCCCTTGATAGCATCTCCCCACAACACTCTTAGTTCCTTCAGGCAGGAAGTTATTTTCTCCTCATTACGCGAACAAATTACAACTTTAAGATCTTCTTGCAATAGTGATTTTGTAATAGCCTGACCTATACCTTGAGTCCCTCCGGTAACAACTGCAACACGATCCTGCACAGGGTTCACCATATTTTCTCCTTTGTTACAAACCTCCAAAATACTATGTCCTAATATTAAGTTTTAAAATTCCATAGTTCCTAGATTTAAATAAAATTTAAATTATTTAAGTGAAAATTCATTTGTTGACCTTAATGATTATTTAAACCCATTAATGTTATGCTATTTTTTGTTTAACAACCAAGTCCATAGAAAAAGAGTAGAATTAACGTATGAAAGTTTCACTTTTTATTCCTTGTCTAGTAGACCAGTTCTTTCCCAGTGTTGGAATGAATCTTTTTAAAATACTCAAAAAGATTGGCTTATCTGTAAATTACCCCTTGGAACAAACCTGTTGTGGTCAACCAGCCTTTAACGGGGGATATCATGCAGACGCATGTGAGCTGGCCCAACGATTTTTGGAAATTTTTGGAAACTCCGAATATATTGTTACTCCTTCTGGATCATGTGCAAGTATGGTTAAAATATTTTATCCTGAAATCCTCGACCACTCTACCTATAAAGAACCTTTACAGGAAATAACAAAAAACATTTTTGAGTTTTCTGACTTTCTAGTTAACATAATTGGAGTAAAGGATTTAGGTGTCACGTTTCCTCATCGTGTTACCTACCATGACGCTTGTCACCTCCTCCGTGAACTACAAATCCACCAAGCACCCCGTGAATTAATTAAAAATATCCAGGGCATAGAACTAGTAGAAATGGAAGAATCAGAAACTTGTTGTGGTTTTGGCGGAATGTTTTCTGTAAAGTTTCCTGAAATCTCAATCGCCATGGCAGAAGATAAGAGCAGTGCTATTACCAAAACAGGAGCAGATTATGTAATAGCTAATGACTCCAGCTGCTTGATGCAAATTGGAGGATATCTAAGTAGACACAATATTCCTATAAAACCCTTACATTTAGCAGATCTTCTAGGGGAGAATTTATAGTGAATCACCTCTAATCTAATTGAATTGAAAAAATAAATAACACTAAATCAATACTTTATGGAACGAACACCTTCTGGTTTTAAAACGTCTTCAGCTAAAAACATAGCTAATTCTAAATTACGTGAGACTTTTCACTCTGCTACCCGACATGCCCTAGAACAGCGATTAAAATCAATCCATCAAGTTCCAGAATGGGAAGAGTTGCGCGAAAAAGGTCATCAAATTAAAAAAGAGGTAATTAACCAACTAGATTTTTATTTGGAACAACTTGAAAGCAACATTCTTAATAATGGTGGTCAGGTCTTTTGGGCCAGAGATGCTGATGAAGCTTCAAATTATATCTTGAAACTTTGTCGACGTCTAAACGCCAAAAACGTGGTCAAGTCTAAATCAATGACTACAGAAGAAATCAAACTTGCCTCTAAATTAGAAAAACAAGGTGTTGAACCTATAGAAACGGATCTCGGAGAGTTTATTATTCAACTTGCCAATGAAACCCCTTCTCATATCATTGCACCAGCTTTACATATGACACGCCAACAGATTGGTGCTTTGTTTAATAAAACCTTCAATATTCCCTATACAGAAATCCCTGAAGAGCTTTGTGCATTTGCAAGAGGTAAACTTCGACAAAAATTCCTTTCAACCAAATTAGGAATTTCTGGTGTTAATTTTGCTGCTGCCGATACGGGCACAATCGTAGTGGTCGAAAATGAAGGTAATGCACGCATGTGTACCAACTTACCAAAAGTCCATGTCGCAATAATGGGTTTGGAAAAAGTCATTCCTAGATTCGAAGACTTGTCAATTTTTCTGAAGCTCTTATCTCGAAGTGCAACTGGACAAAAACAGACGAGCTACGTATCCATGATAAATGGACCGCGAAAGGTAGAAGATCTAGATGGTCCAGAAGAATTTCATCTGGTGATTCTGGATAACGGCCGAACTGAGATTTTGTCCAATCCGAAATTAAGAGAGTCGTTATTCTGCATTCGATGTGGTGCCTGCTTAAATACATGCCCCGTATATCAACGGGTTGGAGGGCATTCATATGGATCAACATATTCAGGACCAATAGGGTCAGTTCTAACTCCCCTACTACAGGGTTTGGATACTGCGAAAGACCTCCCTTATGCCTCTTCTCTTTGTGGCGCCTGTTCTAATATCTGTCCAGTAAAGATTGATGTGCACCACCAATTGCTTTGGCTTCGTGAACAGGTAGTCAAACAGCATAAATCCTCATGGCAAGAGAGACTTGCAATGCACTGCTACACTTCAATAATGAAGGATGTACGGCTTTACCGCCTTGGTTCTTTTTTCTTGAGAAACCTCCTTAAAATCTTTTATAAAAAAGGACAACATCTTAATGTTCCAGGTTGGAGTAAAGACCGAGATTTTCCTCCTATCGCTGCTAAAACTTTCAAAGAGCTATGGAAAGAAACAACTCAACAGAAAACAACATGAATGCTTCTAGAACTGAGATTTTAGGACGAATACGTCGATCATTGAATGGCCTAAACCGCCAACAAGCCCCCACTAAATCTGACTCTTCAAAGTTCTTATTTGCTTCTGATTTTGTAGATTTGTCCAGAATTGCACAGCGATTCAAAGTAGAATCTAACTGTGTAGGTGGTGAGACAGAAATTTGTCCAAATATTGATTCAGTATTTCAATTTATCAAAAGCCTGATTAGAGATTCAGGCTACAAAAATATAGCAGTCTCAAACCACAATATTTGTGTTGATAATCAAATCATTCAAAAACTATCCGTTGATTTACCTGAAATAAATCTTTTTAATGAAAATAATGAAAGTGGAGACTATTTTCAGCACTCAAGTAATACTCACCGTCTAGCTCAAACAGATCTATCAATAACTGGCGTAGATTGCTTGATCGCTGATAGTGGTACAATTATTTTAACCTCAAAACCAGAGGCCAGCCGCCAAATTAGTTTGCTCCCTACAGCCCATTTAGCCCTTGCTAGTATTAATCAGATCTATCCAAACTTGTCAACAGCGCTTGAATATCTACAAAGCACTTGGGCCACTGATCACTACCCAACTGCGATTACACTGATTACTGGACCCAGCCGAACTGCAGACATAGAAAAGGTTCTTATCAAAGGTGCCCACGGTCCAGTCAGGCAATTAGCTCTACTGATTGAGGATTAATTAGGATAGTAATCAAGTCCTACTTCATCTAGATACAGGTAATCCCACACCTATTTAATAATAGGATTGCATCCAATTGAATATTCAGAAATAACTAACAGGAAGATGTGTGTCTTACAATCCATTAAAAAGCTTAATGGAACTAGTAGCCCAACGATCAATGTGACTCCAATACACTATCAGAAAAACATTTGGAATCAATAGCAGTACAATTAATGCTTGGTTAAGGTAGGACATCTGGAGGGGACTTTTCTCTCCATCATCATTTTCTAAAATCATGTGCTTCATGACTCTCATATAATAGAAAGCAGCTACGGCAGCATTAAGAGCACCTATAACAGCAAACCAAAACAATCCTTGGTCAATGACTGCACCAAATATATATAACTTCCCTAGAAAACCCGAAAAAGGAGGGATCCCAATCAAGGACAACATAAAGATACTCATTGCAATTGCTAAGAACGGAGAACGCCGAAACATTCCATTGTAATCTTGCACCTGAAATGTACGTTCACTATTAAAAACTATGGTTACCACCAAAAAAGCACCTAAGTTCATAAAAAGATAAACAAACAAATACACTAAAATTGCCTTTAGGCCCGTCTCAGTTAAAACCACACACCCCATCAAAATATATCCAGCATGGGCTATACTGGAATACGCTAACATCCGTTTTAAATTGTTTTGGGTAAGAGCAGCTATATTACCCCAACTCATTGTTATAACCGAAATGATGACCAGAACTAGTGCCCAATCAACACCAGTTAACAAACCTCCTTCTGCCTGTGTCATTTGACTGAGCCCGCCAAAGAAAAACCGAACTAAAATAGCAAAACCTGCTGCTTTGGGAGCTACTGAAAGGAATGCAGTTACTGGTGTTGGGGCCCCTGTATAAACATCTGGACACCAAAAGTGAAAAGGAACCGCTGCAGTTTTAAATCCAAACCCAGCGATTGAGAGAACTACTATCAAGAGGAGGGTTAACTGATTAATACCTAGATCACCTTGTATTATCAGTGCTTCTCTAATTTCAAAAAGATTCAGACTACCTGTAATCCCGTATAACAAAGAAAATCCGTATAGCATAGAACCTGTTGAAACTGCTCCAAAAAGGATGTATTTCATAGAGGCTTCATTAGAAAGACGATCATTTCTCAGATAACCAACCATGACATAAGATGTCAAAGAAACTAGCTCAAGAGACAAGTAAAGCATAACTAAGTTAATTGAGTTTGCCATCAGCACCATCCCTAGGGTAACGGCAAGAAGTAGGGCAAAAAATTCTCCTTGATGAATTGAAGACAGCTCTGAAGAATGCAAAGATACGAGAATAATAAGCAGTGAAGATATCAACAAGAATATCTTAAAGTACTGCCCAAAAGTATCTAGTGCCAACATTCCTTCAAATAACTGCCCAGCTGAACCATGTTCAGTTTGGATGGTATAATACAGAGCCATTACAAGAGCAGTCATAGTTAATAAGGGGTTAGCAATATTTCTAAGACCCTTTAGGGTAATATCACTAATAACAACTAGTAAAATTGCACCCACTAAAATCAACTCAGGGCAAAAAAATGGAAGACTTTCTAAGTTGCCTAGATTCATAAAAAATACAGTCCCTTTTAAATCTCAATGGTGGTTAGGGTCTTTCTTTAAGAACCCTTTTATAAACCCATTACTCTGTTTGTCCAATATGCTTTATTTATTAAGCTCACCGGCTTGGTCCAGATTAACCGTCTTTAACAAGCGGTAAAGTGTTAACACAATAGCCAAACCAACTGCCACTTCAGCAGCTGCTACTACAATCACAAAAATAGCAAACATTTGTCCATCAATACCTGAAGAACTATACCTTGAAAATGCTACCAAGTTAATATTTGCAGAATTCAAAATTAACTCAACACCCATTAGCACATTAATGGCGTTCCGTCGGGTGAGTACTCCAAAGACACCCAAAGAAAATAGTGCTGCACTAATTAACAGATAATGTTGTAACAGGATCAAATGTCGGTCCTCCGTCTCACAAGCATTGCTGCCCCAATCAAAGCTACTAATAGAAGGATGGAAGCAATTTCAAAGGGCAGAAGATATTCCTGCAAAAAAGCTTTACCAATCTTACTAGTGGTAGGCTCTAGCTCTTCATTTTCTACTATTTTCCACTGAGTTTGAAGGGCAACTAGACTCAAAGAGAAAAACACAGCCAAAGCTATAATTGCACCAGTTACTGGTTGAAAGCGTTCAGTTGTAAGATTAAGATTATAAAGCCGATGAGTAAGCATTACTCCAAACAAGAGTAAAATTAGAATACCACCTATATAAACCAGAATCTGGGTTGCTGCTAAAAAATCTGCACCCAGAAAAACATAAAGAACAGCCACACCAAAAAGAGTAAAGAGCAAGGAAAAAGCTGAATGAATTAGGCTTTTTGAAAACACAACTACAGCAGCTGAGGCTACTGTTACAAAAGCAAAAATTATGAACACAATATCTGAAATATTCATTAAACCCCTCAGTTGCTTGTGGGTTGTGGTGGTGGCTCAGAAATTACTGCTGGTTCTTCCTTAGCAAAACGATAGAGGAAATCCTTTTTAGTATGGACAGCAAACTCGTACTCTGGGGTCATAACCAAACAATGTGTTGGACAAGGATAGGTACATAAATTACAGTAACAACAAAGTGACATATCGATATCGAACTGAGTTACCTTTAATTTAATGGGAGTTCCATCAGAAGCAAACCAAGGATCCTCCTTCTTATCTCGTTTTTCTGTTGTCATATAAATACAGTCAACTGGACAGGCTCTTACACACTGACCACAACCAATACAGTCTTCGATTTTATTGAATAATCTCATCCTTGATCGTTCAGGAAGCTCCCACTTCACTTCAGGATATTGAACAGTACATGCCCTTGTAAAAAGGTGTGAAAATGTAATTCTTAATCCGATTAAAGTAGTTCGGATTGACTCAATAATATCTAGAAAGTATTTTTTCATCGTGAGTCCTATTTCTCTCCAGTCCTAGGCTGGACCTTCTGTTATGAGTGCTACTGTTCCAGCAGCCAAAACAAGCAAAAATGCTATAGGTAAAAGAACTTTCCAACTTACGTACATCAACTGATCAACCCGAAGTCTAGGCAATGTCCAACGCAGCCACATCTGAAGGAATACCAAACACATAGACTTAAAAATAAACCAAACTGGACCAGGAAGCCATGGACCATGCCAGCCTCCCAGAAACAAGGTAACAGCAAGGGCGCTGACTAAAAACATATTGGCATATTCTGCTAAAAAGAAAAAAGCAAAGCGCATTCCACTATATTCGGTGTGATAACCAGCGACTAACTCTGATTCTGCCTCAGGAATATCAAACGGCGTCCGATTAACTTCAGCAAGTGTCCCAATATAAAATATAAAAAAAGCGAAGAAAGTAACGGGTTGAAAAATAAACCAGTTTAAAACCCCGCCTGCCTGGGCTCTCACAATCTCTTGCATGCTAAGACTGCCAACTGGAATTACAACGGTCAAAATAGCCAATACAGTAGGAATCTCATAACTGACAATCTGAGCAGCCGCTCGCATTCCGCCAAATAAAGCATACTTATTATTCGAAGCCCAGCCAGCCATAATTACACCGACTACTCCTAGTGAGGAAACCGCTACAACATAAAGGATTCCAATATTAAGATCACTGACAATAAAATGATCACTAAACGGTAACACCACAAAGGCTGCGAATCCCCCTATAAACACAACCAGCGGAGCTAACTTAAATAGCAGCTTGTCAGCTTCTTTTGGAATGATATCCTCTTTCGTAAGAAGCTTGACTCCGTCAGCAATAGTCTGGGCCCAGCCATGCCAGCCTCCTACTCGCATGGGTCCTAGTCGGTCTTGCATATGGGCTGAAATTTTACGTTCCAACCAAACAGCAATAAGTGGAAACAAGGCTACTAGTGCTAGACAAACTAGACAACCCAAAAGCATTGGCAATAATGTTTGTACAAAACTGGGGAGCTCTCTAAAAACAGGTAATTGCTCTATAAGAATTTCACGGAAAAAATTCATAAATCTTCTTAATCCATTTTAATTTTATTCAACAGGAATCACTGTAAAAGATTAAGCTGCTTAGCGATCAATTTCTCCCATAACAATATCAATACTGCCAATGATGGCTATAATGTCAGCCACCATCCCACCTTGTGCAATAGCAGGTAGTACACTTAAAACTGTAAAACAGGGGGATTTGACCTTAACCCTAAATGGAATCAGACCACCATTACTGATTACATAGTACCCCAACTCGCCTCGAGGAGTTTCAGTACGATCATATATCTCTCCCTTAGGTGGCTTTACTCTTCTTGGAACCATTTCGTGTACATCACCTTCAGGTAATCGGTCCAAAGCTTGACGACTTAACTTTATACTTTGTTCCATCTCCCTAACTCGAACATAATATCTATCCCAACAAGAACCAACTGGCCCAAATTGGCCTGAACCAATCGGAACTTCAAAATCATAGGTTTCATATGAACAGTACGGTTCCTCTTTTCGCAAATCCCATTGAATTCCTGATCCACGTAAATTTGGGCCAGTAACATTAAACGATTCTGCCAGGTCTTTATTGATAATTCCTACCTTAGCAGTCCGTTCAATAAAAATTTTGTTATAACTAAGAAGTTTATCCATCTCAGCAATGACTGGTTCTAACTGGTCGAGAAATTCAGAAGTTTTTTTAACAAAACCACTTGGAATATCGTGAGACACCCCACCTACCCAATTATAGTTATATAAAAGACGCGCTCCACAAACCCATTCAAACAAATCTAAAACTTTTTCTCTTTCTCTAAAACAGTGAAGGAAAGGGGTAAAAGATCCAATGTCCATTGCATAAGTACCAATTGACAAAAGATGGCTAGCAATTCGATTTAACTCAGCCATAAGCACTCTTAATGTCTGAACACGCTCATTTACCTCAATCTCCATTAGCTTTTCAACAGTTAACGCATAACCCAGACTATTATTCATGGACGCAATATAATCCATGCGATCGCAGAAAGGGATAACTCCTGGATAATCTATATTCTCTGCGTGCTTTTCAAAGCAACGGTGTAAATATCCAATGTGAGGAGTAACCTTTTTGACAATTTCACCATCGGTTTCTAGTTCCAAACGTAAAACACCATGGGTACTCGGATGCTGAGGTCCCATGTTAAGAACCATTTCCTCGCCTGCATAAGCTTCAACTTGCATATTCCTACACCCCAACCCTCATTAACCTTAACTACCCTGCTTGATATGGATTAGTACCTAAATCCTCTCCCTCTTCAGCCAATTCAGCAAACTGTTTGCTGGCGGCTGCCGGCATTCCACGATAGGTTTCAGGTTCAACATAGTCTTTCCTTAAAGGGTAATCAACCCAATCATCTGGACAAAGAATACGACGCAAATCACTATGTCCTTCAAACTGGATTCCATACATGTCATAAGCTTCACGTTCATGCCAATTAGCGATACCCCAAACATTTTCAACAGTAGGAACTTTTGGGTCATCTCGAGAAAGTTCAACCTTAAGAATTAATTTATGTTTCTTCAACATTGAATATAAGTGGTAAACAACTTCTAATCTGTCATCTTCAGTTTTTGGATCCTTATAATCTACTCCACTAAGACACATCAGAGATTCAAAATTCAGGTCTTCATCATTTTTTAAAAAACCACAAACTTCTGGAAGAGATTCAGCTGATATAACAAGAAAGGGTGCTGTACTGTCTAGGTTTGATTTAACGATGTATTCTGGGAATTTTTCTTGAAGAATCTGGAGTATTTCTGAGGTATCTTTCATCCCCTACGCAACCCCTTTCTTACGCAAAACTTGCTGTCGATAAATTTTTTCTTGAAGCTTCATCACTCCAAATAGCAGAGCTTCTGGTCTAGGCGGGCAACCTGGAACATATACGTCGACAGGAATAACATGATCAACTCCATTTAAAACATGGTAGCCATGTTTCCAATAGGGGCCTCCGTTATTAGCACAGCTACCCATAGAAATTACATATTTAGGCTCGGGCATTTGTTCATAAAGCCTCTTAACTCGAGTTGCCATTTTTAATGTAACTGTTCCGGCAACAATCATTAAATCAGATTGTCTAGGTGTGGCTCTAGGAATTAAACCAAAACGATCCCAGTCATAACGAGATGCGCCTGTAGCCATCATCTCAATAGCGCAGCACGCAAGACCAAATGTCATCGGCCAGAGGGAGGAAGCCCGTCCCCAATTCAAAAGGTGGTCAACAGTACTAAAAACTATATTATCTCCAAATCTATTTTCTAAAAGTCCCATAGATTAACCCTTAATAATTAGTCTCCTTGTCCATAACGTTCTTCAGGTCGAACCCACTCTAAATCACCTTTCACCCAGACATATGCCAAGCCGACCATAAGAATTGCAATGAAAATAAGTCCTTCCACAAAAGCAATCCAACCTAATTCTTTAAAAACAACAGCCCACGGTAAAAGAAAAGCTACTTCTACATCAAAGATTATGAAGATCAGGGCAAAAACATAAAACCTAATATTAAATCTTATCCAAGGACTACCTACTGGATTTTCCCCGCATTCATAAGGAATCAATTTTTCTTCACTATATATAGAAGGACGAATCAAACTAGAAAGAAGCAGATTAACACTTAAGAAGAGGGCAGCTACTACAAGAAAAACCAATACATTTGCATATTCTAATATCATTGTAAAATCAACTCAGAAAATTAAGTCTTCTCTTTAAGGAGTCTTTGTAAAAGTAGCCTTTTTATTGATAGAAACAAAGATTTTTTTTAAATAAACCTATCGTCCATTAACACATTAGGTTTCTGAAACCAAGAACAAACGATTTATATTCAGAAATATATCTATCATTAGGCCCTGATTAAACTGAACTTAGGGCTGGATCCTAGCATAACCGCTTTAGATTCCCAAATAGTATTGTCACTAATGTTAAAATGAATTGCTAATAATGATTCTAATTTTCAAAAGTATGTTATTTTTAAAAGCATGTTAAATCTCAGTTTTGATGAATCTATACATAAAATCATTGTAGTATATTCTAAGTTAGAATCAATATTGCCCTCTTGAAATTGATTGATTAAACTGACTTACAAGTTTTTTTGAGTTTTGTTATAAACACAGTTATACGATCATAAGGCAACCCTTTTGGAATATACTTCATCTTTGTTATTAAAATAATTTTTTTGGTGTAGAAACATTGTGTAATTAGTGATAACTGCATTGTATTAAAAGAAAGGACGTTGTATCCATGAGCAGGCGAAAAATAGTCTTTTTCTCGATTATTTTAGGAACTCTTGTATTAGGTGTCACTATCGGAACGATGATTGACCATGAAGTGAACGCCGATAAAGGAACTCCTAGCTTAATTAAGACACCCTTAATACCTTCCCCTACAAATCTTTCAGAACACTTCTCAACTATTGCAAAAAAAGTTGAAAATGCAGTTGTGAATATCAGCACTGAGACTTTAATTAAGCAGGAAAACCCTAGACAACGCAGGTCACGTGACCCATTTGAAGAATTTTTTGAACGCTTCATGCCCCCAGAAGGTCGGCAACGTAGTCGAAAAAACAGATCTTTAGGATCTGGTTTCATCGTAGATAAAAAAGGTTATATTATAACTAATTACCATGTTATAAATAAGGCCGACAAAATTACCGTAAAATTAGCTTCAGGTGAAGAATTTATAGCTTCCGTTATTGGTTCAGATCAAAATACTGATTTAGCTGTACTAAAAATCGAAACCAAGAAAAAACTTGTATCTCTAGAGATGGGAAACTCTGACTGGATGACTCCTGGTAATTGGGTTTTAGCTATCGGAAGTCCCTTTGGTCTAGAACAGACACTGACTGCAGGAATTATTAGTGCCACTGGTCGCAGTGGGGTTACCAGCTCACCTTGGCAACGGTTTCTACAAACTGATGCAGCAATTAATTCTGGCAATAGTGGGGGGCCCTTAGTCAACATGTCTGGCGAAGTTATTGGTGTTAATACTGCTATTATTACTCCTACTGGAGGGAATCTTGGAATAGGATTTGCGTTACCTTCAAATACTGCAACTAATGTTTATAACCAACTAGTAGAACATGGAAAAGTAAAACGGGGAGCTATTGGAATTCGTATGCAAGCTGATGTCAAGCCACAAGCTCTTAAAGCCCTCGGTGCTGCTGACGGCAAAGGAGTCCTGATTCAAAAGCTAAGCCCTCCTAATGGTCCAGCGGCTAAAGCAGGTCTTAGACAGGGAGATGTCCTCATTGAAGTTGATGGTCAAAAGATCAGTAAAATGTCTGACATGCACATTGTCCTGGCTACCATTACTCCTGGGAAATCCATCAAAATTCGATATGTACGCAATGGTAAGGTAGCAGTCACAAATTTAGTTGTGGGTGATCGGGATGTTGTTGTAAAAGACCCTAATGCTACCCCAGAGCCAAATCCAGGTGAGACAGAGTCAATTCAACTTGGTATTACTGCCCAAAATCTAACTTCTCGACAACTTCGAGAACTAGATTTAACTGATGAAGATGGAGGTGTTTATGTCAGTAAGGTAGAGCCTGATAGTATAGCTCAAGAAGCTGGTCTGAAACGTGATGATGTAATCATTGAAATTAATAAAAAGCCGATTGGAAATACCCAAGACCTAAAAACTATTGTCTCAGAACTTGAGTCGGGAATGGACATTGTATTTTTGGTTAAGCGTTGGGAAGAGGAGACTCGTGAAGCAATAACCCTTTATCTTGCAACTACAATTCCCTAGGATTGAAACCTATGTGATCAATGTTATCTAGATTACTAGGCAAGGAGAAATTGATGACACAGGCGCTGTTGGTTGTATTAGTTATTTTTTTGACTAACTTGTCTCACTCTGATCTTTTTGGCCAAACTACTAACAATTTTATTATCCCCACCGGAACTAGAATTGAAGTAGTTTTGGAGACCACTTTAAATTCAGACAACAATAGACAAGGGGACCGTTTTACTGCAAAAGTAACTAAAAGCGTTCACATTTATGGTAAAGAAGTTATACCAAAAGAAACAATTGTTGAGGGAAGATATTTAGAAGCCGAGTATGGGAGAAAAATGATTAAAAACTCTCAAATCAACCTTTCTTACGAAAGATTTATATTCCCTGATGGTGTTTCTGAGACCATAGTAGCCTCACAGGTAGAATTTGAAAATAGTAAGAAAAACCAGAAAGACTACAGGAGAAAAACTCTGGACGACCAGCCCTCCCTGAAAAGGAATCGAATTCCGATTGGATCTGGCACTGAAAATATTGTTGGTAAAAAAAACTTAGGTTTTTCTGAAGAAATTCCTGAAGGGATAATAGGTAGACTGATTAACATCTTTAGGAAACGTAATAAAAGAATTCAACTGCTCTCTGGCACTCCGATGGTAATACAAATGGATAGGCCTTTAACTATTTCCTTTACCAAAAGTGACTGAAACAAAAATTCATTCTACACTTCATAAATCTAACCCGAAACCCATTAGTCAATTCTGGAATCTTGTAGCAAATGGGCCTCAAGGAAATGCTACAAACCTTGCTATAGATCAACTGCTGCTAGAGAAAGTTTCAAAATCAACAACATCAAATACCTACCTACGCTTTTACAGTTGGACGAAACCCACGCTTTCAATAGGATATTCACAAAATGCTCGCGAAGTGGTTGATTTTCATTTTTGCCAACAAAAGAAAATCTCTGTTGTCCGTCGTCCCACTGGGGGAAGAGCTGTTCTCCATCAACATGAAATTACTTATTCGGTTATCTCTAATGATCGACATTTCTTTCCAATCCAGACTATAAATGGAACCTATCAACAAATTGCTTTTGCCTTGCAATGTGGCTTAAAACAGCTGGGAATCAATGTAAAACTTGCTAGTTTACCTAAAAACAAGAGGATGAAACATCGAACTCAAAGAGCCGCATGTTTTGCAAGTTCTCAGAATCATGAAATTCTCTACGGAGAGAAAAAATTGATTGGCAGCGCCCAAAGAAGGACAGACCATGCATTTCTCCAACATGGTTCAATTCTCATAGATTTTAATTTTCATGACCTCCAGGGAGTCCTCAAAGAGCCTTTACCCTCAGATTTACCTGAGATGATTTCCACTCTAAAGTCCTGTCTTAAACACCGACCAAAAAAATCTAATGTCATCTCGAACCTACAAAAGGGATTTTGTGAAACTTTTAAAATCCAACTTAAAAAAGTAACGTTGAGCAAAGAATTTCAGAATCGTGCTGAAATTCTTCGAGCAAATACCTCAATTAAACTCCATTAATTTAAGCAGTTCTAGGTCAATTATTCATTTTATTCTAACTAGTTTTAAACTTTTCAAGCAAAAGACCTTGACAGTGTAGGATTCAAATAATATAAAAGTTTTGTTTGAAATTCATTTAGGGATATCTATGGAAACAAATTACCATTTAACCAAGAGAAAAAGAGGTATATTAAAATCTGTAATCCAGAATTATATTTCCGGTGGTAAACCAGTTGGGTCTCGCATACTTTCAAAGGAACGCAAGAATAGCCTTAGCTCAGCTACCATTCGTAATATCATGGCAGATTTGGAAAAAGAAGGCTATTTAGTCCAGCCTCATACTTCAGCAGGTAGGATACCTACAGACAAAGGATATCGTTTTTATGTGGATAATTTATTAGAATCATCTCACCTTAATTCTGCAGATCAAGAATTAATTGAAGAAAAAATTTTTACTGAGCACTCTCATGACAACTTAATGGAACGAATCTCACAGGCTATTTCATTAGCAACAAATAATATAGGATTTGTAATTTCAACTCCTCCAGGCCATAGACTGGTTAAGCATATTGAGTTTATTCAGTTAGGTGATACTAAAATTTTGGTGATTATTGTTTTTAAATCTGGTCTGGTCCAAAATCGAATAATAAGTATAGGTGAGCGTTTCACCCAAGCTGAGTTGGATCAAACTGCTAAATACCTCAATGAAAGCCATTCCAGTTACAGTCTAATCACAATTCGTGAGGAACTTCTTAAAAAACTGAAAAAAGAAGAGGCTTTGTATAATCGTCTTCTTCAGAATGTTATTTTGATTTGTAACCATGGCTTGATTGATGAAATCAACCAACCAGCAGATGTCGATATCTACTTTGATGGAACTTCGAACTTTTTGGGCAAACCAGAATTTTCTGACACCAAACGAATGCGCTCACTTTTTAAGACTTTCGAAGAGAAAAGTCGCTTAGTAAAGATCCTTAACGAATGCATCCAACATAACCCTAGCGAAGGAATTCGGATTAGTATTGGCTCCGAGAACACTTCACCGAGAATGAAAGATTGTACGCTAGTTTCTTCTCCACTGACTCTGCAAAATAGGAACTTAGGCTCTGTAGGGATTCTAGGACCAACTCGCATGGAGTACGCCAAGGCCATTACTATTGTGGACTTTGTAACTAAACTTTATGGTCAGGTCTTTCGCATAAACTAAATTAATGATTCAACGGAACCTGCCAATATCTAACTCTTCCTTTTCATTTTGAGATAATAAGGAAGCTATTTTACAATGCTCTAAAACAAGTCATAACTAGTTTATAGAAAGAAAAATGGAAAACTAATGACTAGGTTAAGAAAAAAAAGCGATAGAAAAAAAGAAAAGTCAATTGAAGAGGCAACTCCTTCTCCAACTGAAGATTCCGCCTCAGCCACCAATAGCTCGGGCGATAACAAGCCTGGTGTTTCCAGCACAATTTCTCCTGCTTCAGAGCGCTCTGAAAAAAAACCAGGAAGTAACGACAGCATAAAAACCTCCTCTGACTCTTCTTTACCACTAGATATTCCACTATCTCAGCATAAGCAAGTTGAAAAAGAAAAAGATGAATTTTACCAACGTTTACTTAGGCTCCAGGCTGAATTTGACAACTATCGAAAAAGAACTGAGAAGGAAAAACAATCCTTTTACGATTATTCCCTAGGAAATCTTTTTTCTGAATTATTACCAATCTTAGATGCCTTTGAGCGAGGCATGTCAGCTCCCGATACTGAAACAGTTGATAATTTTAAAACAGGATTCCAATTAATTTTCAAGCAATTCAAAGAGGTCATCACTAATAATGGACTCAAACCTATTGATGCAATAGGCAAGACCTTTGATCCAAACTTTCATGAAGCTGTAATACGTGAGGAGACTGATACAATTCCTGACAATGAGATTGTCTCAGAAATGCAACGCGGTTATTTATTTAAAGACCGAGTGCTCCGTCCTTCTCTTGTAACAGTTGCGATTAATACTAATGAAAATATAAACCATAAGGATAGCCATCAAACGGACAGCAGTACCAAAGAACAGATTTCTGATGCTAAATCTCAACAGGACAAAAAATCAAACAACGAATCAGCTTAAAACGAAAGTGCAGGAGAAATAGTAAAAGTAATTAAATAAAAACAAATCCCATGATCATTTTGAAGTATAATTTTAACCAATAATATAGTTGACTCATTTATTTATAATCCATTGACCTACAAAAACTTATCGTATCAAACGAGCTATTAAAATGCCAAAGTCATACCATCTAGATTGTCAACATACGTCTAATCAATATGGAGGATTCTTTCTTTGAGTAAGCGTGATTATTATGAAGTACTAGAAATTGATAGGAATGCTTCCGAGCAGGAAATCAAACGTGCCTATCGTAAACAAGCTGTCAAATATCATCCTGATAAGAATGCTGGCAATAAAGCAGCTGAGGAAAATTTCAAAGAAGCTGCTGAAGCATATAGCATATTGGGAGATGCTCAAAAAAGGGCTCAATATGATCGCTTTGGACATAGTGCAGTTGGTGGGCAAGGTGGCATCAACATTGATCCTTCATCATTTTCTGATTTTGGTGATATTTTTGGTGATTTTTTTGGATTTGGTGACCTTTTTGGTTCATCATCTCAACGAAGGTCCTCCTCTCAACGAGGTTCTCATCTCCGTTATGACCTAAGCATAAGTTTTACCGATGCAGTTTTCGGGCTAAAAACTAAGATAAAAGTTCCACGGATGGATCCTTGTCAAGACTGTTCTGGTTCCGGTGCAGCTCGTGGATCCTCACCTATTGTTTGTCCAACTTGTGAGGGCCATGGGCAAGTTCGCTACCAACAAGGATTTTTTAGCATTAGTAAGACTTGTCATCATTGCCAGGGTTCAGGGAAAATAATCAAGGATCAGTGTAAGAAATGTAGGGGTTCAGGTAGAGTTCAAACTGAGCGAGTTTTAGAAATCAAGATACCTGCCGGAATAGATAACGGACAACAGCTTAGAATTCCAGGAGCAGGCGAGGCGGGAAGTCAGGGCGGCCCCTCTGGAGATCTACTTGTTGTTCTTAGCGTAGGTGATCATGAAATATTTGAGCGTCAAGAACAAAACGTTTTTTGCTCAATTCCAATTGATTTTCCTCAAGCAGCTCTAGGCGCAAAGATCACAGTTCCAACCCTAGAAGGTAAGGAAATAATCTTAATTCCTGCAGGCACCCAAAGTGGCAGCACGTTTAGACTGAAAGGTAAAGGTATTCCAAAGGTAAACGGACGCGGTCGTGGGGATCAGTATGTATCTGTTAATGTTACAACTCCCAAAAAACTAACTTCCGAACAACGAAAACTATTCGAACAACTCTCCGAAATCAGTCCGACTGAGAATAAACCCTTAGAAAAAAAAATGTACGATAAAGTTAAAGATATCTTTGGATAACCTTAATCTAAACAAAAATCTTTTTCACTGGTTGAGGCTCGATTGGAATTAAGCATAAGGCATTGGAATTATCTACAGTTCTCCTTGTTTTATCAAGATCTTGATCTAGTTTCTGCCCTTTTAACTGGGATAGGTACTCTAGGAATCCAAGAAGAGACTTTTGGACCAGAACGTATTCATCTCAAAGTCTATTTTGGTCCTGATCAAGATATAAATCAGATCAGAGAAAACTTTAAATCCCAATGTCAGTCAGCTAACATAACACTTAGGCACTACTCAACTGGAGTTGAATACGAACAGGATTGGATCAAAAAATGGCGATGTGATCTAAAACCCTTCACAATCGGAAAAAGTTTTCTCGTTAATCCCCATCCAGACACTGAAATTCCAGACAAAACCAAACGACTTCTCATTTGTTTAGAACCAAGGATGGCATTCGGTACAGGCACCCACCCAACTACCCAGCTTTGTTTGAAGGTATTGGAAAAAATTAATTTGAAAAAAAAACTGATCCTCGATGTTGGCACGGGCTCTGGTATTCTTTCAATTGCCAGCATCAAACTAGGTGCTGAATCAGTTATTGCTTGTGATATAGACCCGGGCACTATAGATATAGCAAAAGTAAATTTTTCTAGAAACAACGTTCAGAATAAAGTGAAATTAATATCCGGTGACTTAACAACTGTTCCAAAGAATCAGTTCGACATTGTCGTAGCTAATTTAGATATCCAAGTACTTAAAGAAAGTCTCAGCCTCTTTATTTCATATTTAAGACCTTCCGCTTTACTGCTCTTGTCTGGTATTTTAAAAGCAGATGCTGATTATTTTATTACAATCGCCAAACAAAAGAGTTTTCAGACATTGAAATGTTATAAAAAGGGAGATTGGTGTCTTTTGTTGCTCCATCAGAAAAATAAAAACTTACAGCAATCAAAAATTCTTAATTCCTTATATTCTAAGAAGTCTATTTCTTAGAATTAGGAGTGATCACAACACATCTTTAAACAATGTCATTTCATCGAGTCTTTTTATCAGAAGAGCCAACCAGCGATACTATTCGATTGGCTGGACAGGAAGCCCATCATTTAATTCACGTGCTACGAATGAAGCCAGGCAGATCTCTAGAATTGATCGATGGTTCTGGTCGGCTTTGGCTTGGAAAAATTGGTAAAATTTTTTCTGAACAAGTTCTAATCGTAGATGTTGTATTGTCATCAAATCTTGTGAAGCCAGCTGCTGATATAACCGTTATTCAGTCGGTCTGTAAAACTAACCGATTGGAGTGGATCTTACAAAAACTTACAGAGATTGGCATTACTGAGATTTATTTGTTAAAAGCTCAACGTTCCGTTGTAAGAATCGTTGAAGAACGTCTTGAATCAAAGCTAAAAAGATGGCAGACAATTATTATTAATGCTGCAAAACAATCTCGAAGGACCACCTTTCCAAAATTGCATAAACCTACTGGTTTACTAGAAATTTGCCAAAATGTTCAATCAGAAGTCAAATTATTCCTAGATCCTAACTCAAAGTCTGTAGCCCTAAAGAAGAGGTTACGTCATATATCTTGCAAGTCAGCAGCGATCTCAATTGGTCCTGAAGGCGGATGGACTGAAGAAGAATGTGCTATTTTTTTAGATTATGGTTTTCAATCTACAAATGTTGGTACAAATATTCTTCGAACTGAAACTGCTTCTATAGTTACATCCGCTATTCTTCAATACGAATTAACTGTATAGTAGTTGTTAAATATAAATTTAAAGTTCACGTTATAGGAGTTAAATGTCATCAACTGCTAAAAATAGGGCTTCAAATTTCGTTGCTTCAGTCATTCTATTGAATTAGCATTCCTTTCTAGAATGTAAGGGTTGACTCTTTGTTAAATTGATGAAATCTATCATTTCATTTCAGTTATTGAATAATTCTAGACCTCCTAAGGGATTAAAGAATTCCATAGTCTCTAGTGCTATCAAATACCTTTTTCTCTGTTTTCTGATTCTATTATTATTTTCTCACTCAATTTGGGCAGAACCACGTCCCTTAAAAACAAAAGATCCTAGGATATTAGGGACAGGACAGGCCTCGCTAGAATTTGGATTTGACTTTCTACAAAATGCTAAATTTCCTGTTTCAGGTTTAACGGGAGACCAAACTAGCTTGGGTGTCATGGGCCTCAATTTTAGTTTAGGTAAGATGGCAGAAGCTCAGATCCAATGGACTGCTCACAACTTTCTTTCTGTTAATCAAGCCTCCCCGGCTCCAGTAATTCCTAAATTGAGCTCAAATGGTGCTGCAACTAGTGATTATGGAGATCTTAATCTCTCAACTAAGATTAGGGTTATACCAGAAACTGACCAAACTCCTTCATTTGGTTTTTTTACTTCAATCCAGTTACCCAATGCCTCAACAGAAAAGGGTTTAGGCCTAAATAATACTCAGTATCGGGGAGGAATTTTGTTTGGGAAGCATTTTGGTAAGTTTTATACATTTGGAAATATTGGACTTGGAATTCTTTCAAATCCAATATTAGCGGGAGTACAGAATGATGTCGCAGTATATGGACTAGCTGGACTTTATCCTCTTAATAAAAGAATTAACCTTGTTGGCGAAATAGCTGGGCAACTAAACACACGTGGAACACCCCCTTTAGGGACTGAAAGTCTTTCTGAACTTAGATTTGGATTACAGTTATCTGCGGTTGGATTTAGGTGGGATATAGGAAGTATAACTGGTTTAAATTATCACGCACCCCAATTTGGGATCATTTTTGGTCTGACTAAAGAATTCAAATCCTTCTTTCATAGAAAGTAATTCCAACTATTTCTGATCAAGTTAACAAAGGATTTCTTTTCCAGCGTTTGCAATATTTTTGATCTCAACGGTTGCTTTTTGACGGTATACTCAGTTGAAGTAAGTGATCGGTTTCAAATTTTCCTATTTTTTCTTCATGAAGCATTGTTAGGTCAATATCATCCAATCCGTTTAACAAACAATACCGTCTAAATTCATCCACTTTAAATTTATATATTAATCCGTCATCTGTTATTACTTTTTGGGTCTTCAAGTTTACTGTAATCTTATAACCCACCGTATTTTTTACCTGACAGAATATTTCTTCTACTTGATCTTCAGACAAACAGATGGGTAACAAACCATTTTTAAAACAATTATTAAAAAAAATATCTGCAAAAGAGGGAGCAATAATACATTTAAATCCATAATCCTGTATTGCCCATGGTGCATGTTCTCTTGAGGAGCCACAGCCAAAGTTTTGCCTCGTAACTAATATCTTAGCCCCTTTATACCTATCCTGATTTAGCTCAAAGTCATGATTAATTTGACCTTCATCTAACCAACGCCAATCAAAAAAAAGGAATTGGCCAAAACCAGTACGTTCTATCCTCTTTAAGAACTGCTTGGGAATGATTTGATCTGTATCAATGTTCGCTTGGTCTAATAAAGCTACGAGACCCGTTACTTTTTCAAAAGATTCCATAATTTTACCTTGAATTTTAATGACATTGACAGTCCAAGCCTATTACTCTTTTATTGAATACTCTCGAACATCAACAAAATGACCTTCGATTGCAGCAGCCGAAGCCATAATTGGACTTACCAAATGAGTTCTACCACCCTTACCTTGTCTACCTTCAAAATTCCTATTGGAGGTGGAAGCACAGCGCTCCTTTGGATTCAAAATATCGGGATTCATTCCTAAACACATAGAACAACCAGACTCTCTCCAATCAAAGCCTGCCTGTTTGAACAACAGATCTAGTCCCTCATTTTCTGCCTGATCCTTAACTTGCTGAGATCCAGGGACTACCATTGCATGAACTGTTGCTGCAACATGCCGGCCATTGATAACACTAGCTGCTGAACGTAAATCCTCTATCCTGGAATTTGTACATGATCCTATAAAAACTCGATCAACAGTAATATCCACTAATTGAGTGCCAGGATCTAGCCCCATATACATAAGAGCTTTCTCAGCTGATTTTCTCACATTTATGTCCTTAAATTCCTCTGGATTAGGCACTCTAGAATCAACAGAAACTACCTGACCGGGATTAGTTCCCCAGGTAACTTGCGGACTCAAATCTGAGGCGTTAATACAAATAGTTTGGTCAAATTTTGCAGCTGGATCTGAGCCAAGATTTTTCCAGTCAGAAACAGCCTTTTCAAAATCAATTGGCACATATTCCCTTCCACGCAAATAAGAAAATGTTTTTTCATCTGGGGCAATCATGCCTGCCCGAGCTCCACCCTCTATTGACATATTACAAATTGTCATTCGTTCTTCCATACTTAGCTTTTTAATCACTTCACCAGAATATTCAATCACTGACCCAGTCCCACCACTGATCCCAATCTGACCGATTATAGACAAGATAATATCTTTCGCCTCCACCCCATAAGGACGCTTACCCTGCACCTTAATAGATAATGTCTTTGGTCTATCTTGTAACAAACATTGAGTTGCCAAAACATGTTCTACTTCGCTAGTTCCAATTCCAAACGCCAGAGCTCCAAAAGCCCCATGAGTTGAAGTATGACTATCTCCACAAACCAAGGTCATACCCGGAAGCGTCAAACCTAGTTCTGGACCAATCACATGAACAATTCCTTGGTAGGGACTTTTGAGATCGAATAACTTCACTCCAAATTCTCTACAGTTTTCTTCCAAGGTAGAAATCTGCTTAGCAGCTATAGGATCTTGAAGTGGCAATTCTCTATTAGTTGTTGGAATATTATGATCCATAGTAGCAAAGGTAAGATCAGGCCTTCTTACTTTTCTTTTTGCCAATCTTAAACCTTCAAAAGCTTGTGGTGAGGTTACTTCATGAACCAAGTGTCGATCAATATAAAGAATCGAAGGTTTTCCTGGTGTCTCATCAACAACATGAGCATTCCATATTTTTTCAAACATAGTTTGTGGTTTCATTGACAGTTCTCAACTAACAGATCTAAAACAAGAGCTCCTATTCCTAAAAAGGTTAATTTAATACCTTCTATTAAAATTCTTCGTTAATACTTTAACTTTATTTAAAACTAGATCCTAAATTAAGAATTAGTCCGAAGAACGACTAAAAGATCCTGAACGACCACCTGATTTTTCCATCAACTTGATATCTGTAATCTCCATAAACCTATCTATGGACTTACACATATCATAGATCGTTAGTGCTGCCACAGAAACAGCTATTAACGCTTCCATCTCAACGCCAGTTTTACCCTCGGCAGTGGCCAACGCTTCAATTTCTATGCCCTCGTCCATAACTAAACATTCAATGTCCACATGGGTTAGAGATAGTGGATGACACAGCGGGATTAGCTGACTACTATTTTTTGCAGCTAGAATTCCAGCCAAACGTGCTGTTTCTAACACATTACCTTTTCTCACACTATTTTCCTGAATTTGTTCCACAGCTAGAGGAGAAATTTTAACCCATCCCTTAGCTTTTGCTTTTCGTTGAGTCGAGGACTTGGATGTAACATCCACCATCCGTAACCTACCATTTTGGTCAATATGGGAAAATTCAGACATTATGAGAACCTTATACTCGGCCTTTAGTCAAAATGTGCACTGCGGGAAATTGTCCATTTGTTCAAAAAGAATAATATCGACTAAATCTCCAGGGGACAATCTTTCGGTTTCTAAGGGTACCACGATGAGACCATTAGCCCCAACCATACTAAAAATGTCAGCTGAGCCTTTCCAGGGTACCGGGTCTACTTTGACTCCACCTCCTCGGTCTGCAACAACAGCAGGAAGAAAAGTAGTACGTCCAGATTTTTCAATAACTTCTCTCTCAAGTCTTCCCCTCATTATTGGATGAGTTCCTGGTCCCAATCCTTGGAGAGTCTTTAAAACTGGGTTAACAAATAATTCAAAGGCCACAAATGTAGAAACAGGATTCCCAGGGAGGCCGAAAACAAACTGCTTTCCTTTCCTTGCAAAAACCGTTGGTTTCCCAGGTCGCATAGTAACTGATTCAAAATAAATTTGAATCCCAAGTTCAGACATTACGGGTTCAACTAAATCATATTTTCCCATTGAAACCCCACCACTGATTAGAAGGACATCATTTCTTAAGCCTTTGTTTATCTGATTCGTAAGGTCCTTGATATTGTCAGTAGCAGTCTGTAATATTTTTGGAATTCCTCCCATTTTTAATACCTGTGAATACAATAAGTAGGCATTAGAGTTGCGGATCTGACCTGGTCCAGGTTTTTCATCTACTTCCACTAGCTCATCACCAGTAGCCAAAATACCAACTGTTGGTCTTTTAAAAAGGGATATTTGCGATTTTCCGACACTAGCCAATCCTCCCAATTCTATCGAACCCAGTCTATCCCCTTTAGACACTAATAGATCTCCAACTTTTCGCTCTGAGCCTTTCAGAGCAATATTACTTTTAGATATACTAGACTTAAGAATGGTAACTTCATCTGAATTTGGCCTCTCGGTATATTCAACCATAACAACCGCATCAGCCCCTGCAGGGACTGGAGCTCCTGTCATAATCTGAAGAGCTTCACCCTTCTTCAGACGTAGACTAGAAACTTCACCAGCCTTAACTTCTCCTAGGTATTTAAGACGAGCTGGAAGTTTCTGAATGTCTTCCGACAATACTGCATAGCCATCCCTCATGCTGCGATCAAATGGGGGCTGGTCAGTGTCTAAATATACTGATTCAGCTAAAATTCGGCCATATGACTCTCGAAGTGAGACCACTTCAGATGACAAATCTTTATCCTTAAGCTGATTGCAATGGTCTACAACGAGCCGCAAGGCATTATTAACAGTGAGACTTGATAAAACTGGCATATCATTCCTTTATTACCACTACCTTCAGATAGAGCTAATACTTGATATCTTTTATTTATTAACTAAATAGACCTAAACTACTAAAAAAACACTCACCATAGTACAAGAAGTTTAGATATTTTGTTTTGCAAATCATATCTTTTTTTCCAAAAGATAGTCATTCAATACATTGATCTATATCCATACAGTTTTAGCATATTTATCTGGGAACCAACACTATCAATCAGCTGAATCAGATTCTATTGCATTACCATAAGAACCGTTGTTCTTATCAGCAAATCATTTAATTAACAAAAACACAAACCTCAGCTCCTGTCCATTAAAAACAAAACAACAGAAAATATTTTCTAAGTAATTGATTTATATTGAACTTACAAAGTTGATTTAGCAGTTGTCTTTTTATTATTTATTAAAAAGAGACTGACAATCATTTATGTTTCAGCAGAAATTTTTTGGGAAAATTTTAGTAAAACGTAAGATCAATGTGATACTAATAAAGGGAATGAAAGTTCTCAAAAGACTACTAAAAAAATATTCGTTATTCTATTCAGAATCCTTTTCAAACTTCGGAACAGTTGGAGCGATAGCTCCGAGTTCAAATTCACTTGCTAAGGCTGTGGTGAATCCAATTGTGAGACGCACAAAAGCACCTATCGCTGTTTTAGAAGTAGGGCCTGGAACAGGAGCATTTACATCTCAGATTCTAAGGGAACTTCAAGAAGGCGATACATTTGATATTTATGAATTAAATCCCAAGTTTTATCAATACCTAAAAAAATACATTGACCTGGAAAGCATAATAGCAAAAAAAATTTCATGTAAACTTTATAATGCTGACATTCGGCACCTAAATAAATCCAAAAAATACGATTTCATCATTTCAGGACTACCTTTTAATAATTTTGATTCTAAAACAGTTGATGAAATTTTGTCTGTTCTAATGAATCAATTAACTCCAAATGGAATTTTCACTTATTTTGAATACTGCTTGACGAACGAATTTAAAGGAACTTTTCTAAAATCGTTAGAACGTGAGCGAATGTTAATGGTTGGATTAACTATTGAAACTTTCCTTAAGAAATATCAGTTCCATTCGACTAAGGTTTGGTGGAATCTCCCTCCTGCTAAAATCCACTACTGCAAAAAAAACTTATAATAAAAATATTCAAATTATAATTTCACCAGGCAACCTTGGTTCTCCTATAATCCAAGCATTTGGAATGTCTAGAGACAATTACAATGGACAAATTTATCTGAAAAACAGTTCAGACACAGCCAGGATACTCTTGCCCACGCATCAGGATATAGGAAGGCTGGGGATTTTTACTATTGGTCCATCGAGAGTTCGCTGACATATAGTGTATGGCTAAGCCACGTCTGGATTGATTCGAAAGGTTAGCCGTTGAGCGATGTAGAAGAAGACTGTGATGAAACGAGCAACTACCGGCAGGCATGATAATGGGTTTTTCATTAGCATGGTCAATTAGATTATCAGGGACTTGTTTGTCTTGTCGGTCTCGAACTTTCCATTTCAAACTATGGTCAATAATGCCGTTTTGATGACTGCTCGGAATTACCCACATTGGTCCTTTTTTAAGGGTAACATCATCTAAAGCTGTCCAGCACGTCACTAGATTCATGGGTTCGATATCAAAATATGCTGAATCCTGATGATATGGTTTTTCAACACCTCCAGGCGGTTTCAAAAATCCCTGACTAGCATACATTTTGATATCAGGACCTAAAATGGATTCAACAATATCCAAGACCTTTTCATGTTTAGCATGTGACAGAAACACGGCATCATTCTCTGCACAAGCATTAAGTTTGCGAACCGTTTTCATTTCTATTCTATTTGCACCTGGTTCCAGTTCAATAGTCGAAGAAGGATATTCAGGAATGTGGCCAGCAATTATATCCTCTGTTCGTTGTCTAAGCTGCTTAATTTCCTCGTCTGAAATTAAATTCTCGACTATTAAATAACCCTGCTCTTGATACTGTTTAATATCCATTTCTTGAAGAATTCTCATTTCCATCAAAGGACCTATATTATAGAGACTGGTTAGGGTTACCTAACCCTCTAAATAATCTAACATCACACTCATTTCAGCCAGAATCAAGGGTGCTGAAAGCAGTGGGTTCCGTTTACTTAAAACAAACTCCAACTGATTGGTTCCAGCTCTTAAACTATTCTTCTTTAAGGGAAGATGAAACCAAAACTGCTTTCCAAAAAGAGTAGGCTTATAGGTCATTTCCCCTTCTTGTGAGGAATGGACTACACCATTGACCTTAAAACTAAGTACATCATCATCCATTACCTCTTCAAACCGCATAACCATCTTGGCATCGAAAGCTTTTCCTTCTTTAGCAGCTGTTTTAAAATCGTCTCCAATAAAAAACTGTACTCTGGCGACTCCACCAAGTCCTAATTTTTCAATTTTAAGAGGTAACTGAGCTTTTGGGTGAGATCGCTCCCATAATGAACCAACTTGAGTCTCAATAACATATTGTTTGTCCCGATTCTTTAATAAATCGGGATCACCAATCTCTATTAATGACTCTCGCCAGCGATCTTCCTGGTTCAAAGGCGCATACCAGTTGAAAAGATAAATTCCATTAACGCCTTGATTCCAATAATTCAAAGCCGTTGCTCGAGTCTGTTTTACAGGATGGTAAAGACCAATCTGACCCAGNAATGTAAGCTTCTTCCCCCGGGTTGCTTTAATATATTCATCCATCGATAAATCTAATTCATGGCCTCGTGGGGTTCCTGCAGTAAGTACATCCGGCAAACCTTCTTCAATCCAAACGGGAACATCAAATCCAAGCTTTAAAGCTATGGTGAAAGATGACGGAACTCTAACCGCTAGTCGGATTGGTTTACCTCGACTTTTTCCAACCTTATTTAATAAAGTCCTTACTCTTCGAACTAAGCCTGTAATTAAATGACGATTTCTATAGGCTTCATCTGGTTTAAAAAAAGCAGGGTGTCGTAAAAAATCTAATTCGATTCCATCAATGTCATAGTCAAGAATAATTTCCTCAATTACTTTAAATTTGTTCTCTCGTGACTGTGCATAGGCAAAATCAAATCCTGTAGCAAATGAAGGGTGAACAGATTCTCCTAAAAGTAGCTCCGGATGGGCTTTCTTGAACTGACTGTATTGGTCGCTTGCATTCCACCCCTGGGGACTGTCATGGCAATCATTCATCCGCATTGAAACAAAAAAATCAATGCCAAGCTCTCGTGACCGATCCGCCATTGCCTGGACATAATCCTCACGATCACTAAGAACACTTTGCAAACCTTCAAACAGCTGNACTCCCCCTGCATNCTTAAACTGTTTTAGATGCTGACCATATCGTTCCCCCGTCTTTGTCTTGAAAAAATAAATGTCGCTAACACCAATACTCCAGAAAAGGGCATCAACCTGTGTCCCAACGAAACGATTTACTGCTTTATTGAGGAGATCCTCCAATCCTGAGGCTCTGCCTAATGTATAAGCGTCATCGTTATATACAATCCGGTAATTACACTCCGGACGCTCTCTGGAAAAACCATCAGAACCAAGTATTGCCCCACCTGCTGAAACAACTGCAGCTGAATTCATTAGAAATTTTCTGCGATTCATACCTTTTTCTCCATATATTTTCCCTCCTGAGAATCAGAACCTAATTATTTTAAACTATTACTAATATATATTCCCTTCATAACGACTCAGAATAGACAGGCAAATTTTTCTAGATCACTATCAAATTAAAAGAATTCTTCTTAAATAGTAATTACCTTTCATGCTCCAGCAAAGATATTGTTTTTATAACCCTCTGAAGCAATTTTGTTATTTTCGCTTTGGCGGAATCTTTCCAAATAGTCGGTATGCATGTTCTCTTAATTTTTGATAAAAAGGCGTATCACCACCTGCTTCTCTCATTATTCGACGGTAACTCTCATGATCTATTGGTGTGATCGTTACCATGTTCAGATCTTCATCCCACTCTGCTGATCCACCTGCTTCCATGTATTGTCTGATTAACTGTTCTGGACTTAGTGAAGGCTCTGATGCTCTGGGTTTTGATGGCATGGTAGACACATAAACTGGTTGTCTCCTTTGTGGCAGACTTGATGCTGAAAGCCAGTCTTTTGCTAGTTTCTGTGCTTTTTCTATCTGTCCAGGACTCATTTTCTTTTCTAGCTTAAAACGGAACCGAATAGCATCTTCATGTCCACTCATACCAGCAAGATTCACCCACTTGTTAGCCTCCAAATAATTTGCTGGAACACCTCGTCCATAATAGTACATCTGCCCTAATCTAAACTGTGCGTGAATGTTTCCCTGTTGTGCAGCCATTCGAGTCCACTTAACAGACTCCTTAAAATCTCTCGAAACACCTCGTCCATGAAAGTAGACTAACCCCAATTGTACTTGAGCATCGGCATCTCCATCCTTGGCTAAAGCCAGCAAGTCATTGTGTGATTTTTTAGCATCACTTCTAGAAATCTTCTCTGGTACTACTACACAACCAGGAATTATCAATACTACTAGGAGAATATATTTAATGGATTTCATACTATTTGTCTTTCTCCTACAAAACTAATGGAACTACCAAAGAAAAGGTACCAATCGATAGGGTACTCTAGCAGTGTATTCAGTGTAACCAGGCAAAGTCTTTCTTAATATTCTTTCTTCAACAAAGATTCTTCCAACAAAACCTATTAGAATTAAGGACAAACCAATCAAACCAGCATAACTTTTCAACCAAAGAGGGAGTCCACCAAAACAAACTAAAAACCCCAGATAAAATGGATGTCGTATTTTCCCGTAAAGCCCTGTATCTCTTAATTCCTGCCCTCGATCAGACTGATTTATCACGCTTGGTACTGCAAACTCATTCTGAATGATAGCAATAATCATCAAAACATATCCAACTATCACTAGAAACAACCCCAAAACTTGTAACTGTATTATTGGAGTAGGTAGCAATTGAAACTTAAAAACATCCATAGGGATAAAGGTTAACCAAAAAGCTACCGCTATAATTATAAATATAGTAGCGAACCGGTCTGAAACAGGTTGTCTCTTACTTATTGGAAATATCATTCGAGCCTCAAGACTCTTAGGATAAAAGATTGACAAATAAATGGTCCCAGACAAACCCAAAATAGCCCACACAACTAATAATATAATTGCCTCTGACCACAGCCAAGTGTCTGCCGGGAGCAGCAAAATGGTTCCCATAACGACTATTTGGATAACCCACCCAATTAGGCTTTTTATCAGTAACAAAGAGATATTTCTCCTACAAATTTAGAGAACGGTTAAGGTATTGTATCACTGCATCTTAATTGATAGGCATAGGAACGATTTCACCATTTTATGACCATCGAAAGAAAATTCAAAAAATCACTCTACAGAATCTAAAATTCCAGTAAAATAAAACTTCTCTAACAATCTTGTTAGGCTTGAGGTCTATCTATGGAACTTCTATCTTTGATAATTGTAACTCTTATTGGAAAAGCATTCCTTGTCTGGTGGGTATTCCTTAAAAAATAAAAAGTATATTTCGTGCCAGAAACTCTAAATAGCATTGGATAGTCAATCTTTTTAAGAATTTCAGAACTTTTTTTAAAAATCTTTTTCGGTATTTTAGAAACTTACCATGAGACTCAATACCTATCTACTAATGGCAACAATGATTCTTGGTGGATGTGGGAATCCTCCTGATTATCGAAAATTATCAGCTGAGAAGTTGCTTCCATTAGCAGAAAATGGAGATGCTGAAGCCCAATTTAATTTAGGAAGCAAGTATCGTATTGGCTTTGGTGTTTCTAAATCCTACCAAGAAGCTTTCAAGTGGTATAAACGATCTGCTGAGCAGGGATTTTCCGAAGCACAATTCCTCTTAGGAGGCCTATATTATAGAGGAGAATTTGGTATTCCTCAAGATTACACACTAGCCTATATGTGGCTCACCTTAGCTAATAATCAGGGACTAACAATAGCTATCAGAACAAGAGATGAGCTTGTCAAGCAAATGGATCGTTTCCAAATTCAAGAAGCCCAAAAGCTTGCAAACGAATTTATACCCAAAAAGAGAAAGTTATAACATTTTTCGGAATAGATTTGACAAATTTCCTTTTGGTTTTTCTTTTCTATTGCACTCACCGGCACTAACCGATAGTTTGACGTATTATTAGTTATTCAGTGCCATTGCAATTTTGTGTGAGTCATCAAATATATGAAATTCTGTTTGCAAGCCATCTTTCACCACAAACATATGAACAGACTGCATATCTAGATTGTCTGCTGAATAGTGCACAAGGACATGAACTCGATCATCCTCAGCTGTTACACTTAAAATCTGCAAGTCAAAGTTTGGAAATTTAGTTGGTATTTGTGCCAAGAAATTAGTCAGAAAATCATCAAATCCATTATATTCACCTGATAATTCATGGGCTCCATTAACCTTGATCACTGCATCCTCATGATAAATCTTACCAAGGCTTTCCATATCGCCCTCAGCAAAAGACTTATAGCCTGCCAAAACTATTTCTTTCGGTTTCATGTTTCCTCCTTTTAGTTTTTTTTACTTCTAATTGGTAAAAAAAGGGGAATTAATATGCACACAGACCTAATAGTCCGGAAGATCTATCTTCGACTCTTAGTTTCCCCAAAAGGCCCTAAGAAAAGAATGATTCTCATTCCTGTTTTTCCCCTATTAAGTCGTCTTCATTTCTTTTTCCGTTCTCTTAATCTTTTCTCCTCATCCCGCTTACGCTCACGTTCTTGTTTTCTTAACTCCCTGGCTTTTTTGGCCTCGTCGCGCTTACGCTCCCGCTCTTTCTTGGCTTCATCCCATACTCGCTCTGCCTGCTCCATTATTTCCTGCAGGGGGATATTATAAAAGAGGTTTTAGCATGACAGCTAAAACCAAGATTTTGTTTAAAATTAGCTAGTAATGTGTTAATTCAAGAGTATTAATCCAAGTTCCCACATTTTAAAATAAGTAGTTACTACTCACAAGATAGTCTGACCCAGTCAATTCCCATGCTTTCAGTAGAACCAGAATAATAGACAACCATTACTTCGCCATTAGGCAGGGTAGTTGCGAAAGGTAGTCCGTAAGTCCAGCAAAGCATCTCACTTACACTTAAAAGTTCAGCTGTCGAGTCTCCTTTTAATGGGATTTTCTGCATAGCTTCTTTATGGTCATAAAGAATAATCTCGGTTTCGGCTAAGAAGGAACTATCAGTAGTTGTTGACATTCTAGCTCGAATTGTCTGAGTATCGAATCGATCTACCCAGGCTAAGACAATTCGACCATCGCCAAGAATTGCTGGTCTGGAAGCTTGATCTTTAATTCCTAGGTCTTCAGGGTCTGTCCAAGTTAAACCCTCATCCTCGCTGATGCGACGCTGTATATTTTTGTAGGTTCCGGTGTGACTGTCATAATACCAGGTGAAGGTGACGATTTCACCATCCGGCGTAACTCCTGCTCTTTGATCCCAATTATACATTTGACCAGTAGGATCTTGGCTGACCGTGTGATGAGTGCCCCAGGTTTTCCCGTGATCACTTGAATAAAGATAGTCAACCCGTTGATACCACTTTGAACTGTCAAGATAGGGTTTATTTGTTTCAATGCTCAATGCCCAATTGCCACTAGGTAGTTCAAGAAGAGGACTGGTTAAACTTGGTGGTCCTAATGATTCTGGGGTAGGTACAATTTTCCAGGGACTCCAGGTATGACCATCATCATCAGATTCAGCAAGTACGATTTCCATTGGTAGGAAACCCTCAGTTTCTGGATGAAATAGAGGCTGTCCTGGAAATGATTGTCGATCTACCCACATTGCAGTAACGATTAATCGCCCTGAGGACAACTGTTGGGGGAAAGCTTCCCAGAGTGATCCAAATTTTCCATTAAGGGTTGAAGAAAAGGGTGTTATTGCTTCTGTCCAAGTTTCCCCAAGGTCACTGCACCAACGAAGCTCAATATTGGCTTTTTCTGAATCCTTGTTGGGGCCTACTTTATAGGCAGCAAGAAGCTGTCCATTATTAAGAACTGATACCATTGGAAAGGTAGCGACGGCACGATTTGTCCCTACTTGACCACGGTGGATGGTTCCTTGTCCCACAATTTTCATTTAGCACCTCTTCTAAATAATTTGCTCTTGAGAATCCTCTACAGTATAGAAGCGTTGTGTCTACCTACTTCTATTTACCACATAGTCTTTCTAAGTCCAAATTAATATAGATGAAATAAGTAATCGTTTTGATACTTGACCTCAATCTTTACTTCACCCATCATTGGAATATGATGAACAATTCCCAAAGTAGACCTGGTGATAATTCAGCGCGGGAACATCCTGCCTCCTTCAAAGGATCTTCAAGGGAGGAGAATTCTTTTGTTGTACCTTATCCAGGTTCAGAAAAAATGCCCCGGTGGAATGCTGGAGAATTGATCGAAGCTCCGCTATTCAATCGCCGTAACTGGTACGCTTTATTAGGTCCCGGACTAGTTTTAGGAGCTGGGGCTATTGGTGGAGGAGAGTGGCTTTTGGGTCCATTAGTCACTGCTCGTTACGGCGGGTCTCTGCTTTGGTTGGCAACACTCAGTATTCTGGCCCAATGCCTCTATAATATAGAAATTAGCCGCTATACTCTTTACACTGGTGAACCGATTTTTACAGGAAAATTTAGGACTAAGCCAGGTCCGTATTTCTGGCTAATAGTGTACTTAATCCTGGATTTTGGTTCTGTCTTTCCCTATTTGGCAGCTTCAGCAGCTACACCTTTAATGATCCTATTTTTGGGTGGACAAATGCCTAATCCTGAAGTAGTTCCCTTGCACTGGTGGATGCATAAGTTCACAGCAACTGGAATTTTCGTGGTTTGTCTTGTCCCCCTTATTTTTGGACGTAAAGTTTATAACTCTCTAAAGGCTGTGATGACCTTTAAATTAGTTACTGTGTTCGGCTTTTTGGTAATCTTGGCACTCTTATATTCAAGTCCAGCTACCTGGATTGATATTGGTAGTGGATTTTTTAAGTTTGGCACATTACCTGTACTTGTCAGTGAAGACCGCAATGGAAATGGAAAACTAGACCCGGGAGAGGATTGGGATCGGGATGGACATTTGGATATAGTTGAAAAATTGTTACCTCCCTCAATCGATTCTAATGGAGATGGCATTGCTGATACTTGGGAGACTGATCATCAGGGGAAGCTTATTAAATACGAAGATATTGATGGTGATGGTTATTTAGATGGGCCTAACGTTCAGAATGTATTTGTTGAATGGTTAAAAGAGGGAAGATTTCCAAGTATTGATTTTACACTCATTGCATTTATTGCGGCCATGGCTGCTATTGCTGGCAACGGGGGACTTAGTAACACACCCATCAGTAATTTTACCCGTGAGCAAGGATGGGGAATGGGTCATCACGTAGGTGCAATCCCAAGTATGGTGGGAGGAAAAGGAATAACCTTGTCTCATGTCGGATGTGTTTTTGAAGTGAATAAAAATTCCTTATCTCGATGGAAAGGTTGGTTTCGTCATGTGCTTCGAGATCAAGTAGCGATTTGGATGCCCTCTTGTTTGATTGGTTTAGCTTTGCCGAGTATGCTTTCAGTTGAATTTCTGAGGCGTGGTACAGAGGCTGACCGGTGGAATGCTGCTGCCCTTACAGCTGAAGGTGTTGGTCGTCAGGTCGCTAATCCTCCTGATGGAGTTTTGGCATCGATGACAGGACTTTCTGGAGTTCTGAGTGGCCCTGTATGGGGTAATGTTTTTTGGGGAATGACTCTATTTTGTGGATTTTTAGTATTAGCCCCAAGTATGGTTGGGACCATCGATGGTATTGTTCGCCGATGGCTCGATACCTTTTGGACTGCCAGTGCGAGACTTCGAAAAATAGATCCATCAAGGATTGGTGGGATCTATTTTAAAATGATATTAATCTATTCTGTAATAGGTTTGGCAATGTTGTGGCTCAATCCTCCAAGCACTTTAATTAAGCTTGCCACGATCTGTTTCAACTTTGCTTTGGGAATTAGTTGCTGGCATACCCTTGTTCTCAATATTGTGTTGCTTCCTCCAGAACTCCGCCCAGGATGGTTTGTTAGAATTACCATGTTTGTCAGTGGGATCTTCTTTTTCATTCTAGGTACTCTAGCTACTCTTCGTGAACTCGGTATGCTCTAAAAAGAATGAAAGGTTTCCCTTTATCTAAATACAGATTATTTCTTTTTAAATAGCTTTGAACATGGACTTCTGAGTGTGAGGAGATTAAATAATGTCATCAAAAATTCGAACACGTAGACGACTGATGGGAGCAGGACTAGGAACTTTGATGAGTTCAGCACTTTTAAACATTGGCTGTTGGGGAAAAACGAAAAAAGAAAATAATCCCTGGAAGTGTGTTTATGAGTTAAACGAATCCAGGCAGTTAGTTGCGGGTAGTGAAAAAGAACTTGCTAGTGCTATCGGTCGGGGTGCTGATTTACGTATCCGGACTGAATTTAAAAACAACGAACATATTGATACGAGTTCTAATAATCCAGAACTAATTCAAGAAGTAGCTGAGTTTGCCGGCACCTATTTGGTTGACCAGCGCTGGGTAGCTGCAATTATGACCTTGCGTCAGCCAATTAGCTTGCCTAACGGTTTTGGGCCCCGAGCGTCTATGTCCTTCTTTTTATATAATCAAAATGGTCAACAGGCAATTGCCCGTCCCTTTTTAGATGGACAAAAGCCAACAAATAAACCAGGCCCTTCTGATGTAGAAGATCACAGTGAGATGCCAAAGTTACACCAACTTGATAGTTGGGATAAGGGTACCAACGCACCGAGCAGAAATTTTATCTATGATTTTGATCTTTTTAGATTTTTCGTAAGGGATGACTGGCAAGAGGTTTTGTCTCACGACGCAGAAGGAAAAATTCTGTCAGGGTCCCAAGAAACCCTGGGACAAAAAGTTGCTGATGGTAAAGAAGTTAAGATAGCGATTAAGAATCTTTGTTCAGATTTAGATGATGATTCCAACGAAGTGATTTCCCACGAGGTTTTTGTTAAAACCGGATCCTGTTACTATTATACCAAACAGAAGCTTTTCATTGCCGGAACGCATCCACTAGTTCGTGTTAAGGCAGCAGTGCCCGTTCAGTACAAAACACAGGCTTGGGATTTTGGATGGCTTATGGCCCGAACTGATGGCTTTGTTGCTCGCTTGCTTCTTAACCCATACACCCTTAAATTTGAACGAAGTGAGGGACACTATTCTATTCGTTGGTTTGTGCGTTAAAACTCTTTACGGAGTGATGTACAGTTGAAATATTTTGAAAGGAATTTTTATGCGATTAAAAGATCATGTGGCGATTGTAACTGGTGGAGGTGGAGCGGTTGGAGGAGGGATTGCAACGTGTTTGGCACAGGAAGGTGCTGACATTGTTGTCTCGGATATTAACCTTGAGGCCGCCGAGATTAGGGCAAATAAATTGAAGGAGATAGGTAGAAGGGTAATAACGGTTCGATCGGACATTACGGTTGAAAAAGACTGTCAATCTTTAATTCGAGAATGTCTGAAGACTTTTGGAAAAATTGATATATTAGTAAATAATGCTGGTCACTTTGGAAAGCGGTTAGGCCTACCATTTACTAACCAAACTGAAGAAGAGTGGGATGACAACTATAATATCAATGTTAAGGGACCGTTTTTTCTTTGTAAGGCAGTTTCTTCTCATATGATGGAACGGTCATTTGGAAAAATTATTAATATTTCTTCAATTGCTGCTAAGCGTGATCCTCAGATTGTGCCAGCTTATGCAGCAGGCAAGAATGCCCTACTAACCTTGACCCGAATTGTGGCCAAGGATTTAGCTCCGTTTAATATCAATGTAAATGCTATTTGTCCAGGCATGATTTGGGGTGAGTTTTGGCAGCGTCTGGCACCCCTAGTTGCCGCTGGCGATGATCAGTTTGATGCTAGCATGGATCCTCGTGAACTCTTTGAAGCTTGGGTCAGTAAAAATGCACCTTTTAAACGCGAACAAACTCCGGAAGACATTGGTAATTTAGCTGTGTTCTTGTCTTCAAAAGAAGCAAGAAATATTACAGGGCAAGCCATACATGTAGATGGTGGTATGGCGATGTAATTCATTCTTGTCTTGATTCTAGGGGAGGGCGGTTTTTGATTGATTGACTTCAGGAATTCTTTTAAGAATTTTTAATTATTGACTAAAAAAATCCTGATTAAACAGATGGGCTGCCGTTTCAAAGTGTTCGATTCTCCCCAGGTCAATCCACTTATATTTGTCACCTCGATAGTTCTGAATGCAATGCCCAGCGGTTGTTAGTTTTAAGTAAAGATCCACGAGAGAAAATGGCGGGGTTAATTGAATTAGATCTAATAAATGGGGTGACATGATCTGGACACCCATGAAGGATAGAGAAATAACTGAACCCTTAATTGGTTTGGCCATCCGGGTTTTTTTTGGGGCAAGAGATTGCCAACCACATAATCTTCCTGACTTGTTGAATAAGAGCTGACGATTCGAGGACCGTTTTTTTACTGCGAGTGTAGCAAGAGAATTTGACTTTCGATGCACTAGCATTAATTGGTTTAAATCAAGATCGGTCATAATGTCAACATTGTGAACTAGAAATGGCTCTCCATCGTCAAAAAACCAACTGGCTTTTTGGACACCTCCCCCAGTATCCAATAATTGTTCTTCATGAGATACCGCTAACCTTAAGTGTTTGTTTTGAGACTTTTTTTGATAGCTATCAATAAAATCAACTATTTGGTTGGCCAAATGATTAGTATTTACAATGATTTCTGTGAATCCTTGTCTAGCTAAGCGGTTGATAACAATATTAAGAAGAGGAAATCCCCTCAGCTCTGCGAGAGCTTTGGGTTTTTTAAGGGTTAATGGCCTTAGTCGTGTCCCTTCTCCTGCAGCCAAAATCATAGCTTTCATATTTTCTGTTTCAGTTCGCGATGGCTTAAATTAATCTTGAGGTTGTTCCTATTCTTCAAAAGGGTAGCTAATTTTTCTGCACAATAAACAGACCGGTGTTGACCACCAGTACACCCATAAAATACTGTAAGATCTGTGAAGTTGCGACTTTGATGGTGTTTTAAAGCTTGATCAACTACCTTGTTGGTATTACTAATAAACTGTGTTACTTCCAACTTTTTTTTCAGAAATTGGATGACATCTGTATCCCTACCTGTTAGGTGCGAATATTGAGGAAACCGACCAGGGTTTGGGAGGATCCTACAGTCAAATACAAAACCACCTCCATGTATACTTCTATCGCGAGGAATTCCATTTTTATAAGAAAAACTCTGAATATGTACAGTTAAACCAGGATTTACATCACCGGGTCTTTGGAATAAAGATTCAGAGTCAGTCATTCGTTCTAGAGTATTGGTCAAGCTTGGCAAACTAATTGGAATGTTACCTTGGGCTAACAATCCTTTTAGGGTGTGCAGTGCATAGGGGATGCTCTGCAAAAAATGAGTTTTCCCTTGGTAAAGTCCTCGGTATCCATACGCCCCAAAAGCCTGAAGAATTCTAACAAGTGCATAAGGTAGATAGTACTTAAGAAAGCTTTTGTGATCTAGTGGAATTAGATCAGCAACAACTTTGAGATAATATTCTAGTAATTCATGTCTTATTTCCCAGGACAAATCTGCCTTTGCATCCATCAAAAGAGACGCAACATCATACTGGAGGGCTCCCCGTCGACCTCCTTGATAGTCAATAAAGAATAATCTCTTTTTAAACCACATAATGTTGCGAGACTGAAAATCCCTATAGAGAAAATATCTACAATCTGCCTCCATCAAAAATGCAACCAAAAGCTTAAAATCATTCTCTAATCCTTGCTCGTCAAAAGGAACCTCAGAGAGTTTTAAAAAGTGGTATTTAAAATAATTTAAATCCCAGTAGATAGATTGTTTATCAAAGTCACTTCGGGGATAGCAGATACTATAGTCAAGGGTCTTTCCTGCTAGAATTTGAAACCGAGGAAGCATTTCAAGTACTTGCTGATAAAGCTTGACCAATTGGTTTGAGCTTTTTTCTCCTTGACGGAGTTTTGAACACAACGAAAACAGTGTTTCGTTCCCAAGATCCTGTAGCAGGTAAATATTGCGTTTCCGATTAGAAAGGAAAACTTCAGGAACAGGTAAATCATGGCTTTTAAAATGTTCAGAAAAGCTTAAAAATGCTTCATTTTCTTTGGAGTCTGGGTTAAAGGCTCCAATGGTTGGTGAAGAACTACCCAATATTCGAAAATACCTACGTTCGGAGCCATCTGCAGAGATTGGGATTATTTGTTGGGCATCCTTACCACACCAGGTGCGATAGAGTTGATTTAGGGTGTCTTGGATTTCGGTTGACATCAGCTTAGTGATTCAATTTGCTTCGATAATTACCTTAGTTTACTCATTCTTCAGAATCATACACTAGGAGGACTTAATCCCATAAGTCCCGATCGAGAAACGGTATCGAATTATAACTGTTTGCTTGGTTACTAAAAAGGTATAGTTTCACTTGCCGTGTTAACGAATGTTATAATTGAAAAAATTTACTTTTTATTAACTAATATAGGTTAGGTTTCCCGAATGATTTGGAGAAGTCAACACTCTGATAGAGGAGTATTCAAAGAAAAGTTAGTTTCTTTTATAATTGTTTTGATGGTAGTTGTTAATCCCTTGTCATTCGCCCAAAATGAATCTCCACCTGATTTTCAGTCTGAAATTCTTCCTATTTTTAAGAACCACTGCCATCAATGCCATAATTCTGAAATATCACAAGCAGGATTGTCATTAGAAACCGTAAATGATGTTTTAAAAGGTGGCAATTCGGGACCAGTTATTATTCAAAATAAGCCGATGGAAAGTCAGTTGTTCACTCTGATTAATTCGGGGACTATGCCAATGGGCCAGTCACAGTTAAGCCAGAAACAGATTGATCTCATTAGACGCTGGATCAAAATGGGTGATTCTAGTCAGGTTGCCACGAGTGAACGAGAAATTATGGCAAGCATCTTGGGAGCTAAATGCTTGCCGTGTCACGGACGAAGACGCCAAGAAGCTGGTCTTGACTTGCGGACTAGAGAAGGACTTTTAAAGGGAGGGAAGTCTGGCCCTGCTATCATTAGTGGTAATCCAGAAAAAAGTCTGCTGCTAAAGCGAATTGTGGCTCAGGAAATGCCTCCTCCAAAACTTCAGGAAGAGTTCTCAGTTAGGGGACTGTCCTCTTCAGAGTTAGAAAAGCTTCGGTTATGGATTGCTAAAGGCGCCCCAAGTGACAATGAAACTCCTTTAAAATTACCAGTTAAAGATCCTCTTGTTAGTGATCAAGATCGACAGTTTTGGTCATTCCAGCCTCCCAAGCGATCATCACTACCGAAAATCAAGGGAATGAACAGGGTTCGGAATCCAGTCGATATATTCTTGTTGTCTCAACTAGAAAAAAAAGGTCTTAGTTTCTCGCCTGAAGCAGATCGTCTTACCTTAATGAGAAGAATTTATTTCAATCTTGTTGGTTTGCCTCCAACACCAGAAGAAGTTGAGCGCTTTTTAAAGAATGATAGTCCCAAAGCTTATGAACAGTTAGTAGATCAACTTCTTGAATCAACTTTCTATGGTGAACGCTGGGCTCGCTATTGGTTGGATGCAGTCGGTTATGCAGACTCTGAAGGAGGCGTTTCAAGTGATACGATTAGACCTCATGCTTTTCGTTATCGTGACTATGTTATTCGCTCATTAAACAGTGATAAGCCTTATGATCAGTTTCTACTGGAACAAATTGCTGGGGATGAATTATTCGATTATAGAGCCTCAACAACTTATACACAGAGACAGCTTGACCAGTTAGTTGCCACTGGTTTCTTGCGTATGGGTCCTGATTCAACCTATGGTACTGAACAAAACTACCTTCCAGAACGTCTCGATGTAGTAGCCACGCAAGTCGAAATTTTTAGTTCAACAGTGATGGGCTTGACATTAGCGTGTGCTCGCTGTCATGACCATAAATATGATCCCTTACCTCAACGTGATTACTATCGATTGAGCTCAATTTTTCAAACAGCCTATGACCCATTTGACTGGCTATCGCCAAATGTAGATTGTATTGGTGTAGGGGCTAATTGCAATGAATCGAATACCCGTTTGTTGCCTGTAACCTTACCAAACGAAGAAAAGATTATTAAAGCCTACAATTTTCCTATTCAAATGAAAATTGATCAGTTGGAGAATCAGGTACAAGAACAGGCTCAACCACTACGGGAAAAACTAATTGAAGAAAAACTGACTCTTTTGCCAAAAACTATCCAGAAAGATCTGAAGGCAGCCAAAACCATTGATCCGAAAAAACGAACCAAGATTCAGCAATATCTGTTAAACAAGTTTTCGTCATCTCTTCAGGCAACAGATATAGAGTTGAAGCAGCGATTTGATGTATTCCTGAAAAAAGCAGAGGACATTGAAAAACAGATTAAAGATCAAAAGAAAAAATTGAAGTCAAAACCAATGATCCGAGCAATGTTTGATATGGGAGGCCAACCAACCCCAACACGCATTCTCGGACGTGGCGAATATACTAACCCTAAGTCTTTAGTCCATCCAGGTGTCCCATCTGTGCTAAAAAATGGGGTTTCTGATTATAAAATTCAAGATTCTAATTTTAATACTGCAACAAGTGGACGCCGTCTGGCGTTAGCGAAGTGGTTGATCCAACCTCGTCATGCGTTGACCTCCCGGGTAATGGTAAACCGAATTTGGCAAAATCATTTTGGTCGGGGATTGGTTGCTACTCCAGGAAATTTTGGAGTTACAGGTGAAAGACCATCACATCCGAAGTTGCTGGATTGGTTGGCTCAAGAATTTGTTGAGAATGGCTGGAGTATTAAAAAACTACATCGGATCATTGTAACTTCAACTGCCTATCGACAAAAATCTCACATTAGTCAGAAAATACAGGAGCTTGATCCCTCTAATCTTCTCGTGTCTCGTTTTCCACTTAGAAGGCTTGATGCAGACGCTTTGAGAGATTCAATTTTAAAGATTGCAGGCCGATTGGATCTAACGGCTTTCGGGCCAGCTGATGAGCTTGAGGTCAAACTAGATGGAGAAGTTGTACCAAAGCCCACGCAAAGAGGGTATCGACGCAGCATCTACCTAATGCAAAGGCGTTCAAAGCCGATTTCTATGTTGGAGGCTTTTGATGCTCCCCTACTTGTTCCAAACTGCCTTAAACGTCCGCACTCAATAGTCTCTTCACAGGCCTTGCAGCTGAAAAATAGCGATCTAGTTAACGAAAGCTCACGCCACATGGCAGGGCGTATTATTGATGAGATTGGTGATAATCTTGAAAAGCAAGTTGAAAGAGTATATTTGTTGACATTGACTCGGTCTCCTTCTTCTGAGGAAAGGACAAGTGCTTTAGTTGTCCTCAAAAAGTTAATTCTTGAATGGAAGAAACATCTTCAGTCAGAAATTCCTGCCCAGCCAATATCTAGTAGAGCCAGCTGGCTAGGATTGTCTTCTTTCTGTCACACTTATTTGAATTCTGGAGAATTCCTGTATGTCAACTAAACAGTCTTGTTTTAAGAATGACCTTAAGAGTTGTTGAGCCCATTGTTAAACTTAAGACAATAATTTTAAAATCAAGGAAAAGTCCTATGAAATCGCTATACAAAGACCCATCCCTCAGTCGCAAAAGTTCTCTGTTAAATCGGCGAGGATTTTTTTCCCGAGTGGGTGATGGTCTTCACGGTGCTGCTTTAGTTTACTTGCTATCGAATGATTTGTTTTCTATGGACCTTGTGCAATCAGGTGGGTCAGGTAAAATTGCTGACCTTAAAAGTAGGAAGCCACATCTAGAACCCAAAGCCAAATCGATTATCCAACTATTTATGAATGGCGGGCCTAGCCAAGTAGATTTGTTGGATCCAAAGCCTGCTTTAGAGAAGTATGCGGGCCAATCCCCTAGTCGAGACTTAATCAGTGAAATCCGAGCTGTCCGAGAAGCAGGTGGACTCATGCCTTCTCCTTTTAAATTTTCAAAACATGGGGAATCTGGAATTGAGATTTCTGAAATCATGCCTCATCTGGCAAGTCAGGCAGATGACATTACTGTGATTCGATCAATGTTTACACCTCACATGGCCCATGAGTCGTCATTATTTACTATGCATTCCGGCCGTATGTTTCCTGGTCGTCCCTCACTTGGTGCATGGATAGTTTATGGATTAGGGTCAGAAAATCAAGATTTGCCAGCCTATGTAGTTTTGGACGACCCGAAAGGTTTGCCTATCAATGACATCCAAAACTGGCAAGCAGGTTATCTTCCAGGAGTTTATCAGGGAACTAGAGTGCGTTCAACGGGTTCTCCATTGTTAAACTTGAATCCAAAAGAAAAATGGCCCAATCCTGTTGCGAAATTATCAGAGTCGCTGCTGAGACAACTGGATCAAAGTCATCTTAAGAAACATCCGGGTGAAGCTGAACTAGAGGCCCGTATTTCTGGTTATGAACTTGCAGCTCGTATGCAGCTAACGGCCTCTGATGCATTGGATGTATCTAAGGAATCAGCAGCAACCAAAGAGATGTATGGGCTTAACCAAGAGCAAACGGCATCTTATGGAAAACGATGCTTAATGGCTCGCAGACTTGTAGAACGAGGTGTCCGATTAGTACAGGTTTATATTGAGGGGCAAATATGGGATAACCACACCTCAATTACTAAAGGCCTTAACTATGCTTGTGGTAAGACAGATCAACCTGCTGCTGCATTGTTAGTGGATTTGAAGCAACGTGGTTTGCTGGATGATACCCTTGTGGTTTGGGGAGGCGAATTTGGTCGGCAACCTATCGCCCAAAAGCCTGTCACTGGAGAGGTGGGTCGAGACCATGGGCCATCTGGATTTAGTGTGTGGCTAGCTGGTGGTGGAATTAAAAGGGGATTTGTTTATGGAGCAACTGATGAAATTGGCTATAGAGCTGTTGAAAACCCAGTCAGTGTTCATGATTTCCATGCAACAATTCTCCATCTACTTGGTCTGGATCATCGTAAACTAATTTATCAGCGTGAAGGACGCAGTGAGCGCTTAACGGATGAATTTCCTGCTAGAGTTGTCAGCGAGATTATTAGTTAGTTAATAGTTATCGATTCTATAGTCTTAATAAATTTTATAGCTTAAGAATTCTGCAGGCATTTTCACCTATGATTAAACGTTTTTCTTGGTCACTAATTTTTGCTGTAAGGATTTTTCCAATCTGACATCTTGGGTCCATCAAAGGCGTGTCTGAACCAAAGATTACACGGTCCGCCCCTGCTTCCATAACTAGTCTTTCAATGACCCCTGGACTACGAAAACTTGAACAAGTTTCCAAATAAACATTTGGGCAACGCTGGGCTGCCTTAATTGCTTGGCTACGATAGGGTTCTATGTTTCCTGCATGTCCAGCGACAAATATTGCTTTAGGGAATCGCGGTGCGATATCAATGAGGAATTTGGGCGCAGCTGTCGGTTCTTGACCAGTGTGTGTGATGATTGTTAGCTCTCGTTCATTGGCAAACTCATAAATCGGATCCCAAATAGAATCGTTTAGAGGGAAAGGAGTATGAGAAGGGTAGAGTTTAATTGCAGCTAGCTTTAACTGGTCAATTGATCGTTCTAATTCAGGTAACATCCTATCTGGCATTATTGGAGACACGTATGCAAAACCAATAAAACGATCGGGGTGCTTGCCAACAAAAGCAGCAGTAGCATTATTAGAGGTTGTTCCATCAGGGTGAAAAATATTGAATACACAGCTCTTGTCGATGCTGACAGAGTCCATGGCCTGCATCATTATGGTGGGATTATCGATCATTCCAACAGAGTCCCAGCTTCCTACGTGACCATGAAAATCTATTACGGTTGTTCCATCAATCATATGAGAGTTTCCATTCCTAAAATGTTTTCAAGATTTCTTGCACAAAAAGATTCCAATTCACTTTGGCTAAGTCCAAGTCGATGAACAAAGAAAAGAGTTGGTCCCATAGCATATCTTGGATAAAAGGAACCATAGATAAAACGTTTAGGACCAAACTCAGTTTTGAGTTCAGCAACTTTCCCTAAACCTTCAAAACGACTAAGTTCGATATAGCTGTTTGGTAATCGTTGCAAAAAAGGTCTAATCAGTGGTGAGTGTGAGTAGTGTGCGCCAACGAGGACACTGACTAGATTAGGAAAGTGGGACAAAGTCTCCATAATCTCTGGGGGTGAGGTGTCGGCTAAAGATATCCAAAGGGGAATCTTTTTTTCAGATAGCCACACGAGGAGGTCGTTGTACAGCCACTCTACAAAAGGAAGGTTGCATTCTATAGTATTACTGAGACGAACACAGGAAACTCGGTTCTCTGAATGCAACTGCTCTAACTGCTTTAGACAATCAATACTTGGGGTGATTATCCATTGGGGATAGAGTGATGGTTGGTTTTCAACCCATGTAAATAAAGTTTCATTGGCATTTAAGGCCCCTCTAGTCTCTCCTTGTACATGGTAAACCAAAGCCCTAGAAACTCCATGCCGACTCATTTCTTCTAGGAGTTCGGACGAGTCAGTAAAAGGTGCAATACGGTCGTGACGATGGCCAACACCGATATTAGCATCAAAGACTGGAACCAAAGGTTGAAAGGTCAAAGAGTTCATTGCAGTGCAAGAAATAATTTAATTTGGGTAATCGTAAAAATTCAATAAGAATTTCTTCATGAGAAGAAATTTTCCTGAGATTATCTCTAAACTAAATGTAATTGTCGAGAACCTACTAGATTAGAATCTTGTAATCCTATAAAAGTACTTTCACCTTTAAGGAAGGTTCAATTAAAAAACTTTTAGGTAGTTTATACAAAGTTCTGCCCGTTATTTACTGAGTATGTTTGATTGTTTTTATTCAAATTAGATTTGATCAGAGATAACTTACTTGACGGCAGAGAGCAGCAGCGAATAATATTTCAATTGAAGGATAATTTTTTATTAAAAAGATTTTTGAGACTATTACAGAATCATTAAAAAGGGAGTTAAATGGTATGGAGGTAGAAAAGAATAAGATCATAGACAAAGATTGGGCTAGTTTAACCGTAGGAGAAAGAATAAAGCATCTAGAAGTTGAGGGTTACCTGGTAATACCTGATCTCTTGGATGAGAAACATATAGAGGAATTAAAATCTGAAACAAAAAAAATTGAAACTGTTGGTCGTGATTATAGTGATAAACAGCAGGGTAGGTCGAGTGTTCAATTTTGGGGTGGTCAAATAACAAATCTTATTGCCCATCCTCCAACCATATCATTTCTTCAAGTTCTGTTTGGTGATCAGATTATTCTGATGAGCTATGGATATGATCGGTCTGAACCAGGTCATCCTGGGATTAGTTTGCATTGTGATGGTCAACCTTGGGGTTCTGAAATCTTTGGTTATAACATGAGCTGCCCTCGATTGGTCCGAGTTCTCTATTACTTGGAAGATTTAACTCCCGAGGTGTCACCTTTTAAGGTAGTTCCTCGCTCACATCTTAGTTTTCACCATGATGGCAATCCGTATCTTCGTTATGAGGAACATCCTGAGCAAGTAATGGTTCCATGCAAAGCCGGATCTGCTGTCCTAATTAATCAGAACGTATTCCATGGTAATCATCCCAATGTTGGTGATTATGCCCGAGAAATGCTGGCACTAGCCTACCGACCATCGTGGGCAGGACCCTCCGAAGAAATAGAGCAATGGGATTCGGAAGAGCTGGCTAAAGTCCCCTTAAATGTCCAGGAACTTATGGGTGATAGAAACACTCGAATTTGGAACTTTGGTGGGGGGAATAAACCAGATAATATGCCTAAAGTTGGGCCAGGAATCGATCCAAGTCGTTGGGAAAGAAATTAACCTAAGAGTAAGTTGTCTTTTAGAGGCTATTAGGTAATTTTTATGTATAGTTATAGATTTTTTGGCACCCAATTCTGAAAATATTGAGGGGCCCATCTATGTGCTAGATGCATTATCTGGAGTCTAAACTGGCCATAAGGTTGATTAGTCTCTGCTTCCATCCACAATGTTGCAGCCTCAATAGTTGGGAATTCTACTAAGTTTACTTCATGGAAGTTTGATTGAGGTGCAATCAATTGAAATTTTTCAAGACGAATTAGATTGTGCTGTTGTGCAATTGACTGAAGCAGTAGTTGACGTCTCTTGTCACCCCGTAGTTTTGACGAAATGTTATCAGCACCGGGCACCCACCGTCGAAAATTTAAAATGAGGGTGGAGTTATAGTCTGCCTTCAGATGAGGAATTTGGTATGGGTCAGATGTAGATTCGGTGGATAACAACCCCTCTGGTTGGGTAACAAAATTATTGAATTTTTTTGTAGGATTCCGTCTTGAGAGATAGTATTCGTAAAATCCATAGCGGCCATAGGGCGGTTCCATTTCTGCTTTGATCCATGCTTCAGCACCTTCAAGGGAAGGGAATTCAATAATCCAGAAACGTTCCCAATGGATTTGAGGGCTTAGTAGAACAAATCCTTCCATATGCAGAAGGGAGTATTTCTGGCTTATTGAAAGCATCAGGTTAACGTGTTTTTGAGAATAATTTTTTCTTTTTTGATCCGACAAACGATGCCAGGAAGGCAAACGTCCTCCCTTGAAGAGAATAACAATCGAGTCATTCTTTAAACTGGAATCTTTTTTTGCAGTTTTATGTTTTATTGACATAAAAGTGTTTGAAAGAGGCTATTGGCAATAACTAGTTTAATCATGCTTTTTAACAGTGGTGAGTTAAGAGAAACTTTCTGCAAAATAAGTTTAAGAGCAGTAGTCTTTCTTTTTCTTAGTTAAAATGCCACTAATGCAACTCCTTTTAATTCTCAATGAAGAAAATGACTTAGTCCTTTAACCGCAGGTCCCTTATTTCAAAAATGGAACCTGCTGCTGGGGAAAGTGATGATAATGATCCTCACCACTGATGAGTATAGCTTTATAAAACTTTCCGAGCGAGTTTCGTTTGATTTGCTTAACTTTTGAAGGAATGAATCTTATAGCTAAACCACAGCGGCGTCGATTAGAAGTATTAGGGTTACTTCCATGGATAAGTAATCCATGGTGAATTGACATTTGCCCTGCCTTGAGAGTCAGATCAATGGGTTGTTGCCCGCTGAAACTATTTGGGGAGACTTCCTGATTAATACTTAAGAGATTCCCTTTAATGTCCGATTTGCCGTGTTGAAGGATACCTTGTTTATGAGATTTTGGGATTACACGCATGCAACCATTTTCCCGATCAACATCATCAATGGCTAGCCAAGCCGTAATTGCTAGCGGAGGCTCAAGTCCCCAATAAGTTACATCTTGATGCCAGGCTATGAATTTCTCACCTCGTAAATCTGAGGGATATTTACAGAAAAAATGTGTTCCCAGTAAAAGTACATTGGAACCTATCAGTGACTGAACGTGACCCAATATTTTTGGAGAAGTTGATAGCCTCCAAATAAATTCACTTTCAAAATGTCGATTATGGAATCCAATTTCAGCAGTTTCTTGGCCTTCACTTTTTTCCATTTCATCGAAAAGTTCCCTGTATTTTTGAATTTCATGGGAAGAGAAAATAGTTAGATCAGTCAGGTAACCTTGATGCTTCCATACTTCAGTTACATCAATACTTTTGTTCATGGATTTTCCTTAAGTCACTTAATGAAAATATCACTATCAAAAAATAAGATAGGTAGACTCCTTGATTGATAGAAAAGTTGCTGGATGAAGTAGTTTATAGCAGAAATTATTTATCAGCAAGATTGACTCAGTATTGGTGTTTGATTAGCACTCTTGCAATAAATAGGGGGTATGAGAAAATAAACCCTATACTCTTTAGATTGGGGAGACGTTAAGGATATAAATATCATTGCCACAGGGACGTATATTTAGAGGAAAAAATAAAAGGGATATTTTGGCAGAGTCACAAAAATAATTTTTTGAAAGGATGTTTCTTTGATAATAGGAATTCCAAAAGAAGTGAAAGTGAGAGAGTATCGGGTTGGAGTTGTGCCAGCTGGTGTTGTAAAACTAGTTGAAAGTGGACACCAAGTCCTTGTTCAACAAGGTGCCGGTATAGGAAGTGGATTAAATGATCAATCATATCATCAAGCTGGAGCTCAAATTGTTGCCAATGCTGAGGAAATCTATGGGCGTTCCAAACTAATTGTTAAGGTTAAGGAACCGGATGAATCCGAAATAGAATTAATTCAAGAAAATCAAATTATCTATGCCTATTTGCATTTAGCAGCTAATCCCAGACTAACTCAGCAACTTCTTGAGTCCAAATGTATTGCTGTAGCCTATGAGACTATTCAACAACCGGATGGGTCCCTACCATTATTGAGACCAATGAGTGAAGTAGCAGGTAGAATGTCGATTCAAGTTGGGGCTGGGACTCTGGAAAAAGAGAATGGTGGAAAAGGGATTCTGCTGGCAGGAGTTCCAGGTGTAAGACGCGGAAGGGTAACAATTATTGGAGCAGGTGTAGTGGGTATTAATGCCTGTAAAATGGCAGTAGGTCTAGGGGCTGAAGTTGAAATTTTAGATATTAACCTACACACTTTAAATTCCGTTGATGATATTTTTCCTGGACGAGTGAATACTTTGTACTCGGATTCAGAAACTATTCGTCAGTCAGTCAGTAAGGCAGATCTTGTTATAGGTGCAGTTCTAATCCCAGGAGCTAGAGCCCCTCAATTAGTCCAGGAAGATATTGTAGCTCAGATGGAAGAAGGTTCGGTGATTGTGGACGTTGCAGTTGATCAAGGAGGTTGTATTGAGACAATGGAACCAACGAACCATGATAACCCTACATTTATAAAGCATGGAGTTGTTCATTACGGCGTTACAAATATGCCGGGGGCAGTAGCCCAGACTTCTACTTTTTCTCTTACCAATACAACTATAAATTATGCAACCAAAATTGCTAATGTGGGTCTTGACAAGGCTCTAGCTCAAGATAAGACTTTAGCTCTGGGTGTGAATTTATTTCGGGGCCATGTAACATGCGAACCGATGGCCAGGTCTCTTTCGTTACCGTACCAGCCCCTTAAGAATTTAATTTCTTAACATTGAAATTTTTCTGGTAAAAGACTCATCAAAAGACTGAGGTTGTTAATTCTGCTTTTGCGGGTTTAAGAGCAATTAAATATCTCTGAAGATAGTGTAACGAGACTTTCTTCCAGCTCATCGTCATTTAAAATAGGAGGTTATTAATGAAAGAACAGTTGATTTCCAGGAAGGAGTTTGAAGATCGCTATCAACAGGTTAGAAGTTTTCTGGAAGAGCGCCATTTAGGAGCTTTAATGGTTTACTCACCAGCTCGTGAGCATAAATGGGCACAAACTGGTCATGTGTCCTACTTATCTGGCTGGGCTAATGATGACCGAATTGTAGAAACTGTTGTGGTAGTTCCCCGTGAAGGAGCACCAGTTCTCTTGGCCTCTGGCATGCAATTTATGTTTGAACAGGCGGCAGAAGTTTCACCAATTGAAGACATGCGACTTGTGGATGCTGTAGATCCTAATGCTGTTGCAGGACACCGATCAAACTCCCCAGACCAAGGACCCAGTGATTTTGCTGGTCAAGCGTTGGCTATTCTTGAAGAAAATGGACTTTCTCAAGAGGACATTGGTGTGGTCGGAATCAATACCATGCCACATCCTTTTTATAAGAATCTTGCTCAGCAGTTAGGAAGCCGGCTTAAGCAAGCTGATGATGTGATAGCTAGGCTCCGCTCTAAAAAAAGTGTTGCTGAAGTTGAAATCATGCGGCGTGCTGCTGAACTGAGTGACATGGGATATCAGAAAATGATCGAAATCGCTAAACCTGGGATGAAAGGCATTGAGATCATTGCTGAGATGGAGCAAGTAGTAAGAAAAGAAGGTGCAGATCACGCAAAGTATTGGATGGCTTCGGGACCTCCTCCCGATTGGAACAATACCCGGTTGGACATTAAACCTCACGAAAGAGTCCTCAATAACGGTGATTTAATGGCTAGCTGTTCATATGTCGTTTATAAAGGATACTGGTGTCATGGGCAAAGAACTGGAACTTTAGGACGACCTTGTGATGATCTAAATAAATTATGTTCAGTAACTAGAGAAGCCCATGATAAGGCCCTGGATATTATGAAGCCAGGATTGCCGATTGCCAAGCTTGGGCAAGTCATTCGTGAACACGTTGCGCCCCATGGATTGGAACTTTTAGGAGGGCGGATTGGGCATGGCATCGGTATGGATTACAGTGAACAACCGGTGCCTTTTGATGATACTAATGAAATGCCTCTGGCCTCTGGAATGACTGCAGTTATGCATGCGGTATTTGGCATGCCCAAGACCGGGAAAATGGTAGTTCCTTTGGGTGATGTTTGTCATATCAGTGAAGATGGTCCTGAACTGCTGATGGGATTTCAACGGACTCCATTTCTAGCAGGCGCATAGCATTCTTTAGTTGTATAACTGATTAGGTGATCTTATTAAGGAAACCGGTGGAAATGGCAGAGCGATTATTTATTGAAGGCTATGCAGATCAGTTAAGTGTTCCTGCAGGAGGAGATATTACTCTTCATGTTTCAACCAACATGTCAAAGTACAGTATCGAAATTGGAAGAGTAGGAATGTCTCGGGAAATAGTGTGGGAAAAGAAAGGCCTAACAGGTGTCGCTCATCCTATACCTGTTCAAGCATCAAGCTATGGCTGTGATTGGCCTCCTGCCTGTAGGGTTAGTGTTTCTTCCCAGTGGAATTCTGGTTATTACAATGTAATTCTTAAGGGAGAAGGAAGTAACCAAACTATAACCGGTGAAATTGCCTTTGTAGTTCGTGCTGCTCGTCCTGGAAAAAAGGCTAAAATCCTTCTTCAACGAACCACTAATACAGACAATGCATATAATAGTTGGGGAGGATATACACTTTATAGCGGACCTGATGGGCCTACCCATCGAGTTTCCTTTGATCGCCCTTATGCCGGCTTTCTTGAGGATGGGATTTATCTATTCAATCTAGATGGCAACTTTTCCGAAACCCTTAATCAAAGAGAAATTTCTGATGCTTTACGCGATAATTTTCTTAAAGTGGGCATTAATGTTTCGCCCCATAGTTTTATCCAAATTTCACAGTTAGGTTCCCGTTGGTATTTGGTAATACCAGGTACCACATATGTCCTTAAGTTGGAAAACAAGATAATTAAGGTCTATGACGGTTTTACGTCTTGGGAGAGTGGGTGGCGTAACTGGGAGTATCCCTTTGTTTTTTGGGCTGAACAAGAAGGATATGAGATTGATTATGCGGTCAACACTGATCTTGAATTTAATCCAGAAATCCTAAAACACTACAAATTGGTTTTAAGTGTGGGACATGATGAGTATTGGTCAGCACCCATGCGTGACCATATTGAGAACTATGTAGAGCAGGGAGGCAACTTAATTTTTTTCAGTGGAAATAATCTTTGGTGGCAGGTTCGCAGTGAAGATAATGGTCGTGCTTTGGTTTGTTGGAAAGATCCTAAGAAAGATCCATATTATGGATCTAGTAATTCGAATCTTTTAACAACCCTTTGGTGTCACCACTTGGTTAATCGCCCAGAAAACTACTTGACGGGAGTCAGTTTTTCTCGAGGAGGTTACTACGATTTTTTTGATCAATATCGTGATGCTGATGGCTGTTATACGGTTCACCGGTCAGATCACTGGATATTTGAGGGAACGGGTTTAAGACAGGGAGATCAATTGGGTGGCAAACACCGAATTGTGGGTTATGAATGTGATGGTTGTGACTTTAAGATAGAAAAAGGATTGCCAATTCCTACGGGTTTTGACGGGACCCCTAAGAATTTTGAAATTCTTGCAACGGCACCAGCAGCGCTTTCTGAAGCTGATGATTCAGTTCAGCTGGCTAATGAAGCCTTATATGGTGAGAATGCAACAATACCAGCCTATGAACCTGGGGCAGCCGTAATGGGGTTGTATGAACGTGGAGGCACAGTATTTACAACGGGCTGTACTGAGTGGACTAATGGACTTCGAGGGCATGATAAAGCTGTTGAATGTATTACGCATAATTTACTCAAAAGGTTGTCAAATTAAGGTTTTGAAAAATTATTTCGATCTTACATAATGATTTATTATTTGGAATAAATTGAATTGTGTTTCTGTTTTAAGAATATTTGTCTAAGTACTTTTGTTTTGGAGGCTCACTCCTCTATAAGAAGAGAGCTACAGGAATACCTGCCACTCAAGGACTTAAACTATTTTATTAAATCGAAGGCATTAATTTTCTTTAGTAGAGGGTGTTGTAAAATATGATTAGGATGTTTGTTGAAAATTCTAAAACTGCAATTCTAAAATAAAAATTAGGGCTAGATAATCCTTGCTATCCCTATTTTCTACACTTAGATTCTAACTAATAATCTCCTTCCTGCTCTGTTTTTTTGTTGTTAACTCCAGCAGAAACAATCCTGGCTCAGCCAGACTTGACAATTACTAGTGTGTCTGCAAGTTTTTTTTAATTGTTTGGATGATTGGAACAAGTGAAACCAGGGGAGAGATAGACAGTTGTTAGTTAAGCAATGATGTTGTATGAATCTCAGAGAACAAATAAGACGGATAGAGCAGGTTTTCCTATTAGGACTATCTTGGTGTACAGATCTACTTTCATGGTTTTTCTTTTGGAGGTAGCTTTCCGCGAGTCCAAATTATCGCACCAAGAAGTATCGATAAAGCGCCACCTACACGAACCATGTAGGAATACCTGATGTCCGACAGCGATATAAGCTCCTCATCAAGAGGAAAAACTATTCCTATATAATCTTGATAGATCGCGGAAAGAGTCGTGACTTGTATGGTTGTTAAAAACCATTGAAAGAAGGCTGCCGTTATAAACACTTCTAACATACTCCGCTTTAGGTTGCGTTTGGCAGGAAAGACATAACGGAGTATTACTGTTGGAATCAACAGAAAACATGCAAAAAATATAGCTAAAATACCCCACCAATTATTAATTAGTGAAACAACTAAGTTTCTAACTGGGTCTGCTGGATCTGTAGCGTCTCCGTAATACTGACCTCCAAAAGGAAGAAGCCAAACACCAAGCAAGACTGTTATCTTAAGGTAGTTACTGGTTCTCACACCTGCTCCTTAGAGGTCGTTCAGAATCCTCATGGCATTACCTAATTTATTTTTGGAAGTTCATTAGATTTTACAACAAGCTAAATATTTTTTTATTTTTTTTCAATCAAAGGGATGAGGTCTTCTGGGTAGAGGGTGTTGTAAACTATTATTCTAGCGTTAATTCCAAATCTAAAAATTTTTGTTAGTGGATAGCCCCAGTTAAATCCCAATTGAAATATAACTCTGGGCAACTCGATCAACTGCGATCATCATCGCTGCGGTTCGAAGATCGGGAACGCTGTCTGTCTCGTTCCAGGTTGCGCTGATTGCACTGTATGCTCCGCGCATCGTGTCCTCTAATCCTGAGCGGACGAGATTGATTTCGGTGGTCCCACTAAGCACCTCATTACGATGGGCCACGGGAAAGGGTTTGCCGGTCAGGGCTTCTACACCTGCAATCAGTGCTTCAAACTGGTTTTCTAGCTGGCGTCGCTGTATTCGACCAAAGCGAATATGAGTCAGGTTCTTGATCCATTCAAAATAACTGACTGTTACCCCCCCAGCATTGGCACAGAAATCAGGAATAATAACCACGCCGCGATCTCTTAAGGTTGCATCGCCGGCCGCTGTAACCGGACCATTAGCCGCTTCGATGATTAGCGGGGTCCGAATGCGAGCGGCGTTGTCTTGGTTAATTATGCCTTCCATTGCAGCTGGAATCAGGATGTCGGCTTCTGCCTCTAGCATCTCGATGCCACTTTTGGTAAAGCCAGGATAGTCTTCAATACTACCTGTTTCGTTCATGTGTTCGTGCAATGCGGCGATATCTACACCTCTGGAGTCCACGATCGCACCCTCTTTTTCCAATATATGGGTGATGCGGCAACCGTCATGTTGACTTAGAAAAAGGGCAGCATGGTAGCCGACATTTCCGAGTCCTTGAACGATCACTCGTTTGCCGTCAAGTCCTGAGGAGAGGCCGGTTTTCTTTACGTCACGCTCTTGACGAAAAAACTCCTGTAGCGTGTATTGTACTCCACGCCCAGTTGCCTCAGTCCGGCCCGCGATGCCACCTTTGCCCAGCGGCTTGCCAGTGACACAAGCCCAGGCGTTCAAATCAGTGGGGTTGAGTTTCTTGTATTCATCCGCCATCCAGGCCATTTCACGCTCACCTGTACCCATATCGGGGGCGGGCACGTTCTGCGACGGGCTGATCAAGCCACGTTTCGCTAATTCCTGGGTGAAGCGACGGGTGATTTGTTCTAGTTCCTGTGGTTCCCATTCCCTTGGATCAATGGTCAGCGCGCCCTTTGCCCCACCAAAAGGAATTTCCATTAGAGCGCATTTGTAGGTCATCAGAGCAGCCAAGGCTTCCACCTCGTCCTGATCGGCATAGGGTGCATAACGAATGCCTCCCTTGACGGGCTCAAAATGCTCGGAATGGACGCAGCGGTACCCAGTGAAGGTTTGCAGGCCGTCCCGAAGTCTCACCCCAAAGCGCACAACGTAGGTCGAGTTCGCAATCTTGATTTTTTCAACCAGATCGCTTGAAAGACCAAGCAATGTTGCTGCCCGGTCAAAATTAGATTCCACCGAATGAAGAAAAGATTCACTCCTCATATTTATCCTCACCTAATGGGTTTAAGGCAGTTTGACGTCAACAATATCACTATATTTTTTTGAGCCGTTAACAAATATACCCTTCGCAAATTTATTTTTATTTTTTCTTCTTTTCTCTTTTCAATTGTCGTTTTTCCTTTTTACTATGCTGAGCCTTTTTCTGCGTTTCTCGTTTGCCTTTATCTTTAGAACCTTTATCGCCCATATCTGTTCCTCCGTGATTGAAAATGTATGTTCAGCCTTGAGAAATTATATCACCTTGAATCCGTTTCATGGCAGCGATCCTTACTTGTTAAGTTTTAGATGAAGTCTTCTCAGATGTTTTCTTGAGTAACCTCTCGGCGTACTTTTTTGATCTGAGCGGAGTAAAGATTCGATAAGGTTTGTTTCTGTTTCTTGCTTCTGTTTCTTCGTATGTTGCTTCTATAGCTCTTATTCTGGCATTAAGATCTATTTTGGAGTAGTATAAATAGGAGGGCGGTTTGTGGTTGAAACCGTCAGGAGAATTAGTGGTGTTGAATAGAAGAGAATTTTCCCTTTTTGGTTGAGGAAGGTTTGGATCTTTATTTGATCCTTTGATTTAAGTCCGACTTCACCCCCCCCCCATTTTTCTCAACAAAAAACCAATCATATTTATTAAAGCTGCGCTTGATACTTAGACCTGTGTTTAGGGCGTTTGGGTTCTTGTGTCGGTCACTATTCATTTTTATTATTTTAAGGAAATTATGTTAGTAAACGCATCAGTTCAATCGGCACAAATAAGTTTTGAAAATTTGAATCTTATTAATCCTATTTGCCGGGCCGTACACGAAGAAAAATATACCCTGCCTACACCTATCCAAAAGAAGGCCATTCCCCATCTTGTACAAGGTCGGGACCTTTTAGGATGTGCTCAAACGGGAACTGGGAAAACAGCAGCGTTTGCCCTGCCTATCCTGCAATGGCTCGAGCAAAATAGTGAAGTTGCAGGACCGAAAGGTGTTCGCACGCTAGTACTTGTTCCAACCAGAGAATTGGCTGCGCAGATCAGTGAAAGCTTTCGAATCTATGGACGTTATTTAAAAATCAAGCAGGCGGTGGTCTATGGTGGAGTGAGACCAACTTTGCAAATACGTGCTTTATCGCGCGGTGTTGATATTTTGGTTGCCACTCCGGGAAGGCTTCTGGATCTTTTTAACCAGAGACAGTTGCGTTTGGATAAGGTTGGTGTGCTTGTCTTGGATGAGGCAGACCGAATGTTGGATATGGGATTTCTCCCAGACATTAAAAAAATATGTTCGGCGATTCCATCAAATCGACAGACCATGTTATTTTCAGCGACACTCCCGAGCGAAATAGTCAGGCTCTCCAAAAACTTTCTAAATGATCCGGTTAAAGTTTCTGTCAACCCCTCATCTAGCACCGTGGATAAAGTTGAACAGAAAGTATTGTTCGTGGACCGGGAAAATAAATTTGCTTTACTGGAGTCTATTCTTGAAGAAGATAAAAAATTTCAACGAGTTCTGGTTTTCGCTCGTACTAAACATGGGGCTAATCGGATAGCAAAAAAATTGAGCAAACTCAAAATTTCCACAGAGGCAATTCATGGTAATAAATCACAGCCCGCACGTTTACAGGCTTTAGAGAAATTTCGTTCAGGAAAAGTACGTGTTCTGGTTGCGACAGATATTGCTTCGCGTGGATTGGATGTTAATGGAATTACCCACGTTATAAACTACGAGTTGCCGAAAGAAGCCGAGAGCTATGTCCATAGAATAGGGCGGACTGCTCGCGCGGGTGCTGAAGGAATTGCCATATCTCTTTGTGATGCTGGCGAAAAATCATATTTAAGAACGATTGAGAGGGAAATCGATCGACCTTTAAATGTTGATCAGGATCACCCCTTTCATTCTCAGTCAATAGCAAGTAGAAGTAACGGAAAGAAACCTGATGTTGGAAATTCCATTAAGAGTGAGAAGAGGAGAGTGAGAAATGAGTCGACCTTTCGTCTTAGGGGGCGGAGCAAAAACGCCTCTTTTTCACGGAAACGCCTGGCAGGAAAGCCCATAAGTGGTAAAAAAAATAATATCAGGAAGACTAGAATAAGCTAGCTTGAGCGTGAAGCGAGTGATGCCATAACAAACAGCCGTTTAATTCCTTCGGGAGTTTTACGGCTGTTAGGGCGTCTCCTACTGAGATACTTCAATATTTACATAACAATGAGACATGCTCATCTTGATCCAATGTGTCTGCAATTTTTTTTTAATTGTTTGGATGATTGTAACAAGTGAAACCAGAGGAGAGATAGACAGTTGTTAGTTAAGCAATGATGTTGTATGAATCTCAGAGAACAAATAAGACGGATAGAGCAGGTTTTCCTATTTAGAATATTTATCTAAATATTCCTGAATTTTTTTAAGCATGAAACGGGACGATTCCAGTGCCCGGTCACCATCCCAACAAAATACTTGGCTAGTTAATATGCCATCAAAACCAATTTCTGCAAGAGTTTTGAAAAAGGTATCCCAGTCAACTTCACCCATTCCAATGTCAAGGTGTTGATGAATCCGAGCAGGTGTGCCAGGAGGATTAAGAATATAACGCCAACCCCTTTTGTGATTGAATGAGTCGGCAACATGCACATGAGCTAAGACTGGAGCTGCATAACGAAGCATTTCACCAATGTCGTCACCAAGGTAAAAAGTATGTGGTGCACAGTATAGATATCGAATCCAGGGGGAATTGATTGAACGGATCATATCGACTGCCAGGTTGTTTTGTTCTACAAAATCATCAGGATGGGCTTCAATATGTAATGGAAGTTTATTCATTTCAAAAATTGGAAGTAGTTCTTCCATGGATTTCCAAAATGCTACTTCACTAGCTTCTGCTGTGGCTTCTGGACCCAAATAACCTGTTGATTGAGGTGATGGTCCTCGATCGAAAATTGTGTTAACTGTTTGGCATTCAAGTTCTAGAAGAATAGGAATAGCTCGCTTCCAATAACGTATCGCAGCTAGACGTTCTTCCTCATTAGGACTAGACCATCGATAGGTAAGTAAGGCAGTTACTAAGCTTACACCGGTTTCATCAAGGGCTGTTTTGAATTCACTGACCCGCTTCTTGTCAGGGCGCGGAGGCCAGTATTCAGGGAAAAAGTCATCTCGTGAACAAAGTTCTAGGTTTTTCCATCCCAGTTCAGCAACGAGACGGGTTACATCGGGAAGGGATCGGTCACAGTGCATTAGGGGGTCTAGGGTAAGTTTCATGTCTGCTTGTTCCTCCGTTAGTTTTAACCTAGCTTTTAAGAAGACCGCAAATTTAGTTTTAGTTGGATAACTTTTCTTTGTTCATCTTGCCATCCATCCTCCATCGACAAGAACTACAGAGCCATTAACATAGTTTGAGGCTGCAGAGGCTAAGTACACAATCGTACCGCAAAAATCGTCTGGCTCTCCCCATCGTCCAGCTGGGATTCTCTCTAAAATTGCGGGGTTGCGCACGGGGTCTGATTGTAATGCTGCTGTATTATCAGTTTTAATATATCCAGGGGCTATTGCATTGACTTGTACGCCTTTAGCCGCCCATTCATTAGCCAGGGCCTTGGTTAGTTGCCCAATTCCACCTTTGCTAGCTGCGTAACTTGGAACTGTAATACCTCCTTGGAAAGTTAGAAGTGAAGCTGTAAAGATAATTTTTCCGGACCCACGTTCTACCATTCGCTTACCAATTTCTCTACTTAGAATAAATTGGGCGTTTAAGTTTGTTTCAATAATCTCATCCCAGTACTCGTCTGGATGTTCAGTTGCTGGTTTTCTGAGAATATTCCCTGCATTGTTTACTAAGATATCAATTGTTGGAAAATCGTTAATTACTTTCTTTGCAAATTCTTGAACTTCTGATCGATTCGAAAAGTCACAAGCATAACCTTTAAATTTACGTCCTAAATTTAGAATGTTAGATTCTGTTTGAGATCCTGTACTTTCTAATGATCGACTGACTCCAATGATATCTGCCCCGGCTTCAGCCAGAGCTAACGCCATTGCCTGTCCAATGCCTCTTCGACAACCCGTAACTAATGCGATCTTGTTGTCTAGTCGAAACAGATCCAAAACGCTCATAGTTTTCCCTCTAATCGTTAGTTGAACACTGAAGCAAAATTTTCATGGTTTGGCCTCCCTGTGTGAGTTCATGAAAACCTGTTTCAGATTCTTCCAGTGGTAGAACCTTAGTAATGAGCTGGTCTAAAAGTGTCTTTTCAGAGCTCACTATATTAATTGCCTCTTCAAAATCTTCAGGTTCGTAGACACGAACTCCAATAAGTTTTAATTCACGCCAGAAAAAGCGAAAGAGGTCTATCTCGGTAGGTTGACTATGTATTGCTACTACGACTATACGCCCTCGAGTTCGTAGGAGCTGAGTCATCACCGATGCTCCAGCTTTACTTCCAGAAACTTCAAAAACAATGTCTGCTCCAGCTCCAGAAGTTTCTTGATTTACAAACTCAATTAAATCAAGTTCATTTGGATTAACTGTAGATAGGCCCATTTGGTTAGCAAGGGCAAGCCGATAGGGGTTTAACTCAGATATAACTACGCGGGCACCCTGCATTTTGGCAACTAACGCAACCAGTAACCCGATCGGTCCGCCTCCTTGAACTAGAGCAAATTCATCTGGCAGGATTTCTGCCAAACGAACGTCATGACAAGCTACAGCCATGGGTTCAATTAGAGCACCAGTCCTAAGTGAAAGATCTGAAGGTAATCGATGGAGAGTATGTGCAGGTACTGTCCAAACACTCTGCATTGCCCCTGGGGTATCTATGCCAAGGAATTTGAGATTTTGACAAATGTGGGAGTGGCCGGCATTACAAGCTGGGCAGGTGTTACAAGGATCTAAAGGTCTCACGGTTACTCGATCACCTGGATTCCAATTTTGGACCTGACTGCCAACATCAATGATTGTACCGGACATTTCATGACCAATGACTTGGGGAACTTTAATTCGCTGATCCATATGGCCATGAAAAATATGGAGATCAGTACCACAAATTCCACAATAAGAAACGGCGATTTTTACATGGTCATTTGGCGTTGTGTCTGAGACACAGGAATTGATTTGGATCTTTTTCTGGCCAGCGTAGAAAGCTCCTCTCATAGATTAGTTCCTGAAAAGTTTTTACTCATCTATTAATCAGATTTGTATCGAGTCAGCCATGAAAAAATTCATTCATATCCAAATCCCTAAAAAGTCTCAGGTTTAGCTGAAATGGTATCCAGTGTTACTAGGGTAAAGCTCGTTCGATTGGTTCAGGGGTTTCTTCAAAAAAGAAGTTCTGTTTTCCAAAAGCCGGGCAAAGATCACTTAACCAAGTGGCAGTTGGATCAAATTTGGCAAAAAATGGACGCCCGACCCAATCAGGATTTCGAGCTTGAATGAATTTTAGTACAAAAACTTTTTCTTTATTTATATGGGACACTCCGTCAATGACTACCTTGCCCGGAGTAGCGGACATAGATGGCCCCCTTACAGTGCGAGCAAGGCCAGAGACTTGTTTATATGCGTTCTGAAAGATTTCCAATGATTTATGAAGTGGGATTTCGAAGTAGTTTTTTGGACCAGTATCTCTTTCAATGAACATATAGTAGGGAATCATCCCTAGCTTGACCTGCATTGACCAAAGATCTCGCCAGAGACTGCTATCATCATTAACCTTTCGGATTAAAGGGGCTTGGCAGCGAATTATTGCCCCAGAATTTCGAATCCGCTGGACGGCAACTTGGCTAATAGAAGTCTCTAGTTCACGGGGATGGCTATAATGAGCCATTATGGCAATAGTTTTTCCGGCTTTCTGGCATTTCTCAAAAAGTCGCAACAATTCATCTGAGTCAGAATCAGTCACAAAACGGTATGGCCAGTATGAAGTTGCTTTAGTTCCAATGCGAATTGTTGTGATGTGGTCGAGCTCAGGAATTAGAAGAGGTTCAATATATCGACGGAGAATCTCAGTTTTCATTATTAGAGGGTCCCCTCCCGTAAAAAGAACATTTGAAACTTTTCGGCGAGGTTTGAGGTAATCAACCAAATGTTTAATTTCATTTGACTGAAACTGCAATTCCTTAATTCCAACAAATTGAGCCCAACGGAAGCAGTATGTACAGTACGAATGACAAGTCTGTCCTTGGCTTGGGAAAAAAAGTACAGTTTCTTTGTATTTATGCTGAACGCCCTCTAGCGTCAACTGATTCATACTAGGAACATTTAATTGCATTTGTTCGGCGGGATGAGGATTGAGAGTTTTCTGAATCTGATGTGCGACCTGCTTAATTTCTTTTGAAGGTGCTTTTTTCCAGACAAGTTCCACAAGTCTAGAATAATCTCTTTGGGCAAGCATCCCTCGTTGAGGGAAGGTTAATTGGTAGATTGGATCTTCTGGGATATTATCCCAATCGATTAGCTCCTCAACGACATAATTATTAACCCGAAAAGGAAGAACAGATCCAACTGCTTTTAGTCCGATTAAATCCTGTGCTTTTAAGGCCTTAATTTGTGGAATATTTTCGATGTTTCGTAGTGAGTAGGGTATAAATTTTCGTTTTGTTATGTTAATAGTTTTGTTCTTTCTTTTTTAGAAGCCTTCGGAGAAATCCAAGTGGGTCTAGAAAGCTTCACTAAGGAAAACCACTAGAGTAGCATTAACAAGATTATAAATAAAGAGTCCTTATGCAACTTTTGACTTCAATGGGTTTAACCTACAGTTAATAGGTTATTAGGAACTGGATTATTTGATTATGATATCGTATGGGTATTTTTGTCTTTAATTGTTAGATCCTCTACTCTAAAAAATAGAGAAAATAGTTGATAGCTTAAGTTGGGATTGGAATTTAGTGATGCAATTGCCAAATGAAGACACAGGTTTTGATTTTTCCAAAAAATTTAGCAATCGAGACCTTAGTTGGCTAACTTTTACTCGTAGGGTGTTGGCTATGGTGGCTAGTCAACAGGTTCCTCTGCTAGAAAGAATTCGATTTGCTGGTATCGTTGAGATGCTGCATTCTGAATTTTTTATAAAGCGTACTAATAACCTAAAAAAAAAGGCAAAGGTTGGGTTAAAAAATCTTTTTAGTGGTCGTTTACAAGCAAAAAAAGAACTTGAAGATTGCCGTAAGGAGCTACGGCAACAGGTTGATATCTTGGAAGCTGTTGTTAATAAAGAACTTCTTCCAGCCTTGGGATCTATTGGAAGCGGAATTAGTCATTATAATGAGTTAAGTGCAAGCCAAAAACAAGAGCTTCATTGTTACTTTGAGAAATCGATTCAGCCGATTCTCAGACCCTTAGTTGTGAATGAAAGTAGGTCTTTCCCATTTGTTGAGAATCTCCAACTAAATTTGGTCACATTTCTTCCGGAAAGAAAGGAAGGAGACAGGCAAGTTTTGTATCTTAAGATTCCTAGTGGCTTGCCACGTTGGCTTGAACTTCAGAATGGAAATATTTCAGTTCCAATAGAACAAGTAATTGCGGCTAATCTGAATCAAGTGTATCCCTCTTTGGAGTTCTCAAATATCCACTATTTTCGAGTGACTCGTGGAATGGAAGGACAAATAGAACCTATACCGGAAGAAAATTTTTACAGTGAATCAAATAGCTTTGTTGAACAGGTGAGTGCAGAATTAAAATTACGGCGTTTTGCTGGTGTTGTTCGAATTCAAGTCAGTAACGGTATGCCTGCCAGTTTAATTAAGCTGTTGAGGAAGCAATTTAAGATTAAGCGCAAGGAACTTTACATAGTAAACCATTTTTTAGGATTAGAAAGTCTAACGCAGCTTAATGTTAAGGGGGCATCAAAACTTAGATTTTCCAAGCACTATCCAGTTGATCATCCACGTCTGGCTGGTGCTGAATTTGATGTTTCCTCTAATTTTTTTAAAGAAATCAATAAGGGTGATATTTTACTTCACTATCCATACCATAGTTTTGATTCTTCTGTCCTCAAGTTTCTAAATTTAGCAGCTTTGGATCCAACTGTTTTAGCAATTAGAATGACGATATATAGAACTAGTAGGGATTCAGACATTATTAAGACCTTGGTTCTAGCTGCACGCCAAGGTAAAAAGGTAACAGTATTGATTGAAATTACTGCTCGGTTTGACGAGGCAGCCAACATTGCCTGGGGTAAGTTCTTAGAAAAAGAGGGTGTCCAGGTTAATTATGGTGTGAGACGTTTAAAGACCCATGCAAAGTTAATCCTGGTAGACAGAAAGGAAGGGAAAAAGAATCGGCAATATGCCCACATTGGCACTGGGAACTACCATTCAGAAACAGCTAGGCTTTACGAAGATCTTGGGATATTAACTTCGGAGACTCACCTCTGTGAAGAAATCTCAAATCTATACAATGTTCTTGCCGGTGGAGCTGATCTTAATGGTGGCCCATTAAAGTTTTTCAATGAAAATTATCAAAAAGTTTTGGTTGCACCAATTTCAATGCGGCAGCGTTTACAGGATTTAATTCGTCGAGAAGCAGAGCAAGCAAAGCTTGGCCGTCCTAGCGGAATCTATGCCAAGCTCAACCAGCTCCAAGACTTGGAAATTATCAGTGAGTTTTATTCAGCAAGTAGTGTCGGCGTTCCAATTACCCTTAACATCAGGGGCTTGTGTTGTCTTTGCCCAGGTATCGCCGGTCTTTCTGAAGGAATACGAGTTTACAGCATAGTGAACCGTTTTCTGGAGCATAGCCGGATCTTTAGATTCCATAACAAGGGGAATCCAGAATATTATTTGGGGTCAGCTGACCTAATGAAACGAAATCTTAATGACCGGGTGGAGACCGTCATTATGATTCAGGATCAAAACCTCAAGGGTGAGATCGATAATATTATTAGAGTTTATGAGGAGGACAACTGTTCTGCATGGGACCTTAAGCCCGATGGGCAATATGTTATCCGGAGTCCATTAGGGGATGACTGTTCTAGGAATGCCCAAGACATATTTATTCAACAGGCATCTAGTTAGAAAAAAAATAACGAGGAGAATATGGATGTAGCGGGGGCTTTTAGTTGATTTTCAGATTGCTAGAGTTCAATGTATTGCTTGTCTTCGAAAGGATCGTAACATGACTAAAAACTATTTGAGTGCTCATTTTAATATTAGTTGTTACCTCAAAATAGGAGCTCTATTTATTATTTTAATTCTTTCTGTTTGTACTTTGTCTTACTCAGAAGACTTTACTGTCGTTGTATTGCCAGATACTCAAAACTATGCTTCCGGCCATAAAGGAGGTACTCCTGAAATTTTCAAAGCACAAACTAAATGGATCTCTGATAATAGAGATCTATTTAACATCGTTTACGTTGCTCACTTGGGAGATTGTGTTAATCATGCTGATCGGGAAGAGGAATGGATTCATGCTGATAAGGCTTTCAGTCATTTAGAAGGGTTAAATCCTATTCCCTATGGGATTGCTGTTGGGAACCATGATAAGTATATTTACCGCGGTCTTCCTGTTCTTATTGATGGGGTTCACCTTGAGACAACCCAGCTATATAACCGGTACTTTGGAGTCTCTCGTTTTAAAAATAAACCCTGGTATGGCCAGAACTACGGTAGTGATAATGATAATTTCTACCATCTTTTTAGTGCAGGAGGATTAGATTTTATTGTCCTGTTTTTTGAATATAATGCAGGTAGTGATGTCTTGGGCTGGGCAGATTCAGTTCTTAAAAAATATAAGGAACGACGAGCTATAATTGTCAGCCACAGTTTGTTAAAACTAGATGGAACCTTTGGTTTTCAAGGTCAGGCAACCTATGATGTTTTGAAAGACAATTCTAATTTTTCCTTGATGCTATGTGGACATGTTTTGGGTGAAGCTTTGAGGCAGGACACTTATAAGGGGAACGTGGTCCATAGTCTTTTGTCTAACTACCAAGGACGGGAAAACGGAGGGAATGGGTGGCTACGAATTATGAAATTTTCACCGCAGAAAAACAAAATTCAGGTCAGCACTTTTTCTCCAACCCTCGAGAAAAATGAAATAGATTCCGATAGCCAGTTTGCCCTAGAGTACCCCATGTCAAGATAGGTTACTTTAGATTATAATCTAACTGGATAAGCTCCTACGATTTTTCATTGTTGGTTTATTTGAGGTGCGCCACCGTTAGGGGCATCAAAATACCCATTACCATTTACATCGACAAAGACTGGGTTAGTAAATGAGAAGGACCGATAGTTCTGGAATGGCTGGCTCCAGGGTGTCTGGGAGCTTGCTATAACTAGGTACCAGGTGTCTTGGGCGCATTCAACGATCAGTTCAGTACTAAACTCCCATGCTTTATCTTTTTCAGGAGGAGAAATTGAATAAGACTTTATCAGTTTCCCATTAGCGATAACTTCCAATTTTTCTACTGGAATCCAAGGAGGTGATTGAACGTCAATCCGCAAGGAAATTGATTGGTCAAGATCCGTAATCACAGATCCTACTGGAGAACCATTTCCAGTAAATTGAATGTAAGGACCCAAGCTGCTAGTAAGGGCTCTATTTTTGACAGATTGAACCACGTTGTTAGGATTGATCTCCCAAGGATTATCAGTTGAAGAAACGACATAGTTTCGGGGGTAGCCAAGAGAGTCTTCGGGGTATCTATGGGCATCGGTATTTGCAACACCGGCAATGAGTATTCCACGGTTAAGTAAGTGGTACCAATCTTTTAACTTTTGTTCGACTAGCTCGCTACGGCCATAGGTTTCCCCCTTTTTATCCGTGATTGCATTGAAAATTTCTACGGTGTCAAAGCCAGTTTCAAAGTAAGGGTAGTCAAAATTTCCAGTTTTCATGTTAATTCGCTCGTCAAAATAGCCACTGGTAGGGCTTGATTTCCATCGTCTGGGATGATTGATTTGTACAACCTGTTCGCCAGGTTCTTGGCGGACAATTCTGAGAAATTCACCAGGAGTTCGAATGCTGTGTCTAAACTCTTTTCGTTTCCAACGGTCTAGCTTAAGTGGGAAACTATTAAAATGACCAAAGGCAGTGTCAATCTCAGAGCCAACCACAGATGTAATAAAACGTTCTAGTCGGAGGGCACGAATGTGTGGGGCATAATCTTTCAAAATATTATGATCAGTCGCTGTCAAAAAATCGATACCTTCAGCTGCAGTTGTTATAGCTCCATCACGCATTGCAAATTGTAAATGTAGATGAAAATCAGCAGAAATAAACCCAGAGGTATCAACAATTCGCTCCAGGGTAGAATTTAGATAGGTAGTTTTATTTTCTTTAATTTTGATTTTTTGCTGATCGAGTGAGTATTCGGTTCCACGGCTAACAAAAACTTGGTATTCCCCAACAGGTAAAGTCTTTAGATCTCGTCCTGACGCTGTTACAAGAAAATTTTTAAAGCGACCAACGGTTGGTAATTCCTCCCGGCCGTCGGAGTAAGAAAAATAGAGACGAGCGGGCATGTGTAAATTGGAATGGGCTTCTTTTACTTCTAAGGCAAGTTGGCCAACAGCTGTGTCCTGCTGTAATACAAAGATTTTATCTGGATCTGGATCTGATGCAGGCATTGTGTTTTTCCAAAGACTCCAGGAGCATACAGTCAGAAACACTAGAAGAAAGACTCCACGTATCTTTGTTGAATTCGAAAAATTTATCATTGGATTCCACCCTTAGGAGAATAGTTTAACAATGTCAGAAGCTCATAGTTACAACTGGTTAATAAAACTTATAGTATGTCATTTTTGGGAACGTGGTGAATCAAAGAAGATCAGTGTTCCATTGTTTTGGAAGATTTCTGACCAAGAATTGATTTTAAAATCAGCACAACAAATGCCACAAGTTGGTAATATTTGAAGTGGGTAGCCCATATAAGAGTTAATGAAATCGGTGAGACCCGGATTATGGCCAACCAGGAAGACTAGTTTTTCTGTATCATCTAGATTTGCTAAAACTTTTAATAGGTCAGATGCTGTAGCTCCATAAAGATTAATGTCTTGATGGATTTCATCTTTATGGAATCCTATTTCTTCGCCAATCGCAAAAGCTGTTGAGATCGCTCTTTTAGCAGGACTAGATATAAACTTATCTGGCATTAATGAGAGACTAGCCAGCCGCTGCCCAATCTTTGGAGCATCTTGTCGACCACGCTCATTAAGAGGCCGGTCAAAGTCTCTTAACTGGAGATTATCCCATGTTGATTTGCCATGACGGATAACAATTAATTTCTTCACCGTACCGTACTTTTCAACCAAACCTGTTTAAAGGGCTCTTCCAAACTTTTCTTAACTAAGAACCAGGAGCAATGCAATAAAGTGCTTTATGGCCACGCAGGTAGAGTTCCTTGCCAACAATAGCTGGAGAGGCATCAAATGCATCGGGCAGAGAATTTTGAGCAAGGATCTTAAATTCGGGGCCCCGTTCAATTACCATGGTTGTTCCATTTTGTGCAGGAAGGTAGACCCGGTTGTTTGCGCCAACTGGAGAAGCATAAACGCCTTCTATACCCTCTAGCCGTTTTGGACCATAATGTGATTTTCCAGTAGTAGCATCGAAACAAGATAGAACACCGCTGTTACTTTTAAGAAAGTAGAGAATATTGCCATAAAGAAGAGGAGAAGGAACATAAGGTGTATCACGGTCATATTCCCAGGCAATATTTTTTGAATCGGTGATGTCTCCTTTAGCGGAACCAAAACGGATGGCTTGCAGAATGTTTCCTCTGAAGCCACTCATCACGAAAACCAAGTCTTCAGATGCTACAGGGGAGGGAATTGCATTGAGGGTAACACCGCTGGTGTCCCAAATCAGGTTGCCGGTCTCTAAATCATAACTGCGCGTTCGATTTGTAGCGCTAGTAATTACTTGGGCTTTTCCAGCATGCTCAACCACTATAGGGCTAGACCATGATGTTTCTTCATCACGATCGACCTTCCACAGTTCCTCTCCAGTATTTTTGTTGAGGGCCACAATGAATGATTGTCCTTGATGGTCCCAGAGAATAACAATTTTGTCTCCATGAAGAACTGGTGAACTCCCTTCTCCGAATGTAAGTCTAACTGACATGTCACCGAGGTCTTTTTCCCAAACAAGGTTTCCATTCATGTCATAACAATAAAGACCGAACGAACCAAAATGCGCATAAACATAGTTGCCATCTGTTACGGGAGAATTAGAGGCCCAGGTAGCTGTAGCGTGGGTTCCTTCATGAGGTCCCTGTTCGCGAGCAGTTCTTTGCCACAATATTGACCCAGTCTTCCGGTCTAGAGCCATAAGTTGAAACTTGAGAAAATGAGTTGGAGGAATTGCTCCAACTTTTTCAGGGTTTTCAATCTCCCGATCAGTTGGAATGGCTGTTGTGACAAAGATAGTGTCGCCCCAGATAATAGGGGTGGCATGTCCTTTACCTGGTAAAACGGTTTTCCATCGAACATTTTTGTTTTCATTCCATTTTACTGGAGGTGCACCAGTAGGAGAAACTCCTGTTGCCTGAGGTCCCCTCCAGTGGGGCCAATACGCTTGATTGCCAGATTCATTTTTTGTTTCACTTAAGGAAATCCAAAAAACCCAAACGACAATTAATCCAACCACGATTCCAGCCAGTGCTTTCATGGGGTTTCCTCCCTAGATAAATTAGTTGTTCTTTCTATTATTACAAAGTATTCAATAAGATCAGTATACACTGACCAGAGCCTCTTATACCCGTGTAATTTATTTTAGTATAAAAATGAGAAGTTATTTAAAAACTTTCTTTCTAAATATAAAAACGAGAAGAGTGAGGGGTTTTTCAATAATTTAAGATAATTAAAGTAACGGTGTTTAAAGAATTAGATCCATTAGTTATGGTTAAGGGAATAGATAGTTGTTTCATTGCAAAAAATCAATTAACCTGTAGGGCGTACTCTTTACATTGTACTGAACTCAGAGGTACATTAATTAAGAGAGAATTCTAGTTTCAGCGTAAAAACCTTAAGGAGCCAAACATGAGCGCAATTAGCGCAATTTTATTAGTTGTTAGTTTATTTTTTCCTTCATTCGGCTTGTGGGCTCAGGTTGCTGACCCAATTACACCTCGTTCTATTGGGATCAAATCTAAAGGAGAACTTTTAATTAGTGATGATGTCAAGTTTCAAGTTTTGCAGCTGGAGTCCTCTGGGAAACTTTCACTTCGTGTTGCAAGAGGAATTATAGACCCTGTTTCTGGCCGAAAAATTGATATAGGTCGGCCTGTTGGACTGGCTCTTGACAATAAAGACAACCTGTATATCTGCGATCGGAATACTCATAGAGTTTTTAAACTTGATAACAAAACTGGAGCCCTAACAATTGTAGCAGGGAACCGCCAGTTTGGTTACCGTTATGATGATGTAAAAGCTACCGAAGCTAGCCTGTCAACTCCTGTTGGAATAGCTATTGATAATGAAGGTCATATCCTGATTGTTGAACAGAGTAGTCGACGCATTCGTCGGGTGCACTCTCAAACAGGAATAATTACAACTATTGCAGGAAGTGGAAAAACAGGATTTTCCGGGGATGGCGGAGCTGCTACTGAAGCTGCTTTTGATGTTCCTTTCGACATTGCTGTTGATAGAAAAGGAAATCTTTATATTGCTGACACGGGCAATAATCGGATCCGAAAAGTGGATAGAAAAACTGGAATAATCTCAACGGTTGCTGGCAATGGAAAAAGTGGTTTTAGTGGGGATGAAGGACCTGCAGTTTCTGCTAGTCTCTCTAGTCCTTTTTCCATCACTCTTGATCAAAACGGAAGTCTTTATATTGCCGATACTGGAAACCATCGAGTAAGGTTTGTTGATGTCAAGACCGGAATTATTTCAACTATAGCTGGAAGTGGCAGTGATAATTTTGATGGGGATGGCGGGCCTGCTAAAAAAGCTAGTTTATCAAGTCCTTTTGATGTAACCATTGATCAAGGTCAGGATCTTTATATTGCTGACACAGGTAATAACCAAATTCGAAAAGTAAATAGAAAGAACGGAATTATAACAAGTGTTAACGTGAAGTTGAACGCTGAATAAAAAGATTTCAATAATAAGAAGTAGCAACTGGAGAGGGTAATCTGTAGATTAATAATTGTTGGTTGTTCCCTGTAAGAGCCATACCTGCCATTGATATCCAAAGTAAAATCTCTAGAATTTAAAATCCGCTTAACTTCTTAATTACATTCAATTAAATGGTTGCCCCCCGCTGGGAGTGTCACCGGATTGTAACAAATAGAAACCGTATTATTGCCAAGGGGCAGAAAGAGTTGGTTGATTGACATAGCGCTTCATATTGAAGACCATCTGGGCACCACATCCTGGATCAAGTCGGACTAATAGTGAAGATTTCTTAATTGAAATTTCTTGATTGCCAACAGTGACTGAATTGAAGAGGTGTTCTCCATAAGCACCTGCTTGGATAATCACCTCATGAGGATGGATTTGATTTGTATTGACAAGGGTTAATGTTAGGGAATCCTTTGTAAGTTTTTCAACTAATGTAGCCACATCTTCAGGTAAACCTGCGCGTTTATTGACTGGATCAAAGTATCGAACTCTAGTATGAAGTGTCCAGATCCGTCCAGCAAGAGAACCACCGAGCATTAAGTTGACTAGGTTGTCAGTTTTAGCAGGATTAAATGATAATAGCCAATCAGCTAAGCGGGTTTTAGGGGTAGTAGGATCGTTTTTTATTGCCAGGATAACATTTCTAATATATTTGAAATCATTTTGAAGTGTCTGTTCTGGGTAATTGGGATTGCCTCCTTCCAAGTAGTTAAGCCAACCGGTTTTGGGTAAATGTTTCAGATCATTCCGATCCATTGACCAAAGATAGATTTCCAGTAGACGGTCAGTAAATAGATTATTAGTCCAGTGATACCAACGTTCTTGGCCAGTATATTGGTACCCCCGAGGATCACCAAACATTTGAGGAATCATAACTTGGCCTCTAACAAGTTTTTTTTGGGCGTAAAGGTTAGAAATTTGTCGGCGAAGAGTATTAATGTATGCTGGATTTCCTGTCAGTAAAAAGGCATTTCCAAAGCCTGGCCACATTCCCGCTGAAAATGTATTTCTATGGGCTATTTTTTCAATTTCCCCATCAAAGATTGTAAAATTCCAGCCATAAGTTCCTTTATACCACCTTCCGCCATATTCACCACCAATCTTGCCATTCAGGCCAATATTAGTTGGGATGTTACCTCTATTGAGTTCTGTTCTTTTTTTCCAAGCGTTAACATACTCAACTATCCAATCAGAATATTTTTTTTCTTGAGTGAGCATGTAAGAATTAAGAGCTAAATTAGTTGATGCTAGGTTAAGTGGATGATCTCCAATACTGTCTAGGTATTCACTACAATGGGCTAGCATTTTCGGATAGTACTTTTCAAAATCAAGAAATTTACTCGCGCCGTGAGGACTGTGTAGCAAATGAAAGCGACCAACTACTGGGTCACCAACCCAGTCATAGGTAGTTGCTTTTTTCAATAGTGGGCCTTTGCTTCCATTCCAAAGACTCCGAATGATTTTGTGTTTTGGATCGTAGTTAGGTGCTTCAGGGTCTTCATTCATATATAGTCCAGCAAAACGTTTCATTCGCTTAATCAATTTTTTAGAAGCTGGTTCTGAGAGACCTTGAAACATAAAACCTCTCATGCCCTCTCCTGTATGGAACCAATCGGACATCGTGATGAACTCATCATGATAGGCTCCATGTCTTGCTAGATCTGTTTTAACAGTACGTAGTGCACTATACTGTTTTAGATGGCCTTCTAAAGCCAACTTAAATAGTTCGAGGACCCTTTCTGAACCGCCTAAAGCATGAAGTAAAGTCCAGTTATGAAAAGTTTCGATGGCATCATCTGGTCCATCCAAAGTCCCCCATCGGGGCACATGTAGGAGGTAGCCATTTTTGTCTAGGTATTTATTTGCAAAAAGTTCACAGGCTTCTGAATTAAGGCGCAAGAGTTCTCGTTCCATTAAAGCCCAGGCTGGAGGAGACATTTGCTGATTTACCAGGAGACTTTTACTCTTAATAGGCAAGGGTAGACCAATGATTAGCCAAACTGTGACAAAAGAGATCAATAAACGAGGAAGCATTTGACACTTTCAGATTTGAATTGTGGACAAGTTAGTCCAAGAAAAACTTGAGTGTAACACAACGGTTGAGCTTAGATCGACCCATGTTGACTTGATTAGATTAAAGGGAAAAATCATGACAGTTCTCATTGTAAATTACACGTCGTTACATCACCTCTATTTCTTTTAAACTCATTTGTTTTGAAATTGCTTATAATTTTTTAATTGGACTTACTCTTGCTGAGTTGCGGGGCTCATTGTAAAATCTGCTATTGATCGGATTTTTTAATTTTGAGTTTAGGTGAGAACTTTCCAGCATGAGATTTTTTAGATACGCAATAGCAGCAGGATTAATAATTTGTTCCACAACATTGGGACAGCAAAATGACAAAGAAATTATTCAATTATGGAAACTCGCAGCAGAACAGGGCAATGCTACAGCCCAATATAATTTAGGAGTGGCTTATGATAATGGACGAGGAGTTGCAAAAAGCCATCAAGAAGCAGCAAAGTGGTACCGACTTGCTGCAGATCAAGGAAATGCTGAAGCCGCATATAATTTGGGAGTTGCATATGCTGAAGGCCAAGGAGTATTACAAAGCCATGTAGAGTCCGTTAGGTGGTACCGATTTTCTGCAGATCAGGGGCATGATAATGCTCAGTATAATTTGGGTTTGGCTTATCTAAATGGACGAGGTATTTCAAAAGACCCTAAAGAAGCTTTAAGATTAATTCAATTAGCTGTAAAACGCGGAAACTCTCATGTGCAGGCTAAGCTAGGAGAAATGTATTATAAAGGAGAAGGCACTGATCAGGATGAAAAAGCAGCTGCTAAGTGGTGGAAGCTAGCTAGTGAACAAGGACACGTTGGTGCCCAATACAACCTAGGCACAATGTATTTTATGGGTCAAGGAGTTCCAAAGGATTACCTAAAAGCTTTTCAATGGTATAGTCGCGCTGCCGAACAAGGGAACAAGAATGCCATTAAAGGAAAAAGTTCTGTAGAAAAATTAATGAGTCCTTCACAGAAAGATGAATTAAAAAGGTTTAAAAAATAGAACATTGTTCTGAAAAAGGAAGAAAATTTAAAATGTTTTTATTGGGTCTTGTTGGTCAGGTATTGCAAAGCTAATTTTCTAATGCAACACTCTACTAATCAATAACTCTGAGGAATTGAAAAGGAGGAATAATGCATTTATCAACAAGAGCCCTAGCAATTGTAGGGGCAATTCTCTGGGGAGGGAGCATCTTATTTTCTGGCTTGCTGAATTTATTGATTCCCGGTTACGGTCTTCATTTCCTGCAACTAATAAGTTCGGTTTATCCTGGTTTTCATGCCGCAGGTACTCTTGGAGATTTATTGGTGGGTACCATTTACGGAATGGTAGATGGGGGCATCGGTGGTTTTGTATTTGGTTGGTTATATAATTTTTTTGTCAATTGTTGTCAGTCAAAGCGAGAATCCTAGACCAAGTGACCTAATATAGTTTGTTGGATTGAGTTCTATTCATCAACATCAATTATTAAAGTAAATAATAAAGATATATGTCCTAAGTTTTAATTATTAAAGATCTTATTATTTGTTTCTATTGTTCAATTTCATTTTTAAGGAAACTTTAAAATGGCATTAGTTGAAAGTCGATGGCAGCGACGGGTAACCCTTTGTGCTTTATATTTTGCACAGGGTGTGCCTTGGGGATTTATGTTGATTACTCTGCCATCATATTTGGCATATCACTATCAAGTTGGTGACAATGAGATTGGAAATTTAAAGGCCATAATACTAATACCCTGGTCCTTTAAACTCATTTGGGCTCCAATAATGGATAGTTTTACGATTCGTTCTATGGGAAGAAGACGTCCCTGGGTCATTGGTTCTGAACTGATGATGGCTTTGACACTGTTGGGCTTTATTGGCCTGGGAGATCCCTCACAAGAGCTACAATTTATCCTCTATATGTACTTTCTTCATAATTGTTTTGCGTCATTGCAAGATGTGTGTACCGATGCATTGGCTGTTGATGTTCTACCTGCAAATGAACAAGGGCAAATGAATGGTATGATGTGGGGTTCTAAATTAATTGGTAAGGGAATCGGTGCTTGGGGTTTGTCTCATGTTTTAAATGTCGGAGGCTTAGGGGCCTGTGTGGGTATTCAAGTTCTCTTATTGCTTGCTGTAATGTTAGTCCCGCTTTTTGTCTTAGAACGTGATGGTGAAAGACGGTTCCCTTGGAGTTTTGGTGAGGCAGCTCAAAAGGTCGCTATCCCAAGTACTAATCCATGGAAGGTGTTTAAAAGGGTCATTAAGGCATTTTCTTTAACAACGACTTTTTGTTTTATCTTTTTTGCCTTAACTAAGCTGATAGCCTCTGGAATCAATGAAGTCATGACAAATACGTTATACACTCAACACCTTAACCCACGATGGACAGATCTGGAATTTTCGACTGCTTCAGGTCTTTACGCCACTTTCCCAATTATTTTAGGGGCTATACTAGGGGGGTTCCTTGCTGATCGTTTTGGACGGAGAATAATTATAATCATAGGGTTTGGTGGTTACGGTGTTGCTTCCCTAATATATGCAACATATCCAAATTTGTGGAATGAGTCTTGGTTTTCAATGAGCTATATACTTTCATATGAGACGCTTTCGGCTGTTGGAGCAGTAGGTTTTTTGTCGATGTCAATGAGAATTTCATGGACAACAGCAGCAGCTACGGTATTCACAACCTATATGACGTTATCAAATATATCTCATGTTGTTGGCAACAAGATGGCTGCTTCGGTAAGAGGTTGGTTTATTGATCCAGAATATGGGGAATTATCAAATTTAATTTCTTATGAACTAGCATTTTGGTTTGTGGGGATTACTTCTATTGCCCCCTTATTCTTATTATTTTTTGTTAAACCTAAAGAAGTGGATAAAGCTCGTTTGCTTGAGTCTGTGTGAGGAAAATTAAGATGAAACCCTTGTCTAGACAGTATCTGATAAAAAATTCTCATTTGCTAGTGACTCCAGCCTTAGTTGTTTTTCCTGAAATCATTGAAATGAATATTAAGCAGATGGTTAAAATGTCCAGTGATCCCCTAAAGTTACGTCCCCATGTTAAAACTTACAAAATGGCTGAGGTGGTTAAATTACAGCTCAACCATGGGATTAAGAAGTTTAAAGCAGCAACTTTTGCTGAGAGTGAAATGGTAGCTGAAGCCGGTGCTCAAGATATTCTACTTGCCTATCATATTGTCGGGCCCAATATAAAACGAGCAGTAAATTTTGTTAAAAAATACCCAGATGTGAATTTTATGGTAATTGCAGACCATATCGAATCCATTTCTGAGTTGAACAACGCAATGGTTAAAGCGGGAGAAACAATTGAGGTCCTTTTAGATATAGATACAGGTTTGCACCGCACGGGTGTGGAGCCAGGTGACCAAGCCTTCAATCTTTATAAGGAAATTGATAATAGTCCGGGAATAAAAGCTGGGGGCTTTCACATTTATGATGGGCACTTGCATCAATCTGACCGAAAGGACCGTGCAGTTGCAGTTCACCAGGCATTTCAAAAGGTCAGTTTGCTTAGGGATAAATTACTCAGTGCCGGTTCAAAAGTTCCTCGATTAGTTTGTGGGGGTACAGCAACTTTTCCCATCTATGCAGAGATGAATGATTCTTTTGTCGAGTATAGTCCAGGCACTTGTATTTTTCATGATATTGGATATGACACTATGTTCCCCGATCTTCATTTTACTCCGGCAGCTGTCATACTGACTCGTGTCATTAGCTTGCCAGGTCAAGGTTTAGTTACACTGGATTTAGGATGTAAAGCGGTGGCTTCAGACCCATTAATGACTAATCGCGTATTTTTTCCGCAGTTGCCAGATGCTGAACTAGTATTACAAAATGAGGAACATCTTGTTATTAAAACAACCCAAGCTTCTAAACTAAAACCTAGTAATGAATTAGTTGGAATCCCTTGGCATATTTGTCCGACTACCGCTTTAAATAAAGAAGTAGGGGTTGTCCAAAATAACTATGTTAAGGAATTTTGGAAAGTAGTAGCTCGTGATAGAGTTCTGAACATTTGACAGGAATTTTTTTTAAGTACTTTGTTTTATTTTTGTAGTATTTTTTTCAAAGAAACGAATAAAGGTTTGTTCTATAGACAAGGATTTTATTGTACATGGTAGAATACGGTTTTCGACTCTTTCAGTAGTTTCAACATTCAAAGACTTGGAGAATATAATGAAGACTGCCCGGCTGACATTATTCTTATTTTTGTTGATCCCTTTCGTTCTAGTTGCCAGCGAAAGAAAGGTCCCGTCCACTTCTGAGGAAGTGGCACGTCCAGGAGGCAAACTCCCCGGTGGTCCCAAAATCGCTTTGGTTAAGATTGCTGATGGTTTTTATGATCCCACTAATGCAGCGAACGCTGGAGATGGATCAGGTAGAATTTTTGTCGTAGAGAGGGTAGGAAGAATTAAGATTGTTCACAAGGATGGTAGTGTGCAAAAGAAACCCTTTCTTGATTTAACAAATATAAACCCTTTAGGAAATGATGTACAAACTGGATTTGTTGAGCAAGGACTGTATTCGGTAGCTTTTCACCCTCAGTTTAAAGAAAACGGTTATTTCTTTGTTCATTATGCCTCGCTGCCATTTAATGGTGATGGTGTCATAGTCCGTTTTCAAATTGATCCAGGCAGTCCGAATGTGATGACTCCGGAGAGAACCAATCAAACTGCGAAGGTTATACTTCGCATTGAGCAGCCATACTATAATCATAATGGAGGTCAGATCGAGTTTGGACCAGATGGATATCTATATATTGCAAGTGGGGATGGTGGTTGGGAAGGGGATCCTTATGAAGCAGGGCAGGATTTGGGTACATGGTTAGCAAAGATGTTAAGGATAGATATAGATGTTGAAGATGATTCAATTCCTTATAAGGTTCCCTCAGACAACCCATTTGCTCGTGCATCTGATGAACAACTGATGGTTTTATTTGGAATTACTGAAGAGCAGTTTTCAAAAATAAAAACTCGTTCAAAACCTGAGATTTGGGCTTATGGAGTTCGAAATCCCTATGAATTTTCATTTGATTTAAAAACAGGTGATCTTTTTATTGCTGATGTTGGCCAGAATCACTGGGAAGAAATTATCTATCAACCAGCAACAAGCAAAGGTGGAGAAAACTATGGTTGGCCTAGAATGAATGGAAGTAAGTGCCACCCTATGACCGGTCCTGATGACAAGTGCCCGCAGGTTGGACTGCTACCTGCAGCTGAATATCCCCATGAAATCCCTTATCCTGGAGCAAAACCGCTTACGTCAGGAACTGGCTGCTCTATTGAAGGTCTTGGAGTTGCCAATTATGGCGGAATGAAAGGAGTCTATTTAGTTGGTGATTGGTGTTCTGGACGAGTTTTTGGCTTGGGCTGGAATGGACAGTGGCAACTAGAAGAATTATTACACACGAATCTTCAGTTTACTGCTGGAGGTTATGATGAGGATGGTTATGTTTTAGCAGTTAATTGCGAGTGCTTTTATACTGCTGACAAAGGTCCTTTGGCGAACCCTCCAGGGTCACTATGGAGAGTAGTCCCAGCAGATCAGGTGCCTGCGGGAGCAGAAACAGCAAGGACTCTTGTTAGCTTGGGGGATCAAAATAGTTCTGATCAGAAGATAAGATTTCTTCACTCGTTAGACAATAAGCCACTAAAACTGCCTGTTGACGATGTGAGTCAGGCTGTAACAGGATTTTACAGCACTGGAATTAATCCTTACAAAGACAATCCAAAGGCTACAGCTACTGGTTCTGATTTGTATCAGCAATGGTGTCAGTCGTGCCATTTAAAAGATGGTACCGGTCGTATTGGTCCTAATCTAGTTGATAATAAATATAATTATCCCCGAGGAGCTACGGATGTTGGTTTATTCGAAATAATTTTTGGAGGTTGAACTGGGGCTATGCAGTCTTTTAGTAACCGTATGAGTCCAGATGAGATTTTGAAACTCATGGCCTTTATTCAAACTCTCAAATAGACCATCATCATTTTTTAAAGGACACCTTAAGAGGTTTTTACGTGTGAAACCTCAGCAGCGTTAGCTACAAGTTATTTATTGTGGTTAACATTCTGTTGAAATCTACTAAAAAGAATCGAATAGCCTCTTTCATGTTATTCAGAAGATGTTCTATTTAGCTCTATAACTGTTAATTTTGAAAAAGTTTTAAAATTTAAAAAGTGGCTATTGGATTTAATGGAGAACCTGTTCCCCCATTTACTGGCAAGGGAGCAGTGGTTAGAAGAAAATCCCAACGTCCCAAACGGTTTGCTTCAGCACTGACAGCTTCCAAATCACAATTGTCAAATAAAGGTACCCCCATTGCAATTATAGAAAGCTGATGAATTGGGGATATGACTCCTTCAATACCAGATGGGGCAACCTCACTAGCTGCATCACTTCCAAGCATCGCAATTTCGCGTTGATGCAGCCATTGTGCACAGGAGGCGTACAGGCCAGCTGCTTCTTTGGTAATATCCCAAACTCCTTTTTCTTTTCTTCTGGCCCATCGTCCTGTACGAACAAAGATTACGTCACCACGGCTTACTTTAATCCCAGTTTTTTTCTCCCAAGCATCTAAATCTTCTGGGTAGATTGCCTGTTTTGGTTCTAAATAGTTCACTCCTTTAAGTCTAGGGATATCAATTAGTATGCCGCGTGTAAAAATCCCCTTCTTAAATTGCTGAATTCCTAGCTTCTCAGCGCCACCATTTTTCACTTCAAGCTGTGAGAATCCATTAAACATTTTACCTTCAAAAAACATGTGACAAAGCGAATCCATGTGAGTGTGAGCCCATCCATGGTACTGTACAGCAAACTTGTCGTTAGAAAACATTCCTGGACTTTTACCAGTGAGTAGCATCGTATGCTTAAAAGGATATGGATTATCTATTGACTCTTGTTTTTCCACATCACGGGCTAGAGATACGGAAATCCCTTCCTTAACTAATTTTGCAGCATCTTTTCGTTTTTCTGCTGTAATAAAGTTTAAGGCACCAAGTTGATCGGTTTTGCCCCAACGTCCCCAGTTAGACAGTTCCTTCATCCATTTGTTTATGTCTGCTTGAGTCAAGTTTCTTCTTGACTCAACAGCAACTCCTGGCACGAGGAAAAGTTTTTGCCAGAACCCAAAACCTATTGCAAGGACTGCTACAATTAAAATAATTGGACGCCAATAACAGCATCCAAGTGAGATTTTCATTAGTTTTTTCTCCTTTTCGATCTTTAAAAATTAGGATCATTGAGATATCGAGTGTACGAACTTCTTAAAAATAAGTATTTAATTCCTCATAAGTTAGTCGATGGACAATACTTCTAACTATATTAGTGTTTACTTGAATTAATCGAAAGCCTGGAGGATTTGAGGCTATTTTTTTTGTATGAGGCATTTCACTAAACTGAAAAGAGATTGAAGGAACTGACATAAATCGTAGGTTTTGTACCTCAATATGGCATTCAAAATGAATATGACCAAAAAAAACTGAGTGGACACAACCAGCTTGTTGAAGGATCTTTATCAATTGATCAGGCTTTTTTAACATAAGGTTGTCAATCCATGGCACTCCAACAGGTACGGGATGGTGATGCATGAAAATAAATGTAGGCATATCATCCCTCAATATTTCCTCTAACCAAATTAATTGCTGCTTATTGATCTGTCCCCAGACCTCACCTGGAACGGAAGTATCCAAAATCACGATTCGCCATCCAGCTTGATGGATGGCGTAATAATAGGGTCCATCGGACATTTCTGATTCATTCAATAATTGGCGACGTAAGAGCATTCGGTTATCATGGTTACCCATAGCATAGTGAACAGGTATTTTTAAAAGTTGGATTTGTTCTTTAAAAAGAAGATAGGCTTTTTCTGATTTAATGGAAACAGCATCACCTGTGTAAATACATAGAGAGGGAAGTGGTCTAATACTATTGATAGAGTGAACTGCTGCTTTGAGATTAGCGATAGGGACAACACCATAGACTTCATGGCTTTCTTCCTCATAAACATGAGCATCTGACAATTGAACAATCGAGAAGTTATTGATAGTGACCATCCTGATTGGTAGTTTATTTATGAGTATATTGTTGAGATACTTTATTTTTGGACTAAAGATTAGACTTTACCACGAATGAAATCAGCTCGCCAATCTAACAACATTATTAGAGCAATAGAGCGTTTTTTTTATTGCTAGGTTAAATGGTTTGTTAAATTAATTGCTTGAACAAGCTTGAATAATGTTTTGAATATTCAAATCTGATTCAGTCGAACAAAAAGGGGGATATGCTGAACGACATTTACCAAAATCTAGGTGTAACTCGAATAATTAATGCTGCTGGAACTTTAACCCGGCTTGGAGGTCCACCGATGGTAGCAGAAGCAGTTCAAGCAATGAAGGAGGCCTCTCAGTGGAGTGTGCGAATTGAAGAGTTACAAGAAAGAGCGGGGACTTATCTTGCTGAAGTAACTGGTGCTGAGGCAGGCTATGTGACTTCTGGTGCATCGGCTGGTTTACAGCTAGCAGCTGCAGCTTGTATCGCTGGGTTAGATATCCGTAAGATGGAAAGTTTGCCTGATACATCTGGAATGCCTAATGAGATTATAGTTCAACGGTCCCACCGAAATGGGTATGATCATGCTCTTCGTTCAGCCGGAGCAAGACTAGTTGAAGTGGGTCATCTTGGAAATCCAACGGGAGGGTATATAGCCCCATGGCACATTGAATCTGCAATTCATACAAACACTGTTGCCATCCACTGGGTCTGTATGGATTTACTGGGAGCAGTTTCCCTTAAAGATACAATCACTATTGCCCACCGTCACCATCTACCTGTCATCGTTGATGCAGCCGCAGCACTCCCTCCAATGGAAAATCTACAATATTTTATCAGTGAAGGTGCTGATCTAGTTGTCTTTTCGGGAGGAAAAGCTATTCGTGGTCCACAGGCTTCTGGAATTTTAGTAGGACGACGGGACTTGATTGAATCAGTTTCTCTGCAACATCAAGATATGGATGTTTTATCTGAGACTTGGACCCTACGGGAAAAGTTTCTTAAATCAAATAAAATACCTGGACCACCTTCTCAAGGAATTGGTAGATCTCTTAAGGTTGGCAAAGAAGAAATAGCTGGATTGGTTGTGGCATTAAAAACTTATGTTAAGCAAGATCATTCTGTTTGGAACCAAGAGCAAAATGAAAAACTTAGAGTTCTTAAGTCAGGACTCCAGGAACTGCCTGACCTAGAGGTAGAGTCTTTTAAAAGTCGAGAAGAAACATATCCAAAGTTAAGGTTGGGTATTAAAGACCAGGCAGGTATAACGGTTGTTGATATAGTATTACGATTACTGGATGGTGATCCTGCTGTTGCAGTTGGACAGGAAGAATTGTCCAAGGGATATTTAATTATAGATCCTATTAGTTTAACTATTGATCAATTGGATATAGTAATTAAGAGGTTCTCATCAATTCTTTTTAAATAAAACACGATGAAACAAACATTGCCGCGCTTAAGATATTATCTACAATGACTGCAAAAATTTTGAATTGGAGTTTCTATGAAACGGAAAGACTATTTTTATCAGAACTATAGCTGGCAAGAATTAAAAGAATTGGTGCCAAAACAACCTGTAGTTGTTCAGCCAATTGGCTCAGTAGAAGATCATGGATACCACCTACCCTTAGATACTGATAATTTTCTTATTCAAAATATCTGTGAAGAAGCAGCTTCTCGTGCCAATGGTGAAATCTTATTACTTCCATTAATTCCTTATGGTTTTGAAACCCATCATATGGACTTTCCAGGAACAATTGATATTCAAATGGAACACCTTCTTAATTTTGTTCTCGATGTTACTAAGAGTGTAGCGCATCATGGTTTTAAAAGAATTCTAATTGCCGATGGACATGGTTCAAATATGCCTATTTTGGAATTGGTTGCTCGAAGGACAATTCTTGAAACTGATAGTTTGTGTGGTGCCTTTATCTGGCCTTCCTTAGCTCCAAAAGAAATCAATGCTGTTAGGGAATCAGAACAAGGTGGAATAGCTCATGCTGGAGAGTTAGAAACATCAGTATATTTGCATCTGGATAGTCCTCACGTCCAAATGGATAAGGCGGAAAAAGAAATAGGAATGCCTCCATCAAAATTCATTATTCTCGATCTCATGGAAAGTTCCCCCGTAAAATTTATGGATATTTGGACCCGTTTTAGTAAAAGTGGTGTATACGGAGATCCAAAACTTGCAACTCCAGAAAAAGGTAAGATAATCTTCGAAGCAGTGGTAGAAGCCTTTTTGAATTTGGTTAAGGAATTTAAAAGTCGACCGGATGGAAATCGAATTGATCATCATTAATAGAGCAAAGATGCTGTGAATAAACGAAAACTTTTGAAAGTGACTGCAGTAAGTGAATTTTAAATATTGAGACACTGGGTTAATTAAGGTTAGTAATGGAAGAATACGAGAACTTTGACTGGATTAATGGCCTGCCTATCAACTACTAAATGTCTGACTCGCCCCAACCTAATACTCCCCTTCCATTTTCAACAAGTTGAGTTGCAATTCGTTGCGCATTAGCCACGGACTCGGATACTGATCGCCCACGTATCAGTTCTGCTATCAGGGCACCATTAAAGGCATCTCCAGCTCCAATACTAACATTGTTTTGCGGAAGCTCTCTTGGAAGTTGAGTGGCGAAGGGTTGTTTCCGAGATTGGTAGGCTACACCTTTTTCCCCCATTTTTAGAGCGACGGTATGAGGCCCTGCAGTCATTATTTTTTGAATCACCGATTGTGGGGTTTGACAACCAGTCCAGTACTTTAATTCTTCAATGGTTCCAGAAATGATCTCTGCGTGGGACCATAAATCGATCATTTCTTGGGGAAGAATTTTTTTCATCCAACCAATGCCAGTATCTAAAACTCGTGTTCGGTTAGATTTATTGAATGATTCCAGAAGCTGTTTGACTGGCAAAAATGCTTCAACAGTTATCTGTCCAGGTAGGCTCACGAGCAGCCACTGAGATTTGTTATTTTGATTCGACAAATTCCAATTGATTGAGGGTCCCACGTGTTGCAGGGTGCCCAGTCGTTGTCCATTCTTGTCCACCGCTGTTATAGCATGCATCGTGGATTGACCCGCAGGAGTGATACATTGAACTCCTGCTTTTTTTAGCCAATCCTTTACAAGGCTTCCTGCAGGATCATTGCCGATCGGAGCATTCAACTGAACTTGTAAACCCATTTTGGCTAGTACATAGGAAGCTGAAGCTCCGTTTCCACCCAATCCCATTTCAACCGGAGATTTTAGGGGTAAAAGGGTTCGTTGAGTATAGACATCTCGGGCAACTTTTCCAATCCAGTCAGAGGGAGCCTCTCTGAGGGTAATATCAAGTCCGGCGGAACCTGCCACTGAAACTAGAATGGATTTTCTGGTCTTTGGTGGCATCATCAGGTATTGAAAAAAGGGTTATTAGGTTAGTCTATGGTCAGAAATAAAAAGAGCGGTGAGTAGTTAAATTTCTTCCCAATCAGATTGTTTTTCGCCAAGTTTCACGAGGTACTCAATAATGATTTTATTAGTGAAATTTGTTTGCCTAAAAAATAATTAGTTTTAAAAATAAATCTACTTCATAAGCAGTACAATTAGTTCAATATCTATTTTGAAATAGAAGTAAAGGATATCTCTACTTGTTTTAAAGATATTCCAACAAGTTGAATTGATGTAGTTGAGAACGCCTAGTATTACAGCTTGGATCATCTACAGGTTTAGCCAGTAAGTCTCGAACTAGTTTTAATTAAAGTTCAAGTTTGTCATTGAAGACCATGTCCTTTAGCTTAAATTTCCGTTTGATTTTAATTGGACCAAGTTCCATTTTAAACTCAACATTTTTTTCGTTCACCAGTATGGGGTTTGATCTTGAAAAGAAAAAATAGAGTTCAATGAATTGTTCTCGGGGAACAACTTCCACTGATTGAGCTTGAATTGTGGCATTTTTTTTCCGTTTTAAGGTTGTAGCTTGTTTGATGTGGTCAGTGTTCTGGAGAAATCGCTCCATTCTGCCAGGAAGACCGCTGACGGCAACTACGTACTGTTTTTCTATTTGAGTCAGATGTGCTTTGTCCTGAGCGGTTTCTTCAAAATCTCCCTCATGTCGAGAGCGAATAAGCGCTTGTTTGATAGGTAGAGCGCTAGCCCACCGAATTGAGACCTTGAGCTGGGGGCGACTGCGACCTCCACCACCGAATCCTCCGCCTCCACCACCGCCAATTGGTGAACGTTGGCCAGAATCTGATGCAGACCCTCCAGACCCTCGACCTCTGGCAGACACTCCTTGCATACTGAACCGGACGGTAGCATCTTTAGCCCAAGGAGATTTGGTTAACATTTTCTGTACTTCTTTTGGTTTCCAGTCCTTGTATTCTTTTGCCTTCCAAAAATCAGCAGCTAGGAGAGTAGAATAAATTAATAGAAGAAACACTCCTATAAGCAGCAATGGTTTTTTCATAACTTCCCTCGATTCTTGAATAAATAAGACTGAAGTATTTCAGTGCCAAAATAGAGTGATTGAAATGTTGATTGAGTTATCGATGGTTTATATTTTATGCTAAATGTTTTAATTAAAAATAATCGACTAACGTAGTTTAGCTGATTCAATTAAAAACCCCAACGTTATCTTTTTAAGCGTGGTTAGTTTTAAGAAAAAACAAGAATTTAGTACCCAGGAGTTTATACTCTTTAAGAAGATGAAGACTTAAGCAGTCTGAAGAACCCACTTATTTTAATAACCGGTTTGAATGGTTTTAGAGTTTGTATTCCTTTTGATCATCTTCAGAGTAATGGAGGATACAGTATGACTAAACGATTAACAGTGTTGTTTTTACCTCATCCGTCTAGTAAATCAATGTTTAAACCCTGGGGCGATGATGTAATAAAAGCAATTGGAGATAAGCATGAACTAAGGATTTGTGATTATGATAAAGATCTTTCCACTCAGTTTGTGGGAGTTGACGTTGTTATTGACCAGGGTGGTTCGTCAGGGACTCGAGAAATGGCAGATTTAGCTAAAGATAAAGTGAGCCTGTGGCAGATTCTAGGAACCGGTGTGGATCATTTTGATTTAGATTACTGGAAAAAAAAGAATATACCTGTAGCTAATACACCGGGACCCTTTAGCGCAGTGGCATTGGCGGAATGTGCAATGATGTTTATTTTGATGTTGACCCGTAAATATTCTCAAACACAGTTAAATCTAAGAAAAAATGTGTTGTATGAGCCGGTCGGCATAGAATTGTCAGACCTTAAATTGGGGATACTAGGACTAGGAGCCAGTGGAAAAGAGTTAGCTCGAAGAGCTCTTCCTTTTGGCTTAAGAATTTTAGCAGTGGATAGTAGGGAAGTATCTTCAAAAGAAATAGAGGAGTTAAAAATAGAGTTTTGTGGATCATCGTCTGACATCGATTGGTTAGTGTCTGAGTCAGACATTTTGTCTCTTCATTTGCCCTTAAATGAAGAGACACGACATTTGATTGATGATCGTCGTCTCCGATTAATGAAATCTTCGGCTTTTCTAATCAATGTGGCTAGAGGGTCTTTAGTCGATGAAGAAGCACTAACGAAGATCCTAGTTGAAAAACGCATTGCTGGTGCAGGGTTAGATGTTTATGGACAAGAACCGCTTGATTTAGAGCATGAAATTTTCCAGTTTCCAACAGTGTTAACTACCCCGCATATAGCTGGTGTAACTGATGGTACTTCTAGGAAGCGAGCTAAGGCGGCGGCAGATAATATTAATAGAATAGCTACTGGAGTAGATCCACTCTATCGAGTAGATTAGTCATCGATGAATGTGGTTGGAAGAGGATGTCCTATAATTGTCAATAATTAGAAAGTGCAGTTGGAATTGAAGGAGATGAGTAGAGACCAGAATTTTCTACAACTAGAAGACTCTATTACTAGCTTAGTTCATAAAAAACAGCATAGCCCATTAAAATTAACATGGTTAGTGTTGAGGCCCAAAGTGCTACAGTGATCCATGTTTTAGGTGAGATTTCTTTGGGAAGATGGAAGTATCGAAGATAGAGGGTTGCTAGGCCCACAATTGGTAATAACAATGCTTGACTAACTCCACTTACTTTAACCATAAAAACAGGTTCTTGGTAGTACAGAAAAAGGAGAGTGGGAATGATTGGTAGCAACATGGATGAGATGCGCATTACTTTGAGTCTTGTACGATAATGACTTTTGTCATAAAGACCTATCATTCCTGTGAAATCTGCCAGCATACGGCTTAATCCTGCAATCCCAGAAAAAACTGTTGAGTAAAGGACAGCAAGGGAACCAGTTAGAAAAAGATAGTGGGACCAGTTACCTAAGGTCTCAGTAAACATGTTAGAAAGAGTGCCAACCATATCTAATCCCTGTGGTAATAACCCTAGGTTTGAGAGAATCCCCGCACCCAGAAAATAGAACGCAATAGTTGCAAATGTGTATATGAACCAAGAGAGCAAGACGTCAACTCCCATAATTTTAATCCAGCCCTCGGCTCTTTTCGTCCAGTCAAGAGTATTTTCTCGTTTGCCGGCAAACTTGGCATAGCCTTTTTCTATGCACCAGTAGGGATAGGCAATTAACTCAATTGCCCCCACACCAGTTGCGCCAAAAACAGTCACAGCTGTTATTAAGCCACCTTGGGGAGGAGTGAACTTAAGTCCGTCTATAACACTTTCCCACGAAAAATATTGAGGATTTTGAGAAAGAAGAAAAGCACAAGCAACTGTTAATAGTGTAAAAGTGATTACCATAGATACGGCAAAACGTTCTATAAGAGAGTAATGGCCAATCACTAATAACACCATCGTAATAATTGTTAGCATCCAGAGGGAGGTTTTAAAAGATAAACCGGGTAAAAAAGTACTAATAATTTCAGAGATACCTCCTAGCATTCCCCCAATAGAGAAAAGTCCGACGATGATTACTAAGAGCCACAACCACACTATCCAAGATACCCGAAATCGAGGTCCAGGAAATCGATCAAAGGCTTCTAAGGTTGTTTCACCAGTTCCAATAGCATAACGCCCTAACTCATTTTGAACCACGATTTTGATGGTACAACTCAGTAGGATAAGCCAAAGAAGGGTATATCCATTTTCAGCACCCAGTACGGTTGTCGCAACAAGTTCCCCAGAACCTACTACCGAACTCGTAAGGATAAGACCTGGACCAATTCTGCGGAGGATGCCAGACCATTTTCTAGGTGCAGATTCAAATGAATTTGTTGTTAGCTGGTAAGGATCTAAAGAGTGTTTTTTTTTCATCAATATAGAGAGAAATTTTAAAAATTAATCGATATAGGGTAAGATTATTGTTACTAACTTTAACCTAGTAACATAACAATAAGTTTAGAATGAATTAACTTTTAACTCTAGCGTTAAAGTTTTTAGGAATTGTTAGTCCGTTAGGTGAAATTTAAAAATTATATTTCGAGAGCCAGTCATTATTCATCACTAAAATAGCAGTTAAAACAGGTTTTTTTTAAATATCTTTGTGACATTGTCTTGGAGGAGAAAATTTATGGGTAAAAGTGTTAAGGAATTTTCAGAATTCTTTAAGCAGTTAGGTGCAGCTGACGTCAGTCATAGTAACAATACCTATTTGGCCCATGCAGTTGGAGTATATCGTGATCTAAAAAGTTGGAGTTGCACTGAAGAGGTGTGCGATGCAGGTATGTTTCACTCAGTTTATGGTACCGAGCTCTTTCAGAAATTTACCCTTCCATTAGAACGTCGTGATGAAGTTCGTGCACTCATTGGAGAACGAGCTGAAAGCCTAGCCTATATTAACTGTGCTTTGCTGAGAACTTCGCTTGATCATAGTGTGGAACAGAATGCTACCAGTTATCTTATAAAAGATCGATTCAAAGAACAAGAAGTTGAACTTTCGTTAGAGGATTTTAATGATCTTTGTACAATTCACCTCTGTGATTGGTTAGAACAAATCGTTCGAGGAGATAATTGGGATAGGAGAAGGGAAGCATTTAAACTAATGGCGGGCAGATTGGGTGGGATCGCTGAAGAATCCTATAACAGGGTTTATGCTCAGGAACCGGCTAAAAAAATAGAGAACAATTAACCTCGCACTATGCCGTTGGCGGAGAAACCAAGCAGATATCTGAGATGTGGTGATAAATTTCGAACTGTTTCTTCAGGAATACTTTCACGGTAGTCACTGAAAGGTTTTACCCAGGATCTAGAATAATAGCAGAGAACGGCATTACGAGGATAATCGGTGTTGTTTGGTCCAGAGCGGTGCCAGGTATTTGAAAGCCACATTGCAACTGACCCAGCTGGACCTGTTAGAATGACTTCATTTTTTTCTTCCTGCTGTAGAGACCAAACCGGTTTTTTTCTAGATTTGTGACTTCCTTCCACAACTCTTGTAGCACCATTTTCTTCTGTAAAGTCGTCTAACATCCATGCATTTTGTACTGTTAAGGGAAAATCGGGCAATGGTTCATCTAGTTGCCCGAGTGGAACATCGACGTGCCATGCTCCTCCTTCTTCAGTGTGAGGCCCAATACTAGTTGCACCAATGTCAGATAAGACACAATCTCTTCCTAAAAAACTTTTAACGAGATCTAACATGTGGGGCTCTTCAATGAGATCCAACGCACTAGTAGATTTAGCTGGAAGATTCATAATTCTCTGGGATTGATCATCGTCAAAAAGAAGAGGAAGATGAAAAAATAACTTCATCACTTGGCTTGGTGGCACAGGCCAAGGAGTATTCTTATTGAGAGCACGTGTGTGGCGAATTCTCCGCATGATTCGATTTAGCTCATTTTTTGAAACAGAATAGTTTTCCAAAATAAATGTTTCAGTTTCAGCATCGTTTGGATGGCTTGGACCATCTTCAGGCTCAAATGGGCTTTTTCGCTCTTGGATGAAGAGATCATTTACTTCGTTTTGTAGGGTAGCCAATTGGTTCTTGTCTAGAAGATTTTCTACAACGACGTATCCCTTTTCGTTGAGATGTTCAGTTGCTAACTGAAGGTTCCAAGTCTTCAATGATTCAGCGATCATGGTATTATCCTTTTTGAAGTTAAAAAAAGTCAGGAGATGGATAAAAGTTCAGAATAGCCACCCAAGAGAATAATAACGTTAAATCTGGGAGCAATAAAGGTTTTTTGCTTTGCAGGTAGATACAACCTTAGTGAAGAAGAAAGGAGGCATAATGATAGAACATGACTGGGTAATACATGGTGGTCGAGTGATTGATCCGGCGAATAATATTGACGATCAGTTAGACCTTGGGATTAAAGAAGGGCGCATCTCTTTTTTGGCTAAGTCCGCGAAGCTAAGTTGTGCAAAGCGTAGCTTTGATGCACGAGGGAAAGTAGTAGTGCCTGGTTTAATTGATTTGCATTTTCATGGATATGAGCACGCAACACCACTAGGTGTACCTGTTGATCATTATTGTCTAGGGCGCGGTGTAACAACAGCTGTAGATGCTGGAAGCTCTGGGTGTAGTACATTTCCAGGGTTTCGTTTTTTTTTGAGTCAAGCCTGTCAAACACGTCTTCTAGCATTTCTAAATATTTCGAGTGCAGGACTAGCATTTGCTCTACTTGGAGGAGATTCAACAACCCCAGGGGAACTAGGCTTGATTGGATTAGTGGATCTGAAAAATTGTGTCGAATGTATAGAATCTAATAGAGACCTAATCGTCGGTGTTAAGATTAGACTCTCTAAGAGCCTAGCAGACAATGGTAAAAATGAAGCTGAATCTTATCAGAGAGCCTTAGAAGCTGCCCGAGCTGTTAACCTGCCACTGATGGTACACCACACTCTTTCAACGATTCCTTTAGAAGACTGTCCTGGAAAGATGGATCAGGGGGACATCTATACGCATACCTACCATGGTTATCATAGTACAATCGTTCAGGCATCGAACAGACAGTTAGATCCGGTGGTGTGGGCTGCACGTCAAAAAGGAATTCTTTTTGACGTAGGTCACGGTCAGGGATCATTTAACTGGACAGTGGCTGAACTTTCTCTCAATCAAGGATTTAAACCTTCAACAATAAGTACAGATTTACATTCAGGAACTTGTGAAGGACCAGCTTATGATTTACCCATGGTTATGACCAAGTTTTTACATTTGGGGTTGTCTTTAACCGAGATAATAAACCTGACTACCAATGAACCTGCTAGAGCTATTGGATGGGAGGATCGTCTGGGAACATTGGGGATTGGACGTGAAGCTGATATCACTGTTCTATCAGTGGACGATATAGCAATGGACTTAGAAGATTGTCATTCACAGAAAAGATCGATAGAACAAAAAATAACTCCCTGCGCTGTTTGGAGACAAGGAGAATCAGCGAAGATTACTTCACCACTTTGCTGTCCAAATCCTAGCACTATTGAAAGACAAAGAAATTCGTGGGAACAAGCTGAAGTTAAAGATCTTCAACCACCTCGATAGGGTTTTATATGAGGTAGGTTCTGCATGTTACAAAAGGCACCTAAGAAAGAATTAACTAAAGATTGATAAAATGGACCTCTACCTAGAACGTTCCATTAAATTGTAATTAATTTTTCAGGGAGTTGTTTGTTTAATAACTAGTGGAAGGTTTCCAGTTTTCATCTTTAAGGTTCTTTTAGGGCCAGATCCTTGTTCCTGAAGAGTTATTTTTCCTGTTTCATAAGTTGCCCTAGCGACGCCTCTATAGTCTTTTGGAATCTTGAATAGAAAGGCAAGATAATTTCTCTTGGAAGTTTGACCTGTATCTAGATAAGTATAAATGGGTCGGTTAAAAATTTGTCTTTTCTCAACTAACACTGGGAATGGCTGGTGTAGCCCGGTAGTACCAAATTCTAATCCTCGAGCCGCTGGTTTCCCATTTTTTGCATGACGCCATATATTTAGCCAAGGATATTCTCGAGTATCCCAAAGGTACCCGATGAGTAATCCTTCAGAGAGGCTACTGGCTGTGATCCAGCCAATATGTTCTTCAAAAGTAAAAGAAACAACATTAGGATCAGAGTCATCTAAAAGGCGTCGAAGGTCGATAAGTTGAGTTCCCTTGAGGGCATTGGGCCAATAAACTGCAGGCTTTTCAGGAGTTGGTAAAGGGCTGGTTTGCATGAATCCTTTTTGAGCATTGCTATCTACAAGGGTATCCTCATCAAGAAAAGGTGGACCGATTGTTGGGTGCTGAACCATGTTATAGATACGACCAAGCAAATTTTTGTTAGTAACTTGTTCGGACACAAAGAAACTAGCAGAATCGCTTGAAAGTTGAATCTGACGTTTGATCTCTAGGCCAGCTAAGGGTAATTTGGCAGTCATTAAAGCTTGAATGGAGTCTCCCTCTGAGGTTGGCGGCTTTATTATTTCCCATTCTACCCGTGAGGCTTCTCCATGAAAAAACATTCCGTTTTGTTTTTCAGCTTCTGTTGCTGGTCCCCATCTATCAAGACAAAGGAAGTGTCCTAATGGTCGAAGGATTCCTTTTTCACTAGGGTCAAACGCACTAGAGTCAAAGGCTAATGGATTAGTAGGCTGGTTATTGAGTCGGAAGCTAACAATTGAGCCACCACCTATATCAACCACTAACTGAGCAACTTTTCCTTCCATAATAACAGAAGGTCGCCCATTATGAAGCGTTTCTGATTGACTTGGTGAGAGGAGTCCCAATAGCAATAGGCTGAGAGCAAGTTTGTTCAATTAGAGAGCTTTGTTTGAGTAGGTGTATTCAGGTCAAATATCTGATAGTAGTTGAAGTTCCCCAGTGCTATCACCAAAAACATCTAGTTTGATTCCCATACGATCGAGCATGGATAAATAGAGGTTTGTAAGGGGTGTTTCATCTTCATACCTTACGTGACGACCGGTTTTTAGAGTTCCTTGACCTCCACCTGCCACTAATACTGGTAAATCATCATGAAGATGCTTGTCTCCGTCGCTAATACCACTACCGTATACAATCATAGTATTATCAAGAAGAGACCCTTCTCCATCTGGAATCGACTTTAGTTTGTCCAAGAAGTATTTAAATTGTTCGATGTGGTAATGGTTAATTTTAGAAATTTGTTCAATTTTGACTTTGTCACCCCCATGATGGGTGAGGCCGTGGTGGGCTCCAGGCACACCAATCTCTCGATAAGTTCGGTTGCTCCCTTCCCTTCCTATCATTAGGGTAGAAACTCTAGTGAGATCTGTTTGAAAGGCTACTGCTTGGAGGTCATACATCAAGCGAAGGTGTTCTGCAAAGTCAATAGGAATCCCTTGTGGTCGTTCCATATTAGGATCGATTTCAACAGGGGAGTTCTCACTATTTTCTATTTGTTTCTCAATCTGACGAATAGCGAATAAATACTCATCGAGCTTCCGGCGATCAGCTGGGCCCAGCTGGGTAATAAGTTTCTTTGTATCTTCCTGAACCAAGTCAATAATACTAGGACGATAACGTTGGTTAACCTGATCAGAATCAGTAGTGGAGTTGTTTTCTCCAAAGAGTCTATCAAAAACAGCTCGAGGATTAACCGCTGGGGGTAAAGGGCTAGAAGGGGTTCGCCAAGAAATACTGTTATTATAAGCACAGCTATAACCTGAGTCGCAATTTCCAGCTATGCGAGTATGTTCAGTGCCTAGCTCAAGTGAAGGTAGTCGTGTTTTCGAACCTATTGATTGAGCAACAATCTGATCAACTGATATTCCATTTTGGATATCAGATCCCTGAGTTTTCTTAGGATGTACTCCAGTTAGGTAAGATGCTGCAGCTCTAGCATGATCACCGGGGCCATCTCCAAGTGCTCTTCCATTATTGTGTGTCAAACCAGAAAGCAGCAGACAGTCCTTTTGATATTCTTTTAAAGGCGTTAGAGTAGAAGGTAATTTGAAATTACTTCCTTTAGTTGTGGGTGTCCAGTTTTCCATTATTATACCGTTCGGCACATAAATGAAGCTGAGACGACAGGGTGCATTAGAATCAATCAATGTCTTAGCTCCAAAAGCTGGAACCATTGAATCGAGCCATGGAAGAGCTATGGCAGTTCCTAGTCCGCGTAAAAATGACCTGCGTGGTAAATAACGAGGAATCATGATTTTTCTCCAGATATTGCCCGCCGCTGAAAAGGTAGGCTCTGTACGATTGCTAAGACCAACTCACTAAATTTATAATTTTTTTCTTCTAGTTTCTTACAAATTTGGTTAATCACAGGCTTATCATAGATCTCGAGACCCCTGCCTAAGGCAAAGGTTAGCATTTTTTCAGTTAAACAGCGAACAAAAGCATTCCGTTCTGTTTTTAAAAGGATTGACTTAAGTTGCTGTGGTCCTTGGAAAAACCTTCCTCCAGGCAGTTCCCCTGAAGAATCAATTGGAGATCCCCCATCCTGTGTGCGCCAAGCACCAATCGCATCAAAATTTTCTAATCCAAACCCTAAAGCATCCATTTTTTGATGACAGGTAGCACAAGTTCCTTGGTTTCGATGGTTTTCTAGACGCTCTCTTAGAGTTTTAAATGTCTTAGATCCATTTTCATCTAAAGTTTCAACAGATGGAGGAGGAGGTGGTGGACTTCCTAAAATATTTTCGAGGAGCCATTTGCCACGCAATACTGGAGAGGTTCGAGTTGGATAAGAGGAAACAGTCAAGATACTAGCTTGTGTGATTAAACCACCTCTTTGAGCACCTCGAAGAGGGACCCTTCTCAAATGGTCTCCCTTAATATTAGTAATTCCATAATGTCTTGCTAGTCTTTCATTAAGGAAAGAATAACTGGACTCAAGAAACTCCAGAATGTTGCGATTCTCTCGCATAATAGTGGTAAAAAAGGCCTCTGTTTCTTGACGCATAGATTTTCGAAGATCATTATCAAAAGCAGGAAACTGATCTGGATCAGGTGACACACTTTCCAAATTACGTAGTTGGAGCCACTGTCCTGCAAAATTTTCAACAAGTGCTATCGATTTTGGGTCCTTTAACATCCGTTCGATCTGTTTTCTAAGTACGATAGGTTCGTTTAGTCTGGATTCTGAAGCTAATCGGAATAACTCCTCATCAGGGAGGCTGCTCCAAAGAAAGTAGGATAAGCGGGAAGCTAATTCATATGGCCCGATCGGTCGGGTTAGCTGAGTTTCTTTTTCTTGGCTATCAAGTTCTAAGCGAAAAAGGAAGTAGGGTGAAACCAGCACTGTTTGTAGAGCAAGTTGAATGCCTCGTTCAAGTGGAGCCCCTTCACCCATAGCTAATTGGACTAAAGCATTTAATTGTTTAATTTCCGAAGCAGCAGCTGGCCTTCGGTAAGCCCTAGAAACTAAATGATTGAGAATTTTTTTTGGACAGTCCGATAGATGTTTTTTTGGAGTATGGCCACAAATGAAAAGACGACGGTGGCTAGGTGTCAGACTAGGTGAATCCGTCAAAAAAGGACCTTGGATTTCTAAAGAATCTACAAAAACGAGCCGATCATGAACAGGATCAACCTGAGGCTGTTCATGTTCGAATACAGGCGTATTAAAAGAGGTGCCAACAGACATCCTCCCCAGTGTCCTTATCGCTTGTTCTGTTTGCAGAGATGGAATTAATTCAATCAAATGAACTCCTGGTTTCGGGCGGATCCGAACATCAAAGGTGCCACGATCATATTTATCGGGTTCCACTCGAAAAACCTGGAGATATTCTCCATCCATTAGAATAGCTAGGTTGGCTGAAGGTAAATCAGGTCCTACAAAATCTCCTTCGCCAGCTGGAGGTGGCTTTCTCCGGTCTGTCACCTTAATCCGAAGGTCATATTCTCCTTGATGAGAGAAGTCGGTTTTTGTTTTGAGGGTCCCTTCAGGAGAGAAGGGTAAAGTATGCTCTGATTTAGAGTTAGTATTCTCCTCATTGGATCGAGATGCAAGGTAGCGTGTCAGGGTTGGTTTAACCTCTGTCTGAACAACAACTGCTTGGTTGGCAATGAGCTCTGAGGCGGTCATATATTTTTCCATAAGCAATGGAGACAATGAAAGAACATCTCCGATATTGTCGAATCCATAACCACTGTCATCTACGGGAAACTCGTCCGCCAATTCGAACTCAATTCCTAGGAGATCGCGAATGGTATTTTTATATTCTGCGCGGTTCAACCTACGAGCAGTGACTCGTCCTGGATTTAAAGGGGTAGAAACTGGGTGTAAACTAAGCTGACTAGTAATCCAATTAAGGATTTTCTTGATTTCTGCAGGAGTAGGTTGAGATTCTGTTTGAGGAGGCATTCGTCCGACCGTAATTTCATGAAGCACTGTTTGCCATGTGGTTTGACGGTCAACCACAGGATTATTGGGATTAAATTTGTCAAGTCTTATTCCAGCCATACTGACAGTGGCACTATGACATTGGATACAGTATTTAGTAAGGAATGGTTGAATCTGTTCTTGAAAAACTAAGGCCTTAACATGATGGGGTGAGGAAAGACTAATTAAATAGATAAAAAGAAACATTAACAGTCTAATCATATTTCTTTTTATTAATTGAGAATTCTGTGACATTTCCTTGTTCTTTTCTTATTTTTAATATATCTACTAGGATATCACTCTCGTAGGTCTAAGTTGCTAATCTATACTCTATTGAGTATAGATCTTCATGCGCAGAGTGACAAGGAATCTTGAAAAGTTTTTAACATAAAGTCATTAGGCCGATCATCTTGTCATTAACCTAGGTTGACAACTAATTAATATTGAAGGGTTGGGTCCTGGTTTTACCCTAGTTATTAATAAGTTTTACTAATGTCTAAAAAAATGAGATAGAAGCTTGTTTTTATAGAGCATTGAGAGTGTTGTTAAGAATTTCAGATTGTTTTTGACGAGGGAGATAGCTAGAGATAAACTTCTGAGAGCGATAGGCATAGCCTTTAATTACTTCAATTAACTGACTTACTATCGATTACCGTTGAATAAATTAGATTAGTCTATTTGAATTAGAGTTGTAGGTAATACAAAAGCGGTCTCTAAATGAATTTATGTGACCGATTATTCTCACTTGCTTCAGGGAGGCATCATGACAAATAGTTCTTCTTCAAGGAGGCCTGATCCAAAAATTACAGATTGGGTGGCATCCAGTTCTGAATTAAGTTCTGCAGCCATATTAGCTTTTACTGAAGGTCCAGCTGTTGACGCTGAAGAGAACATCTTTTTTAGTGACATTATTAACAATCGAATTATGAAACTCTCTAATGAAGGTGTCATATCGGTTTTTCGTGAAAATAGTGGTCGGACTAATGGCAACATGTTTGATCCCGAAGGACGACTAGTGAGTTGTGAAGGGTCTGAAATGGGACCGGGTGGAGGTCGAAGAGTGGTACGGACTAATATGAAAACTAGTCAAGTTGAAGTTTTGACTGAACGATTTCAAGGCAGTCGTTACAATAGTCCAAACGACCTGGCAATTGACCTTCAGGGTAGAATTTATTTTACTGATCCTTGTTATGGAGATAGAACTCTTATGGAAATGGAGGAGGAAGCCGTCTATCTAATTGAAATAGATGGATCTGTAAGACGAGTTTTGCAACAACCAGTGATCCAAAGACCCAATGGTGTCACACTGTCTCCTGACGGTAAGACGCTATACCTTGTTGATAGTAATCATGAATCAGGTGGTAATAGGAAAATTTGGTCATTCGAAATTTCTGAAGAAGGGAATCTTGAAAATCAAAAATTAGTTTATGATTTTGCACCGGGTCGAGGGGGAGATGGGATTAGAATAGACCAGAAAGGTAATTTGTGGGTTGCTGCTGGTATTATCATTCCTAGGAGAGATGGTGAAACTAGTCTTAATCCGCCTGGACTTTATAATATTGATCCTACAGGGGAGTTGCTAGGCTTTATAGGTGTACCTGAAGATTTGATTACAAATCTAGCCTTTGGAGGACCTGACAAAAGGACGGCCTACGTTACTGCAGGAAAGACACTTTTTAAAGTTCGAACAAATGTTGCTGGTTGGACAGTCTATCCTTAAAAATGGAATTTTTCTGTCGGAGTTCCAATAAATGGAGAGTTTAAAGATAATGTCGTCAATGGATTTGTTTTTTATAGGTATAATTTTGATGAATAAGCTTTCACTTGGTTTGAGACTCTACTGATTTTTTCATTTTGGAGTACGGTTAGTTGAAGTTATTTTCATTATAGCTAGACTTTTATTATTTCTGAAGGAGGAGAACTGAAATGGAGTTTATAAACTCAAAAGATGGTTTCCCATTTAGTGATGCAGTCATTTATTCGGGGAGAGTACTAGAAACAGTACTTACAGGTATTCCAAAAGGCGAGAAAGCTCCCGTTGAGGGTGGGGCCGAAGCTGAAATTCGTGAGATTTTTAGGCAACTAGACGGAGTTTTAGCCAAGGCTGGAGTTGACAAAAATTCAATAGTGTCGGCTAGACTCTATTTGCAGAATGTTAATCAAGATATAGCTACTGTTAATAAAGTGTATGCCCAATATTTTGGAGTGCATCCTCCGAATAGAAGAGCATATGGAGTAGATCTGCAGTCAGGTATGTCTGTAGAAGCTGCTTTTGTAGCTGAGTTATGAGGTCTAGTTTTGGAAGAAAAAAGCAAAACCTAGGGGGGTAAAGTTTTCATTTATGTTGGTGTTGTGGTTGTAGGGTTTTTGTTAAATTAGGTAGCGTTCTGAAAGAGATCTGCTCAATAATTTTTGACACTATAGATAGGGAGATGGATTCATGGGCAAAATTAAGGTGGGTGTGGCTCAAGTTTCTCAAACAATAGATGTAGAAACTAACTTAGCTAAAGTATTAGAAACTATGGATCAAGCTGCAGAATCAGGGGTTGAATTAGTATGTTTTCCTGAAACACACCTCTCTGGTTATCGAGTTGGATTATTAGATGCTGATGCATCTTTATCTTCTCAAGTTCTCGAAAATGCGTTGTGTAAAGTCTCAGAAAAATGTAAAGAGCTAGAAATGGGTATTATTGTTGGAACAGAAACCGAAAATGGTAAGGATAAGCCATTTAATAGTGCTGTTGTCATCGATGAGAAGGGAAAGGAAATAGCACGTCACCACAAGAGCCGACTTACTCCTAAGGATGCGGAAGGATATTCTTCAGGCACAGGACCAACTTCTTTCTATTTTAAAGATATTTGCATGGGACTTGTGATTTGTTTTGAAGGTTTTCGCTTTCCTGAGAATGTTCGATGTTTGGCTAAGGCTGGAGCTAAGGTTGTTTTTCATCCTCAGTTTAATCATGCTTGGCCGGGGATGGGCTGGAAGCAACCAATCCAAGAGGCGTTGCTGATGGCCCGAGCCGGTGAAAATACCATTTATTTTGTGTCAGCTAATATGTGCCATATAAATAATAACTGTCGATCCTTTATTATTGGACCTGATGGACTAGTTATGCAGGTCTCCAATCTCTCTCAGGAAATGCTATTGGTTGACGATTTGGATATGACTCGGGCAACCCATGCTTTTCTTAAACAGGACTCTAATGAGATGACAAAAGCTCTTGATGAGATCGAACCAGAAATGAGGTCTAGTTAAGATTTTTTAGTATCGCGTAAGAGGTAAAAAAATGACGTTAGTTAAAACAATCTAAGCACAGTTACTACTTTGAAAGAATTAGATACTAAAGCCATAATGCTTCAGAAGTTCTTCTACCCGTTTTCGGTTAGACCGAGGGGTGGAATCAGTTCTACGGCAAAAACGGTGTACATCTTGTTCGAAGGAACGCATCTTAATTGCTTGAGTTGGCAGTTTTTCTAAACAACTAGTTGGGACCCGAATTACTCCTTCGTTATTGGCATGGATAACATCACCACTACGAATAGTTATACCGCCGATGTTTACTGGGTTATTGATTTCTTTATAATTGAGGGCACAGTGATGGATTGTTTTTCCTTTGGAGTACGCTGCAAAAGGAATGCTCAATAGACCTTCAATGTCACGAACTCCTCCATCAGTAACTACTCCGACACATCCAACACTAAAAAGTTCCTTAGCCATGCCATCTCCAAGAACACACTCATGATCAGGTCGAGATCCTACCGTTTGAACTACCCAAACCACGGGTTCCTGAAGTTCTAAAATTTGCTCTAGTTGTTGAAGGTGTGGTTCAGGATTGGCTTGATTGCCAGGAGTACTACTATCTAGTTGACAAGTCATGGCTACTCCAACCGTAGGGCCTAAGGTTGGAGTAACTGACTGAATTGAATTCCCCATGTAGAACTCATGGGCCGGAGTTTTATCAATATATCCAATCGTATTGGCAATCAAAGCTGTATCAAATTCTCGAAGTTCATGTAAAAGATCAACTAGAGCCATGTGAGCCTTTCAATTTTTAATATTTTAATTCTCAATTTATAATTCAAAGGGATTTAAAGCTTTAGCTTCTAAAATAAATTTATGTTCTTATTCTAATTTACAAATATTTCCTCTGTTGTGCAAGGTGGATAACTTAGTAGAGTGGTAAACTGTTCGTCGATTAACAGAATAATAGTAAAATTAGTATACTAAGATAGCTTAGTCCTTTTAGGAGGTAATTTTAAAAGAGTTGTTCGTGCATTCTTAGCATCAGTATTGATCCTAGAGGATTCTTAAGGAGCAGATTTTGTTTAAAGGTCAGTTTTTGATTTCTGAATATCTATGAAAAGGTCTATTGGAAGTGGAAAAATTCCCAGGTCACAAAAAAGTTAGGTCCCTGTCGGATCTCAGATTAGGTGAAACGGCTGTTCTAGAACATATAGATTTGGAAGAAGAAGACTCACAGCGTTTGATGGAGCTTGGGTTTCTGCCTGGCACCAAAATATTAGCAAGAAGGCCAGCACCTGGAGGTGATCCAATGGTCTTTCAAGTCGAGGGATCAGAAATCGCCATTAGGCGGGAAACTGCAAAGTGCCTTAAGATTAGATCTGATAATTTGAAATAATATGAAATAAGGAACTATGCCCCATAGTCAATCTGACACTACCAATAGTGCTATTAAGAGTTTGCCCAAGTCTTTGAATTCGGATTCATTAGTTGTTCTTGTTGGTCCTCCAAATTCTGGAAAATCTACTTTGTTTAACCGGCTTACAGGGTTAAACCAAAAAGTAGCCAACTACCCTGGAGTTACCGTAGAAAAGAAGATCGGCAAAGCTAAGTTGGATAATGGTCAGCAGATAACTCTTGTTGACCTTCCAGGGATATATAGTTTAGAGGCCCGGTCTGATGATGAAAAAGTTGCTTGTGATGCTTTGCTCGGTCAAATACCAAAAATGTCAGTTCCAGATGTGGTTCTTTTGGTCCTTGATTCAACAAACCTAACTCGTAATTTGTCTCTGGCAGCTCCAATTTTAAATCTTAAAATTCCAACCTTGATTGTCTTGAACATGGCGGATGATCTCTATGAAAGGGGTGGTCTAGCAGATACGAGTAAACTTTCTAAAAGTCTAGGTGTTCCGGTGCTACAAGTTAGTGCTGCAAAGGGTGAAGGTCTTGAATCTGTCAGGAGTTTTCTTTCTGGAGAGTTGAAAACACCCACTCGCTTGGAATTGCCGGTACTACAAAATATTGCTAGTTGCAGGACATGGGCGGCCGGCATTGTAAATCCATCATCCTATCAAGCACCCGCTTCTGCCCTTTGGACTCAACGATTAGATTCCATTGTTTTGCATCCTTTTTGGGGCCTAATGATATTTTTGTTCATTGTAGTAAGTGTTTTTCAGAGTATCTTTACTCTGGCACAACCCCTGATGGATGCAACAGAGATGCTTGTTCTCCGTTCTGGCGAATTAATAGGGAGCATTTTGTCAGATTCGTGGTTTCGCAATCTCTTGATTGAGGGAGTTTGGGCAGGTGTTGGCTCTGTCGTTGTTTTTCTTCCGCAAATATTATTTTTGTTTCTTTTTATTGGCCTACTTGAAGATTCCGGGTATTTAGCGCGTGCAGCAATTATTGCGGATCGGAGTATGGCTAAGGTTGGTTTGCAGGGCAAGGCGTTTATTCCACTTCTTTCTGCATATGCCTGTGCCATTCCTGCAATTTTGTCTACTCGCACCATTGAGAATAAGAAGGAACGCCTAGCTACTATTTTCGTTGCACCCTTTATGACTTGTTCTGCAAGATTGCCAGTTTATGTTCTTTTGATTGCTGCATTCGTCCCAGAGACCTCTCTTTTGGGACCATTTTTAGGATATAGAGCTGCAGCACTTTTGTTTTTGTATTTAGTGGGCTTTTTGGCAGCTTTCCTGACAGCTAAAATTTTTAATTCTACGATACTAAAAAATGAGAGTAGCAGTTGCTTTTCACTAGAGCTCCCTCCTTATCGATGGCCAACCTTACAATCGATTGGTTTACGGTTGCTTGATCGTTCAATTATTTTTCTTCGTCGAGCTGGAATCATAATACTGATGGTAAGTATTGCACTATGGTTTTTGGCAAGTGTTCCTCTCATTGATGGAGAGGCGCCGCAGATATCTGATAGTTTAGCTGGTAAGATCGGTCATATTCTGGAACCAGTTATTGAGCCTTTGGGTTTTAACTGGAAAATTGGTATTGGGTTAATCACTTCATTAGCTGCTCGGGAAGTTGTCATCGGAACTCTGGGTACAATCTATGGTATCGAGGGTGAAGGCGAAGCTGCTTTTAGTTTGCAGGAAGCTCTTAGACAGGACTTGACTATAGGTGGGGCAGCAGCACTACTAATCTTTTTTGCCTTTGCGCTTCAATGTATGTCAACAGTGGCTGTAGTTTATCGTGAGACTGGCAGTTGGAAACTTCCAACTTTGCAATTTTTCTACATGTTAGTGGTAGCTTATTTGGGTGCTTGGGCTGCCAATGTCTTGGTGGGGTTTTGGATATGACTCGATCGGAACGAATCATATCCAAAAAATGGTTAGGTATAGGATATTAGGACTTTATTTGTTTAACCCTACTAAATTGAATTTTATGCCGCCCATCAATAAGCGAGGCATTCCAGGCCGAGCGCCGTAGGGCCTGCGAGCTACAATGTATCGGTTGTTAGTGATATTTCGAACATCAAAGAATAATCGAACTAAGGGTGATACACTATATTCATTGGATAGATTTAATACAGCGTAGCTATCGGTTGCACTGTCTTTTAATATGGATCCCTGACCTGCCTTTGTCCGCATGGCGCTGACATAGTGAGCATTTAAGCGCGTACTCCATTTGGTAGTTTCAACGCCTATACCGAGATAAAACTGATGAGGTGATAGATAGGGGAACTTATCTCCAATTGAAACCCCACCCCATGGTTTGAAGTTACTAGAAAAACTATTAAGAAATTTGCCATCAGACAATGTATAAGATAGTTGGATCGGTACTGAAAAATTGTATTCATTCCTATCTACAAGGTCAGCTGATGTTGATAGTTCTAATCCGACTACCCGAGCTTTGCCCCCATTGTAAAAATCTCCTGTCCCCGTGCCTCCAGTGGCAAGACTGTCGACTCCGAGCATATTAGAATAATCGTTATAAAAAGTGGTAATTTGAGTACGGAAGAACTTTTGGTCCAGTCCAAAACCAAATTCATAATTAATACTTGCTTCAGCCAAAGTGTCTTCAGTGGAACCTGGTACTGGAGGGGAAAAGCCCTTGTGAATTCCCCCAAAAAGCCTTAATGCAGGTGTAATGTCCATGTTAATACCAACACCGGGAACAAGTATTTTTACGGAATTAGTCTTAACTTTAGTTGGAGTGGCTCTGCCTGGATCAGTTTTACTATAATCAGTGCGAGTAAGGTCAATGTTTTCATATCGCATTCCAGGTGTAATGCTCCAACGTCCCCACTGAATTTCATCTTGAACTGAAAAGGATAAGGCGTCGGCATCACTAATACGATTAGATTGACTTCCGAGATTTCCACGGGTAGTCAAATTCATTTTCCCACTAGCCATTTGATATTTATCTTCATGCTGTAAACGATCTTCTTCATCCTGATGATAACGAAGACCAAATTCAACACCATGACTGATGCCTGAGTCATTTTCCTGATAATCAAAACCCAGAACGGATTGAATTCCATGGGAATAATACTCTCTATTATTAGCTCTAACTTTTAGTGCATCAACAGCGCTATCTCCTCCTCGTGCAATATCCAGTTGGTTAGAGTAAGTAGTTGGATCTTTAAACAAATTTGACAATTTGGTTCCAGAAATGCCCTGTAGCTTATACCAATTCCGGGCAAAATTATTCCGGTAAACCGTTGTTGTTAAATCCAAACCTTTTGGTAAAGAAGCAAAATGTCTGACTTGGTATTGTTCATGTGTAGATTTAAAATTGTCAATCTGTGAAGCGCTATAACGGCGATTAGGGTTAGCAGAAAAATCGGCATCTGTTAGTCCAAGATAGGTTTCATCCGAGTCTTGACTAGTTCTGCCTATTTTAAATTCAAGTTGTTGATAGTTGGGATCATTCTTAGAGGTATTAAATCGAAACTTTGCTAAATAGTCATTTATAGAAAATCCGGTATCTCCTCCTCCATCCAGCTCTTTAAATCCACTTGTGTTGAGTTGATAAGTTTCAACCAGCCAGCCAAAATTTTGATATGAAGCGCCTAAATTTATGTGACCTTTACGGGCGACATCAGAACCGAATGACAATGTGCTGTCTAGAGTTAAATCTTCGGGAATTTCAGTTGATATGAAATTAAGAGCTCCACCATTAGTTTGTGGCCCATACTTAATTTGACTGGAGCCTTTTCTGACCTCAAGGGCTCTCATACGCCCAGTAGTTGGAAAATAGTAAGCTGATGGTGCAGCGTAGGGAGCCGGTGCTATAAGGACACCATCCTCCATAAGAGTAATCTTGGAGCTTCGTTCTACTCCTGTACCTCGCATGCCAATGTTAGGTCGGAGGCCATAGCCGTCTTCTTCTTGAATATTCACTCCAGGAATTTGACGTAAAACTTGGTGTACATCATCCAATCCACTTTTTTGTTTTTCTAGTTCAGATTTATCAATAAAGTGGGCTGAACCTGGAATTTCATCTAAACGGTCACGATGTCCAACAACCATAACTCGTTTCTTAATAGTAAAATTTGGATTTTCTTCCAGGATCAGGAGGACGTTTTCTAAAGGTTGGTTACTAAGAAGAATATACTTACTGGTTAAAAAATTAGGTCCACCAGATACAGTAATCAAATACTCTCCTGCTTCCAGTTGTTTAAATTCAAAAATACCATCGAGCTTTGTCAAGAAACGTTTTTCAAAATTTGAGACTTTTTTAGTTAAGGTAACAGTTGCATCAACAGTAGGTTGGCCAGAAATATCTTGGACGATACCTTTTATTGATAACAGATTGCTTTGACTAAAATTAATAGAAACTATATTGAACAACAGGATAAGCGTTAAAGTTGTAGGTTGGATTATTTTCATGGTTTTCGTAAATAGTTGGATAATATTTATATACTATTGAAAATGAAATTCAATTTCAATAGGGAGAATATTAATGAATATGATTTTCAATTGCAACAAAAAAATTCTTTTATTGAATATGAATTTCATTTTCAATAAGTTTGCAAGATAAAAACTAAAACTCCTAATAAAACTTTTTAAATAACATTAATCCCAAAGTTATATATCCATGATCTTAGGGAGATCTTTGATTTTTCTGATTTACTTTATTTTTTTTCTAATAATTAGGTAGAATTAATATGTTGAAAAATAGGAAAGGAAAGTAGAAATTAATAATCTTTAACGGATTTTAAGTTAATTGAATTGTTGGGGGGACAGGAGTTATTCATGGAAACTGTCTATGAAAAGATTTATAAAAAAGCTTTAGAGACGCCAGAAGATTTCTGGGCTGATGCAGCTCAGGCTGTTCAATGGGAAAAGAAATGGGACAAGGTGTTTGACGACTCAAACCATCCTTTTTTTCAATGGTTTAAAGGCGGACTGTTGAATAGTTGCTATAACGCCTTGGATTTTCATGTTGAAAATGGTAGGGCCGAACAGACTGCATTGATCTATGACAGTCCAGTAACTGGAATTATCCGTAAGATTTCATACCGAGAGCTCCAGAAAGAGGTCGCTCTTTTGGCTGGTGCTTTCCAATCACTTGGTATGGAAAAAGGCGATCGGATAATCATCTATATGCCCATGATTCCGCAGGCAGTCATAACCATGTTAGCTTGTGCAAGGATTGGTGTTGTGCATTCAGTAGTTTTTGGTGGATTTGCTTCTCAGGAGCTGGCAATTAGAATTGATGATTCAAAGCCTAAAGCAATTGTAACGGCGTCATGTGGGATTGAGGTTGAACGCTTAATCCCCTACAAACCTTTGTTAGATGACGCGATTGAGATGGCACAGTATAAACCAGAACATTGTGTAGTTTTTCAACGTCCTGAACTTTCGGCACAATTACTAAACGAGAGGGACCATGATTGGATAGAAATCATGAATCACGCTGAGCCTGTTTCATGCATTGTAATGAAATCCACCGATCCTCTTTATATACTCTATACTTCAGGTACTACGGGAAAACCAAAGGGAGTGGTCCGTGATAATGGAGGGCATGCTGTAGCTCTAAAATGGAGTTTGACAAACATCTATGATGTAAACCCTGGTGATGTATTTTGGGCGGCCTCAGATATAGGTTGGGCTGTAGGGCATTCCTACTCTGTATATGGTCCGTTAATGCAAGGTTGTACCACGATACTATATGAAGGTAAGCCTGTAGGAACTCCGAATCCCGGTGCCTTCTGGAGAGTAATTGATCAACATCAAGTTAAAGTTCTTTTTACTGCTCCTACAGCGATAAGAGCTATCAAAAAGGAAGACCCTACAGGGAAGTATCTCAAAGACTTTGACCTGTCTTCCCTTAAATCTCTGTTTCTCGCAGGTGAACGGTTAGACCCAGATACTTACCATTGGAGCAATAAACTTCTTAATGTTCCAGTTATTGATCACTGGTGGCAGACAGAAACTGGATGGCCAGTTGCTGCTAATTGCATGGGATTAGCTCCACATCGCTTTAAACCCGGCTCAGCAGGTAAATCTGTTCCTGGTTATGACATAAGAATTCTTGACTCTAATGGAAAAATTTTGGGGCCATATGAGGAGGGACTCATAGCTATCAAGCTTCCATTGCCTCCAGGTTGTTTGCCGACTCTTTGGAACGATGACCAACGATATGTAAATTCTTATCTCAGTCAATATCCAAATTATTATTTCACTAGCGATGGTGGTTATAAGGACAACGAAGACTATCTCTATATAATGGGTCGTGTAGATGATGTCATTAACGTTGCCGGACATCGTTTCTCTACTGGAAGAATGGAGGAAGTGATTGCTGGGCATTCAGATGTAGCAGAATGTGCCGTGGTAGGGGCCAATGATCTTTTAAAAGGACAGGTTCCAGTTGGTCTCTTGGTTTTGAAAAATGGTGTAGACCGCAATAAACAGATAATAACCCAGGAAGTTATTGAAAAAATTCGGTCTGAAATTGGTGCTGTTGCTAGTTTTAAAACAGTTCATGTAGTAAAAAGGTTGCCAAAAACTCGTTCGGGAAAAATTTTACGCAGAACCATTAGGGAGATTGTTGATAGAAAAAAATATTCTATTCCATCAACCATCGATGAGCCAGAAATTCTTCAGGAGCTGGAGATTGTCCTAAATAAATAAACAACCTCTAGATTTTATAACCTATTTGTCGTCGGGAAATTCAATAGAGATTTCTGCAATACTCCTGACCTTAATTAAACATAATAACCCTTTACAAAGAAGACTCATCTAACTGCAATCAAAAATTCTGTAGAAAACCGCTCTATGCCCAACCTTTTTCCTTTAAGAGCTTTCGAATCTTTTCTGTTTTTCCCTCTGCTTCCTGACAGATGTGACTAACTGCTGAATAACTGTGTGATTTCATTAAGTCTGTAAGAAGAGGGATGAGGGGTTTTGTATTAGGGTCATTTTTTTTAGGAAGAACAACGAGGTCTTTAATACACTTCTCAGACAATCCGCTGCATGCTTGCGATAGTAAATTCATCGAATTCAAAATACTAAAAACACTCATGCTCTCCCAGACATTAAGATCCAGTTCTCCATGATCAATTGTTGCTGCACATGTTGTATGGTTACCCACTACTTGAAAACTGCACTGTATAACAAATTCCGGAATCACAGGGTTAATCTTTCCAGGCATAATTGAAGATCCTGGTTGAAGAGCTGGTAGCTGTATTTCTCCTAAACCAGTATCTGGTCCAGAGTTAAGTAGTCGAAGGTCTTTAGCAATCTTAATGAGAGATCTAGCCGCAATTTCAAGACTGGATGACAAAGCTATGAGTTCATCTGGATTTTGAGCTGCATCGAATAGATTGGAACTTTGATGATACTTTGCATTCGTTGTTACTTCTTGGAGTATGGGGATGATATTTTTTTGATATCCCTCGGGGGCATCTGAAGATCTTCCGACAATAGTTCCACCTAAGTTTAAAGTGTGCAATGGTTCTACTGCAGTACCAATTCGATGAAACACTCTTATTATTAGAGATTCATAACTTCCAAAGAGATCGCCGAATGTAACATTCACTGCATCTTGTAGACAGGTTCGTGCAATTCGTGGTTTGTCAGCTACTTCAAGTTTTTTGGTTCTTAACGTTTCCTGCAAACAAGTAATGTAATGGGAAAGTTCTAACCATTGAGAAATAATAGCCATACGGCAGGCCGAAGGATAAACATCATTACTTGATTGATGGAGGTTGACATGATTATTTGGATGGACTAACTGGTAGCTGCCACGCTTTCCACCAAGTATCTCTTCAGCATAGTTTGCCAGGACTTCGTTAGCATTCATATTCGCAGAGGTTCCCCCACCCCCATGCAAATAGTGCACTGGGAAGTTATGGGTAAAAGGTTGGTTGATAAGATGTTGAGCTCCCGTACTTATGGCTTTTGAAATACTTGTTTCTAAAAAATTAGCTTTGTGGTTTGTTAGCGCTGCCGCCCATTTAATTTGCAGGAGGGCTTTAATAAGCGTTGGATAACATCCAATTGATCGTTCTCCCTTCAAGGGAAAATTTTCAAGAGCTCGTTGGGTTTGCCCGCCATATAAAGCTTCTTGTGGAACTTTAACTTCTCCTAGAAAATCACGTTCAAGTCGATAATTCTTTTTGGCCATTATTTATCCTTATAAGTGGGATTAAGTCTTTTGACAAATGACTTGATTGCTTTGTTTAGTTCATTTGGTTTTTCTGACATTGGGAAATGTCCACAGTCCTCAATAATTGTTAGAAAAGCATTTGGAATTAAAGTTGCTAATTCTTTGCTTTGTGCTGGAGGAGCTGAATTGTCAGATTTAGTTCCAATTATCAAGGTCGGACAGGTAACTTCTTTTAAACGATCTCTAAGATCAAATAATGTATAGGAGTCAACCCAAGCTAAACTAGTTGCTTCTTCCGTTAATAACATTTGTGATTTTACCTTTTGTAGGACTTTGTTGGAGGTTTTAGTAGAAAACCAGTCTTCAAAATGGATATTAAAAGAAGTTAAAAAACCCAGTTTGTTTGTATCGGTTTGAATTCTTTTTGAAATCAACTGATTTTCAGTGTCAGCAGCAATAGTGGAGACCAAAATTAGTGCGTCAAATCGTTCTTTAGCTTCTAAATATACTTGTTGTGCAATCATTCCTCCCATTGAATGCCCAATCAAAATAGGTTGATTAATTTCCAACTTCTCTAAAATTCTTATTACATCTTGAGCAACTTGTTTGATTGAACGAGATCGATGAAATTTCTCGGACTGCCCGTGACCCGGAAAGTCAAGAGTCAGGTACTGATAACCTTCTTCAATGTTTAGTTGATTATTCCAAAAAGTTTGATTGCACATCCATCCGTGAAGAAATACTAGACACCGTCCCTTTCCTGACAACGTATAAGCCCAGGAAGTTCCATTTATTGTTAGAAATTGGGTCATGGGATTTGCCATCATTAATAAGACGATCTTTCTAATGGTACTATCAGAATATTATTCAAAAGATTTTAAAGAGATAAGTTGTTCAGACCAACAGAAAAATTACGATTAGAAAATTAGTTTTCAAATCAACTAGGTATGACTTGATGGTCAGGTGTGATAATTAAAATAAAAAGAGTTGGAGAAATTTTCTTATTACAATTTGAGGTCAGAAAAAAAATTGAATCTATTTAGGATTTTTATAAAAGAGAATAATAATTTTGTATGCCAGTTCTAAATAAAGTTCAAGTTATTTTGAACATAGTATTTTGTTCTTTGAAGGATACAGATAATATTGTTGAGGCATCTCAGTAGGCAGATGTCTGGATAGGCCCAGACTCACCGAGACTCCCATAAACAACGACTTTAGAAGGACTGGTCTTCCCCTCGTTGTCCGCAGGGAAAAGTGCGGTTGTACTCTTTCTACAGCCATCTAACTTCACCGCTTTGGGGGAGGTGCCCCCCCCCTTTTCGCTCTGCACTTATCTATATATAACCCCCTTCGCAAATTTGTGTGCGTTTTTAAAAGGTGGTCAAACGCTAAAAATATATTTTTTACTCCGCTCATTGTTCGCCAGTATATCGAGCGAAAAAACCACCATTCTGAATCGTCCCCGCTCTAAACGGCGGGGCTTATCTCGTGTTAAGGTTCATTAGGTGAGTTGCTGACGCACATCGGCCAGAATCTCAAGCGACCGTAAACAGGCGTGCGGATCGAAGATCCGCACTGTTGTCATGATTTCGTCGGCATCGGTCTGGTCGATGAGATTGGCCAGACCGTGACCCACCGTTGCTTTCGAGCCGACAAAGGAGTATTTCAGTTTGTGCTCGACGGCGGACCTCTCCAGCGCATTCCAGTATTTGTCAATGTCGTCGATGGGCGGAGCCATTGGGTTCCGCTTGCCCCGCATCATGTCGATGGACTGCATCTGTTGCGAGGTGAAGAGGAGGCGGGCCTCATCGTCGGTATCCGCCGCGACGGCATTGATACCGACCATCGCATAGGGACGATCCAGCTGTGCCGACGGGCGGAAGCCAGTGCGGTAGACATGCAGCGCATCCATCAGCTGGTCGGGGGCAAAATGGGAGGCAAAGGCGTAGGGCAGTCCGAGCAGCGCTGCCAGCTGCGCACTGAACAGACTGGAGCCCAGTAGCCAGATCGGCACCTGTAGTCCCGCCCCCGGGACGGCACGCACGGCCTGGTGCGGTTCGGCAACACGGAAGTAGGATTGCAGCTCAACTACATCCTGCGGGAACTCGTGGTCGGTGCGCATGCGTTGCCGGCGCAGAGCGTGCGCTGTCACTTGATCGGTTCCGGGGGCGCGGCCCAGCCCGAGGTCGATGCGACCTGGATGCAGCGACTCCAGCGTTCCGAACTGCTCCGCAATAATTAGGGGCGCATGGTTGGGCAACATGATGCCTCCCGCCCCCACGCGCATCGTTTTCGTGGCGCTGGCGACATGCCCAATGAGGACACTGGTGGCGGCGCTACCGATGCCGTCCATATTGTGATGCTCGGCCATCCAGTAGCGGTGGTAGCCCAGCTTTTCGGCGTGACGAGCCTGGTCACGAATCATACCAAAGGCCTGCGCCGCATCACCGCCCTGCCGGATCGGGGCAAGATCAAGGATAGAGAAGGGAATCATAAAGGAAAGCCTGTCCTGATAGTGTAACTGGGTCTTGGTATCAACTTTCTGGAACCCTTATATTTGGATAGAGAGCCTAATAGACTTCATAGAGTATGGCCAGACTGCAGATAAATCAAGCCCGACCGCACGTATTTAAGAATCCTCATGTAGGGAGAAATGCGATCACTAGGCATTTAAGAATCCTCATAGTGTTGCCTGTTTGTTTTTTTTGGAAGTTTCTTGATTTTACAACAATCAAAATATATTTTTTAGTTTTTGAATTTCAATCAGTGGGAATTACTTCATAATTTCTTTATCACTTTATGTATAATTTGATATACGTCTTAAGGTATTTTTGCGCTTGATCAGTCTCATACTTAGGCTTAAATAGTCGAGGTAGTCATAGGGCTTCTTGAATTCAGGAGGAAGTCATTTTCTTGGCTATCGCATCTCTTAACTTGGATGGTCAACTCTGATTTGGAGAACTCAATTTTAAGAGAATGAAAACTGACCCTATATAAATTATTTTAGAATCCAGTTGCTGGAGGGATTTTTTTGACCAATTATCACAATTTGTAACATCACCTGAATTTAATAAGAGGATCATCTAATGTGGAAATATTTTGAAAGTTTGCCCTTAAAAGATAAGAACAACATAGCATCTCTTGGTGAGGGGAACACTGCTTTGGTGCCTAGTTCCCAAATTGGACCTTCACTAGGACTGAAAAATTTGTACTTCAAATTAGAGTTTCAGAATCCCTCAGGGTCGTATAAAGACCGTTTTGCTAGTATGGCAGTTTCTCTAATGCAAGAAGAATCCAGAAAAAAAATGGTTGCTACGTCTTCTGGTAACACGGGTTCAGCTTTAGCTGCATATGCTGCCCGATTTGGTTTTGAGCTTGATCTTTATGTTTTGGAGACAGCATCTCAACAGAAATTAGTGCAAGCAGTTGCCTATGGTGCTAGGGTGATTCGGGTAAGAAAATTTGGTGTTACTGAGGATGGAACTAATTCAGTTGTAGAGCGACTAAAGGCCAAAGCTAAGAGTAGTGATTCAGTGTTGTTTATTTCTGCAAGCTGCATAAGTCCTCGAGCAATGGAAGGGGTGAAAACAATCGCGTTTGAAATTTGCGAACAACTAGATTCTGCCCCTGATCACATGTTCATTCCGATTGGAGGGGGAGGTTTGTTTTTTCAATGTTACAGCGGGTTTTTAGAAAGGTTCAATGCAGGAAGGACTAATCATGTGCCAAAGATGCATGCCGTTCAGCCCGAGGGTTGTGCTACAGTAGCCGGTCCGTTAACAAGGAACGAAAAACGTGCTCAAGCTGTGACTTGTACTAGCGAAATTTCAGGATTGCAGGTAGCTAGTGTCTTAGATGCACAGATCGCAGTAGATGCAGCATTAGCTAGTAAGGGCTCTGGTCAGATGATGTCAGACGAATTAATATATTCATGGCAGGCCAGGCTTATTCGAGAAGAAGGGATTTATACAGAACCTGCAGGAGCAACAGCTCTGGCAGGCTTAGAATTGGCTCTGAAAAAGGGCTTGCTGAATCCAGATGAAAAGGTTGTTTGTTTAGTGACTGGCGGAGGGTTTAAACACCTTGATTCTATCGATACCTTGTTGAAGGACTCCCCTATGCCACTTATTGATGTTGGTGAGATATAGAGAGAGGATAAATGATGTCCAATAGGCGTATTGTAGTGGTAGGCTGTGGCTCCATTGGTCGACGGCATGCACGACTCTTGTCGGATCGTAAGGACTTGTCACTTGAAATTTGTGAAAGGTCTCCTGAGCATCTAACCCGTGCACTGGAAGAAGTAGGGAATGTGCCAACGCACACATCTTTTAAGGAAATGTTAGAAACTAAGCCAGAGATGGTGGTTATAGCAACTCCTCACAGCTTACATGCGCAACAATCGATTGAAAGCCTTAGAGCAGGTTGTCATGTATTGTGTGAGAAACCCATGAGCCACAATTTAGCTGAAGCTAAGCAGATGGTTAGTGCTGTTGAAAATAGCGATCGGGTTTTTAGCGTTGGGTTTACTTTTCATTTTCATCCGGTGATGCTCAAAATACGCGATATGATTAAGAATGGAGTCCTTGGTCAACTCCTTTATCTTCATTTCCATATAGGTACTTATTTAACATTGATGAACTCCGTTTCACGCCATCAAGCCGAGGTTGAAGGGGCAATTGCTATGGATTATGCACATCAACCGGATCTCTATTGTTGGTGGCTGGATAAATTGCCAACTTCAGTTTATGCCGTCGGTATGAAGGGCGGTGAATTACCTCTGCAGTCGAACCCTAACGTTATGGCCATTATTCTTGAGTATGACAAGTCTCCGATTGCTACTCTTCACCTGAACTATGTTCAACATCCTGACCGCGGTTATTGTGAAGTCGTTGGGGAAAAGGGCTGGGTCTTTTTTGACTCTAAGTCAAGTACCCTAAGAATTGGAATGCATGAGGGGAATCTGGAAACTACTGAAGAATATTCTATTGGGAGGGACTCATTGTATGTAACGGAGCATCAAGCCTTTTTAGATGCCATCGCAGGAAAAAGAACTCCTGAAAGTCCTGCTCAAGAAGCAATTCGTTCAATGCAGATTGTTGAGGCAACATTGCAATCTTGGAAAAGAAATGCTCGCATTAATCTTTCCGTTGATTGAGATTGTATTCAGATTTGAAATTAGACTTAATGAACATGATAAATATAGAGTGGAAATTTTTACACTCTTTGTGGAAAGGGAAAAATGGAAAAGGTAGCTGAATTTGAAATCGGATCCATCGTTAAAAATTCTAAGGAAATTCAATCCTTAACAATTGATTTTCCGGAAGGAGTAGGCGATTTACCTCGACAAAGCTTGTTATGTTCAAGTGGGTTTTGTTCGGAGGAGCAGATTATTAATGAGATGTCTTCTCGAATTTATGACAGGGAACCGGTGAAGAACCTTAGTGGAAAACTCTCGATACCCGTTCTTGTTGCAAAAGGAAAACAGGAGGGTCAAACCCTGGTAGTTACAGCCGGCATTCATGGTGATGAATATGAAGGAATGGAAGCAATCTACCGAGTTTTTGAGAATCTTGATCCTGAAAAGATGAAGGGGACTTTTGTGGCCCTCCCTGTTGTTACCTTGCCGGCTTTTTGGTTAGGTATCCGTAATAATCCAGTTGACATGAAGAATATGGCCCGAGTATTTCCGGGTTCCTCAGAGGGGACTTTAAGTGAACGTTTAGCATGGACGTTGTTACAGTCAGTCTTACGTCATGCTGATTTGTATATCGACCTTCACAGTTCTGGAAGAAATTACCATATGTTAACACTATGCGGATATTCAACACAGGGAAGACAAGCAGAAATTGCCAGCCGAGCAGCATATGCCTTTGGGGCTCCGGTAGTTTGGGCCCACCCGGAAATTTCTCCCGGACGAACAACGTCAGCCACGCTGGATCTAGAAATCCCGTCGCTCTATACCGAAGCCTACGGTGGAGGACATGTTCGCTTTGAAGATGTAGAGTGTTACACTCGGGGTCTAGCTAATTTGTTGAAATTTTTAGATATTACTGCCCTCGAACAGTCCGGCCTTCCTCAGGGATATAATCCAAGGTTTCTAAAAGGGTCTGGAGATATAGACGTTGCCATTAAATGTAAAAAGGGAGGGATGTTTTTCCGTTCTGTCGAGGTAGGTGATAATGTTCAAGCCAATGATGTTTTAGGCATTGTCCGTAGTCTTGAAGGTAGAATTGAAGAAAAGATCGTAGCTAGTCAGGATAGTGTGGTCATGCTTGTACGAGCCACTCCTCGTATTTACCCAGGGGAAACAGCGGCAGCTCTGACTTTTGAGGGTTAAATTTATATTATTTTAGACAAGATTTTGACTATAGTTTTTTTCAATTCTTGAGTGTGATATCAATATGAAACTCACAGGTAAGGTAACTATTATCACAGGTGGTGGAACTGGTATAGGAAAAGGAATTGCAAAATGCTTTGCTGAAGAAGGAGCTAAGTTGATTTTGGCTCAGCGAAGGCGTGAAGTTGTTGAACAGACAGCAAAAGAAGTGGGTGCAATAGCTATGGTTTGTGATGTGTCATGTAAGACACAGGTCCAAAACCTTATAGATAAGACAATGAAGCAGTTTGGAAGAATTGATGTCCTCGTTAATAATGCAGCTATTACAGGGATGCCAGCCGTAACTCCTTTTCTCAAATGCTCGGAAGAGGCTTGGGATAAGGTTCTGGATGTTAATCTCAAAGGAACTTTTCTTTGTTCTCAGGCAGCTGCCCAACATATGGTGGTTCAACGGGGTGGAGTCATCATTAATATTTCATCGGTAGGAGCTTTTGCTGCTCAGCAACAGGCTTCGGCCTATTGTGCTAGTAAAGCTGGAATGGAAGGGTTGACCAAATCCATGGCTTTAGAGTTGTCTCCACATGGTGTGCGAGTGGTAGGAATTGCCCCAGGGGATATTGTGGTGGAAAAAAATCAACAACAGAGTCAAGAAATGACGGCTATTGGTATTGACCGAACTTTTTCACGAAAAACCCCTTTGGCGCGTCGAGGATTACCTGAAGAAATTGGTACAGTGGCAGTATTTCTAGCCTCGCAAGATGCCAGTTTTGTCCAAGGCTCGACATGGGTTGTTGATGGTGGATTCCTTGTTTACTGATCTGACATATTATTGTTTATAAAACTCAAATATTGAAGTTAGAGTTGTAGTCAAATGCTAGTATTAAGGTATTGAAAAATAAGGAAAGAATAAGAATTAACTTTTTCGAGGTAAATGGTCTAAAAGCAATGTTACTGATGAAAATGGAGAAACTATGGCAAATTTTGAACCCGTTGTTTACTTAAGAGATGCATTAGTGCCCGCTTCTCAAGCTAAAATTGCCTATTACGATTATGGCATTGTTTTGGGTGCTACAGTGACGGATCTTGTCAGAACCTATGAACACAAACCATTTCGGTTAGATGATCACCTAAATCGTTTCTACGAATCCTGTAAGTATGCAAGGATTCAACCACTCTTAAGTATAGAGGAATCCAGAGCAGTTATATTTGATCTGCTCAAACATAATTTGAAAGGGATTGGGCCATCAGAGGAACTAGCCATCGTTATGTTTATTACGCCAGGGGAACTTCCTGTATATGCGGGCCTCCCTCCAGATAGTGTGTGTCAGGGTCCAACTTTCTGCATTCATAGCTATTCGATGCCAATGGATACATTTCAGCCTCTTTTTCGTGAAGGCGCCCATGTAGTCATTCCATCAATTCGTCATATTCCCCCTGAATGTATAGATCCCAAAGCAAAGAATCGAAGTCGCCTTCATTGGTGGATGGCAGATCAGGAAACCCGTCTTGTTGATCCAAAGGCCATCACTGTCTTATTAGATATGGAAGGGAACATTAGTGAGGCTAGTGGAGCTAATTTTCTAATTGCAAAAAAAGGGACTGTAATTTCTCCTACATTCAAAAATATTTTGTGGGGAGTTAGTTTGTTAACGATTCAAGAACTATGCAGTGAGCTGAAAATTCCATTTGTTCAAAAAAACTTGCAGGTCCATGATGTTGTCAATGCTGATGAGGCTTTTCTGTCAACAACTCCTTATGGGATTGCCCCTGTAACCAAGGTCAATAAAATTTCCATTTCTGATGGAAAACCAGGACCAATTTTCCGCAGGATTGTCGAAGCTTGGAGTAACAAAGTGGGGATGGATGTCCTAGCGCAAATTATGGAAGCGGAAAAAATTTACTAATAAAATCTGACTCAATAACTCGATTCGTTCATACAAAGAAAAAGTTGACAGTTTGATTACTGGAGGAATAGGAAGAAATGCAAAAGGTAAAAATTGTTGATACAGGTGTTATCAGCCGAAATCACAATCCAGGCTATGAATATTTTTTTGCCTGTCATAGTCATCTTGCTCAGCTATCGAACAATGAATTGCTATGTACCTTTCAAAGTGGTCAGGCCTTATACAGTACAGACTCGGTAATGAAGCAAGCACGGTCTACAGATGGTGGCAAGACCTGGAACTCTGAAGGGTTAATTTATGATCCTGTTAACGATAAGAGGCCGTACTCCTACCATGCGCCAGTGCTCTGTCGAGTTTCCAATAACTCCTTAGTTATTACAGCTCAACGTTGGGATCGGTCAGATCCCAACCATCCTGTTTTTAATGAAGAAACCGCAGGAATTTTGCCTGCTGAGACGATTTTCTTTCAGTCAACAGACAATGGAGCTAACTGGTCAGGACCGCAGGTGCTGAATGTTCCTGAGGGTATGATTATTACTCCAAGTTGTCCTATTGTTGTTCTTCGGAATGGTCAATGGTTACAGTGTTTTGATCAATGGCACGACTATAATGATCCTGGACCTTACAGAGCACGTACAGTAGGGTTATTTTCTATAGATGAGGGTAAAAATTGGGGGAATCCAGTTATTTTTGGGGATGGAGAAGACGTTGGTAAGGGACATTGGCATGGTCGTGTCATACAGTCTTTAGAAGGTGGACTGTTTACCATGTTTTGGACTGCCAATAGTGCTTCAGGGAATAATTTAAGCCTGCATCGATCGATAGGTAGTCCAGATGGCTACCAATGGTCAGATCCAGAACCAACTAATATTTTGGGTCAGACTAATTGGTCTGTAGATCTTGGTGATGGCAAAATGGTCGTGATTTATACTGCTCGTGAATCAAGTCCTCCAGGTTTTTTTACTGCTCTATCACTTGATGGCGGGAAGTCATGGGACTTAAAGAATCAGGAGTTAGTTTGGGACGCGACCGGTCGTGACAAGATTGGTGTTGACATTTCAGATGCCTATCCTCGAAATCATGATACGATCTCTTTTGGTGCCCCTACTGCTACTCTACTAGCTGATGGAGATATTTTTACAACCTTTTGGTGTACAGAAGTTTCGGTAACCCAGATTCGTTATGCTCGCCTGAGGGTTGTTTGAAAATAAACTTTAGGTAGCAAGGTATTGAACTATCACTTTATAATTTTGTGTGGCACAGGCAAGATGCTTGTTTTTCTACAGTAGGTTTTTTCACTTCAGTAGTTTTAAAGTTCTTCGATTAAAATTTTTCTGAAATGAACGGGTGCTCCTTCGGACTGAAAGCCGATGGGTCCTTTGCGAACTTTATAGGGTCCACTTTTCCCAATAAAAATATTATTTAATTTTGCACTGAGTACCCCTTTGTTTGAGGTGATTTCTAATTTATTCCACTCAGTGTGGGGTTTTCGTGCAGCTACTCTGATAGAATCATCGCCGTCATTTCTTGGACCAATTAATCCACCCATTGGAAAGATTTTTGCTAAGTCAGTATAGTGCCCCTGCACTTCAACACACTTAGGCCAGATTTGATGCCTACCAGAAATGTAGTTTAAAATCCCGGTGTTTCCAGCTTGTTTTGGAAAACGAAATTCAACGGTTAGGATGTAGTTGGAATAGGACTTCTTGGTGCATATATAACCGTTGGGTGTTCCGGTACACTCTAGTATATTTTTATTTATTCTCCATGAATTTGGATCCCCAAAAGCTACAAAAAAGTCTTTTTTGAAGGCATTAAAAGTTCCAAAAGTTCCCGGAGTTTCCCCCATTAATAGGGAAGAAAATGCCCCTATTAAGAGTAAAATTCCAAAAAGAAGGGGCAATATTTTCGATAGCATTAAATTCTCCTTGTCTGTTCTATTTACTAAGGTATTATACCTAAAGTTGAATTAGTTAGGGTTTCGATTATCTAAGGGTTTAACAACCTTGTTGATATTATTCCCGAGCACTTGACTAATGGAAGAGTTTTTGTGAGAAAATAAATCCTATTATTGTTTTGGATTGAGTAAACTTAGTAGCAGAATGTTTTTGGTGTTTTGTTGTATTCAAATTCTGAAAGACTGTCTAGTAGTGGGTTTGTTTCCTAATGTTAGCTAGCATTAGGTTCCATTATTGAATAATGGAACAAGAAAATAGAGGCCAGTTTATTATGTTACTTTGGCAATTTAACCAAGTTAAGTGGGTTGGTTGGTTACTAGTGTTCACCTGTTGGTACGCACCAGCCCAGTTATTGTCGTCTGCTGTTGATTTTCAGCTTGATGTTCGCCCTATTCTTTCCAACCACTGTTTTCAGTGCCATGGGCCAGACGAGTCAGCCAGAATGGCAGATCTTCGATTGGATGTTCAAAAAGGTGTTTTTTCTGAGCGATCTAATGGGAGAGCAGTAGTACCAGGCGATCTCAAATCAAGCCTGCTTTATAAACGTATTATCCACTCCGAGGAAGCATTGCGTATGCCCCCGGCTCATGTTAATAAAGAATTAACTGAAGAACAGATTAAAGTTTTACAACAATGGATTCAGGAAGGTGCTAGTTGGGATCAACACTGGTCTTTTAAGGAAATCAAAACCCCCCAAGTTCCTTCAGTTAAGCAACAATCATGGATTCGTACCCCTGTCGATCACTTTGTTTTAGCCAAATTAGAGCAAAGGGGTCTAACCCCGGCTCCAGAAGCTGATAAAAATACGTTAGCTCGTCGAGTGGCCTTAGATCTAACGGGTTTGCCACCTGATCCCGGGATACTGAAAAGCTTTTTGCAAGACAACTCGGATCAAGCTTATGACAGATTGGTTGATGGTTTGTTGGATTCCCACCATTGGGGAGAGCATCGAGGTCGGTATTGGCTAGATGCTGCTCGTTATGGAGACACCCACGGCATCCACATAGATAACTATCGCGAGATGTGGTCGTATCGAGACTGGGTAATTAACGCCTTCAATAAGAACAAACCGTTTGACGAATTTATAGTAGAACAACTCGCTGGCGATCTTCTGCCAAACCCTAGCCTTAATCAGCTTGTTGCAACAGGTTTTCACCGTTGTAACATTACAACCAATGAAGGTGGTGTTATTCCAGAAGAGTATGAGACGATTTATGCTAAGGATAGGGCGGATACAACAGGTACCGTATTTTTGGGTTTAACGGTTGGGTGTGCTACATGTCATGATCACAAATTCGATCCTATTGCTCAGAAGGAATTTTATTCCCTGACTGCATTTTTTAGAAATACTACTCAGAATGTGATGGACGGGAATATTTCTGACCCTCCACCGACCCTAGTTGTGCCTACCGAAAAGGACGGGATTCATTGGAAGAAACTTCGTCAAGAAGCTTTCGAAAATAAGACTAAAATCAAAGATCTTTCCAAAGAATTTAATAAAACATTCTTGAAGTGGGTTTCAGACTATAAATATCGTACATTACAGAGCCCGCTTGAAAAATTACCTGAGCTTCTTGCCCTGTCACTTGAAAACAAACCAATAGTTATGACTAAAGGAGAGGAACAAAAAATAAGTTTTCATGAAGGAGCTGTAGTCAGTGCCGGTCCTGCTAAAAACCAATCGTCTATTAGGTTTGACAAAAAATCTTGGGTGGAACTTCCTGGTCTGAATTTAGATACCGATACACCTTTTTCTATTGCGTTGTGGCTATATCAGCCAGAAGTGACCGTTGGAGACTTTGTAGTGCTTGGTCAGACAGATCCCCAACAGAATTCCCGTGGATGGGCATTAACAATCCGTTCTCGGCAACTTTCCTTTACTATGACCGGTGAAAAATTAAGTGGAGCAAAGACTCCCCCAAGGATCAATGTTCGTCCTATTCACACCAAGCGATTGGCTCCTGGTGTCTGGACCCATATAGTGGTAACTCATGATGGATCTGGAGAACGTTCTGGTCTGAAATTATATTGGAACGGTGATGTCATAGAGGAGCAGGGGAGTGAGTTTTTCACAAAGGTTGCAGGAAGTATTTTGACAAATCAGCCGCTTTACTTAGGAAAGGGTTTAACTAAAAGAAGTGATCTTGCTGTTTCTAAGGAAAGTAATTTTCCAGGTGGTGGTGTAGCAGACTTACGGATTTTTGATAGAGCGCTTACAGTTCAAGAGGCCCGGGTAATTTCTTTGTGGCCACAAATTAAAAAAGCTATTACAAAAATGCCCTCTAGTCTAACTACTAAGGAACGGGAAGTACTGCACCTTTATTATTTAGCTGCAAAAAATGAAGACTACCGGGGATTGATTTCTCGTGCCCAGCAAATTGATAAGGAGTGGAAGGAAATTAGACGAAGAGGTAGTGTTACCCACATTATGCAGGAAAATGCCGGGAAAACGCCGGAGGCTTATGTTCTTTATAGAGGTATGTACGACCAACCACGGGAACGAGTGTCAGCTAATACTCCTTCGGCTCTCCCTCCAATGGCTCCCGATTTACCCCGCAATAGAATGGGATTGGCTCAGTGGTTAGTTGATGATTTAAACCCTTTGACGAGCAGAGTCATTGTAAACCGTTACTGGCAAGAAGTTTTTGGTACAGGTCTGGTTAGGACTAGCGATGATTTTGGTTCACAAGGTGAACCGCCATCCCATCCTGAGTTACTAGATTGGTTGGCTATTCAGTTCCGGAATTCAGGATGGAACATTAAAAAATTCTTTAGAGAAGTGGTAATGTCCTCTACCTATCGCCAATCTGGAAAAGTAACAGCTGAAAAAATGAATAAAGATCCAGAGAATCGTTTGCTTTCTAGAGGACCAGTTTTTCGAATGGATGGTGAAATGATTAGAGACTATGTTTTGGCAGCTAGTGGTTTACTTGTCCGAAAGGTTGGTGGGCCAAGTGTTAAACCCTATCAACCTGCTGGAGTATGGAAGACTGTTGCAATGCCCTCAAGTAATACCAGAATTTACGAACAGGATAAGGGAGAAAATCTTTATCGGAGAAGTCTCTATACTTTCTGGAAACGGTCAGCTCCTCCTCCATCGATGGAAATTTTTAATGCTCCTACTCGGGAACATTCAACTGTACATAGAGAAAGAACAAATACTCCAATGCAAGCACTTGTTACGATGAATGACACTCAATTCGTTGAAGCTTCAAGGTATTTGGCTCAAAAAGCAATGAGAGAAGCGGGCTATAACTTTGATCGTAGACTAGATTATTTGAGCACTCGACTTCTTGCGCGTGATTTGAGTAGACAGGAAAAAAATATTATTAAAGAAACTTATAAGCATTTAATTAATTTTTATAATAGTAATGTGATAGAGGCAGATAAGCTTCTAATGGTTGGTGAGTCTTCGTATGATGAGGCACTGCCAGTTCCAGAATCTGCTGCTTGGACAATGGTTGCAAGTCAAATAATGAATTTGGATGAGGTTTTGAATAAATAATAATATTGATGTTCCCCTTAGTTGGAACAGTAGAGGAGTGTTGTAATGGATTTACAGAAGGAAGTAATACTTAATGAAACCAGAAGACAATTCTTTGAAAAGGGTGCTAAAGGGATTGCTGGAATCGCTCTGGCAAATTTGTTGTCAGAAAATAGCTGGGCGACTTCTGATAATCCTGATGTTCTGGGTGGTTTGTCTTATCTACCTCATTTTGCTCCAAAGGCTAAACGCTGTATTTATCTCCATATGATGGGTGGGCCACCACAAATGGATTTGTTAGATTATAAGCCCAAGATGAAGGATTGGTATGATAGGGATCTTCCTGAGTCAGTGCGGCGTGGTCAGAGACTGACTACGATGACCTCGGGGCAAGCACGCTTTCCAATTGCTCCATCTGTATTCAAATTTAAACAATATGGACAAAGTGGAGCATGGATTTCAGAGTTGTTGCCCTATACTGCAAAAATGGTTGATGATCTGGCTATTGTTCGCTCTTTACAAACAGAGGCAATCAATCATGAACCAGCTATTACCTTTATTCAGACAGGACGACAAGTAGCTGGACAACCCTGTATTGGATCATGGATTTCTTATGGTTTAGGTAGTATGAATCGCGACTTACCTACCTTTGTTGTAATGAATGCAGAAAAGAGTCATCCAAAGTCAGGTGTACAGGCTATCTCAGCAAAGTTATGGAGTTCGGGGTTTCTATCTCCTAGTTATGCAGGGGTTGGTCTTCGTGGGGGATTAGACCCAGTACTTTATCTAAAAAACCCTAAAGGTGTTTCTACAACAACTCGTCGAAAGATGCTTGATGGTCTTAGCAAGCTTAATCAGATTCGTCATCGAGAAATTGGAAATCCAGAAACATTAGCGAGGATTGAACAATTTGAAATGGCCTTTAGAATGCAAAGTTCTGTTCCAGAGATGAGTGATTTATCTAGTGAACCTAAGAGTACTTTTAAACGCTGGGGTGAAGAAGCTAAAGAGCCGGGAAAATTTCAAAATGCGGCATTAATGGCAAGACGCCTTGTAGAGCGGGGTGTTCGATTTGTTCAAATTTATCATCGAGGTTGGGATGTCCATGGATTTGCACCTGAAGTACTTCCAGCTCAAGCCAGAGATGTGGATAGGGCTTCCTGGGCTCTAATCCAAGATCTTAAAGAGCGTGGTCTTCTAGAGGACACTCTAGTTATTTGGGGTGGTGAGTTTGGTCGAACCATATACTCTCAGGGTCAGCTCACTCCTACCGATTACGGACGTGATCATCATCCAAGATGTTATAGCATTTGGATGGCTGGAGGTGGTGTTAAAGGTGGTGTTGTATACGGAGAAACAGACGATTTTTCTTACAACATTGTCAAAAACCCAGTTCACATAAGAGATTTTCAAGCTACAATTCTACATTTGTTCGGTATAAATCATGAGCGCTTTACGCATAAACACCAGGGCTTGGAGGCTAAACTGACTGGGGTTGAGCATGCTAGAATTGTAAATGAATTACTTGTCTAAGTTACTTCGCTTGTATTTTTAATCGTTGCTGAGTTGCAGAGTCCAAATAGCGTTTCAATGCCGTCGTATCTTCGACGGTAGACGCTAACTTAAAGACAATAGCTAGTGCCCTCCTAGATCTAGGGCTGGTATTTGCTCCAGCTCGATGGATGATATCACAGTGGTGGGCTAACAGATCCCCTGGTTCCGCTAAAACTTTAACCTCTCCCTGGTCATCGGCCTCATTCCAATCAGCGATTCCTTGTGAAAAACCGAGGATGTTGGATACATTATGAGGACGTATGCCTTTTTTGTGAGAACCACGTACATATCGAATACAACCGTTCTCTTCAGCTATTTTATCTAATGGTAGCCAAAGGGTTACAGCTTCACTAGGTAGGAGGCAAAAATAATATCCATCCTGATGTGGAGGTGTTTCTTTACCGATTCTGGCAGGTTTATTGAAAAATTGCATGTTTTCCTTAATAGTAACTTTTCCGCCTAAAAGTTTCTCAGCTAATGCTGAAAATTTAGAATTTTCAGCTAAGCTGTAAAAAAAAGGATCATGTTTTCCCATAGCTTGCAGTTGTTTTAATGTTTCTGGTTTCCCTTCAACTTCATAAAAGGCGTCAGTCGGTGGTAATTTGGGGACTATATTATGAATATACTGCTGTAAATGGTGTTCCAGTTCCTCAACTTCAGAAGGTGACAGAAAACCTTTAAGGTTGATAAATCCATCGTCTGAAAATTGGTCCAAATTTTGAGTGAACTCTGTCATTGGCAACTCCCTAGTGTTAGTTTATCTAATAATTTTAATTAGGAGGAACAATGATATGACAAAAATGTAACAAAATTTTGCTAACATGTAATAAGTCTCAGACTTATTACTTCATTAAAGACTCACTTGTGAACAATACACGATTCTAACGTTGAGAACAATTTTCTTTCATAAAAGAAATCAGAAAACTGATTGTAAAGTATATTAAAAAAAACTCTTTATAATTACTTCTATAGAATAGGAGACTTAGCTGTCATGATTAAAGTAATAGATGAAATAGATATTTATGATAATCCTAAACCTCAAGTTCACAGTAGACATGGTATTTTCCCTGGTCTAGTGAAGCTTCCTAGCGGAGAGCTTGTTGCATTGTTTGTTCAAGGTGAGGCTTTTGAGTCACCCAACATGACAACAATGGTTTCAAGATCCCAAGATTCAGGAAAAAGTTGGCAATTACAAGGCCCTCTCCATGATAAATTTACTGGTACAGACATTGAAACCAGTGATTGCTTTAAAGCTACATTGCTTAGAGACGGTCGACTCGTGGCAGTTGGATATCGATTTCACCGGCATGATCCTGAGCAGGGAATTAGTATAGAGGAAACGGGAGGTGTTCTTCCGGGTGATGATATCGTCTCCTTTTCTGAAGACGAGGGCAAAACGTGGACGATTCCTCAAATTATTCCCAGGAGTACTCCTGAACTCCAGGAAATTTCTGGTCCTTGTGTTGAGACTCAATCGGGGGATTTATTAGCTGTAGCCGGTATTTTTAATATGCCCGATGGAACTAATCCTTCTGGACAATATGGTGTTTTACTGAGAAGTAAGGATAAAGGGAAAACTTGGGATGATAGGAGTCGATTCTTTGAAATGTCTAGTGGCCAGGTAACAGCTTGGGAATCGAGGATTTGTGAAATGCAAGCAGGACGTTTAGTAGTAATCACTTGGGCTTATGATTTGTCTGCTAACAAGCATCTTCCAAATTACGTTGTGTTGTCTCACGATAATGGACTTTCTTGGTCTCCTCCTATTAACACTGGTCATTTAGCGCAGGCATCAAATTTAACATGGCTTAGAGATGACTTACTTTTGACTATTCATTGTCACCGCGAAGGTGATCTCGGTGTTTGTGTTAGGATCGTTGATGTTTCGAAAAATCAGTGGAAATTATTGGAGGAAAAGTTTATTTGGAAAGCTAGCGATGTTGCTGCCACTGAATCGGGACAAATTATTCATGAGATGTTTCAATCTCTACGGTTTGGACAACCATCTCTGCTCCATCTGAAAGATGAAACATTTTTAGCTGCCTATTGGACTATTGAAGAAGGCCAGGGGAGAATTCGCTCCCATAGACTTGAGATTAGTATTTAGCTGTGTTGCTCATAATCTCCTGAGACAAGAATTGTTTGGGGTTTTATAGGATGCAACTAAGGTAAAGATCGTTCTAAAAAGGAGCAATACCTACTGTCATCAGTGTCCAACTGAAAGTCATTAAGCCCAGAAATAGTCAGTATTAATAATGGTTTTGACAATAGGATATGGCAGTCAGCACATAAAGCTGGGCAACTCGTACTAGTTCGTCTAAAGACACTTTTTCATTGATCGTATGAGCTCCCGTTGCTTGGGGACCATGAGTTAAAGCAGCAATATTAGCCCGGCTTGAAAACACATTACCATCATCAACAAAAGGTTTCCCTCCTACTTTTAGTGGGTTGCCTGTCACGGCTGTGTAAGCTGCTTGGAAAGTTGATACCAGTGGATCATCGGGATCAATGTGAAATGCTTCCGCCTGCAGCAGAAATTTAGCTTCAATGTCTGTTTTTGTTGATTTCGCCAAAACTTGGAGCCTACTGCGAAAATCTTTTTCTACGACTTCTTTGGAATTAGGAGTTATCCATCTGCGCATTCCGTTAATTAAACATTCCTGAGGAGATTGGTTATAAATTTCTCCAGATTCAAGTCGACCAATAAAAACAGAGTCGCTGCCAGAATAGGGGTGGGAGTTTCTTGACAGTTCTTTGTGCCACTTAGAAAAATTTGAAACGAGTTTAACGCCTGTGCCTAAAACATCAGGTAAATTTGGTGACCGGAGCACTTCATGCACTGCAGGTTCTTTTCGACTAATTTTAATTTCAAAAATACCTGCACCTCGCCCTGATAATGGAAGACGGTCTCCCAAGTACTCAGGTAATAATACCCCATCACCCACGTAGCCCTTATCGATGAGTGCACGTAACTGGCGACCATCTCCCCAGGGTCCTTCATGGTGATCATGGGCAGTAAGGAGAATACGGCCAGCTTTTAAAGTACCTGTTTCTCGAAGTACTCGAAGAGCTTCTACAAAGGCAGCAATACCTCCTTTCATGTCCGATGATCCAGATCCATATAAGAAACCATTTTCAAATCGGGGAGGTACGAACGGTAGATGAACAGTGTCTAAATGTCCGTCAAATTGGAGTGTTCGTCCGGGTTTTTCACTTTCAAGTCTGGTAACCACTGCTGGTGAATCAGGCCAATCAGCTATTGGACGTTCTACCTCAAAGCCTTCAGTTTTTAGAATCTCAGACAATCGGTTAGCGACTAATCCAGCGCTTAGAGTTGGACTCGGCACTTCTATAAGGCTGATTGCTGTTTTTAGTAAGCGCTTGTGATTAATTGCTAGCTGGATTTGTTTGAGCAGTACTGGTGGAATAATTTGTTTCATTAGCTGTTTGGCTATAAATGGATAATTTTAAGGGCACTCTCCAGTAAAAAATATTTAAATAAAAGAAATCCTTAGCATTTCATTTATATTCTCCAATAAATGTCCATTCTGATCTTCGACGACGGGATTCAATTTTGTTTTCTCCCCCAGCTCCAATGATTTTATTGTCTAGCCAAACAAACCGATCAACAAAGGCTTCTTCAGGCAAGGAGGTTAATTCACTATAGATCATTGTTTTAAGGTCTAATTGCCAAACCGTCTTAGAGAAGCTCATAAAAAGAATTTTACCGTCGATATATAGTGGAACTAAGGGTGTTGCTTTCATTGCAGATTCAGGTAAAGGAGATATTTTTTGCCATCTATTCTCATCAATTTCATAACGCAAGGCATCATTAAATCTGGTGGGGTTCTTAGCGTCTTTGCTAGAATCAATGCCTCCAAACAGCCACAGATTTTTGCCATCAGTTTCTGCTGAAAATAGCCAACGTTTACTTCCAGGATAGGGATTAAGAGTTTTCCATCCATCATCAGGGTTTTTAGTATCTAGAATAGAGAGTTGATTGGTAGCTGTTTTAGAAGTACAGCAGGTGCCAATCTCATCTAAAGGCTCAAAACGAACCACCCCTCCAAGCAAATAAATAGAATTATCTATTGTCCCAGCCCAGCCAAATAATCGAGTTTGAGGCAGTTCCCCAAAAATCTCCCATTTGTATTGGCCGTTTTGTTTTTTCAGGCTTAATATTTTACGGCTTTCCTGTTTTCCATCATATCCTCCTAATACATAAAGAGTGTTGTTAACCACGGTAAACGCTGCATATCCAAAGGGGATCGGTGCATTAGGAAGGCGTTCCCAGGTTTGATTTTTAGGATCAAAGGCATGGGTACTAGAAGAAAATAATTTTTGAGTCCAATTTCCTTTTTCTCCTTCCCAATAGGTGCCACCAGCTATTATAAGTTTTTCGTCGAGGATGCCTGCTGCATGTCCAGCTCTTGGTTCGGGAAGAGGAGTCGATTTTTCCCACTGTAATTGAAGAGTTTTTGAGGGAACTTCATCAATATTCGAACAGCTGACAGAAAAGTAGAGAAACCAAATGCCCAAAAAAAAAGTCGACCATAACCTAAAATTAGTTTTCATTAGTTGACCTCCTCTTGGTCATAGTAGTCTTTAATTGGATTGTAACCTGGTCTAAAACAGGATAGAGGTCACCATTTTTTGAAATTAATTTTGCACGATATTGTAGTTGACGATCGTCAGATTTTAATTTAAACACTCCATTTTTGATAGGTTTCCACACTTTTTTTGATAAATTGTGGTTCTTTTTTGAAGAGCGGACTTCAAAAATTACTGAAGTGTCTTTTAATAATGTTGCTTGGAAAGTAAGTATTCCTTCAGAAGCAGGTTTATTCCACTTAAAAATAGAACTATCGTAGGCCTGTTCCCATTTACGGTCATAAATATGCCCGACATCTTGAATCCACATCCAATGAGTCCCTATTGTTGGGAGTTCAACGACTGTGGAATTTTTAAACCGATTTCCATGGTTATAGAAAACCTTGGATACAGTATTATGGTTGCCATCTAGGGTGTGACAGGAAACGGCTAGGTCTAATTTCCCATCTTTATTAAAGTCACCGGCCATGCCGTCATGAGCTGAATCAGTAATGAGAATACTTCGATTACGAGGAGAAAATCCGTTAGGACTTCCCCAGTAAAGATAAGAAGGCAGTGACTCTCGGGTTAAATCAGCTAAATAGTGAGGAGAAAATAGGTCCAAATATCCATCCTTATCAAAGTCTGCAACGACCATGCCTATAGGGGTAAAGCCTGGAAGCCATTGACTGTCAAATGAACGAAAACCGTTAATACTCCCCCAATAGATTGTCAAGCCAGTGTCATGATGGTGGTCATTTGTGTCCATATAACTTCCAACGACTATATCGAGAAAACCGTCTTGGTTGAAATCAGCAGATTCAAGACTAATAGGAAAGGGGGTTTTAATGTTACTTTTGTGTTTTAGGTCAAATCCTTGTTTGCTGCCCCAGAGTATGGTGAGGCGATTTTTACGAGGAGAAACAAATGCAATGTCGAGCCATTGATCTCGATTAAAATCAGCAACTAAACTTCCTATTGTTCGTTGCTCAAAACTCATGAGTTTTCGGTTATGCATTTCAAAACCTGCAGCGGATCCATAGTAGATCACCAGTGAGGCTTTACCTTGTTTATCTTCAAAAGCCCCGAGCACTAAATCTAAAAAGCCATCTCGATTTAGATCAGCTACATTGCTAGACCCTAAGTTGCGTTCTTTTAGGATCGTTCTATTTTTCTCTATATTAAATCCTATTTTACTGCCCCAGAAGATGTTAGCACCTGCAGTTGGATCATTTATTGCAAGATCACCTGCATGTTGGGAATTTAAAGTGATTAAGTCGACATATCCATCAATATTGATGTCAGCAGCACTAGCTTCATAGCCACTACGGAATGGAATATCCCAGCGATTTTCAGGAGAAAACCCTTTAGGGCTCCCCCAGTAAACATAAAGTGGCACTTCCTCCCCAACAGTGCCACCTAAGCTGTTACAAAAAATAACTCGTCCAGGCAAAGAAGTTGTAGGTGGGACAATGACTGTGTGATTGGCTCCAAATGTTTGAATACCTGTAGATTGTCTTTTCAGCTTACCATCTTTGTTTCCCAGAAAAATCAAAGAATTAGTCTCAAATTGTTTGGAGTTTTGGTGAACAGCGACTGCGAGGTCTCCATTACCATCACCATCTATGTCTCCAATGGCTGATGCCTTTGCAAAGGGAATAGGAAGACTAATGGCATTGATAGGATTATAACCAGAAGAAGATCCCCATAGGATGTTGATAGAATCATTTTGGATTTGGCCAACTCCTGCTGCCTCGCCTCCTTTTGCTTGGGTCGAAGAAAAATTTGTTAAAGCGATATCAGGATACTGGTCATTATTGAGATATCCTGATGCAATTTGGGAAGCATTCGGAGCTGGAACAACTTTAGCCCTATTCCATGTCGAGTTGGATTTTCCTGTTATTAGATATAGTCGGCCATGGTTTGTGCCAATGAGTAGGTCCATATGGCCATCAATATTTGCATCCAAACTTGTAAGGCACAACCCATCTTTGTTTGGTAAAGCTATTTTCTGGTGTTTAAACGTTTCAGAAGTAAATGACGGAGAGATACTGTAGACGACATAGATAGTGCCTGTCCCAGTCAAGATCGCGAGTTCAGCATGACCGTCACCGTCAAAATCTTGGCCAATTATATCAATAGCCTGCGTGATGCCAAAATCAGTGTTCTCATTCAATAAAAATCCTGATTCACTTCCCCAAAATATTCTAAGAATATTTCCTTTAGGTTGACCGGGAAGCCAGGCAGTCTTGTTGAGTGTTACGATGTCAGGCCAGCCGTCCTGGTTTAGGTCTGCAGTAGTAACATCGGATGCACCATAAACAGGTAACTGGCCATTACTTCTGTTATTGGACCAACCATCTTTCCCTCCCCACAAAATAGTTACAAATCGACGAGGGGTTTGAAGTCCACTATTATTTGGGCAAAAGATGGCATCCAAATACCCATCCTTATTTAAATCATCTAAAGCTACCTGAAGACTTCCCTCCACAGAAAGTTTAAACTGGTTAATTTTACGGCTATTATCGACTAGAGCTAAAGTTGCAGGAATGTATGTGAAGGTGTCATGGGTGCTATTGAAGATCAAGTCTAAATAACTGTCATGATTAAGGTCAAAACGATGGATGTTACGTATTGAACCCTCATGACTTACATAGAGATTTTGACCAGATGCATCTAGATGTCCATTGACAAAATCTTCGAATGAGTCATCAGTCCACTTAATGGTTTCTTCACTCAAAATGATTGTGGAAGGTAACAATAGAACCGAAATAAAAATTAAAGATTTAAGGAATTGAAGGTTGTTCATACGTGAGCTCCATTAGAACCAGCCGACACAGATAAAGTGGAAGAAATAGGGGCAGATAGACTTAGTGACATATTCCTAAAAACAATCCAATTTGCATTTTTTGATGGATTTACATTATGGGGTTGTAAATCGCGGACAGAATACTGTATTTTGGGCATCAGTCAAGTGGATTAATGACAAGTTCTCTACAGTTGACCATTTGATTGGTTAAAAAAAATATTTAACCAAAAAAATTCGTTGCCAAAGTTTATAGGATCAAAATGAAAATAGAATCAATTGAACTTTATAGGGTCTCAATGCCTCTTATTTATCCCTTCCGCACAGCTTATGGTGATGGACACGTCATCGAAAGTGTTCTTGTCAAAATTTCTAGTCAGGGCCTAGAGGGTTGGGGGGAATCAACCCCTTGGGAATCACCGCTTTATTCTTCAGAATGGGCGGTTGGAGCTTTTGCATTGGTCAGAGATTGGTTGGGTCCTCAGATTCTCGGTCAAGAAATTGAGTCAGGTGATGTTTTACAGGAGCAATTGTCAATGTTTAAGGGTAATCCAATGGCTAAGGCTAGTCTTGATTTAGCTTGGTGGGATCTTCAAGCTAAGATCCAAGGAGAACCATTGTGGAGAGTTCTGGGTGGTCAAAATAAGATTGTTGATATCGGAGCAGATTTTGGTGTTATGGAAAACCTTTCATCGTTAATTGAAAAGATCCAGGAGGCTGTCAATTCAGGATTTAAAAGAGTTAAACTGAAATTTAGACGAGGCTGGGATGTTGAAATGGTGCGAACGGTAAGAGAGTTTTTCCCGAATTTAGTTTTTCATGTTGATTGTAATAGTAGCTACAGGTTGGATGATCTAGATCTATTTTTAAGTCTAGATGAGTTTGGGTTAGCAATGATTGAACAACCGTTAGCCCATGATGATCTCTTAGATCATGCAGAGCTCCAACGTCAAATTGCAACTCCGATTTGTCTAGATGAGAGTATTTATTCGGTAGATAGGGCTCGGCAGGCAATTGAAATTGGTGCTTGTCGGTGGTTTAATTTAAAACCAGCTAGAATTGGTGGTATTACTCCAACTTTAAAAGTCCTAGCTGAAGCAAAGAAAGGGAATATTCCTTGCTGGATTGGTGGAATGTTGGAATCAGCCGTTGGTGCTAACCATTGTATTGCCTTAGCGACGCTTTCTAATATGAAATATCCAGCTGATATTTTTCCATCAAGGAGATTTTATGAGAAGGATCTTAGTTTTCCTGAAGTAGAAATTTCAGGAAAAGCCCAAGTTAAACCCCAATCTGGACCGGGAATTGGCTGCACGCCAGAAAGATCTCAACTGGAAAAACACCTCATGGAATCGCATAAATTGTAAAATAGATTTATTAATTAGGAATGTTAATTCTGTTAGTTTCGTGTATTAATTAAAAAATCCTTTGCCGACTATCCTTGAAGGTGCGGGAGAAAGTCTTAATGACGAATTGAGGACTTAGTTAATGAAAGAACAAGCCTTAAGAGTTGTCTTTGAACCAGAGGTAGAGTCATACGACCCTAATCTTTATGAGTGCAAAATAGTCAATTGTGGAATTACTGGTTTTGAAGCTGTTGATGAGCAACAGATCGCTACTTACCATGAAAACGGATTTTTACTAGTAAAAGAAGCTTTTTCTTCCATTCAAGTTGAAAGTGCTAAGAAGGAGCTTCATGATTTGACTACTAGTAACCAACCATCCTGTGAATCAATCTATTACGAAGGAAAAATCCGGAATTTGATATCAGGGATTAAACAAAACAACTCGGGTTCCACAACGAGTTATAAGTTGGAGAATTTGGCTCTAGGACATACTGAAAATCGATTGCCATTAATAGAAAATTCAGTTAGAGCTAAATTTGTTCGAAAGGTAATGGGTTTTACCAGAGTAGAAAATCCTGCCCTGAAACATTTAGCTGACTGTAAGGATATGTTAAAAGTGGTCGGTAATCTGATTAGGGGTAATCCAAAACTCTACCAGGATATGGCACTTATAAAACCCCCAGGAGGTCGGGAAAAACCATGGCATCAAGACCGGGCTTACTTTAATCTAACTGAAAAATCTAAAATAGTTGGGGTATGGATTGCTCTGGATAATGCACGAGTTGAGAATGGATGTATGCAGGTCATTGAACATGGTCATAAAATGGGTCCCAAGTTGCATTTCATGCGGCGAGATTGGCAAATATGTGATAAGGAGATTTTAGAATTCCGTCGGTTAGGAATTCCTATGAGTCCTGGAGACTGCCTTTTTTTTGATGCATTGTTACCACATGGGACTCCAGCTAATCAAACAGATAGCCAGCGTTGGGCTGTTCAGTTCCACTATGTTTCTCAGGATAGTCAAGATACAAATGATGAATATCGGCTTGAAGTTTTTGGGTCTGAAGGTAAGGATGTTAGTTGTTGACACCTATGTTATAGGCGTCATGTAATTAGTGAAAATTATAAAAAGGACGGTGTTAAAAATGAAGATTAATTTGGCTCGTAAGAAACTTTTGGAGGGAGGAATTATTTCAGGCCCGTCTTTATATTATCCTTCCCCGGAAATTGCAGAAGAGGCAGTTCAACATGGCTTTGATTTTGTTTGGATAGATTGGCAACATGGTGCTTGGTCTGAATCTAGTATCAATGCGTCAATGGCTCCGTTTGTAAATACGGATACAATTCCTTTGGTACGACCTTTAGGTTCCGACCCAGCTTGGATTGGGAAGGTATTAGACTTAGGAGCTCTAGGTATAATAATTCCAATGGTTGAAACAGTTGAAGAATGCCAGAGTATTGTCAATGCTGCCAAATTCCCTCCTGAAGGAAGGCGATCTGCGACAGGTCTTCGAACTGCTTATCATGCCAACCATAATTACTTTGACTATACTGAAAATGCTAATGATCAAATCCTTACAATAGTCATGGTTGAAACACCCAAAGGAGTAAAAAATGTAAGGGCGATGATGGAAGTGAAAGGTGTAGATTGTGTCCTTATTGGACCTTATGATCTCGAGCGTGCAGTTGCCGGAGAATCAATGGACGACAAACCAGCAAGGTCTTTCCGACCATCTGTATCAGCTGAGGAGCTAGTACAGGAAGTACTAAAAGCATCTAATGAAACGGGAGTTGCAGCCGGGTATGTTACAAATAGCCCAGACGAAGCCGAGGAAAGGGCAGCGCAAGGTTTCAGAATGGTGTGTCCGGGACATGACATTACCGATTTGATTGAGGCATTCCAAAGGATGAAAAGATGCTCAGAACGATTAGGTCATCTACCCAAATAGAAGTTTCAATTAGTTTTTTATAAAAATTGAGATCTGAAAAGGAAAGACAGGTTATGAAAATCACACGTAGACAGGCTCTGACCTCTTTTGCAACAATTCTCGGCGTTAGTTGTCAGTTAAAAGCTCGAAAAGAATCAGCAGATTCCTTATACATTCGATTCCAAAAAGAGGGGAAGGAATACTACGGTATTTTGGAAAGTGATGTTGTTACGCAAATTGAAGGAGACATTTTTGGTGAGAAAAAGCGATTAGATGTTAAGCATCAGTTGAACGATATTAAGGTCCTGAGTCCTTGTTCTCCAACAAAGATTTTGGCCTTGGCTGGAAATTACAGAAGTCACCTTAATGATTCGAGTCCTCCTAAAAAACCAGAAGTTTTTTATAAGCCTATCTCAGCTTTGCAAAATCCACGAGACCCAATCGTCCTTCCTAAAGAAGCTGAGGAGGTCCACTATGAAGGAGAATTAGTGATTGTTATTGGTCAAAAATCTCGTCGGATATCTGTTGTTGATGCAGAAAAATCAATCTTTGGAGTGACTTGTGGAAACGATATCAGTGAAAGGATTTGGCAAAATGGTCCTCAAAAAGATGTTCAATGGTGGCGTGCTAAAGGTGCAGATACTTTTTCCCCTGTAGGTCCATATATCGCAAGTGGAATTAATTATGGAAATTTGATGATGAAAACTAGACTGAATGGACAAACAGTCCAGGAAGTATCTACTGCAGAGTTAATTTTTGATTGTCCAACCGTGGTTAGTTTCATTAGTCAGTATGTAACTCTGATGCCAGGTGATTTGATTTTTACAGGTACCTCTGGAAAAACAGGTCCGCTTAATCCTGGTGATAAGGTAGAAGTTGAGATCGAAGGAGTTGGTGTTCTCCAGAATAATGTGATTTCATCTTAACAGACGTGACATGAATCTTTCCTGTGTGATTACCTTGAAAAAAAATCTAGAGATTAAGTCATCCGAATAACAAGATTACTAAATAAGATATATAGTAATTATTAAGACATTTTACAGTAATTCACTTCTGACTAAGGATAGACTATGAATGTTTCTGCTCGGTGGAATCCAAATCTTGAAGCACTTCCTACATCCGGAATTCGGCGCATGTTTAACTTGGCTGCAACCTTAGAAGATGTAGTTCATCTTTCGATAGGCCAGCCAGACTTTCCAACTCCAGCACACATCATTAAGGCTCATATTAAAGCCCTTCGTGAGGGCAAAACTCGGTATACAATGGATGCGGGATTACCAGAATTGTTAACGGCCCTAACCCATTATTATCGAGGACGGTGTAAACAAAATCTGATTGAGGAAAACTTTTTGGAGACGACTGGAGCTGGAGAGGCTATCTTTTTAGCTGTTACAAGCTTAGCTGCTCCAGGGCGAGAAGTTATAGTAATTGAGCCTTCTTTTGTGCTTTTCCAGCCTTTAGTTGAACTAGCAGGTGCTCAGGTGCATCGAATTATAACAACTGCAGAGCAAGGCTATCAGGTTGACCCGAACGAAGTAATTGATGCAATCACACCTAGAACGTGTGCCATCATTCTTAATTCTCCTGGAAATCCAACGGGAACAGTTTACCCTCCTGCAACGTTACAAGCTATTTGCCACGAAGCTGCGAATCGTGGCGTAACTATAATTAGTGACGAAGTTTATGACCGTATAGTTTTTGACGAATTGCCATCGCCAAGCGTCCTTGATTTTGACATTGATCTAGACCATGTGATTGTTGCTAGTAGTTTCTCAAAAACCTATAGCATACCAGGGTTGAGGGTGGGCTGGTTGATTTCTAGTTCTAGGAATGTTAAGACTCTAAGACGCTATCATACCTATACAACTACGGTAGGAAATACGCCTGGACAGTGGGCTGCAATTGAAGCCTTAAAAGGTGATCAAACCTGTGTCCATGAGATGGTTGGAGAGTATAGAAAGAGACGGAATAGAATTGTGGAACTTCTGAAAGCTTGCTGTCATCTCCAGAGTTATCAACCGCAAGGAGCATTCTATATTATGCCGTCACTTCCAAAGGGAACTGATGGTTCAGAATTTGTTCTTCGAATGCTCCATGAAATAAGAGTTTGTGCTACTCCAGGTGATACTTTTGGTAAATCTTGTCGAAATGCCTTTCGACTGAGTTATGCGACTTCTCTCGAAAGGATTGAAAATGCTTTTGAAAGGATGATCCCATGGTTAGAAAAACAATCGTTTTAAGTCGAGAACAAGTTGCGAAAGAAATTGATTTAAAAGAAATCATTATATCAATTGAGAAGTGCTTCGCTGAATTTGAAAAAGGGAAGGATCTTCTACCACCTAAATACATTGTTGATCTTCCAGGGGGTATTGCTGCTTGTTTGACTGGCTATACTAAAGCTACGAACACTTTTTCAATGAAAATGGGACAAGAACGGAAGGGCAATGTAGAACGAGGGTTGCCAACAATCTTCAGCACGATGAATCTTTATGATCCTGATACTGGTGAGTTGCTACTGATTGTTGAATCGGTTTTAGCCACCATGTATAGAACAGCCGCCGCCGCTGCAGTGGCAGTTAAACATTTAGGGAGAGAAGATGTGGAAACCCTGACCGTAATTGGTGCTGGTCAGCTTGGTCAACAGTGTATTAGAGCTGTGAGTACTGTGCGTCCTTTTAAAAAGATTTTCCTTTTCGATATGCGTCAATCACAAGCCGACAAAGTTGTTAACGAATTATCTTCTGAGATTAGTATCCCGATTGAGGTTGCGAATAGTGAAACGGCCTGCCGAGAAGCAGATGTCATATGTACAGCCACGAATAGTTCTGAGCCTATTGTAAGAAAGGACTGGGTAAGGGAAGGCACACATCTTTCTTGCATGGGAGCAGATCTACATAGCAAAATCGAATGTGAACCAAGTTTATTGCCCCGTTGTCGACTCTTTGCGGATAAAGTGGAACATTGTAAAGAAAGAGGTGAATCTAGTCAGGCGATCGAAAGTGGTGTTTTATCTAAGGATTGTTATGTTGGAAGTCTAGGACAAGTTATTATTGGAGACGTTAAGGGCCGAACGTGTAATGAGGAAATCACACTTTTTGATGGGATCGGCTTGGGAGTGCAGGATACAACAGTTGCTAAGAGTATTTTTGATCAGGCTACTCTTAAGAATATGGGAGTCCACATAGCGTTTTGTTAACCTGGTGAAAAGCGATTTATTTAAATTAATATGAAACAATTTGATGTTGCTATTATCGGTTTAGGGAGTATGGGGAGTTTTGCTGCCCTAGAACTAGCTAAACGAAAACTTTCAGTAATTGGTTTTGACAAGTATTCTCCTCCTCATGAAGAAGGCAGCCACGGAGGTGACACTAGAGCTTTTAGGACAGTTTATACGGAACATCCTAACTATGTGCCATTAATCAAACGTTCTCTTCAGATTTGGGATAGGTTGGCTGAAGAATGGGACTTGCCTCTACTGACCCGTTCTGGAGTAATCAGCATTGGTGATCCTCAAAGTGAATTAATTAAGGGTATAGTCCAAAGCGCTTCAGTTTATAATTTAGAGCTACAGAAGCTAAATTCTGTCGAGATCCATAAACAATTTCCTGCTTTAAAACCACCTGAAGAATTTATTGGACTGATTGACTGTGAAGCTGGTTTGATAGATGTTCCACTTGCCATAACCAATGCTTTAAAACAAGCTCGTCAGTTAGGGGCTGACTTAAGAACTAATCAGCCAGCTTTAGAGTGGACTTCTAATAAAGGAGATATTTTTATAGATACCAACCAAGAAAAAATATCTGCTAAGAAAGTACTTGTTACTGCAGGAGCCCTAACTAGTAAGATTTTGGCTTCATTAGATTTACCCTTAGTCATTCGAAGACAAGTCCTTGCTTGGGTTAAGCCCTATAGATCTGAGTTGTTTTCACCCGACTGCTTACCCATATTTGCATTCGCTCCTCGTGGCTTTTATGGGTTTCCTAATATGGGCGGTGGAGGTGTCAAAATTGCTCATCATGAGAGGGGGGACCCTCTATTAGGATACCCAGTTAAAGTGCCCCCCGTTGATGAAAAAGATTTGAATTCTTTGATCAGTGATGTCTCAAAATTTATTCCGAGTTTAATCAATCCGGATCAAGACCCTTTAAAACAAATAGTTAGGGCGAAGACATGTCTATATGTAATGACTCCAGATGGACATTGTATAATTGATCGTGATCCTCACAATGACGAAATTATCTTTGCTACAGGTTTTTCTGGTCATGGGTTTAAATTTTCTCCTGTGATAGCAGAAGCTCTGGCTGATCTTGTAACAACAGAGGTGACATCGCTTCCTATTGACTTTCTTAGCATGAAGGGAAGGTTTTAAATTATGGTTGTAAGGATTTTATTTTGGTTTGGTTAAATTAATTAAGATTTGTTTTGAGGTGGAACCAGAAAAAGTTCTTATTAATGAACAACTAATGAAAGGACGGCACAATTGCTTGCAAAAACATTAAAATCTAAAGTCCGGAATAGAGAGTTAACCTTGGGTGTGTTTTTAACCTTTGATTTTTCAGCTGTTTTCTTGGAAATATTTAAAGCAGAGGGTATGGATTTTGTCGTTTTAGATATGGAACATGGTTCAGCTGATCTTCGCACTGCCGAGGAATTATGTCGGACAGCGCGGTTACTAGATCTGCCATTACTAATTCGTCCAGAAGCTGCTCTTTATCATTTGATCCGGAGATATATGGATATGGGTGCTGCTGGTTTGATGGTTCCTTGGTTAGAAACTCAGGAACAAATAGAGGCTATCCGACAGGGAGTTTTTATTCCGCCTAAAGGACGCCGGGGTCCAGGTGGGCCAGCAATCTTTGCCAATAATGGCTTAGACCGTTCTGCTTGGGATCAAATAGAATCTAGTTTTTTTATTATGACTCAATTTGAAAGTCCAATAGGCATCAATAATCTTCAGTCACTAATATCTCATGACTGGATTGATTCAGCCATGTTAGGTCCTTATGATCTTTCCTTGAATTTAAGTCGTTGGGGAGATATGGAACATCCAGAGGTCATTGCAGCGATAGATGAGGTTAAAAAGGAAGCGGGGGCCATTGGAAAGAACTGTGGAATGGTTGTTGGATCAGTTGAACAGGCTAGTTTTTGGATTAACCGAGGGTTTTCATTTTTCATTTGTTCAGAAATCTCAGGAATTGTAAGACATCGTTCTAAAGAATTAGTAAAGGAAATCCATGACGCTCACTCAAAAGTGGCAAAAAAACAATCTTAATAGCGACAAAATCATGGTGCTGCCTAGACTTAATACTGTGCCTAACAAACTAAAGAGCCCGGGAGAAAATGTATGCAGTTAACAACTTTAGATGTAGTAGTGATTGTCCTCTATATGGCGCTGATCTCAATTATAGGGATTTATTTTTCACGACGTCAGACTTCAAGGGAGGAGTATTTACTGGGTGGCCGAAGTATGCATTGGATGTTATTAGGTGGAAGTATGATGGCGACTCTTCTCTCAACAATTAGCTTTTTGTCTGTTCCGGGTGAAATGATTCGGTACGGTATTGCTTATATGGCGGGAATAATTGCAATGCCACTATTTGTTCCTGTTGCTAATCAAATCTTATTGCCTGTTTTGCGGGGTCTTCCAATTACTAGTGCGTACGAGTACTTAGAGAAAAGATTCGATGTCCGTTTTCGGAGCCTAGCTTCTCTTATTTTTGTTTTAAGGACAATTATCTGGATGGGATTAATAATATATACCTGTAGTTTTGCTATAGTTGAGATTACAAGTTGGAATCTGTATTACACCATCGTGGCTATTGGTCTAGTAACCACTTTCTATACAACAACAGGTGGACTTCGTACAGTTGTTTGGACAGATAACTTACAACTATTAATTCTACTAGGTGGCGCTGTAGCCATTCCAATGATGATAGGTTTTTCAATTGGGAGTGGACCAACAGAATGGTGGACTACCTTTTCTGGAGCTGGCCGAACGAACATTGAAACTTTCAGTTGGGATCCAACAGTGCGGATTACAGTTGTTGGTATCATTCTTGGAAACTTTTTCTGGAACATTTGTACTTTGGGCGGTGATCAAGTTGCAATACAGCGTTATTTGAGTTGCCCCAATCTATCTGCTGCACGCAAGAGTGTTTGGATGTTTGCTGCGTTCAATTTTGTTGTGATGGTTGCACTATTATTTTGTGGGTTATCGTTGTTTGCTTTTTATGCCAAAACCTCGAATAGTTCAATACAACAGTTTCAGGAAGAAATAGCTGGAAGAGCTGATAAAGTAATGCCTGTATTCATAGTGGAAGAGCTTCCTGCAGGTATTTCAGGTCTGTTGTTAGCTGCTTTATTAGCCGCAGCAATGTCTAGTTTGAGTTCTGGAATCAATTCAATTTCTGGCGTAGTTGTCTCTGATTTTTTTGAAAGATTTAACCTTTTCAAGATTTATGTGAAAAATTTGTGGGCAGACAAAATGGTTTCTCTTTTTGCAGGAATTTTAGGAATAATAACTGCAGTTAGTACTGCTTTTATGGCTCAAAACACCGAATGGAATTTGGTTGAACTAACGGGTCGACTCAATCATATCTTTGTAGGTCCTCTAGCAGTACTATTTTTTGGAGGAATTCTCTTTAGACGTGCTGGTAAAAGTGCTGCTTTGATGGGATTTGTAGCTGGAACCTTGATGAGTCTCTTTGTTTGTTTTGGTAAGGAATGGTTTGGTATGGAAAAGAGTTATTCTTTTGTATGGGTTGTGCCCCTTCCATTTCTGGTAGGACTAGCAATTGCAGGGTTGATTGCTATTGTTTTTCCAAAACCATCAAAAGATGCGGTTGATGGTTTAACCCTATAGGCATATATGCCCTTGAAAACATCTAGTAATTGATGCAGGAGATTAACCTATGACCTCAGGGAAGTCAATGTCGCCTTCGATGCGATTGGACAATCAAGTAGCAGTAGTAACTGGGTCTGGTTCCGGCTTAGGACAGGCTATAGCAATCGCTTTTGCAGAAGCTGGAGCAACTGTGGTGGTGACTGATTTAGCCCAGCGACTTCACAACGCTAAAAAGACAAGAGACAGGATTATACAGTTAGGAAGAAAGTCTGTTGCTGTTTCTTTAAATGTAACTTCAATTAGAAGTATTAGACGAATGGTAAAGAAAACAATCGATCAATATGGAAGGATTGACATTTTGGTTAATAACGCCGGGGTTAATATTTCTAAGCCAGCCGTAGAGGTAACAGAAGATGATTGGGATAAAGTGTTAGATGTAAATTTGAAAGGTGTTTTTTTCTGTTGTCAGGAAGTTGGCAGAACAATGATTGAGAGACGATTTGGAAAAATTATTAATGTAGCTTCTCAAAATGGAGTGATTGGTTATTATAATAGAGCAGCGTACTGTTCTAGTAAGGCTGGTGTTGTAAACCTGACTCGAGTGCTGGCAATTGAATGGGCCAGTAAAAATATTAATGTCAATGCTATTGGGCCAACTTTTGTTCGTACTCCATTGACAGACAAACTCTTTCAAGAAGAAAGCTTTACCAATGAGGTTCTCCGGAGAATACCACTTGGACGTCTAGGACAGCCAGAAGATATCACAGGTTCCGTAGTATTTCTTGCTAGTTCTGCTGCGCAGTTAATTACGGGTCATACTCTTTTAATCGATGGGGGATGGACAGCAATTTAGTTAAAGCAATTCAGAAACTTTCTAGAGCCAATAAGAAAATAGAAAAGAGCAATCATGAAAAACTCATTGTTCAGTATTAGAAATATAACAATCAGTTTATTGGTCTTATTGTTTAGTCAGATAGGATCGGAGTCCAAGTTTTCTAGTGATAATAATGAATCGGTCATTGTTGAAGTAGTAGATGTTGGTTTTGATTCTAATAGCAACCTGCCTGTTGTAATTCTTCAAGATGATAAAACAGATCGAGCTATTCCCATCTGGATTGGCATTTCTGAAGCACGAGCTATTAAGCTAGAGTTGCAAGGTCAGACGGCACCGAGACCAATGACACACGATCTCTTGAAAACAATTTTACGGAAAACTGGAATTGTTTTTCAGAAAGTTCTTGTTAATGATCTAAAAGGCGGCACCTATTATGCAAAGATTTATCTTAGTTCTGAGGGAGATGAATTTCAGTTTGACAGTCGACCGAGTGACGCCATTGCTTTAGCGCTTCGTTTCCATAAACCGATCATGGTTTCTAGGTCATTAATGAAAGGTGATAATACATTTGATTTAAAAGAAATTAAAAGACCTAGTGTTCAAAAAATAAAGGGCATTACAGTTCAAGATGTTACAGCTGAATTAATGGTTGCATTCAAACTAGATGGACAAGAGGGTGTTTTGGTTTCAAATATAGAAAAAAGTCAAAGCAGTGGTTTGAAGAGAGGTGATGTTATTTTTTCAGTTAATTCCAAATTAATAAGGAATGTTTCAGATTTTCGAGACCAAATTTCTGGACTGACTGGGAGTTTGTTAAAACTAGGTGTGCAAAGAAAAGGGCAGAAAATTTTCGTAGACCTCGTATCACATTGAGCACTTTTCTCATGGTGTTTTAATTTCATCTGATAAGGTGTGTTGAAATACCATCTGCTGCTAGAAACAAGGATCTATTAACAGTGTAAAATACAAAACCAAGGAGTACAGTTATGAATTTGTCCCAACGTGAGTATTTTAATAATCGCGTTGGAGAATTCGATGTTCCCCAGCCTGCTGCTGTTTTAAATAGATTGAAAAACATTGTGTCGAGTGCAGGATTAAGTGGTGGTGAGGTTGTAGTTGACATTGGAGCTGGGGTGGGTGTTTTAATCCCATTCATAGAAGCTTACAGTCCTTCAAAGATTTTTGCCTGTGATTTAGCAGAGAAGATGTTAGAACGACTTAAGACTAAGTATCCTAAAGTTAATCTTTTTCATTGTGATGTTGCGATACTGCCACTTGAGAATGGTTCTGTTGATGTTGTTTTTCTAAATGCGATGTACGGTAATATTTCTGATAAGACACTAGCTTGTCAGAATGTGGCTCGCATGCTCAAGATAGGCGGGCGCATGATAGTCAGCCATCCAGAAGGTAGCGACTTTGTTGATAAGCTTCGCTATACAAGCCCTCTCCAAATCGAATCACTTCCAAGCTATAAACAATTCCAGTCGATTCTACAACCAGTAGGACTCAAAGTAACTTATTTTAAGGATAATCCCAAAACTTACATTATGGTTGCCCGTAAATATCAAGCAGGTTTTGAGTCCACTAAAAAAATCGCTAGTAATGGAATCAGCCAAGAAGGTAATGTTTGAGTTACGGAAGAGTCTGTGCCATGACTCCACCGTCAACTACTAGAGTGGAACCAGTAATATAACTTCCAGCGTCACTAGCTAATAGAAGAGCAGATCCTGCCAATTCCTCTGGTTTTCCCCAACGGCCTAAGGCTGTTCTGTCAGCAAACTGTTTTTTCTGGTCAGAATTTAGCAAACCAGCAGGTAAATCAGTAAGGAAGGGACCAGGGGCAATACAGTTGACTGTAATTCCATAAGATCCTAAATCTAGGCTACTGGCTTTAGCCAGCCCAATTAGACCATGCTTGGTAGCAGAATATGCATTGCGAGCTGCCTTTGAGCCTAACCCCATGATTGAGGAGATATGGATTATCCGGCCCCAGTTGCGTTCCTTCATGCATGGGACTAATGCTCTGGTTAGTACCATGCATGAATTGAGATTTAATTCAATTATCCTGTCCCAGTCTGAGTCTTTGATCTCATCGATGGCAGCAGGGATGTTTGCTCCTGCATTATTGATGAGAATATCGACATGTCCCATCATTTTTAGGGTAGCCTGTGCAATTCGTTCAGCTTCAGTTCTTTGAGCTAAGTCACCCACAATAAACTCGCCCTGCACGCCGGTACTATTATTAATCTCAGAAAGGGTTGATTTAAGCTGTTCCTCATGGCGACTAGTTAGCACAATGTTCGCACCAGCCTCAGCGAGAATCTGAGCCATCGATTTTCCTAGTCCTTTACTGCCTCCAGTGATTAATGCAGTGCGCCCTGAAAGATTAAATAAAGAATTTATTGGCATAAAAATCCCTTTCAATTTATACAGTTAGAAGTTTGTTTTAACATCATATTAAACTATTTCAAGAATTAGTTAGTTGATATGAATAAAAAAACTATTTTTTTATTTCTGGATAAGGTCAGCAAAGATAAAAGAAATTAATGTTTAAATAAATACAGCTTCTTATCTAGCGGTAACTACTCCGACTTGAGAGAAGGCAACAATTTTTTTCGAGTTACTGAAAATGTAGCAATTAGAGAGGCCACTAGACCTGTCAGTAAAACTCCTCCTAATAAAGCAACTATGGTTGAGAAGGGAAAATCTCCTCCTCTTGTTTGAAATACAGGAGCAATAGAAAGTAATGCAGAAACGAGACCATTGATTAAACCAAAGCTAAGAAGAAAAAGGTTTTCTGCAATTATGATCCAAGTCAGGTGGTACCAGTTGTAACCGACTGCTGAAAGAAGTGCGAGTTCTTTCCTCCTCTCCAAAACATTTCTCAATAAAACAATGGCCAAACCAATGGTTCCCAGGAGGAGCCCTAATCCACCTAGGGCTTGAAAGGTTGACAGATAAGTATTTTCCACCCTGTGGAAGTTGGCCATCCGAACACTAGTTGGCATTATATCTATGCCGTAATCGGATAAGCGGTTCTCCAGAACATTAGTGACAATTTCTTTTTTATTGACTGAGGTTTCTAATAAGAAGAAACGGAATCCAGCAATATTTGGAAATACTTGTAAAAAATTTGTTTCAGACATTATGAGTTCTGATTGAAATAAACTGTCCTTTAGAGCACCAACTAATTTAAGTTTTATAGGAGATGAACCATGAGGGTTAAGAACAAATTGGTCTCCCAAATTCATATGGAGAACATACTGCATAGAGTTAGCATCAGTAATGACAGGAATAACATCACCATTAATTTTTTGATTAAGTAGATCCCAGGGGTTATTAGAGTTATTAGAAGTTTCTAGAGCTGAGTGAAATTGGAATCGTTCACTTTTTAAAAACTCATTGGAGGCTCCGAGTATTCTGGGACTAGTAGGTTGGTATAAGTTTAAACAGCTAGTGTCATCACCAGGTTTTAGACGGAAAGCACTATAATGTACTCCAGACAAGGAGGGGTTGTCAGCTAACAAAAGATTTAATGATTCTTGACCATGTTTTGAATTTAAATCGTGATGAATAGGTACCAGTGATTCAGCTATTAAAGAAAACCCTCCAGTACTGGAAGTCTTGGAGGTTCCAAAGTCTTGTTGATCTCGACGAAATGATTCAACCGTAACTATGATGAATGCAGCAGATGCGATTAAGGCAATGCAGAGAAGGCTTCTCCCAGGACGGATGATGACGTTTCGAAAACCAAGTCGAGAAATTTGCCAATTACCTGTCATCTGGGAAGTTGAGAATTTTCGACCTAACCAGATGGATTGAAAATACAATAATAGAACGAGCACCAATGTTCCAGCCACAAAAAACCCTAAGGTTTGATTGATGATGTTAAAAATGCTGCCAAGCAAAATGGCTACTACTAGGAAACTAAGAATTATTAAATTGCTGAGTGTTTTAGAACCAGTAGGAGAATAGAAAAACCAAACACGTCTCTTTTTAGAAATCTTTGTTGTGATTTTGTACTCATTGAGCTGATTTTTTTTGTTTTGTAACCAAGAACCTTTTAAAAGACTTAAAATAGTGGCGTTTCTTAGACTTCTTAAAGTTAAGGCAATACAGATAAGAGCTGTTAAAAGACCTGCTGAACCTCCAATAATAAGAGAGAAAATTGAGAGGTGCGTTGTTAACAAGTTAGTACCAACTGCATCTACCCACCAGGTCTGTAGGGCTGTAAGAATCAAGTTTGTATAGGCTACAGCTCCTCCTAGTCCAATTACAGTTCCAATGATTGCTAAGATGGCTCCTTCAGAAAGAAAGAGTAGGTTGATCTCACTTTCGCTATAACCTAATGTCCGAAATATGCCGATTTCCTGGATGCGTTGTTCAAGGCCTAGTTTGAAAAAAAGAATAGTAAGGAGCAATGCAGAGCTCATTAAGAAAAAACTAAAATAGATGAAGTACTGTCCAAAATCAGTAGCACCCTGAGAAGCTAGTACTGCTTCCTGTATAACTGGACGAACAGAAAATCCAATTTGTTTCGGGGTTAAAGAGTCTAAAAGACTTGTTTTATATTGAAGCAGGAACTTTTTTAAAAAATTAGGGTTTGGTTTAGAACTAAATTCTTTGGGAGGGTAAATTCGAAGGGATGATATTTGTCCATGGCGTGATTTCCATAACTGCTGACCTACTTTAAGTGGAATCAAAGCTTTTGGGGTAGTCTTAAATTTGTCCCAGTACAATTCATCACGTATAGAAATTCGACTTAAATTCATAGGAAAAGGTGGGTCCCAGTCAACTAAGGTAGTTGATTCTGTGATTCCCGGGAAAATAGGAGCAAGATTTCTGTCAATGATAGGATCTTTCATCGAAATTATGCCGGAAAGTTTAAATTCTTTAGAATGCGTTAATAACTCGCCCGAATCACTCCAAAGATAATAGATAAGATTCACTAAATCATTAGTTTGAGCATCCAATTCATGGGCGGCCCACTGATTTAATATGATTGGAGGAGGACCTTTGTAGGTGGACACTTGTGTGCTTGGAAGAAATTTTTCTAAACCAGCGGATCCTAAATCCAGTGCCGTTACAAGTGAATAGGGAATTTCTCTAGTATTAGCCTGGATAGAATTTGACAAATAAGTAAAAAATTTCCTTGTCTTGAATTTTACTTTGCTAGCAGCATCTCGGGCTGTTGCAACTATTTCATCATTAAGGAGAGTTCCAGAGGATTCTAGAGAAATACAACTTTCTTGGTGGAGAATTCGGAGATTGAGAGAAGTATCACTGATAGAGTAGGATTCACGAAGAATATTAAGTAGCTTATTAATTTCTTCTCTAGACTCTTTTTGAGGGAGGTTTGTACGAGGGGATCTGCTTTTTATTAGGATAGTATTAATTTGGTGAGCCACTTCTAAATCTTTTTGCAATCTTAGTAGAGGAACAAAAATAGCACGGACAGCTCCTTGCTGAGATTTAAGAGAAAAATCACCTAGTTCAGCTGCTGATAAAATTTTGGTTACCGTGAGACGTATGGTGCGTCCGACTTGTTCCCGTTTCCCATGCAGAAAATCTCGTGGAATGTGAGATGGTTTTTCTATCCTTAATAAAATTGAATCCCCTGTTTGAACTCGTAGGTCTCTAGCTACTTCTAAGCTAATCAGCGCTTGACGGTCTGTTGCGAACTTTGTGTAATTAGTAAGGCGATGGAAGCTCCAGAAACGTTTGTCAATCCCATATACCGAGATTCTAGAAGAACGCCGTCCAGTTTTAGGATGATTTGCTCCACCTTCAGTAATAAACATTGGACAAAGTCTATTAAACAATTGAGCAAAAAGAGGGTGAGAAGAGATTCTATTTGCTAATGCTTCTGTAAAATAGGAGTTGGAATTAAGAACTAAGTCTGTTTGGCCTAATCTAGTTAAAGCTATTTTTTGTAGGCTTTTGTTGACGGAATTGCCAACGAGAAGAGAACCAGCTAAAACTGCAACTGCGACAGACACCCCAGAAATTACAGCTAGGTTTGTTGGCCAATAATATTTCAGACTTCTTATAACAATAGAAACGAGATTCATATTTAACAAGGGTTAGTTGCTTCTTTAATTATTTTTTTAAGATAATCTAATCAATTTGTTTGTAGGAGTTGTTGGTTATTTAACTGATATTTAGATGAAAATCTAGAGGCTAGTTCAGAGCTATGTGTAACTATAACTAATGTTGAACCATGGTTTTGATGTTGTTCTTTTAATAAATCAGCAACAGATGCAGCAGACTGACGATCTAAATTTCCTGTAGGCTCATCACAAAGGAGAAGAGAGGGTTTTCTAATCATCGCTCGGGCAAGAGCAACCCGCTGTTTTTCTCCTCCTGAAAGTTCTGAAGGGAAATGGTCTATTCGTTCTTTAAGGCCTACCTGTTCAATTAAGGAAAGGGCCCGTTGTCTATAATTGTTAGTTGACGGAGCTATCAGGGTAGGGGATAAGATATTTTCTAAAACGGAACACTGTGGAAGGAGACAATGGTCTTGAAAGAGAAAACCGATATGTTTGTTACGAAATTTTGCCAGTTGGTTTTGAGACAAATCAAATGGGTTACACCCATTAATCAATACCTCTCCAGTGCTTGGTGTTTCAAGTGTTCCAAGTATAAATAAAAGAGTACTTTTCCCGCTACCAGAAGGTCCCATAATTGTAGCTGCCTCTCCTTGATCTAGAGACAGTGAGATATTAGAGAGCAGTTTTAAGGGACCTTGCGGTGTTAAATATTCTTTAGAAAGTTGCTTGAGCGATAACATGGTAGAACCTATTCTATAATTATGCCTTAACAGTTCTGAAATATATTTTCAAAAGAAATTTGAAAAAAAGATGTTTATGAATGAGTAGCAGTAGATATAAATTTTGTTGCAATGTCAGTGAATATTTCCATCGCCGCACTAGCCATGTGTGAACTGTCATAAAAATTGCAAACACCTTTTTTGCCATTTTGCCCTAATGTTTTTGCAAGTTGGCGATTTTTATATAGTGAGTAGATTCCTTTCTCCAGGCTATCACTACTATTCGAGTCAGTTAGGATTCCCCCATCTGTTTTTTCTAATATTTCTGTATATGCCCCCTTACTAGGTTGCACTACGGGAATGCCACTAGCCATTGCCTCTAGAACAGGTATTCCTTTTGGTTCCTCAAAAGTTGCAGGAACGGAGAAAATGTCGATATTTTCAAAAAATCGTATCTTTCCTTTCTGATCTAACGTACCGTGAAAATTAAATTCCTTAGATAAGCCCCACTGGCTCATTTTTGACTGCAGACTTTTTAAATAGACTTTATTCTCAGACCCAAGATAACCTGCTACATTAAGTTTTCCAGAGGGAACATCTTTTCTCAATCTCAATTGTTTGTAGGCTTCACAAAGGGTATGGAGGCCCTTTTCAGGAGAAATTCTAGACAAAAATCCAATTCGAATAATCTCTGATTTCAATGGATGGTTGTTCCCATAGCATTCAGTTTGAATTCCAAGCGGAACGGTGTGTAGTCGGTTCCTGGGTATTTCTAGTAGCGATTGCATATGCCCGGCACAATAATCACTAACTGCAATGAAACCGTCTATAGATTTTACTTTTGAACGAATAAGTTTAAGGGCCTTGCTTTGATAGGGTTCAGGAAGACCTCTAAGGAACAGATCTTCTCCCTGAAGAGTACATATGACCGGTCGTTTTAGCGCTGCCTTCAATGGTTGAGCTAGGCCAATTAAGAGAGAATTAGGAAGGTTAATTATGTCCGGTGGTGTTTCCTGTCTTAACCACTCAACCAGTTTAGTTAGTTCTTTTTTTTGAAATCCATTTTCGCCTTGGAGCATGGATAGTGTTAAAGCTCCTAACTGTTGAGGGCTAGTTTGAATCCCAAAGCCAGAAAATAGGTTTAACAACCAATTTGAATCTAAAATGCGATCAATAAACCAGGGTGTCTGTCTAAAAAATGAATTGGATTGTTGTAGATAAACACTAATTCCTCCAAAAAAGACTCTATTCTGACTAACATTAGTTTGATCAGTAAGAGTAGGTGTATATATAGGCAGTAAAATTACATCATGCCCCATTCTCTTCAGTTCTAGAGCCAATGTGTTATCACGCAGACAGCTACCACAGTACATTCCTGCAGCTCCAGCTGTAATCGAGAGGATTTTCATGAAGTTGAAAGTCTACTATTGAAGACTCAATTGGTAGAGATGACTCGTTTAGAAAGATCAGTCTAGTATTTGACAAAATCCTTTTTAACAGAAAAATGGATTGTCGCTAGCACAGCATTACCTGTCAAGATTAATCGAAAATCAGAAGTTGTGAAAAAATTAGTCAGGAGCCATTTTAGGTAAAAAGCAGGTTCCGAAAAAAGAATCCTTAAGGTACTATTGCCTTTTGCAGTAAGTTCATTAATTTTTGGGTTGTTATTTAGATAAAAAAAGAACGGATGAATTTTTATGAATATTTCAGTTCTTGGTCCGCCCGGGAGTGGTAAGGGTACTCAAGCTAAGTTGGTGGCTGCTCATTTTGGTCTTAAACATTTTTCTTTGGGTGAGACCTTGAGAGCCGAAATTGACAAGGGTTCTGATCTTGGACGAAAAACAGCAGAATATGTTCAGGAAGGCAAACTTGTTCCTGAACCACTCGTTCTGGAATTGTTTAAGTCTTTTTCAAGTCAGAATAGTAACGCTGGACTTGTTTTAGATGGATACCCTCGTACACTTGGTCAGGCTAAAGCTCTTGATGAGATTTTAAGTTTGTCGTGTGTGGTTTTATTTGAAGTTACTGAAGAGCAAGTTCTGGCAAGACTTTCTAGTCGAGTCATTGACTTGAATGGGGTTCCTTATAATTTAGAGACTAATCCTCCACCCAAAGGAGTCGAATACAAACGAAGGAAAGATGATCGCCCTGAAGTAGTGCAGGCGCGTTTTCGTGAATATGTCCAAGAGGTTGAGCCTATCGTAAAACATTACAGCCAGCAGGGTATATTAACTTCTCTTGATGCTGAGGGTGCGATTGGGAAAATATTGGATGACCTACTAGAGAAGTTAGCAGCAGTTGAAAATTAAATGGTCAATAAATTAACTTTTAAAAACTTGTCCATCAATTTTTCAGCTTGATGATCTATGCCTCCCATGATTCATAGAAGTGGTTTAAAGGTGACGCCCGACCTCTTCCAACCCGAAATGAATTTATCCATGTTTTCGTTAAATATTTTCGAGCTAATTGAGTAGCATGGAGGACTGAAAGTCCCTGAGCTATTCCCGCTGTGATAGCTGCAGAAAAAGTACAGCCAGTTCCATGTTTAGTCTCTCCAGGTATATAAGGGCCTGATATTTTTTGAAAGTTGTTTCCATCAAAATATAAGTCAGTAACTTTTTCATTAGCACTTCTCAGATTTTTTGGAACATGGCCACCTTTTAAAATAACAACTTTGGGTCCCATTTGAAAAATTTCTTCTGCCGCATGCTGACAATCAGCTTCTGTCTCAATTCTTCTCCCTGTTAGGGCCTTTGCTTCTGGAAAGTTTGGAGTTACTACGTGGGCTAAAGGTAGTAAAAGGTTGCGTAACACTTCAATTGTTTCAGCGTCCACAAGGGTCTTTCCAGTTGTAGAGGTCATTACAGGATCAATTATCAATGGAATTTCGGGGTGTGCTGCGAGGCATTTTACAACTGCTCTGATGACTCTAGGTTTTCCCAATAAGCCTGTTTTAATTGCATTAGCGCCAATATCGGACAGAACTGCATTAATTTGTTGGATGATTAATGAAGAAGGTAAATACTTGATAGCTAGAATGTTCTGAGTGTTTTGGGCGGTTACTGAAGTAATTGCTGAAGTTCCAAAAACTTTGAGGGCCGCAAAAGTTTTTAGGTCAGCTTGAATTCCTGCTCCACCGCCTGAATCTGAACCAGCAACTGTCAACGCTTTAAAATACGTTACCATATTAGGTGTCTTGTTTAATAAGATTCTAGCTTATTCTGTTTGTAATGATACATTAAATAGAGGCAGTTTGCTAAATAGAAGAGGTTTCTGGAATCTCTATTAATTTGCCAAAAAATGTAACTGTAAAAGCTAGGTTGAATCTTAATAAAGAAGAAAGAATTTTGAAGGTTTGCTCCTGAATTAGTTTTTTGGAGCAGTTGGTATAATGAGTTGTTCCTTGACGAATTTTCTAGTGAGCCCTTAGAATTAGGTAGGCAGGTCGAACGGTCGCTGGCTCAGTATTTTTGGGCGGGAGGAAAGTCCGAACTCCACAGGGTAATGTGCCCCGTAACACGGGGGACTCATAGGCTTCTATGAGTACCGAAAGTGCAACAGAAAATATACCGCCTTGAAAGATGACAAGGGTTGGTTAAAATCTTCTTACGAGGTAAGGGTGAAATGGTGTGGTAAGAGCACACCGGGTGCTCTGTAAAGAGCATGCCTGGCAAACCTCACATGGAGCAAGTTCAAATAGGGATGGAGGCGTTACCCGCGCCGATTGACATCCGGGTAGAATGCACGACCTAGAGGGCAACTTCTAGGCTAGAGGAATGACCGTTACCTTTAATCAAGGTACAGAATTCGGCTTATAGACCTGCCTTTTTTACAGTTAGAAGCACTTAAAATTTTAGATTAGTAAAGTTAAGTTTTGATCCAACTGTAGTTTGCTCGTTTCTAAACAATCTTATGCTCTAGCGGAGAACTGAAAGCCCAGGTACCCCGACATCCAGACGAATTAATGCCCCTGGTGTTGGTTCTCCCTCTCCTCCCGTAACAAATGCTGTGGTCAAGTTTTTACCACCAAAACAAATATTACTAGTACAACGAATTCCGGTGTCATAAGTAACTAGGAGTTCTCCTTCAGGAGAAAGAACCTGGATTGCATGCATTCCATAATGCGCTACCCAGAGTCTTCCGTCAGCATCTAACGCAATGCCATCTGGCATATTAGCAGCATCTTTGCCTTTTTTCTGGTTCCTTGGGAGGTTCGAAAAAACTTTTGGGGCACTAGAAGCCATTCCTTTTTCGTCTATTTCAAATAATAAAATGCGATTGGTGTAGCTTTCTGATACAAATAATTGACGACAATTCTCTGACAATGCTATCCCATTAGGCACATCAAGATTGCGAGCTAGAACATGAATTGTTTTGGCTTGACTAACATAGTAGACAACACCAACTTTTGGGAGTGAATCAGTAAAATAAAATCCACCATTAGGATGTAGACATAAATCATTAGGAGAGGTTATTTCTAGATCTTTATAGGATCCACTGGCTGCCTTTCCAATTATTTTGCCGTTCTGATTAATTAGGAGAACAGCACTATGTTTTCCATCGCAAACTAGATGATTGCCATTAGGGAGGATTTTATGTCCATTTGGAGCTGTTGTCGTTGTCCATGGAATAAGTGTCCTTTCTTCAATCAATTTCGATATAGAATCACCATGTGAAATATAAAGATCGCCGGAAGAGTCAATTACAGGACCCTCAGAGTAGTAGGTTAAGGAAGAAACCTTGGTTGGTTTAATTTGGCTTGAGTTAGGTAATTCTGTGTAATTCACGGAGCCTCCAAAGAGCTTAAAAGGTTCAGACGTAATTCTATTCTGACACTACTTTAATCAATTTTTCAAGATTCATAAAGATCCTGTTTTTTGGAAAAATAGGATATACTGAACCTTTTGTAAGTAACAAAGAATGCCCAACATAATTATAATATAAGAACAAAGAATAGGTTGAGAATGGCAACTATTAATTCTAAAGAGCAGGAATTTAGTCAGAAAATATCAGAGCATCGAGAACTGTTAAATGCCCATGTAGTAGAGATGGTTAACTGGCATTTTAGTCCAGAAACAGGTTGTCCTTTTTGGCTTGACTGGGTCCGCAATGTTGATTGGGATCCCAAGGTGGAAATAAAGGGTTTCAAGGATCTCGAAAAATTTGGAAATTTTCAAGATGAATGGCTGCGTGGTGGTCCTATGTCTCGTTGGGTTCCCAAGGGATTAAATGAACATCCGGTTTATGTCTTTGAGACTGGCGGTACAACTGGCATTCCTAAGAGTCGGATCAACATGCAGGATTTTCGGATTGATTATGAATTGTTCTCAAAAACTCTTCCTGATAAATATTTTCCACCAGATTCTAATTGGCTAATGCTTGGTCCCAGCGGACCACGCCGATTGAGACTTGCTGTTGAACACCTAGCCCATTTTCGTGGTGGAATTTGTTTTTGTGTGGATTTGGATCCCCGCTGGGTTGTTAAATTAATTAAGTTTGGTTGGATGGAACATTTAAAAGCTTATCAAGATCATGTGATTGATCAGGCTATGACTGTCTTATCTGCTGGACATGAGATTAAATGTATGTTTACCACTCCTAAACTTCTAGAAGCTCTTGCCACTCGGTTAGAAGAGGAAGGTTCGAGTATTAAAGAATCTGGTATTACTGGAATTTTTTCAGGCGGAACAGAGTTTACCCCTCAGTGGCACAGGTTTGCACGAGAAGAACTTCTTGAGGATGTATATTTGGCACCAACCTATGGAAATACGTTGATGGGGTTGGCACCTAGTCCATTGAGCGGAGCTGAGGATAATTACAAAATTACTTACTTTGCACCTCAACCCCGGGCTGTAATTCAGATAGTTGACTTTGATGATTCGTTGCAAGTTGTAAATTATGGAGATACCGGTCGAGTTATGTTAACTACATTAACTAAAGAATTTTTCTTGCCACGATTTCTAGAACGAGATGAAGGAGAAAGAGAAAGTCCTGTAGAAGACTACCCTTGGGACGGTGTTAGTGGTCTACGGCCTTTTAGTCGTTTGGCCTCAAGCACTACTGTTGGCGTTTATTAAGGGAATAAGCCAAAACTTTCAGGCTGTGATTTGACTAAGTAAGAAAGGATTTTATGCTTCACTTTCCGGTGTTACGTTGGGGAGAGCCCTATAAAAGTTTAGAAGTAAATAAAGTGTTTCATTTCTCTACTGGAGAACCAATTGCCGAAGTTAGTCAGGCTAACCCAGGATTAATTGCAAGAGATATGCGGAATGCAGAACGAGCACGTCAAGTATTGCAGGAAATCTCTTCAAAAGATCTTCTAGCAATGATTCGTAAAGCAGGAGAATACTTTTCTTCTGCAGAGCTTCCATTAGGGGAGGGGACCCAAACACCTGATGATTTTGTCCGACAACAGTCTGCAACTACGGGGCTCCCGGAGAGAATGTGTCGGATGAATATGGAAAAACTCAGATATGTTCTAGATGAAATAGAAAATATTCTTAATTCACTTACAAGGGGGCTAGACTTAGAAATACTCTCTAAAGGATATGGGGAAGAAGAAGGGCTAATGAGAAGTTACCAGGCAAATACCCCAGTACTGGGAATGGTCCTTCCTTCTAACTCGCCAGGAGTTCATAGTCTTTGGTTGCCAGTTATTCCATTGAAAATTGGTTTGGTTCTTAAACCGGGACCACAAGAACCCTGGACCCCATGGCGCATGTCCCAAGCTTTTATTCGGGCGGGCATTCCTAAACAAGCAATTGCTCTTTATCCAGGAGCTGGAGAAGTAGGAGCAGCTGTACTAAGTCATTCTCCGCGCAGTCTAATTTTTGGTGGAACAGCAACTGTAAATCAGTATAAGAATAATCCTGCAGTGCAGGTTCATGGGCCTGGTTTTAGTAAGATTCTAATTGGTGATGATCAGATCGATAATTGGGAAAAATACTTAGATCTAATGGTAGATAGTGTGTTAGTCAATAGCGGTCGGAGCTGTATTAATTGTTCAGGCATCTGGGCTTCACGAAATACCAGAGAAATTGCTGATGCAATTTCCAAACGAATAGGTTCCATTGCCCCTCTACCTCCTGAAAATGAACAGGCTGCCTTAGCTGCATTTACCGTTCCAGGTCAGGCAAAAGCGATTTCTGAAGATATAGATAGTGGTTTGCAAGAGTCTGGAGCTGAGGAGATAACTAATCGGTATCGTGATGGTGATCGTTTGGTTCAGCAGGAACGTTGTGACTTTCTGCGTCCTACAGTCATTCATTGCCAGTCTCCAGATGTAGGCATGGCGAAAAAAGAATATATGTATCCCTTTGTATCCGTAGTTGCCTGCCCACAGGAAAAAATGATTAATTCAATTGGAGATACTTTAGTAGCAACCGCTATCACTGAGGATGAGATTTTTTGCAGGGAACTAATCGACGCTAGAAATATTGACCGCCTGAACTTGGGACCAGTACCTACGATCAAACTTAACTGGCATCAGCCTCATGAAGGTAATATCGTCGATTTTCTTTTTCGAGCAAGAGCATTTCAAATGTCTTGAGGGTAAAATTCAGGAATTTAGATAATTAGCAGGGGCTCTTTATCTGCAACCCTTTGAATAAGTAGGACTTAAAATGGATTGTTAGAGGTTATAATTAAATCTAATAGTCCCTATAAAATAAATGAATTTGACGCTTGGTTTAAGCGCATTACAATGGTGTTAACCTGATACAAAGCTGTATCAAGAAATAAAAATAATTTGTAGATTCGAAACGTCAGTGTAGCATTTTTAGGTAACTGATATATCGGACAGCGAGGTCCATTGAATTCGAATTAAGTTTCGAAACAATGGGCTTTTTTTTTGAATTACACAAAGTTGTTTTGATAGTAGTGACACTAACGTATTTGTTCAATTTAATTTAGAAGGGGACTAAGGAAGTTTGCGATCCACAATATCATTCTAAGGCAAAGGAGTGTTATGAAAAAAATTAGTTTGAAAACCATATGGGGATTTCTTTTAGCACTTGGAATGCCCGTTCTGGCAATGGCCGATGGTCATGAAGCGAAATTAGATTCTGGGGATACTGCATGGCTTTTAACCGCATCAGCACTAGTTTTATTTATGACTATCCCTGGTCTGGCATTGTTTTATGCTGGGTTGGTTAGAGTTAAAAATGTTCTATCCGTTTTGATGCAATGCTTTGCCTTAACCGGTGTTTTAACAATAGTCTGGGTAGTAATCGGTTATAGCTTGGCTTTCGATACAACTGGGAGTATGAATACATTTGTTGGAGGGTTTTCTAAGGTCTTTGCTAGTGGTATTGGAGTGGACACTTTAAGTGGGACTATTCCAGAGTCAGTATTTTTGATGTTTCAAATGACTTTTGCGATCATTACTCCTGCGCTGATGGTAGGGGCTTTTGCTGAACGAATAAAATTTTCTGCAATGACTGTGTTTATGATTGTTTGGTCTATTTTAGTTTATGCACCAATTTGTCACATGGCGTGGGCCGAAGGAGGATTTTTCTTCGATCTAGGTGTTCTAGATTTTGCCGGAGGAACAGTGGTTCACATAAATGCTGGAATTGCTGCCCTAGTAGCTGCTCTTATTATTGGTAAACGGCAGGGTTATCCGGAGACATCAATGACACCTCATAATTTAGGATTAAGTGTTATTGGTGCAGCTATGCTTTGGGTTGGTTGGTTTGGCTTCAACGCAGGCAGTGCATTAGCAGCCAATGGTACTGCAACGATGGCTATGTTGGTTACTCAAGTTGCAACTGCAGGTGCTGTTGTCACTTGGATGTTGATTGAGTGGATTAAAAATGGTAAACCCAGTATTCTTGGAGTTATTACTGCCGCTGTTGCTGGTCTGGTTGCGATTACTCCAGCATCAGGAAGTGTGGGTCCAATGGGCGCTCTTGCGATCGGCATTGCTTCCGGAATTGCTTGTTATTGGGGAGCCACGTGTCTCAAGGCCAAGTGTGGTTATGACGATTCCCTCGATGTTTTTGGAGTACATGGAATTGGTGGAATTGTAGGAGCACTTCTAACAGGAATATTTGTAGCTAAAGGTTTCGGTGGAACAGGTCTGGCAGAGGGTGTAACTATGGGTGGCCAGCTTGGAAAACAGGCTATAGGTGTCTTGACCACGGTGGTTTATAGTGGAGTTGTTTCATTTATCATCCTTAAAATCGTAGATGCAACTATGGGACTTCGTGTTAGTGAGGAAGAAGAGACACAAGGTCTGGATAGTTCCTTGCACGGAGAAGAAGGTTATAACTTGTAGAGTTTCTATGTGAGAACATTTTGGTGTAGAGACTCTGTTTCTAGAGTCACTGTTATTTTCATAGAAAAGGTGTGGTACAAGGCAAGGAGAATCGCAGGTGATTGGTTCTCCTTGTCTTGTTTTTTTTTGGTATTGATCGTTGGCATCAAGTAGTTTTGATATCTATTAGGAACATTTCAGGAATAAAGAAGCTTAATTTTTGATATGCCGCTATTAAAATAATTTTCCGTCAATTACAGTTTAATTTTTTTTACAAGAAAGATTGACTATGAATGCAAACCGTCAACATATTTTTTTGCCATGGACTGTCCAAGAACAGGAAGACCCTGTTTTAGAGTTTGTTAGGGGAGATGGAGTGTACTTTTATGACAGACAGGATAAGTGCTATTTAGATTTTTTGTCTCAGTTGTTTAATTGTAATTTAGGGCATGGAAATCATCGGGTTATAGAAGCAATAAGGAATCAAGCGGAACAAGCATGTTGTATTTCTCCTCAACTATTGACAGAGGAGCGCTCCTTACTTTCAAAAGAATTAATCCAATTGGTTCCAGGAGATCTTGACAAATGCCTTTATGTAAATAGTGGAAGCGAGGCTAATGAGTTAGCTTTTATCATGGCTCGAATGATGACAGGGAGGCCTAAGATTTTTGCCAAATATCGTAGCTATCATGGAACAACGTACGGCACCTTAGGTACAGCTGGCGATCCTCGAAGGATAGCTGTTGAACCTGGTCCTCCTGGTTGTGTACGTTTTTTTGATCCGTACTGTTATCGTTGTGATTTCAAGTTAGAATTTCCCGATTGCTGTATTCATTGTTTAGACGCTCTGGAGACCCAAATTCAATTGGAAAATCCTGCTACTGTAGCAGCAATTGTGGTGGAACCTGTTACTGGTGCAGCTGGTGGTTTTCCTTTACCAGAAGGCTATCTAAAGCGTTTGAGAGCAATCTGTGACAAGTATGGAATCCTACTAATTGCCGATGAGGTCATTACAGGGTTTGGTCGAACTGGCAAGTGGTTTGGTGTTAACCATGAGAATGTTATTCCTGACATCTTGGTTTTGGCTAAGGGGTTGACCTCAGGATACATTCCCATGGGAGCTATTGTTGTACGCAGTCATATGAGTCAATATTTTGAGTCACGTATGTTGCCAATTGGTGGAACCTATGCTGGTAATCCGATAGCAACCGCTGCAGCCCGAGCTTGTTTGAAAGCTTATCAAGAAGAAGACTGTGTTAACAATGCTCAAAAAATGGGAGCACTACTTCTTAAAAAGTTAGGTGAACTTAAAGAATGTCACCCTTGTATTGGAGATGTTCGGGGACAAGGTCTTTTAACGTGTGTAGAACTTGTTCGTGATCGTGTTAGCAAATTGCCTCTGATAGAATCCTCAAACAGCGCTTCATTGGCTAGATTGATTAGGCGTCAAGCTTGGGAAAATGGACTGCATTTTTTGGCGCGCGGCAATCTTATTTTAATAGCTCCACCGTTAGTGGTTAATACTGATCAAATTTCAGAGGGCATCCAAAAATTAGATCACGTGTTAACTTGGTTGGACAGCACTTTAAAGCAGCAATAATGTGGTTCCTGTTATTAGGAAGTAAATGGTAGATTGAAGCCTTTTTAAATGATTGAGGAGGATTGTCATGGAGCCTTTCACGCGGAGACAAGTTCTTTTATCAGCATTGATTGGAGGAGTTTTAACTGGTTGTTCTAAATCAAAACTTCCTGACAAATCTTTGAGTCAAGACCGTCTTGATATCATTGATTCACATGTGCATGTGTGGACTCCAGATACTAAGACCTATCCCCTAGCATCAGGTTTTACTGTAAAAGATTTTTGGTTTCCAAGTTTCACAGTAGATGACTTGCTGAGTCATAGTCGCCCTAGTGGTGTAAAGCGGATCAACTTAATTCAAATGACTTGGTATGGATTAGACCATAGTTACATTCTAGATGTTATTGCCAACAATCCAGAACATTATGTTGGCACAGGAATTGTTCCTGCAGTTACTGATGTGTCACTTCCCAGTCCAGACAAGACAATGATAGCCCTTTCTCAGGGTGGTATCCGTGCATTTCGTATCCGCGGGAAAACTACTCGACCTAAGCTAGGCGATGGTGATCAATGGTTAGATCATCCTGGCTATGAGAAAATGTTTAAAGCCGCTGCAGAGTATAATCTTGCTTTAAGCTTTCTGATGTCGCCGCCTGACCTTCCTGAGGTTGATCGAATGTGCCAACGGTTCCCTGAATCACCGGTTATTATTGACCACCTTTGTTTAATTGGGCGACGCGGTTTATTTCCTGAAGAGGATATTGTTGCACTGTGCAAAATGGCAAAACATAAAAAGGTAATGGTTAAGATTGGAGCCTTTTATGCATTAGGAAAGAAAAGGCCTCCCTATTTGGAACAACTGCCTCTAATTCGGAGAGTGGTAGATGCTTTTGGTCCTGAAAGATGCATGTGGGAAAGTGATGCTCCCTTACAAGCAACTGAATCACCAAATACTTATGATTCTGCAGTAGCTTTAATCCGAGATCATGCAGATTTTTTGAGTTCAGATGACAAAGAGCAGATTTTAGTCAAGACTGCGGAAAATTTCTTTTTTAGATAATGAAAGAAACTAGCTGGTGAAAAAATAATTGAAGTCTGAAAAATAGAAAACTTTAATTGTTAAGCTCATGCGCTGTTACATGGGAAGTATTTCGGGAATTAGGTGAATATGCCTGGGGGAAGTAAGATGATTTTATTGTCTAATGGGACTGTAGTTGATGGTAGTGGTAAGCTAGGGGAGAAGGGTTCGGTTCTGGTTTGTGATGATCAAATTAAAGATGTAGGACAGATTGTGCCTACATCTGACATGGAAATAATTGATTGTTCTGAGCTAACTATTTCCCCAGGATTTATTGATGTCCATAGCCATGGTGATTTAGAAGTGTTGGAACATCGAAAGGATAAAATAAGTCAGGGTGTAACGACTGAAGTAGTTGGAAATTGTGGTTTTTCTCTTTTCCCAAAACTTTGCTCTTCAGCACTTGTTCCCAGCTTTGATTTGTTTGATAGAAGAGATAGAGATTGGGTTGATGCCAGTGATTATTTTAATAACTTGCAAAAGGGAGGCAGCTTAACCAATGTAGCAGCACTGACTGGACACTCAACCCTTAGAGCAAATGTTTCAGGGATCAAAGCAGAATCGTTAGATTCCCAGGAATGGCGAAATATTGAAAACCATCTTTCCACTTGCTTGGAACAAGGATCGATAGGACTTTCCACGGGCCTTAACGAGGTCCCAAGTAGTTTTGGTGATTTTCAGGAGCTCAAGAAACTTTGTGAAATCGTTAAAAAATATAATGCCTTCTACACGTCTCATTTGCGGGATTATAAATTCCACATCATCGAGGCAGTAGAAGAGGCCTTGAATTTAGGACGAGAAACACAAGTCCCAGTTCAACTATCTCATCTACAAGCTTGTGGGAAAAAGAATTGGGAAAAGATGGATAGGATTCTAGAACTTATAGATCAAGCCAATAAAGAAGGTGTAGATGTTGGAATGGATGCCTATCCATATCTAGCTGGGTCAGCCCACCTTACCCAAGCGTTACCTACTTGGGCCTTAGAAGGTGGAACAACCAGGCTGTTAGAACGTCTTTTAGATAAAGAGTCTAGGGATAGAATTGCAGATGAAACCGAGTTAGACATGGCTCAAGGTTGGGAAAATATTTTAATAGCTTCAGTTAGTGAAAACGGTTTCCAGGATCTAATAGGAAAAACAATCCACCAGGTTGCAGAAGAAAGAAGTCGTTCTGGTATTGAAACAGCTTTGGATTTATTAATTGAAACGAAGGCAACACTTGTTATTGTCTCCTTCAATTCATCAGAAGAAAACCTGAAAAAGGTTTTGACCCATCCCTTAACTTCAATCATTACAGATGGCTTGTTCACAGAAGGAAATCCTCATCCAAGAACGTTTGGAACGTATCCAACGTTATTTGGGGAATTTGTTCGTGAAAAACACTGGTTTACTGTTGAGGATGCTATTCAAAAAGCCACTGCCGTTCCGGCTCGTCGCTTTAGAATTGACCGTAGAGGATTGATAAAATCCAACTATCTAGCTGATATTACTGTGTTTGATGCAGATAAAATTGGAACTAAAGCCAACTATATTGATCCCCACCATTCTCCCCAAGGTATCTGTCATGTCTTGGTTAACGGACAATGGGTTTTAAAGAACGGTAAGTTTAGTGGGCAATATCCAGGAAGGGCTTTGAAACATTGAATTTTAAATTAAAGGTTTTACAATTCTAGGTGAGAGAATATAGCAAAAGTATAGGATTTAACAGTTAGAGACTATGTGAGGTTCGAGTCGATTATGTCTGGAAATAATGAATTAAAAAATAAAAATGATTCAGGTTTACAAGACTGGGAATTAGTTTGTTCTTTAAACAAGAAACGAGAACTAGTATTTGGAAGTGATGAGAGGTTGAGCAATGCAATTAGGAGAGGTGCTGATTTAAGAATTTATACTGAATTTCGCCACAGCGAACATATAGATCGAACATCTAAGAATCCTGAATTGGTGCAGGAAGTTTCTGATTTCAGGATAACCTATCTAATGGAAAACCAGTGGGTTGCTGGAATTATGAATCTTCGACAGCCCGTTGCATTAATGGGAGAAGGATTTGGTCCTCGGCCTTCGATGTCATTTTTCATGTATAACCAGAACGGTTTGCAATCGATTGCTAGGCCACATCTCGATGGCGCACCTATTCAAGCTGAGCCAGATTTTTCATTGAATGATGATCCAAATAGTCATTACTTTGATTGGTGGGATGGAGAAACTAATGCCCCCAGTCACAACTTTGTTTACGATTTTGAAACCTACCAATTTATGGTACATGATGTTTGGAAGGAGGTGTTTTCTCATGAGGACGATGGAACTGTAATTTCAGGTTCGGTAGAAGATTTAGCTCGAGAGTGTGCTAGTGGTAGAGATGTGAAGGTTGCAATTCGAGGATTGTGTTCTGATCTTTTAGCAAGCTCTGATCAGAATATGGAACACGAAGTTTTTGTCCATGTTGGTTCTAATTATTTTTACACGGAACAAAAGTTGTTTTGGGGTGGTACCCAGCCTGTTGTCAGAGTGAAGCCTTCCATTCCAATTAGATATGAAAGTAAGAACTGGGATTTTGGTTGGTTACTTGTCCGTACTGATGGTCATGTAGCCCGTTGGTTAGTAGATCCCTATACTTTGAAGTTTAAAAAGAGCCAAACACGGCATGCAATTCGCTGGTTTATAAGGTGAGTTAGAGGTACTTTGTTCCTGAGAATATGAGTTAATAATTTGAGACAGAATAAGATAGTAAACCGTAAAGATTGATTTTGTATTGGAGTAAAGATATTAAGTTTATACCTGTTAGTATTTAGATGTTAAATCTCGTGAAACCACGGATTAAATTTCCTTCCTGATGATATCTCCAATACAACGTATTGAGAGTTTAAGATCCTATATGAAAAAAGATTATTGTAGTAAACCCTTTAAGATTGCAGTGGCAATGGGTGACAGTGTTACTGCAGGGGGAACTGCTACCCAGCCTGAATTATGTTGGGTGGCTCTTCTGACCAAGTTATTAAATGAGGCACAGTTGGAACCGATTAAAATGATGAATTGTGGGTTGAGTGATGATTTGCTTTCAAAGCGAAGTCCTGCTTATGCTCAATCGGAAAAATACAGTGCCCTAGAGCGTTATACAAAAGATGTTATTGATAAGAGTCCAAATTTGATCTTGCTGGCCTATGGTCTTAACGATGCCAGAGCTGGAACTTCGATAGAAGAGTTTATTAAGAATTTAAGACACATTGTTCTAGATGTTAAAGAAAAAACGAAGGGCCTTATTTTATTGGTCAATGTTTACTTTATGCTAGCCTTTGAAAAACAACCACCTTTTGACCAAGCAAATTTAGATTCCTTACTATCTTTCAATGAGGCAATCAACTCTCTAGCAATACAGTGTGATGTACTCTATGCTGATGTATTTGAGGCACAGGGAATAGCTCCCTGGATGATTGATTCTGATGGAATTCATCTTAATAATCTTGGCCATCAGGTTACAGCAAATAGGATATTTGAGGTTCTGGCTCAGAATTGCAGCTGTCTTTCCCAAAAGGCATTACACCTTAGAAATAGCTTTAAGCCTTGGCGAAAAGATTTAGTTTCTTCTTGAAGAGATAACTATTCTTCAACCTTATTTTTTTTTAATACTTGATCTAATTGCTGTCCACATTTTTCCAGGACACCAGTTAGGGCAAAGTCCCCTCCCCAAGGGACGACTTGGGCTCCCATTCCCCGATATTTTTCTAGGGCTTCTAGCGATCCAGCTGTAATGCCCCAAGCCTTATTTGTTTCCTTAGCAGCTTTGGAAACCCGTTGTATAACTTCATCAAGACTGATGGATGTGCCACCTTGAGTTGAAATAGTTTGTGGAAGGGTGGATAACCTTCGACCTAAATCGCCGGGTCCAATAAAAAGACAATCAATGCCTTCTACGGAAGCAATTTCATTCACATTCTCAACTGCCTCTGGAGTTTCAATTTGCGCTAGAATGAATGTTTGATTATTAGCTTCCTCAAAATAATCACTTCCTTCCGCCCAGGCTCCTATAACGTAGTCGCCATCTAGCCCTGCTCCATCAACTCCCCTATTACCTTGGGGTGGAAACTTGGTGGCCTGTACGAGTTGTCTTGCAATCTCAGCATTATTAACAAAAGGAAACATGAAACCAGCTGCGCCATCTTCAAGATAGCGGTAGAGACGAGCAGGCTCTCGTGTTGAAGGCCGAATCATACAATCAATATTGTGAAGGTGACAAAGTGCTAGAACTGACTGAACTTCTCTATCTGACATTGCTCGATGCTCCAAATCAAACCAGATACCGTCATATTGACAATAGGAAGCATGACGTATGAAGAAGGGAAGAAAGTGACCCATACCACAGAAACGGGCAAATTCTCCACCGCGAAATTTAACCAATACTTTACTTTTTCTCACTATGTAGACTCCTCACTTTTATTGATTTATTTGTCTGGAAATTCTGTTGATCAAAATATCGTATGAACTTTTTAACTAAAAGACATTAACTCAATATTCTGAATGGAATTATAAAGGATTCAATATGATTCAAGATAGGAATTCTTCTCTAGCCTAACAGCTTGGGGGTGATAGGTCTTTTTGATAGTATTAATTTTACAATAAGTGATTTCAGTGTCAGCTTTTCAAAATAGTTTAATTGTGAACCTACCAAACACATAATGTTAAAACGTTCAGTGCAAATCATTGTTGCCCTATGGTTAATAACTTGGGGTGTCCTTCAGGTTCGCCTCTGGATTAAAGATCCGAGCAGGATAGAAAAGTTTTTTGAATTAATTGTGTCTAGTGATGAAAATAGACGAAGCATGGTTTACGGGAAGGAGTGGCATCAGTTTTTTAATTTCTGTAAAGAACACTTGCCTAGTAATTCACGATATCAGATAGTTGGAATTCCTCTTGCTTCAATTCATCGAGCGCGCTTGCTGTACAATCTCTATCCACGTCTTTTAAGTAATGATCCAGAATTTTTAGTTGTCTATAAAAAATCTGATTGTAGAAAATCCAGACACCGTTTAAAGGCTTCTTTAGGTGAAGATATTTGTATTGTTGATCTTCGGGAGAAAGACCCTGCAAAATGAACTTTTTTTTGAGTTTAGTTCCAATAATTTTAAGCACAGCATTAGGTTGTAGTTTAATACGGGTGTTTGATTCAAAAAACCTCCTTAAAAAAGCTGAGCTTCTATCACTTGGTTTTGTGATTGGATTAGGATTGGTTACTTGGTGGATGATTATACTTTTTCATTTCAAGCAAACCTTGGAATCAAGCTTTTTGATGGGACCCATTGTCGGATTTAGTGCGTTATTTTTTGTCCTTAGTATGATTGTTAATAAACTGCATAGTTCAAAAGAGAGTATCCATTATTTAAAATGGACCTTATCAGAGACTCTTATGTTATTAGGTATTGGGATTCATTTCCTAGTTGTTTTATTCCAAGCTTTGACGAAACCGATGGAGGCTTTTGATGCAGTTTTTAACTGGGGATTAAAGGCAAAAGCAATTACACTCAGTCAGGCACTTCCCTGGGAGTTATTTGATAATAGTTATTATCCGCATTCAAATTATCCGCTTTTAGTGCCGCTCAGTCAGGTTTTTAGTTCATCACTTATAGATGGCTATGACGAATTTTCCGCTAAATGGATTTTTCCTCTATTCCTATTAGCTATGGCAAGTTTCCTTTTTACTAGCTTTCGTCGGAGCTTGTTAGATCGAAAGAGTAGTTTATTTTTTGTATTTATGTTGGTTAGTACTCCTCTCGTCATTAGACATTCCTTTAATGGGTATGCAGATTGGATTTTTAGTGTTTATTTTTCAATGAGTTCAATTTGTCTATATTTTTGGGTGAGAGAACAACAGAAGATATTCTTCTTCCTGTCAGCTATACTCATTGGAATGGCTGGATTAACAAAGGATGAAGGAATAGCATTATGTGTTTTGCAGGTAGTATTAACCGGATTTTGTTGTTCAGAAATAGGTTATTCTTCAGTTAAAGAAAAATTGCGAGTCATAGGAAGTTATTTTGTGGTAGTTTGTGCAGTTCTTTTCCCCTGGCTATTATTGAAAACGTTAATTGGAGGGACCACTCATGCGATTAACACAACTTCTTTTTTGACTTTAAGCTGGGATAGGATAACCAGAATCATACCAATTGCATATCAATACCAAAACCAAGTGTTTGGTCTTAGAGTATGGAACTTAATATGGATTATTTTTCTGGTTGCAGTAGTATTTAACTTCAGAAAATTTTTGTTGCCAGAACTACGACACTTGTTTTTTGCAATTTTAGGGGTGTTTTTTGTCTATACAAGTGTCTATATTTTAATTCCTGACCATCCAGAAATGGACATTGCTTGGTATCTTAAAACTACAGCTAGTAGATTGTTTTTACATCCAGTTAGTGTCGTAATATTCATTATAGGATTATTCTATCAGTTGGAGAAAACAACAAACATTTCTAAAGAAAATAAAAATAACTGATAAACTAAATTTTCAGAGAGCCTCTTAAATGTTTATAAAACCTGAGTGGAGACAGCAATTTGATGAAGAAGGATTCCTGGTATTGGAGCAAATTATAGAGCCACCGGTGATTGCGCAGGCTAGGGCTGAACTAGAAAAACTAGTAGATCAACAGGCAGCTAGGTTATTGAAAGAGGGTAAAATCAAATCTCTTTTCAAAGATGAGGGATTAGAAACTCGTATATATTCTCTTTTTAGTAACTGTATTGATGAAGCACCTAAATCTTTTCGACGAGAGCTCCACTTGCCAGGATTTTATGGATTCTTCTTCCATAAGCAGTTACTAGACGTTGTAGAGTTGGTCATAGGTTCAGAGATTCGTCTTTATCCTAACTACACTGTGCGTCCCAAACTTCCTGATTGGGAGGGCACTCGAATTTGGTGGCATCAGGACGGTGGATATACTCACTATGTGCATACCGACAAGAGTATTAAGAGCAACGATGTAGAGGACTTACGCATGTTAAATGTTTGGTCTCCTTTAGTTCCTGCTCGAGAACTAAACGGATGTATGCAGTTTGTCCCTGGATCCCATAAACTGGGAGTGGTTCCTCATGTTAGTCGACGTTACTATTTAGAAATCATTGATCCAAAGTATACAGCACTTTTTGATAATGCTATCTCTATTGAACTAAATCCAGGTGATGTTGTTTTATTTAGCAATCTTCTTTTCCACCAAGGTCTTCCAAATCGGAGTAAGACAGTGAGATGGAATCTAGATTGGCGTTATCAGGATGGTCAACAGCCGACTTTGCGAAAGGAACAAGGACATATTGCACGGAGTGAGAGCTGTCCTTCTCGTGCCGTTCAAACAGCAGATGAGTGGGCTAAGCTGCACTTTTCTTGATTTTTTGGGAGAGAAATTCTGTGATGTCTCTTCTAGAGATAGTAAATGAGTCACCTGGACACAAAGTTATTTAATTATTACAAATCAAATAAATGGAGGAAGTCATGGGAATCAAGTATGGTCGAATAATGCTTGTTTTATTTGCTCTAGTAGCTGTTACATTTCAGTGTTTTGGAACTGAGAGAGTATTCATTCTAAAAGATCAAGAACAGATTGTTCAGTATAGAATTAGACAATTTGTCAATAAATCCGTTAAGAGCGAAGTTAAAAACGAAGTTACACAGGTTACGACTTATAATAAAGAGAATTTCCCAGGAGTTTTCCCTGCTGATTCAATTAAGATGAGGAGAGGGAACATCCTCTCCGTTTATGATCAGTCTAAGGAACTAAAGGGTCGGTTAGTTTATAATCCCAGATCTGATCGGTTGGAATTATATGATGGTAATCCAGGCGATCGTGCCAGTCTTACAGGGAAGCTTCTCGAAAATCCTAATCTTGATGAGTCTTTTAGAGTTAGAAGTCATATGTATTTCAAGGATTGGGCCAGTCCTTCCAGATATGAATCTTTAGTCCATAAATTTGAAAATCTAACAGGCAGTACGTATAAAGATATTTTTGTTCTTGATGGGAAGATATTTGCTATCTCAGGAGATCATATTTATCAGCTTTCCGATAAAAAAGGAAAGTCATTAAAGAATGGACCTAAAACAGCATTGGTGCTTGCAGAAAGTGAATTGACTTCTGCAGCTATTAGTCCATGGGGAGAAGTTTTTATTGCGGATAGTGTAAAGAATGAACTCCAAAGGGTTTCTCTTAAAGAGGGTGTTTTAGTTGCAGGAGATCCTTTGAGTAATTCTAGTTTAAGTGCACCAAGAGGAATGGATTTTACTGCTTCGGGCGAATTATTTGTTGCTAATGGAAAGCCGGGTTCAACTACTGTTTCAAGGTTTAAATTTAAGCTAGGTGGATGGAAAAATTGGAATCCAGTAGCTAAGAAGGGATTGGATGTCGGTGGCAGTGGAGCTATAGATGTTGCATTGGCTAGACCAGTGGGTCAGGTAATTTCTGAAAAAACACATCCTATTAAAGAGATAAGTAAAGAAGAAGCGGGTGGGCACTACGGGATTTCTCAGACGATGTTTATTGGTCCCGATATTAATTCAGAGGCTACCATTATCGCTTTGGTCCAGTATGCTCCTGGAGGTAATACCCCTGTTCACTACCATCCTAATATGGAGCAAATTGAAATTGTGATATCTGGGAAAGCTTTGTGGGAGATAGGTGAGTTTGAGCAAGAGGTTGGCCCAGGAGACGTCATTTTTTGTCCCCGATTCGTAAAACATGGTTATAAGGTTCTCGGTGATCAACCCTTTAAGTTCTTACAATTAGAGTGGAGAAATATTGAAGATTAACAGTTGGGAAACTGGTTGTTCCTTCTTAGGGGAAAACCAGTTTCTCAGAACAGTTAAACAGGAGAGGGAAGTTCAGGATAGTTCGGTCCTTTGATGACTTCGCCAACGGCGACATCTTCTACAGAAGCCATTCGGTCATTCCAGTCGTTGCCAGTTCTCCGAATATGGCCCGGCATTAGGTGTAAGACATAACTTCGGCGTGGATTGTCAGTTTTATTCCCATAGGAGCCATGAAATGTTCGACAATGGTGGAAGTGACAATGACCGGCTGGAACTTCACAGGCAACAGGAGTTACCTTAGTTGGCAAGTCGGGTCTGTTTAATAGCCATTCGGAATCCGTAACATCAATATCATCTCTGCTGTATTTAACATCCCACCGGTGGCTTCCAGGAACAACATGCATACAGCCATTATCCACAGTTGCGTCATCAAGGGCAATCCAGCAAGTTGCTAGGTCTGCCGGGGAAACATGGGACCAGTAGGTATAGTCTTGATGCCAAGCGAGAGCAGTTTTTTCATCGTAGGCGGGTTTATAAATCATTTGATCTTCCCATAGACGAACGGGACCATCCATAAGGTCATGGGCTAGACAACTAACATCAATATTCTCTAAAATTTTTGCAAAAGTAGTGTCATGGCGATGTAAGTTCACAATTTTTACTGAAGGCAATTGACCCTTGGCTTTGGAGCGGTCAACAGTCTCTCCTTTGTATAATTGAGGAAAAGAGACACTTCCATCTAAGATCCCTTGAATACGGTTTTTTAATTCTTTTATTTGTTCATCTGATAATACACGGGGGCCTAGTAGGTAACCGTTGGTCCGAAAGAAATCAATTTGTTCCTGATTAAAGTGCACAGTTTCTCCTTTTATTTTAAGATAAACCCGATTTTAGGCTTTTTCCTGTTAAACGGCAATAGCATGCTATTTTAACATACAATTTTAATTCAACTTATCATCGTGAGCAAGATGGGTTAGTGCCGGACCCTTTTATTGATAGAAGCTTCACTTGATAGGGATTAAACGAATTCGCTTTCATCAGTAACCAACAATAAACTCATTCAAACTTTAGTTATCAATTGGATTCACCAAATTCCTTTAGAAACGACTGATAAGCTTCTAAAGGTGATCCACTAAGGACTTCCAGTCGTCCACGACGATGTGAGCTTTTACCAGGAGAAAGATCTCCAAAGAAAGGATTTGAGTGAATACACCCATACGCTGCTGCAGTGTTACTCTGAAGAAATTGGCTGTCGGACCAAGCTACCCAGAGAGTCTTTTCTGTGTCAGTCGATCTTACCCAAATAAATCCATCGTCAGGTTTTTCGACAGTATGACCCCATTTAGCACCTGGAATTGTAGGATCTCCATGGAGTTTCTGAGGAAGATGATTTTTGACTATTGCAAATAGACATTCTGGATTGCCACCAACTGTTTTCATGTCATTCAATGTTCTAGTTTGACCGTTAACTACGCAGCCCGTTCGTTCTCTTTTGAGATCTAAAAAAGAAAAAGCTTGAGTTAGTTGTAGGCAAACAGCCGCATGAACTCTCTTCCAGTGAATTCCACTAAGATTAGTAATAGATAAATTCAATTCAAAGCCAGAATTGTCAGGTTTGATGGAAGCGGTAACAGTAATTCGTGATGGAACTTTCAGTTCATAACGAAGGCTTGAATCAGTCATGGACGACCAAGAAACTGAAGGAGTTGCAGCATTAAAAAAGAGGGGTCTTTCTCCAGTAGCCCCAATTTCAATTATTTCGGGGAACCATAAGGCTGCTAGATCAATGCCCTTAGAGTCTAAGGGTAGGATTAATTGTGTTGACCGAATTTCTACAGAGGGCATAGTAATATCTCCAAACGTTAATGAATTATATGAAGTTGTTTTAAATCTATTTATTAAATCTATTTATTGAATGTGATACTTTATTTAAAAATGAATTAACCTCACCGCGTGAGGGAATTGAATCCTGTGCTCCTAGAGAGGTCACTGAGATTGCAGCGGCAGCATTAGCAAAAAGAATTGATTCTTCTAAAGTTTTTTTCTCAGATAATCCAACGGCTAAGGCCCCATTAAAGGTGTCTCCAGCAGCAGTTACATCAATCGCTTCGACCGGATGTGCCGGAAAATGACGACATTCTTTTTGACTAGTTAACCAGGCTCCTTTTCTCCCCATCTTTAAAATGACACAGGATGGTCCAAGTGATAGTAAATCTTGACTCATTGAAGCTGCTTGTTCCAAGGTGATTTCTCCTGATTGCTGACCGAGTAATATAAGAGCTTCACTTTCATTAGGAGTCAGGATGTCAACACTGTTAAGTAAACTAGGATTTAGGGTGCTTGCTGGAGCTGGATCTAGAATGGTTGTCATCCCAGTGTCTTTTGCTAAAGAGATAGCCTCTTCTACGGTTTTTAAAGGTAATCCTAGCTGGGTAAGTAGGTAGCCTTCCTGATATTCTTGAAATAATTCCTTAAAATCATTTGGTTGTAATGCGTCATTAGCTCCAGGTGTCACAGTAATTTGATTTTGTCCTCCATCTTCAACCAAAATAAGGGCTATTCCAGTAGAAATCTCCGGAGTTGATAGCACTAATTGGGTATCGACACCTACTGATGAAAGGCCTGTTATTAAATTTTCTCCAAATATGTCTTTACCTACCCGACCAATCATCTTAACCCGCTTTCCTAGTTTTCCTGCTGCAACTGCCTGATTGGCACCTTTTCCTCCAGGGACCATACGAAAATTTGTACCCATTATAGTTTCTCCCCTTACTGGTAGTTTTGGAGTTTGAACAACAAAGTCCATATTTAAATCTCCTATAACTATAATGGGTTTCATACTTGCCTCAGGAGCGAATCTATTAAACAAAATGTCATAAACTTGGAATATGGTGCATACTATTTTTATAATTTTAAAGATTTTGATACAAGGATATTTTTCATGGGGTTTTAATTTTTAGAATAGGAGACTCTTGTCATGGATAATTACGGAACAAGTTCCTATAACCTGGACGGCTTAGTAGGTTTGGTGACTGGAGCTGCACAGGGACTAGGTTTAGGTATTAGTAAGGAACTTGCTAAAAGAAATGCTTGTGTTGTAATGACTGACGTACAGGAAAAAAAGCTTAGAGAGGTTGTATCAAGACTTCAAGATGACGGACTAAATGTCCAATCTTTGATTCTGGATGTTTCAGATAGCAGTCAGGTAAATAATGCTTTTAGAGAAGTAATGTCCCAACACCAGCAGCTTGATATCTTGGTGAATAATGCTGGACTAGGACAGACGGTTATGTCGGTTGGAGAGCTAAGTGATGAGGAGTGGAATAAAGTTCTAACAGTGACACTAACGGGGACATTTTATTGTTGTCGAGCTGCAGTACCTATTTTAGAAAGACAAGGCTCGGGTGTAATTGTCAATTTGGCTTCTGTTGCTGGACAAAGCCCTGCGGCTTTAGTCGCTGCCTATAATGTGGCTAAGGCAGGGGTAATCAGTTTAACTAAAACACTAGCTCTTGAACTGGCCGCTTATGGTGTTCGAGTTAATGCGGTAAGCCCAGGACCTATCTATACTGACTTCAATAAAAAAGTGATGGCTGAGCGAGCTCAAACATTAAACATTTCAGAAGAGGAAATGATATCTCGAGTAGGAAAATCAATACCACTAGGGCGATGGGGAGAACCCAAGGAAATTGCTGAAGCGGTTGCATTTCTTTGTAGCCCTTCCTCAGCTTGGATTACAGGAGAAGTGTTAAGAGTTAGTGGTCGTCTTGAAGGAGTTTCTGCAACCCCTCCTCGGCGGTCAGAGCCACTGAAAAAGTTAATAAATCCATGAGAGATTTTAAAATTGGGGAGGACGATGAAACCTTGTTCCTGTATTCTTTTCCAGTGCCATAGCTGCTTGGAATAATTTAGATTCATTAAAGTGTGCTGCAACTAGCTGAACGCCTATTGGAAGCCCATCAGGGCTTTGTGTAAATGGTATTGAAATAGCCGGTGAACCAGTGATACCAAAGGCAGGTGTGATACTAGCTCCGTGTATAGGAGGAGCAGTCTTTCCATTGATTGAATGACTAACTGCATCATGGATTGGGGCAGTCATAGGTGCGGTAGGTAAGAGTAGAATGTCAAAAGTTGAGAAATGCTTTATCATGTCATGTCGAAGTTGTTCACACCCTGCTAATGCTCTAATATAATCTTGAATACTTGGAAGCGGTGTTCCTAAAAGCTGTTGAATTGGAGCAGTTAGCTGGTCATGTTTCCCCTCAATCAACTGTTCAAAATAATGGGGAGCTTCAGCAATTAAAAGATCCATCACAAGGTTAATTGGTTTATTTTGTTTCCATTTATCCAAGGAAACTGGTTCTACGATCCAACCATGGTTTTTTAGTACTGATGCTGCATCTGCAACTGCTTTTTGAATTGTTTGGGCTACAGGTTGAAAGGGACCCTCGGCTATCCAACCAATTTTTAATTGTGGGTTATGTAGGTCTATGGTGCTTATGTCCGGATCCACAACCGGAACAGCATAAGGGTCTTGTCCATCAGGACCTAATAGCACTGATAAAGTCAGGGCTGCATCTTTCACGCTTCGATTTAGTGAACCAACATGCATATAACGTGACATTAATTCCGGCCATTGGCCTGTTAAAGGGATTCGTCCATGCGTTGGTTTGAACCCGACAATGCCGCAGTAATGGGCAGGGAGGCGATTTGATCCCCCTAGATCGGTGCCAATACCTAAAGGAGAAAGTCCTGCAGCAATAGCTGAAGCTTCCCCGCCACTTGAGCCTCCAGCCGTTTTTAGTAGGTTCCAAGGATTATTTGTTTGACCGAATACGTTGTTGTTGGTTTCAGCTGATAAAGCAAATTCCGGGAGATTAGTTTTCCCGAGCAGAATTGCACCTGCTTGTTTGAGCCTTTTGACTGCTGTTGCATCTTGATCAGGTATACGATTCTGAAATAGACGAGAACCTCTCGTAGTTTTGATTCCTGCAGTATCAAAACAGTCCTTGGCTGTAAATGGAACACCATGTAACTTCCCTAGGTACTCACCTTTCATTACTTTAGTTTCGGCCTGACGCGCCTGTTCAATGGCTTTTTCTGAAACCGTGACAATTGCGTTGAGAGAGGGGTTAAGGGATTGAATTCGATCTAGGTAGGAGTGAATAAGTTCAACTGGAGAAATTATCTTTTTTCGAATGAGTTCAGCTTGCTTGCTAGCACTTACGAAATAAATTTCATTCTCGGTCACAATTTCTCCACAGCATTTTCAAGTAAAACAGGTTCAAAGGAAAAAACATTTGGATTAGTTGATTGTATTGTTACTTTAAGCCAGTGAATGTCTGGAACCCCAAAAGTTTCAACTCGAGTTAAATTAATGATACGGCGTTTAGTGTCAGTAGCTCTTAAGGGTTTGTCTATTCGAAAATAATGGGTGTCTCCATGGACCAGAACCACTGGCTTGTCAAATTCTGACATTTGAGTTTCAAGGTTTCGTAGAAATCCTTCAAAACCTTGGCTGGAAGGGTCGTCACTAGACAGGTCAAATTTAGGATTACCATGAATGAATAACATTAGAGCGCGGTACTGTTTATCTTTAGCATCATCAAATGCCTGTTCTAGCCACTTCTGGTTAGCAGTCTGACGTTGTAGAAACGACTGATCTTCTTCTGGAGTCCTTCCAAAACCATTATTGCTGCCGACTACATGAAGTGTGACGAACAGAACTTTAGAGAGAGACCAGCGGCTATTTTCTTTATAATCAGAAAAATGTTTTTCGGTGCTTTGTCGTTTTAATAAAAGTGGAGTTTTCCCAAGACTTTGGCCTCTTGGAAAAAACAATTTTCTGAGTAATTCAAGGCGCTCAAGGGGAGAATAAGAGATTTCTGGTTTATGACAATCTGTCCATTCATTATCGCCAGGTACAAATATTAATGGATTTGAGGACTGGTGAAATTGTTTGAGGCGCAACTGATAGACATCATCATGACAAGGTTGATTTTGACTTTTGAAATCACCAACATGCACAACAAATGACAGCTTCTGTTTGTTTAGGTTTTTGATTAGATCCTCAAATCCCTGTTCTTCTGATTTTGAATAGGGAAGATCTCCAATTAGTCCAAAACTAGGTTCGTTTGAATTCTGACATCCCATGGAGAGAACCATAAGCAATGATGCCAGCTTAAGTAAAAAATAGTGGGATTTTACTGGGCCTGATAAAATTTTCATAAAATTAAACTCATTTGGTTAAAAAGATGGTCTGTTTATTTTGTTGGTTCAATTAATAAAATTCAATGTCAGTTTTGAATAAACTAGGGTTATTTTATCGTAAAATATGTTTTTACTGCCGTGAATAATTTATTTGTGGTTTTTGGTCTTGAAAAGTTGCAGGTTTAAGTTCGGTAAAGGGTCTGGGAGATTCTTTTTTTTTGTTGTAGGATTAAGGTTATAGGTTTCTAAATCAGATTATCAAGTTTGGTTAAAAAGGAACGTTTAGGACAAAGGTTTTAAGCATGTCAAGGATGTGGAATAATAAATACGAGCTTCGATAGAAAACTGTATAAGTTTGAAGCGAGCAGTTTAGTTAATTAAGACTCAACGAGATTGTAGTTTTAGATTAAAAACAGCTGTCGATCGATTATAAAGGTGTGTAAGGGAGAAATTCGATGAACCGACGTCAACTTATTAAATCATTAGCTAGTGTCCCCGTAATGGCCGGATCCACAGGAGTATCATTACTGGGTTCTAGTCTGAACCCCAAAGATAGTGCAGATCAATCTCATCAGACCTGTTATACAAATGAATGGAAAAGGACCAAGCCCGATTATTCACTCTACTTGCCTCCAGAACCATTAGCAGACGATGGGGATAATGAACACTTATTGGTAGTTGAAACACCCAAAGGAGATCTCCTGGCAACCTGGAGTCAAGGAGCCTATGAGATGTCCCGTGATTATCGGACTGTTTCATCGAGAAGCAAGGATGGAGGTGTGACCTGGAGTCGGCCGGAGATGATTGTTGGTCCTACCGATCATCCTGGATTTACAGCTTCCTTTGCGGTCCCGTTAGTCAGTCGAAGTGGTCGAATCTATTTGCTTTTTAATAAGCATGTTGGTGTTACTGATATGTCCTATACCATTACCGGGTTTCAACGATGTATTTATTCAGATGATGACGGCCACACTTGGGTAGAGGGATGTGATTTGGAAGTGCGTCGCCGCCCAAGATATGATCATCCTGACCCTCAAATGCAAAAAAATCTCATTTTTTGGCAGCTTCCTATCCGTGATTCTAAAGATCGGATGTTGTTGGGCTTCACACGCTGGAGCAGTTTACATCCAGCTCGTTTCCCAATGGCTAATGGTCCTAATGGCTGGTATCCTGATTCTCGATCTGAATTTGTAAGATTCGATAATATCGATGAGGGGCCTCATCCGAGAGATTTGAAATTGACTTGGTTGCCTGAAGGGGATTCATTGTCCGTCCCCTGTCCTTTTGAACCCCATACAAGTCGAGGATATAGTTTAGCCGAGGAACCGGGAGTTGTGCTCCTTCCGAATGGCAAACTTTTCACTGTAATGCGGACAATTACAGGAAAGATATGGTATTCGGTGTCGGCGGATATAGATGGTAGGGTGTGGAGAAAAACAGAGCCATTGCGATTGCATGATCATGGTCGATTTATGACTCATCCCAAGAATACCTCACCCCTCTATCGTTTATTGGATGGTCGTTATATTCTCTTTTTTCAAAATCATGATGGAACTGGATATGGAGCCAAAGGAGCTGGAGATATGGGTGCACGAAGAGCTCCTATGTTCTATTCGATAGGAAAATTTAATCCTAATTCCCACCAGCCAATTTCTTTTAATGAGCCTAAGATTTTTTGCGATGCAGAAAATATTGCAGTTGGTCCTGGTAATGGGGGGCTCGAGGGAGGTAGAACTTGGTTGTCTTTTTACGGTGCAATGAGCTATGCCGGTGGTAAGCAAATTATGTGGTATCCAGATAGAAAACACTTTCTTTTGGGAAAAGATATTACAGCGACGATGCTGGCCTAATTTTTTTTAAATAGATGATAGAGTAAATACTTACAGATTGAAAAAAGTTGGTTTGCAGTTGAAACAGTGGAAGCCCTAACAAAAAGGGTTTGACTTAACGGGGAAAGTGAATCGTAGGATTTTTCAAATGCAGAGAAAATTGTTTTTGACAATTTGTTGGGTTTTGTTGTCTTGTTTTGAATTTTTTGGCCAATCGGTTCCTCAGTTTGAGACTGATGTGATGCCGATCTTATCACGCTACTGTATTCATTGCCATGGGAGCCTTGAACCAATGGGTAGCTTAGATATGACCAATCCGCTATTCATAGAAAAGGGTGGTGTCAATGGCCCTGCTTTGGTAAAACATTCTCCTGAAGCTAGCCTCCTCTACCAACGGGTTTTAAACGGTTCCATGCCGCCTGCCGGTCAGAAGCGACCGTCTGACAATGAAATTGAGACTATTAGGAAGTGGATTGGTGCAGGCGCACCAACCATAAAATTCTATAAAGCAGATGGTCAGACTGGAAAAAAACAAAATGAAACAAACATTGCAGTTCCAAAACTCTCTACAAAAGACAGAAAATTTTGGGCTTTTACTGAACTAAAACGTCAAACTATTCCTCGTATTAATCACAATACACGTGCACGTACTCCGGTAGACACTTTTCTTTTGAGTTCTTTAGAAAACATAGGAACCAGTCTTTCTCCAGATGCTAATCGAGAAACACAGATTCGAAGACTTTATCTGGACCTTCTGGGTTTGCCCCCGTCGCCTGAAGCAATAGATGGGTTCTTAAAAGATAGCATCCCAGGTGCTTATGAGAGACTAGTTGATCAGGTGTTAGCCTCTCCTCATTTTGGAGAACGCTGGGGTCGACATTGGCTAGATGAAGCTGGACATACAGATACCTTAGGAATTGATAATGATTTTGTAATTGGTCACGACATATTTCTTTCTCCAGGCAAATGGAAATACAGAGATTATGTGGTAGATGCGTTAAATTCAGATATACCCTACGATCGGTTTTTGTTGGAGCAAATAGCTGGAGATGAACTTTTAGATTGGCGGTCTGCAACAGTAATGACAGAGGAAATGAAAAGACTGTTAAAGGCTACTGGTTTTTTGAGAGTGGCAGCTGATGATACCAATCAAGGTGTTCTGAATACACCAGACATTCGCTATGGGATTCTACAAAGAACGGTTCAAACTTTTTCGAGTAATGTGCTAGGACTTACCATTGGCTGTGCACAATGTCACGACCACAAGTACGATCCTATTTCTCAATTAGATTACTATCGGTTAACTGCCTTATTTACTCCCGCTTTTAATCCACAACGCTGGTTAAAACCTGCAGAGCGTTCGTTGTCTGAGGTATCACCTGCTGAAAAAGAAGTCATTGAAAAGAATACAAAGGAGCTAGAAAATAAAATCAAACCTTTTCTTAGAAAATTGAATGCTATTTATCATCCTTATAAACAGCAAATAATTAAAGAACGGTTAATGCGGATTCCTGAAATAATTCGTTCCGATTTAGAGACCGCACTCTATGCATTCGACAATGAGCTACGGCCTGCACAACAGTACCTAAAAGAAAAATTTGGACCTATAGTTACTCCAACCGACAAAGAGCTTGATAAACTATTGACCCCTGATGAGGGAAATCTTGTTTTCGATCTAAAGAATAATATTAACTCCCTTGAAAAATACCGGCAAGTCTATGGCACGATTCAAGCAGTCGTAGACACTGGCGATCCTCCACCAACCTATTTTTTAATTAGAGGAAATTATTTAACTCCGGGACCAGAGGTGACGCCAGGTGTCCCAAAGATTCTTACTAATTCGAAAAAAATCTTTATAGAAGAAGAGAAACATCCTGGAGTTAGTAGTGGACGTCGTTTAGCGCTTGCCCGTTGGCTAACAAATCCTAAGGATAATGCTATTAATTTGGTGGCTCGAGTTAGAGTAAATAGAATTTGGCAACGATTATTTGGGACCGGTATTGTTGAAACTTCGGATAACTTCGGACGGAATGGAATGGATCCTACTCATCCAGAACTTCTTGATTGGTTGTCTCATCGTTTCATTTCAGGAGGTTGGCGGGTAAAACCTCTCATTAGAACAATAGTAAATTCAACTGTTTACCGACAGGTATCTGGTACGTCATCTGCATTTCAAATAGAGAAAGAAAAATTGAATGATCAATTTAGCATTGCTTTTAAAAAGGATCCTGACAACAAACTATTGTGGAAGATGCCTTTGCGTCGTGCGGAGTCGGAGGTCATACGAGATTCAATTATGACAGTTAGTGGAAAATTGAACAGAGCAATGGGAGGCAAGCCTGTCAAACTTAATAATCATCCTAATGGCATGGTGACTATTTTTAAAAAAGGACTGAATCATCCCGGAGACCAGTGGAGACGAAGTATTTATTTATCTGGTCGCCGAAATTACAATCTCACGATGTTGAGTGTTTTTGATCAACCGAAGTTATCTTCAAATTGCACTAAGAGAAATAGTTCAGCTGTTGTTTTACAAACCCTGACTATGCTTAATAATGAGTTTGTGATGGAACAAGCAAGATTTTTTGCTGAGAAGTTGTTTAAGCATTCAGATAAAGAAATGTCTGAACAAATAATTAAACAAGCATTTCGAATAGCCTTGGCTAGAAACCCTAAACAACAGGAAATTAAATGGAGCCAAGACTTGTTACAATCAGAAGTCAAGCGCCATCTTCAACATGGGCATGAAGCTGATAAAGCTAAACTTAAGGCTTTAACTGGTTTCTGCCAAATGATACTGAATAGTAATGAGTTTCTATATATTGGGTAAAATCTTAATGAATAAAGTTTCAGAAGATAATCAGCAATTAGTTTCCAGAAGAAGGTTCCTGCATACATCAGGTTTAGGGTTTGGTGGAATAGCACTAGCTCATTTGATGCACAATGAATTATTTGCAGAAACAAAACCTAGTTTGAACCTCTTACCTCGAAAGCCCCACTTTAAGCCAAGAGCCCGTGCCGTTATTCAGCTTATGCAGAATGGAGGTCCTAGCCAGATGGATCTCTTTGATCCAAAACCTGAACTTCAGAAAAGATCAGGACAATCTCATACTGAAAAAGTTGAAACTTTTCAACCAGGTAGTGAGGGGAATGTTCTGTTGGGAAGCCCTTTCAAATTTGCACCAAGAGGGCAGTCGGGGATTGAACTCTCTGACGTTATTCCTCACACTGCGTCAATAGTGGATGATATCTGTTTAGTTCGCTCCATGTATACCGAACACAATAATCATACTGAGGCTTTGGTTATGCTACAGACTTGCAAAATATTTCCAGGGCGACCGTCTATGGGTGCATGGATTAGTTATGGATTAGGAACTGAAAATCAAAATTTGCCCAGTTATGTTGTTTTAAGGGATCCAGCAGGTTATGGCACCAGTGCAGCTGAGTTATGGGAAAACGGGTGGTTACCCTCACTATATCGTGGAACAGAGTTTAGTTCAAAGGGTTCTCCAGTTTTAGATCTTAATCCAGCATTGCCAATTGACAAAAAGTCTCGTTATGACCAGCTGAATTTTCTGGAGAAAATAAATAAAGAACATTCTCAATCCTATCCCCATAATAAAGAGTTAGAAACTCGAATTCAGAATTATGAATTAGCAGCCCGCATGCAACTTGCTGCAGGAGAGATTTTAGATAATTCAAAGGAATCACAAGCGACTAAAGAACTTTATGGTTTGGATATACCAGAAACAGCTGGATACGGAATGCGGTTACTACTAGCTCGAAGGCTAGTAGAAGCAGGGGTTCGATATGTGCAAGTATTCCCTCCAACTAGAACCTCAAGTCAACCATGGGATAGTCATAGACATACTAAGGATGAAATTGAAGCTATTGCTGCTAGAACAGATCTTCCTGGAGCTGGTCTTATTAATGACCTTAAGGGTCGTGGACTCTTAGATAGTGTTATTGTTATGTGGTGTGGAGAGTTTGGAAGACTTCCTGTCTCACAAGGAGGAATGGGCCGTGATCATAATCGAAATGCTTTTAGCTTATGGTTAGCTGGAGGTGGATTCAAAAAAGGTTTTGTGTATGGAGCAACAGATGAATTTGGTTATCGAGCTACTGATAACCGTGTAAGTGTGCCTGATTTGCAGGCAACGATTTTACACCAAATGGGAATTGACCATAAGAAGCTAGTCTATCTTCACCATGGAAGGGATGAAACACCTACTGATTATCCAGTGACAGGAGCTAAGGTTATAAATGAGATTCTTGATCGAAAAAGTTATGGTTGAGGATAATACTGAACGATTAAGTGGGTTTCTTTTTAAAAAGGTCTTGAACCTGTTTATTAGTGTAGATTCCTATTGATACACATTTAAAGAGTTGAGATAAGGAGAAGCATTAATCATGAGAAGGTTTAGCTCAATTTTTAGCCCTTCACCTGATTGTTTTTTATTAATTATAAAAATACTAATATTGGTGTCTATTCCCACTCATCTGTCTTGGGCCCATCATTCTTTTGCGGCAAAACCATTAATACCAAGTGTAAACCAAGTTTTTACAGATAATATCCTGCCGATTTTTAAAGAACACTGTCTTCAATGTCATGGTAATGAGCTTAGCATCAAAGAACTGAATCTTGCTAGTATAGAAACCCTATTTTCAGGCAGTGAATCAGGGCAAGTTGTAGTTCCCGGCAGACCCAACAAAAGCAAACTGTTTCAGCTTATTGAGACAGGTAATATGCCCCCTGATCAAAAGGGAACGATCCCAAAGGAACAACTAGAAACAATTCGTATATGGATTTCAAAAAAGCTTTCCTATCAATCAGCAAAAAAGAAATTAAATCAACATGATGTAATTCCTATAATGTTAAGGCATTGTGTGACTTGTCATGGGGTTCGTCGACAAGAAAACTATCTAGATCTAAGAACTAGGGATTCAATGCTCCGTGGAGGTGAATCTGGTCCTGCTTTTGTTCCAGGAAAACCCAAGGATAGCTTGATGATCCAGAAAATTCATTCTGGATTAATGCCCCCTAATAAAAGACTCTTTGAGGTTGGTGTTACTCCCGTTTCCAAGACCGATTTAAGAACTCTTGAAGAATGGATTCTTCAAGGCGCACCAGAAACACAACTTAAGCCTGACATTGCCACTAATAGTCCTGATCCGCTTGTTAGTGATGAAGATCGTCAATTTTGGGCCTTTCAGCCACCCAAGCAAGCTAGATTACCTAACGTAGAAAGCCAAGAACAGGTAATTAATCCCATTGATAGTTTTATTCTTGAGAAATTGGAAGCTCAGGGATTATCCCTTTCCGAAGAAGCAAGTCGATTAACTTTAATACGACGAGTAACTTTTGATTTAACGGGTTTACCTCCTACTTCTAAAGCGGTGAGGAAGTTTGTGCAGGATTCTGATCCTCAAGCCTATCAAAAATTAGTCGACAGCCTGTTGGAATCTCCACATTACGGTGAGCGATGGGGGAGATATTGGCTGGATCTAGCTGGATATGCTGATTATGAGGGTGGAAAAGTCAATAAAGATGGACCCGGGCGAAAAAATGCGTGGCGGTATAGGGACTATGTCATTCAGTCGTTAAATGCTGATAAACCCTATGACCAATTTCTTCTTGAACAGATTGCAGGAGATGAATTAATTGACTATGAGAGTGCTCCAGTTATTAGAGAGGACATGATCAACAATCTTGTTGCCACGGGCTTTTTACGGATGGGACCCGACAGTACGGGTTATGAACTCAGTTTTGTAGAGGACAGATTTGATGTTATCGCAGATGAAATTGAAATTCTAGGGACAGGAATTTTAGGAATGACTCTTCAGTGTGCTAGGTGTCATAGCCACAAGTTTGATCCCATTCCCCAGAGAGACTATTACAGGTTAGCTGACACCCTGAAAGGAGCCCTTGACGAATTTGATTGGCTAGCAGGCACTCCTATTAATGAAGTAGTTAGATTTCAACAAAGAGTTCTGCCTTATGTGATACCAGGAATCAATCCAATTCGTTTGATGGAAATTAATAAACAACGAGAAGATCAAAATGAAAAATTAGAAGAGAAAATAAAGGTTTTCGAAAAAGCTTTGGATAAATTAAATAAGCCATTGAAAGAAAAAGTCCTAGACAAACGCTTCTCACAGCTTTCGATGGATCTTTACAATGAATTAAAGCACTTGGTTTCAATTCCAGAAAATAAACGCAATGAAAGACAAAAACTTTTAGCAAAGAAATATAAGACTTTGTTAATGGTGAGCCCCAAAGAGCTAAAAGAGGTGGACCCTGTTTATCGGAAAAGGGCAGAAGAAATTGAAAGAAAGATTATTTGGTTGAGATATGAACAAAAGACGGAGCCGAATATTAGAGCATTATGGGATAGAGGCTCTCCTTCTCCAACCTATATGCTTAAAAGGGGAGAATACTCTACTCCAGGTCGATTAGTAGGTCCGGGTGTCCCATCAGTTTTAACTGATGGAAAAACTACCTTTGATGTTAATCCTCCTTGGCCAGGATCTAACAAGACGGGAAGACGCTTAGCATTAGCCAGATGGTTAGTGAAGAAAAATAATCCTCTAACAGCTCGAGTTATGGTGAATAGGATTTGGCGCCACCATTTTGGAAAAGGAATTGTTGAAACATTAGGAAATTTTGGGAGATCTGGTGCCCGACCTACCCATCCAGAATTACTTGATTGGTTAGCCGTAGAATTTATTGAACAGAAGTGGAGTCTCAAATCCATGCATCGGTTGATAATGGACTCAGCGACTTATCGCCAATCATCTAAGGTAACCCAAAAACATGAAGAACTTGATTTAGAGAATAATCTTTTGTCTAGATGGCCAATAAAAAGAATGGATGGTGAGACTCTTCGCGATAGCCTTCTTTTGGTGAGTGGACGTTTAGATAAGACAAGATTTGGACCTCCGGATCCAATTTTTGTTCGATCAGATGGATTGGCAACAGGTTATAGCAGAGAAAAGGGTTGGAGACGGAGCATATATTTAAGTCAGCCGAGATTAACCTCTGCTACAACGCTAGATTTGTTTGATTATCCACAGATGAATCCTAATTGTGTAGAGCGATCTCAGTCAACAGTGGCACCCCAGGCTCTTCACTTACTTAATGATTCAAACATTCGATCGCTTGCAAATTTCCTAGCTAGGCAAGTAACATATGAGTCAGACGATGAACTTGAAAAGCAGATTGTTAAGATTTATTGGATTGTTTTGAATCGACCTCCAGATCCTAAGGAGAAAAGAATTACTATTGAAGCAGTAAAGGCAACATTGGAAGGTTTGAACTATGGTTCGGAGCCTTTGACGATGGTATTAGCTAAATTAGTGCACACTCTTTTTAATTCAGCTGCATTTGTTTATATAGATTGAAAATAATTTATGTCAACCTTACCGTTTAAATCTAAAAAAGTAACAAGTTTGATGAATCGTCGGCATTTTTTTGGCCGAATGTCTGACGGTATCTATGGAATTGCTCTTACTAAATTATTTTCTGAAGAACTTCTTGGTAAACCATTTTCTTTGGAAAAATCTTTACAAGATAAACAAAAAAGACCTAGTGGTTATGATGTTCAACCAAAAAGATCACACTTTGAACCAAAAGCTAAGTCAGTCATTCTGCTCTTTATGAACGGAGCCCCGAGTCCAATGGATCTGCTAGATCCAAAACCCATGCTTGATAAACATCATGGAGAGCCATATTTTGACAAGGTTGCAGTTGATGTCCCATCCCCCGATCAAGCTGGAGGGCTGTTACGCAGTCCCTTTAAATTTGCTCAGCATGGGCAATCAGGCATTTGGGTGTCAGAGGTAATGCCTCATTTAGCTAAACAAGTAGATGATATTGCAGTGATCAGATCGATGCATACAACAAGTCCAGCGCACCCTGCAGCCCTATATAAGTTTCAGGGAGGAAGAATGATCCCTGGGTTGCCTACTCTTGGAGCCTGGGTGGTCTATGGCTTGGGTAGTGAAAATCAAAATCTTCCAGCTTTTGTAGTTTTAGATGATCCTATGGGACTTCCTATCAATGGGATAGCAAACTGGCAATCTGGATTTCTACCTCCGATCTATCAAGGCACTCGTTTTCGCTCAGCAGGAGAACCTTTATTGAATCTTCGTCCTAGTATAAAAGAACCAAGTGCATTGATTAAAATGGGAGAAGATTTACGTCGCCAGCTTGACTTGATTCATCGTCAGTCACGCCCAGGTATTTCTCAACTAGATGCCCGTTTAGCTAATTATGAACTTGCTGCACGCTTGCAGGTGGAAGCTTCTGATGCATTAGACCTCTCGCAGGAGTCTCCAAAGACTCTAGAAATGTACGGTGTTGGTCGTAAACCAGCTGTTACCGGACGTACTCATGTCAATCCTGGACCAGATAATTATGCACGGCGCTGTGTTATGGCAAGACGATTAGTGGAGAGGGGAGTTCGCTATGTCCAGGTTTGTGTTAATGATCAAATTTGGGATAGTCACTCTCATTTAGAAGATGATTTGAGGTCATGTTGTGATCGGACTGATCAGCCTGTTGCCGCCTTACTAAGAGATTTAAAGGAACGAGGATTATTAGATAGTACCTTGGTAATATGGACTGGTGAGTTTGGACGTCATCCCATAGCTCAAATTATGCCAAAAGAAGGGGTTGCTGGCCGTGATCATAATCCCAGAGGGTTTAGCCTTTGGATGGCAGGTGGGGGTGTAAAAGGTGGAACTGTCTATGGTTCAACTGATGAGTTTGGGTACCGGGCGGTTGAAAATCCTGTTAGCATTGAAGATTTTCATGCTACCGTTCTACATCTCCTGGGGCTAAATCATGAAGAGCTTTTCTTTGAAAGAAATGGACTCAACGAAAAGATCACCTTTAATTTCAAACCTAAAGTTGTCAAGGATATTTTAATTTAATTAGATGCCTTCCTGATGGCAGTTTAAACTAAATCATTTCATTAAATAGAGTTGCATTAGATCAAATTTTAGAAGAATTAAGAAATCTAAAAGTTGTAAATTTTATTGTTGACTTGAATCGAATACTAGAAAATGGAGCTGTATTATTAGGCAATGATGTCATCGATAATTTTCGGTTCAGATGTAGAGGTTAATTTTTCTTTTAGGCCACCACGGGTAAAAAAGAATTCCTCATGATGTAACCCCAGAAGATGCAGGACAGTTGCATGCCAGTCGGGAACACTGACGCGATTTTCAACCGCCCGGTACCCAAACTCATCAGTTGAACCATAGACAGTTCCACCTTTTACACCCCCACCTGCCATCCAAAGAGTAAAAGCATGGGGATTATGGTCCCGCCCAGGTCCTACCCTTTGTTTATGAAATTGAGTTATTGGAAGTCGACCAAATTCCCCATTCCAAATTAGGAGAGTGTCATCGAGGAGCCCTCGTTGTTTAAGATCGTATATCAGAGCCGCAATTGGTTGATCAGTTTTTTTGCATGCAGCGCGCATGTCATTTTCAATATGGGTATGCATATCCCATATTTGGGTATTAATGTAAATTTGTACAAACCTAACGCCCCGTTCAATTAAGCGCCTAGCCATGATACAACGCCGGGCATAGTTGTCTGGTCCATCAATAGGATGAGTTCGGCCTCTGAAAGGTGAACTTTCCCCAACGCCATACATATTTAATGTCGTTTGGTTCTCCTTAGAAAGGTCAAGAGCATCAGTTGCAGCTAGTTGCATTCGAGCAGCAAGTTCATAACTAGCAATTCGAGCGTCTAACCGTGGCTGACCTGTACGTTTATTCTTATGGATTAAATCAAGTTTTTTTAAAAGATCCTGACCAGCCTTCGTGAATTCCGTTGGTTCTTTAACTTCAGGGCGGAGATTTAAGAGAGGTGACCCAGTTGAACGAAGGGGTGTTCCTTGATAGATAGGGGGAAGAAATCCTGGTTGCCAACCCTGTGATCCATTAACGGGAGGGGATATATCTTGTAAAACCACATAAGCGGGCAGATTTTGACTTTCACTACCTAAGCCATAGGTGACCCAAGATCCTAAACTGGGGTAACCAGAAAACATATGACCGGAGTTAATCTTAAAACATGCTCCTCCATGATCGGGAGTAGTTGTATGCATCGATCGGATAAATGCAATATCATCTACCTGTTTTTCCAAATGAGGAAGAAGTTCGGACAACCAAACTCCTGACTGTCCATGTTGAGCAAACTTAAAAGGACTACCCATTAAAGCTCCGGCAAATTCCGGGTCCTGAACATCTGCTACTTCTAATTTATTCAAATATGGCTGGCCATGATATCTATTTAAAAGGGGCTTTGGATCAAACAAATCAACCTGACTAGGTCCTCCATTCATGAAAAATTGGATTACAGATTTGGCCTTAGGTTTAAAGTGTGGTTTTCGTGGTTTGAGGTCATAGACACTTCGAGGGAGAGAAGTGTCCCCGAATAGATCTTTTTGAAGAAGTGAAACTAATGCTGCACCGCAGATTCCATTAGTTAGGCTACTAAAGAAACTCCGGCGTGAAAGAGAGTATCTTGGAGCTAATTCTGTAGAAATTAGATTAGTGATAGTCGTTCTCCTAATTTAGCCCTTTCTAGCCGAAAAATTTAATTAAGTATAAAATGAAGATAATATCTTTTCCAAAAATACTAATCAATGTAGAGAAATCCTGCTGAATTTAAAAGGGTATGACAAAATTTAGCAAGAGCCTTTTTAACATTTTTCTCTTGTGTGTTTTGACTAGCAGTTTGTTGTAACTTGAGCAATGCTTCTACCCCTATAGAGTTTTCTGTTGCAATAGGAGGACGGTTAAGAATCTTCCAGTAAGCCTGGTGTACCTGATTTGAAGGATTATTACCTGATTCTACGATGATTTGATTTGCTATTAAGCCTGAAAGTTCGAGTACTGTCGAGTTGTTTAATAGATGCAGTGCCTGGGGGACTACTGTTGATTCTACTCTCTCAAGGCAATTAGGCGTCATTGAAGGGAAATCAAAGTTATCTAGGATAGTAGGATTTTTCCTGCCATTATTATTATTCGCATCTTGAGTAACATAGATACTACGGCGCCATCCTTTTTTGCTAAAAATAGCAGTTGCTAATCCATCTTTCCTTTCTAAAACTATGTCGGGAGGACCATAGGGTTTTTCATTAAGGCGACCTGAAATCAGAAAGAGAGTATCTCTTAATTCTTCAGCATCCATTCGACGGAGAGGCATTCTGGAGAATAAAATATTTTCTGGGTCCATTCTCTCCATATCTGGCGAAACCTTTGAAGCTTGTTTGTAAGTATTGGAAGTCATCATTAAGTAATGCAGGCTCTTAATGTCCCATCCACTTTGAATGAATTTTATAGAGAGCCAATCAAGGAGTTCAGGGTGAGAAGGCTTAATTCCACTTCGGCCAAAATTGCCAAGACTTTTAACGATTCCATGCCCAAAATGATATTTCCATATTCGATTTACCATGACCCTGGATGTTAAAGGGTGGTCTGACCGGGTTAACCAATGTGCCAGAGCTAAACGTCTTCCTGTTTTCTTAGCATCTGGCCAGGGACGTCGTACATTAAACGATTTAGGATTTTTTATTAAAACAGTTGGGACTCCTGGATTGACCCATCGACCTGGACTCATTGGATCTCCTCGACGCAAGATATAGGTTGGAGAGGGTGTTCCACGGTCCCATAAAGCTCTAATTTTGGACTCAGGAATTAGCTTGGCTTGGAGAAGTCTAACTTTTTTCCTAGTTTTATATGAAAGTGTTTTATAGTTAGGATCAAAATCCTCTAGATCTCTAAATCTAATTATTAATCCCTGTTCAAAGTTTTTGGCTAAAAGTTTCTGTTCGTCGGTACGATTCTCAGGTTTTGTGTCCAACATGGTTTTTAAATCTTCATGTAAGACTTTCGGCAAAGCTGATAATCGTAAGTTGATTATCTTTTCTCTTATTGGTTTGCCCTTTTCTTTGAGAGCAGCCTCAATGCGAGCAATGTTTTGATTGATTTTTTCATTATGTTTCTCGCGAGATAGACGCTCTTTGTTCAGAAGAAAAGCATTTTTTAGAGGGTTTACATAAGGAAGGATCCGTGCTTCTGTATGTAGCATTGGTCGATCAGGATCGTTGACAAACTGAGCTGGCATCCAGTCATGTTCATCAAAAGCTCCTTTAAAAATTGCAGCTAACCGATAATAATCTCTTTGGGAAATAGGTTCAAATTTGTGGTCATGACATCGAGCACAACCAATGGTTAATCCTAGTATGCTGGAACTAAAAATCTGAATTTGATCGTTAATTACTCGAAGACGATGTTCTACAAAATTTGTTAGCCGATTGCCTGTTTCATCGGGGACCATTCGAAGAAAACCTGTAGCAATTAAATTGTCAATCGTTTCTTGGTTAATACTTGGAAGGTTCTTTAGATCCACTAATTCATCACCTGCGATTTGTTCTAGCAGAAAGCGATTGTACGGCTTATTCTTATTAAAAGAACGAATGACATAATCTCTGTAGCGGTACGCATATGGATGATCTTGATAACCAACTAGATCTAACCAATAACGACCCCAGCGTTCACCATAACGAGGGGAACTGAGCAGTCGTTTGATTAAAGATTCGTATGCTTTAGGGTTAGTGTCAGCAAGAAAAGATTTAACATCTTGAGGGCTGGGAGGTAGGCCAGTGAGATCAAAGCTAGCCCGGCGTATTAATGTTTGTTTGTCTGCTCGAGGTGAAGGAAACAAGTTTTTCTTTTCTAATTTAGCTGAGATAAACGCATCAATTGGGTTACTTGTCAGAGTAGGATTGCCAAGTTCTACTAGGGGTGGTTTTAATTCAGAGTCAGGTGCTTGGAAAGACCAAAACCTTTGATCTTGATTGACCAAAGATAAATCAGCTTCATTGGTGTCGAGCTCATTTGTTATTTCAGGTAAACCTGCAGCAATCCATTTTTTGAGGAGGGTTAGTTCCCGAGAAGACATTGGTCGAACACTAGCTTCGACTTCCCGGCCTGGTGGGGGCATTTCCTTGTTATGAATTTTTTGAATGATAAGGCTATTTTCTGGATCTCCTGGAATAATAGCTGGGCCTGATCGGCCTCCTTTCAACATGGAGACTTTTGTTCGAAGGTCTAATCTCCCTTCTTGAAGACGTTGGCCATGGCAGGCTGTACAGTGAAGAAACATTAGAGGAATTATGTGTTGCTGATTGACCTTTTGGTGACTAGCTGACAGGCCTTTAAGATCAGCACCCTTGATCCAATTTTGAATAATACTAAGCTCTGAAGAAGAAACGACTGTTTTTTGGTCTGGAGGCATTTGTCTCGCCCTGACAACCTGAAATAGTCTGCTGTTTTCAGGTTGTCCAGGAGAAATAACACTACCTGAGTCACTACCTGCAAAAAGGAATTTTCTACTGCTTAGGTTTAGACCACCCATTTGAATACTGGAGCTATGACATCGCAGACAATGTCTCTGAAAGATTGGAAATAGTTTTTCATCGAATTCAGAAAATTCAGATTTTGATTTAGGCTTGGCTTGTGCTTGATGGAACGGTTGACCAATTGAAAAGAAAAGATTTGGTTTAATGCTATGGGTTGTTAATATTAAGAATGCCAGAAAAAATTGAGAGGCCCATTTTTGGAAAAAATATTTGAGATGATATGGTTTTCGGTTGAAATAGAACACGGGTATCTTCTTTATAATTAGTTTTTAACGAAGTGGGCGAATACGAACATTTCGGTATGCTACAGGACCATGATCTCCTTGAAGCATTAAGGGTCCTCTAGGAGCTTCAGGGATAGGCATATGAGCACTATTTGGACCTGGCATCTCTACATTTTGATGTATAAGAATTCCATTTTGACGGACTTCTAAGAATAGAGCATTTTTGATTTTCTTTCCCTCACTATTAAATCGGGGAGCTTTGAACTTAACGTCGAAAGTTTGCCAAACACCAGGGGGTTTACAGGCATTAACTTTAGGAGGTGTGCCACCAACCCATTCGTTACTAGAAGAATAGTAGCCTCCAATTTTTCTAGCATAAAAACCACCACACATTGAGAATACAAGGTCTTTTCTTCCATAGTCATCTTGGACTTGCAGCTCATAGAGTCCCATAAAAAATACGCCTGAATTAGATTTGTGGGGAACATTAAATTCTATGTGTGCTTCAATATCACTAAAGTGTTTTGAAGAAACTAGATTTTGAGTTTTTCCTGTTTTTCCATTAACAAACATTCCTTGACCAGATTTAATCTCAAAAAGTCGGTTGTTGTGAGGATTAACTTTGACAGTCTTGGCTGTTGTCCATTCATGCGGCTTAGAAGGGTCTTGAGCTTGCCAGCCAGAAAGGGTATTACCATTTACCAGGATCTGCCATTTTTCTGAAGAAGCTGAAATGTCAATATCAAAACCAGGCGAGACAAAACAAAACATAATTCCGGTTAAGATCAGTCCAATGTAAAGAGGTGCTTTCATAAAGGCTCCTTGACGTGATGAGAGTCTATTCTGAGATGAGGTAATTTTACAATGAAATCTGGTTGTCCGGCTACCATCAAATATAAATCAATGCAGATTAACCTTTAGATCAGTATAATCGTAACTTCATTAGTGTTGTATAGTTGACAATAAGCGGCAAGAACCAATACCTTATTAACTTCTAGATTACTATATCAAGTAAAAGAAATACAACAGTCAGGAGCATCTTATGGACCGAAGAGAATTCTTGTCTCTATCTACTGCGATGGCAGCAGCTGGCACCTTGGAATTAGAGGGAACAAATACGCACATTCCAAAGTACAAGAGCGACCCGTGGCGCTACAAGGTAGGCGTTGAATATTACCGAGCTCCTTTTCCTCCGATGTCGATGTGGGACGAGGACTTTGCTACTATTCGTCGTGCAGGATTGGAATCAGTTAGGACATTTAGTTCTTGGAATTGGTTAAATCCAGAAGAAGGAAAAATTGAATTAGATGATTTTGATCGGATGTTCGAGTTGGCTGCCAAGCATGGTTTAAAGGTGATCTTTGATTTTACTTTGTCTACTCACATGGCGTGTCCTGACTGGATGCTAAGAAAACATCCTGATATGAGGGTTGTTTATAGCACTGGCGAGATTGCTCAGCCATTTGCAAATTCAGCAGGTGTTCAAGGGGGGAATAGGCATTGCTATGATCATCCAATGTGGAAAACATATTCGGAAGAAGTGCTCCGAACCGTAGTGAATAGATATAAGGATCATCCAGCTATGGGAATGTGGGTCGTATGGGATGGACCAGGAATTCCTGGAGCTGGTAATGACGTTAGCCCCGGATTTAGCTGTTTTTGTCCTCACACTGTTTCGAAGTACAAGAAGTGGTTAAAGGAAAGATTCACATTAGATAGTCTAAGTGAAAGATTAGGAAGACGTTATAGAACTTGGAAAGATGTTGAGGCTCCGCAGTCAAAAAACTTAGTTATGGCAGGTCTGTTATTCAGGCAATTTCTTTATGAAAATGTAGCAAAAACTCTTAAATGGCAAGTCGAGATTGTTCGAAGTATAGACAAGAAACACGAGCTTCATAGCCATGGTTTTCGTTATCCACAAGCTCTCGACGAAGGAGCTAGTCAGGAGTCTGATAGCTGGGGTTTTGCATCTCACAGCACAAATCTTTTTAATAGTGAAGATCCATATCTGTATAGCAATATTGCATATGCAAGCCAGTGGTCACGGGCCGTTGGAAAAGATAACCGTTGGTGGTATACAGAAATTTATTCAGGTTTTTATCACGGTGGCATGCAGTATCGTAAGCAAACTCTCCCTGAGGATTTAGCAATGTGTTTATGGATGGGTTTGATATATGGGGCTGAAGGGGCTATTTTTTGGCAATACCGTCAAGAGTATGGTACTCATGAGGCCCCTGGTCTAAATTTGGTTAGTCCAAATGGAAAGCCTCTTCCACAACTAAAAGCTATTGAACAGGCGATAAGTTCTATTAAAAGTCTAGAAGTTTCAGCTCATTTGCCATTAAAAATTTCACAGGCAGAAGTTGCTATTGTTCACGATAGTGACAATGACATCTTGATAGAAATGGAAAACGAAAAAGAACAGCAATGGCGTTTTGTAAAAGGAATCTACCGCGGGTTTTGGGAAAGTAATGTTCCAGTTGACTTGGTGACTCCAAAGATGGATTGGTCAGGTTACAAATTAATTTTTCTTCCAAATTTGATGTTGATGACTAAGTCGACAATTAATAAAATTCATCGAGTAATTCGAGAGCAACCAGAGACGTATCTTGTTGCTGATGGAATTCTGGGAACAAATGCTCCAACGGGACGGTTTAGTTACAATCCCCCAGAAGGGTTGACTCAATTACTAGGGGTGGAAGTGTTAGATTATTCTCGTATTGACACTCTGGATTTGCATGAAGGTCGAAATATAATTCAAACCATTTACGGTGATTATAAAATTGAAAAAGGGTGTAATTATGCCAGCCTTTCACCTAGGAATATGACCCGTGCTATTGCTCATTTTGGTAAAGAAGTGGTGGGTGTACAGACTCATGACCGACGCTTTACCTATTTAGCAATCCCCATTGGGTCCTCCTTGGGTGGGCTTCCTAAGCCAATACTTAAAGACTTGCCGTATGGACATGCATTTGACGGTGTGGCTGCAAAGAAACTACTCGTGTCATTCATGGAAATGGCAGGTGTTTCTCAGCCAGTCTTAGTAAAGGGAGATAAAGTTGTTGTTCTTGAAAGAGGATCTTTTAAAACTGGTAATCTTTTGTTCGTATTAAACCTAAAAAGTTCTCGAGCAAAAGTTCAGCTCCAGCCACAAGAGGAAATCCATCGGGCTAAAGATTTATTTGATGGAAAGGAACTAATTATTAGAGACGGTGCTTTTGAGGTTGAGGTCTCTCCCCGAAGTTTAAAAGTAGTACATTATTTCAAGTATACAAAATAAATCCAATCAAGCTATTGAGTCTGAGTTATAGTGAAAAGCCCACTCCCAATTAGAAGCGACTTTTTAAAATAGGAAAGGAGATTTGCTTATGTTTAAAGTTGAATTTGGTGTTGTTCACCGCGGATGCTTGGTTAATCAATTATCTAGGAATGTGCCAAGTGTTCGATTTGTTTGTCCAGGTGGATTTATTTTAAGCCCAACTGCAGCGGAGGAAATCTTAGTTCTAGACAATCCAAGTGAAGGCGAAGTTAAGGCAGTTTTGGATAGTTTAAGGAATGCCGATGGCATTGCAGAGAGCCAGTTACTTGAAAGGACATCGGATAAAGCATTCATTCGTATCCTCACTGAGGCAAGTCCTGAACAGGGCTATTGTTCAGAGGCTGTTGCTCGGAACCACGGATTTCGGATTGGCATGGAGATTCAGCAAGGAGGAGTGGAAAAATGGAAGGTAGGTTGTTTTGAAAGGGCACAGGCTGAAAACTTACTGAAAGAGATGGCACTAATGGGAGAGTTAAAGTCACAAAGTATTGAAGAAGTAAGCTGGGAGGCACTTTTAGGAGAGGGGCCAGAATGAAAATCGTCCATTCATGTGAAGAACCCATTGATCGAAGTGATCAGGGACTTGAAGCTCTACGGCTAGTACACCGACAAAAGGGTGCAAAACATATGACGGCTGGTGTTGCTACTTTTCAACCAGGTGCTTCAGTTATTTTACATACTCACCCTTGTGAGGAAACCGTAATCATTATTGAAGGTAAGGCAACGGCTGAAATTAATGGAAAACTATTTCATTTAGACAAATACGATGCCACTATTGTTCCACCCCTAGTGCCCCACTGCTTTCATAATCACAGTCACGACCTAATGGTAATTGCCTACTTTTACCCAGAGGTTGATGTTAGACGTGATCCTGTAGAACGAGCAGCTGCTCAAAAAAACAAAGGAGAATGATCCTATGAAAGGATTTCGACAATCATACAGTTGGTTTAGTCGGAGACAGTTTTTAACATCATCAGCTGCTAGTATTTTGGCACTGAATCACCGAGTGAGAGCTTCTACCTTAACCCCAAAATATGAGAAGACTGTGGACCAAGTTTATCAGCGGCTCCGAGGCCCAGTTGTTCCTATTAACATTCCTCTTGCTAAAGACTATTCTGTTGATTACGGAAATCTAAGGTCTTATGTGGATTTTCTTTGCGAACAAAAAGTACCTGTAATTTTCTTTACTCATGGAAGTAGTGAGTTTAAAAACATGAGTGAATGGGAAATTGAAAAACTCTGTCGTACAGCTGCAGACCAGTCTAGGGGACGTTCTCTGGTGATTGGTGGTACCGGGAAATGGTGGACTAACAAAAGTATTGATTTTATTAATCGATTAAATGATTCGGGCGTTGATGGGATTAACCTTCATCTCAATACTAATAAAGCTGAAGAAGTATTCGAGACATTTTCGGAGGTCTCTAACCAAACAAAATTGCCCCTTCTTGCCTTAGATGAAAATTATTCTCCGGATTTGGTTGCCCGTTTATCAACTATACCTCGGGTTTGTGGGTTAAAGAGTCATGATGCGTTGTATCGTTATCATGATTTTATTCGGGTGGTAAGAGATAAAAAATTTGTAGTTATTGGTGGTGGTCAAATGCGTAATTTCCTTTTTGGATTTCTGATAGGATCTCATGGTTATTTGTGCCCCTATGCTCCCTTCGCTCCATCCATAGCATTAAAGTTTTATAGAGCTTTGAAGGAAAATGATCTGGACGAGGCTCGCAAGGTTATGTATCAGTACGAGGATCCCCTAATGAATATTGCAAGAACTTTGGGGTGGGGTCAGACGATCAAAACCATTTTAGAATTAACTGGTCTATTTAAAACTAACTTGTGGAGACCTCCAACAGGTTCACATGGTACTGCAGAAAAAAAACAGTTGAGAGAATTCTTGATAAAGCAGGGAATTTTATAAAATAAGATTTATTGTGATGTAGCTGTGTAACTCCTAGGTAGCAAATAGGAACCCTTGGCGATTTACACCATGATAGAAGGTGAACATATGACAAACCACTCCCACTTTGCTGCTTACAGGAGAGGTAAAAAAGGACTGGAGTTTTAGTAATTGTTCTAGGTGGTTTTATTACTTGGTAGGTTCTTGGTACTTAGACTTTATGCAGTGTTGATGTACCTTATCCATGTTCTCAATCATATTGTCACCAGCAAGTTGGAGTGCAATGTACAGGCATTGGTAAAAAGGAGATCTCTTCCCATCATCCTCATAGTAAGTAGGAGTTAGTCCATACCGTTCAAAAGCATCCCTGACTGCATCATATATAAAACATCTTGTTGTGGTTGCAATCTTCTGAAGCTGTCTAGCTCTGTTTCTTTCTTCTGCTACATCTATATCTGGTTGTAGTTCACTGATAGCTTTCTCTAGGGTATTAATAGTGTCCTCTGAGATTCCAAAACCTTTAGCTCTAGAAGCAAAAATAGCTTTGTCTCCATAGATTGTTTCTTTAAGTAATTCATCAAGTCGGAGAGATACAGTCCTTAACTCTCTAAGGAATTCATCATTCTGTTCTTTTGTTGGGAAGTATTTAGCCTGACTCAAACTGCTCCTGTAACTGTTACCTATGTACTCAATAGACTCAGCTAAGGTCATCATCTTCTTTTGATAGCTCTCTCCTGCCAGAGGCTTCTTGTCAAAATCCAATGCTTCTGGATGCTGGACCTTCTTAGAGTCAGGACAAAGATTGTCTATGTACTCTTTGTTCTCCTCTTCCAATGGGATTATGTTATTGGAAAAAGGTGAAGAAACTGTGTGAGCTTCTTTGGGAATCTTAGTCATGCCTAATGATACTGCTCAGTACTAGTCCTTGCAATATTAGGTATCTTCTCTTTTGTAGCAGGTGTAGTAGCTGTGGGAGTCTAGCTGAGTGTGTGCCTATCCAGACATCTCCCTGCTGAGATACCTGAATTAGTTTTTATTGGATTATTTAAAGCTCTTCGTTGAGCCAAATATCAGAGTCAAATATCATTCAAGAACAAAAGCATATTAAGTCTTCGTAGGCCAGGTAAGCCCTTTCTCGGTTGCATGAATCATTTTCTGCAATTTCTTAGAGAGATATGTTGCAGAAATTTCTATTAACTTTTTACCCTTTTCTGCTGTACCGAGTAAAGCTTGGTGTTGACGGGCTCTATCCCTGGCATTTTCTGGGTTAGTTGTTCTCTGAGAGTCAAAGGGTTTCATGTATTCCCAAACCTTAGGTGTCATTCCAGATTCATAATTTAGCTTTGCATCATCATAATCTTTCATGCTAACAGAGCGAACCCTCTCTGGGTAGGCTGCCAAAGCGATTGAAGTTTCGTGTTCTGATGCGTGACTATCTGCGGTTTGTTCTGCAATGTTGTCGTATTTACCCTCTAGACGTAGTTTGTAAGATGTTAAAAACGTTGCTAGTTCCTCATCTTTATAGGCTTCTGAGTAGGAAATAGCGTCCAGAGTAATTCCTAGTTTTTTCCGCCATTCAGGAAGGGCTTGTTTGAGAATATGATGATTTCCACCATGTCCATTACAGACTAAAATAGTTTTGATTCCATGTGCAATAAGACTTTCAATTACCTCAAAAACAAAGGCCCGAAAAGTTTCCTTGCTCAGGGTGAGTGTCCCTTTTCGTGCCATATGATAAGGAGCCCAGCCTACAGGGCAAGGTGTGGATACGATGACTTGGGGATAGAGTCGCAGTGCTGTTTGTTCTGACAAAAGAGTTGCACTAGCAACATCGGTTCCTAGAACTAAGTGTTCATTGTGTTGTTCGGTAGATCCTGTGGGAACTATTGCAGCTTTAATGTCTCCTCGCTGTAAGGCTTCGCGAACTTCCTTACGTGTTTGTTCCCAGAGGAGAACTTTTCGAGGATCAATAGAATTACTTGACATCGTTGAGTAGGGAAGAGGAGAGGAAGCCAAACCTGCAGTATTTATCGATGCAACCTGGGCCGTAGAAACGGGCTTTGAAGACTCCTGACAAGATGAGCTTGCTAATGCAGCACCAGCAGAACCTATTGCTGTCAACGTCTGAATAAAATTTCTCCGAGATAGTTTGGTTTTCATTTTATGACTCCCTGATTGTTATAGGACACATATGCTTAATAAAAAATCAAATTATATCCATTGATTTATTTTATCGGTTAAAGAAAAAATCTTCCGCTGTCTTAGTTAAAATCTGGTGCTTGTCTGATTGGCTCAGAAAGTCGGCATGGTCACGGATAAGTGCGACAGCAGGTTCAATGCCGTGAGGCACCTCAGGTAATGGGTGTCGAGATGGCCTGTCTGGAGGAAAGGGAGCATCACTTTCCCACATGCATCTCTCTGGGCCAAATGCATCGACTATTCGTTTTATTAAGGGCAACAAACTTAAGTATGGAGGTGTCCTGCCTCTTCCATAAAAAGCTCCTACCTTAATCATAACTTTCTTATGTTGTGCCATTTTTAAAAGCAACTGGATTTCTTCTTCAGTCGAGGCTTCATGGGTGCCAGCAAGATGATCAATAATCACAGGACTGTCAGGAAAGTGCTCACACATTCGGGCAAGTTCAGGTAAGTCATTGATACTCATCAAAAAACTCAGTGCCAGGTTGTGTTCAGCAGCTGCCTTAAACATCATGTCAAATCCAGGATGGTCCATCCATTGGGGTCCCCCACCGAGTGGAGGACGAGTCGTTCCACCACGAACCCTGAAGGCATATATTCCTTTTTTAGATAGAGCGATCATCGTTTTATCAGGACTTGGAAGAGAAACATCGGTAACTGCAGGAACAATCCCTGTACCTACGAAATGTTTAGGGTCTTTAGCAATAATGTCCAAAATATATGAGTGATCCAAACCGTACCATGTCATTTGAATCAAATTAGTTTTGCCGATACCAGCGGGTTTGCCCTCTCTAATTAGTCGTTCGACTGAATAACTAGGAATCCAAAGATCTGTAGGTTCGAATCCTGGGGCTAGAGGATAACGTCTAAAATCAGAACTCCATACATGTACATGGGCATCAACGATAGTAGGTTCAACCAAAGGTTTGTCTTCTTTGGGTGAATTGCATGCGCCGAATAATCCCATTGCACTAGCTGAGATAATCCATTCTCGACGGTTTAGGTCTTTCACAAGCACCTCCCTTGGTGTGGATAATTTGTTTTTAAATTATTTTGTCTAAAATCAAATTATTAATTAATCAATCGCTAGAAGAATCTCCTCGCACCTCGGAATGCAAATGTGCAATCTTGGCAATAGCAGCTCGGTCTTTGGGATCTACTTGAGTTCCTGGAGGACGTACAGGGCCACCAGCTCTGCCTAACGATTTGAGGCCTACTTTAATTCCACTGATGCCATAACCAGATTTGACTCCACGAAGTTTGACAATAGGCTCAATTTTATCAGTTAAAACTTGAGTCATCTTTTTGTTATTACCTGCTATGCCAGCTGACCAAAAATCATAGCTAGCTTTTGGGGCAAAGGTCGCTACAGCCGTTGTATAGGCTCTACCTCCAACAGGAAGAGATTTAACAGCGTGGTTTTCTCCTTCTGCAATCCAAAGGAAATTTTCAGGAATGATACTTCCTAAGCTTAAACCTACTTTGGTATCTCCACTAGGATCTTTAAAACCAATTATATTTTCAATTCTAGCTAACTGTTTTAAAAGTTCAGGCCAATAATCTTCGGAGCGAGGATAAATTAGAACACCGATATCCACAGATTTAGCCACGTCTAGACAGCAACGGTATGTTCCGTCCCTTTGACCCCAACGAGAACCAGGAGGAAAGAGTAAAACAGCATCAGCACCTGCACGTTCAGCATTTTTAGCCATTCGCATAGCATTACGATAGCCACCACCAATACCTGCTATTACAGGCATTTTACCATCAGCTCCGGCTACTGCAGCTGTTACAAGAGAACGATGCTCTTCAATATCAAGGCTGTATAGTTCACCCAAGCCACCTGCAACGACAATTGACATCTTTTTGTGAAAGCCTTGAGCGTGGTCAGATATATTCTGTCGGAGTCCTTCGGAATCTAGTTCAAAATCTGGGTGAAAAATAGTTACCATAAAATTATGGACTCCCTCAAGTGCGTGGATTAGGTCCCTGCGATTTTGCATTGATCCTTTACTATGAGTAGTTTTAATGCAGCCAAAAGAAGTCGACATTAAAGTGCCGGTAGCGAGGGTAAGATTTTTCATGAATAGCCTTCTATGTTGTTTTTTCATTTGTGGCTCTCCGGGCACCAAACTGGTGTAACTATGAAAAATTCAAGGAATAAACAGAATCTAATTTTTGTATAATTTCTTGTTATATCATAATTAAGTTGTAACTGACTTCTTTTTAGGATTATTTATATACTAGAATTGAGAAGTTGTAGGGTTCTGCGGTATTCTATTTACAAATTAACTTGATAATTATGACAACTCTTCAACCACATAATGAAAGGTCAGAAGAAAGGAATATTCTTGGCACCCTTATCGGATAATGACTTAAATGATTTGTTTTGGATTAATCAAAATGTCATTGATTGTGATATTCACAATGAAGTCCCAAATATTGAGGTTTTAAAACCATATCTTTCCGATCATTGGCGGTCCTATATCGAGGAATCAGCTTTCCGTGGGCCAGACTCAGATGATTATCCAGAAGGGGCCCCAACTTCAGTGGCTTTGAGTTTCCGGAAGACTGGTTCGGTTAAGGGGAATCTTGACATAGGGGAGTTAAGGGAAGGGTTACTTGACAAACTAAAAATAGAGTTTGGTATTTTAAACTGCGCTTATAGGGTCCAGGCTGTCCATGATGAACAATTGGCTTTAACACTTTCTTCAGCTGTTAATCAGTGGCAAGTTGATACCTGGTTATCACGCGATACCCGTTTAAGGGGTTCTATTGTCATTCCTAGTCAAAATCCGATATTGGCAGCGAAGGAAATAGATCGGTGGGGGCATGATTCTAGATTTGTTCAGGTAATTATGCCTGTTCGTTCATTAATTCCCTATGGAAGTCGAAAATACGATCCTATTTATGAAGCAGTAGTTAGACACGGTCTGGTTTTGGGCATACAATTTGGTGGTTCACCTGGACATCCGTCAACGCCAAGTGGATGGCTTTCAACTTATGCTGAAGAATTTGCTTCCATGTCCCAAGTGTTTCAATCTCAAGTAATGAGTTTAATTGTGGAAGGAGCGTTTGATCGATTTCCAACCCTAAAAGTTTCTCTCATAGAGGGTGGTTTTACTTGGATGCCTCCTTTGATGTGGAGATTAGATAAAGAATGGAAAGGTCTGCGGCGAAATATTCCTTGGGTAAAAAAGCCTCCATCTGAGTATATCCGTAAGCACATCCGTTTGACGCTTCAGCCAATTGACGGGCCTGGAAATATCAAGCAATTTTCGGAAGTAATTGGGCAATTAGATTCTGAAGAAATGTTAATGTTTTCAACTGATTATCCACATTGGCAGTTTGATCGTATTGAAGAGGCTTTCCCACTTGGTCTTTCTAGGGAAGTAACTACAAAAATACTATTGAAAAATGCTCAATCATTTTATCGTTTCTAAGATTTTTGAGTTAGGATAGTAAGAGTAAAGCAGATATATTTTTAATTATTTTGCGCTTAAGCTTATCAAAACAAAAAATGAAATCGTCAACTTTATTCAAGAAAAATAAGAATAAACTTAAAACTCAGAACCAGAAAATTATTGATTGTGACATCCACAACTTCATTCCTTCAAATGAAACCCTTTACAAATATCTTCCCCAAAGATGGCGTGAACATCACCAAATGTTTGGACTTAGAGGCCATTTAGGCTCGTTTTACCCCAGAGCCCTAATGAATGCAGCTCGGCATGATTCTTGGCCACCCTCTGGGCTGCCTGCTGGATCGGATCTAGACTTTATGAAATATCAGTTGCTCGATCTGTATGATATTGAGTTTGGAGTTCTTAATTGTCTATTTGGTGTTGGTGGACAGTTAAACCTTGAATATGGGGCAGCCCTAGCCAGAGCGATCAATGACTGGCAGATTGCTGAATGGCTGGATCCTGAACCGAGACTTCGTGCATCACTTGTAATTCCCTATGAGGATGCAGAACTGGCAGCTGAAGAAATAGATAGAGTAGGAAGTCATCCCGGTTTTGTTCAAGTTTTATTCTTAGTTCGAACCCGTGAACCGTTAGGGCGACGAAAATATCATGGAATTTATGAGGCAGCGATTAAGCATAATCTGCCGGTGGGGATCCATTTTGGCGGAGCAGGCGGAGGACCCCTAACAGGAGCAGGGTGGCCATCTTACTATATTGAGGATCATGGTGGAATGCCCCAAGCCTTTCAATCTCAGGTTATCAGTTTAGTTTTTGAAGGGATCTTTGAAAAGTTTCCTTTACTGAAAGTGGTTCTAATTGAAGGTGGTTTTGGATGGATGCCTTCCTTAATGTGGCGATTAGATAATTGCTGGAAAAAGCTTCCCCAAGAAGTGCCTGCACTTAAATCGACCCCCTCATCCTATATCCGTAAACATATCTGGATGAGTACTCAACCGATGGAAGAGCCTTCTAAACCGGTCTATTTTAAGCAATTGCTAGAACATCTGGATGCTTCAGATCGATTACTGTTTGCAACAGATTACCCACACTGGGATTTTGACTCTCCTGAGGCAGCACTTCCGGCTGGACTTGATGATGAGGTAAGAAAAAAAATTATGTCTGAAAATGCTCGAACTCTATATGACTTGAATTAAAGATTTCGTAGCCATAGGTGAATTCCAGATCTGAAAAAGATTAGTTTTGTTAATTTTTTATTAAAAATAATTCTTAAAGGAAGCTGAGAGAGGTTATAACTATTTGATGGCTAAGCATGCAGTGGCTGCTGTTGGAGAAATCCCTCGTGGAGGAAGAAAGATTGCCCAAATTAAGGGCAGATCTATTGGAATCTTTAATGTGGAGGGTGAGTTTTTTGCCATTTTGAATCATTGCCCTCATCAAAGCGGTCCATTATGCCTAGGACAGGTTTCTGGATTCGTAGAAGCGAATGTTCCGGGCGAATATCACTTTACGCGAAGGGGTGAGATTATTAGATGTCCTTGGCATGGTTGGGAATTTGATCTTAAAAATGGCCAATCCTGTATTGAACCAGATCATACCCGAGTCAGGACATACAAAGTAACCGTAGAAGGTCCAAACAGAGATTCTTCTTCTGTAGAGTTGCCTTACAAAGCTGAAACTTATCCTGTAACTATTAATGATCAATATATATTTGTTGAGATTCCCTAAAAAAGAAAAGATAACCCTTTATAAATAAGGATCTAGTTTTAGTGGACATTTTTGTTAATAGCCTCAGTACAAGATAATAATTTCTAGAGTAGACTTTTAAAATCAACTAAAAATATTGATAGGTGATGCATAGGGAGAGTATTTCTCATGTGGAGATTAGCTGACCTGATAGTAATCGGACTTAACCTTGTTGTAATGGTTTGTATTGGTGTGTACTGCGCTAGGAAAAGTAAATCTTCAGATGCCTACTTTTTGGCTGGTCGAAATATGCCAGGTTGGGTTGTTGGGCTCTCAATGATGGCAACGATTGTGAGTTCAATGACTTTTCTGGCAACTCCAGGTTTTACTTATGCCGAAAACTGGCGTTATGTGCCTCCCTTGTTTACTTATTTATTAGCATCTATTCCGGGGCTGTTTCTTTTTATGCCCCTTTTTCGAAAAGGAAATTTTCAATCTGCATATGAATATCTAGAAAAACGTTTTGGTGCCTGGGCACGTTTGTATGCAGGGGCAGCCTTCGTGTTGTTTCAGATGTTTCGTCTCGGAGTGATTCTTTATGCTGTTTGTCTTCCCATTGAGACAATGACAGGATTTTCTTTGCCTTGGATTATTGTAATTTTTGGGGTGTTGGTTGCTTCTTATACTATTGCTGGAGGGTTAGAAGCTGTCATTTGGACCGACATGATTCAAGGCTTTGCTCTAATTTTGGGGGGACTAATATGCCTTCCTATTATTTTTAATATGGTGCCAGGGGGCTTCGAACAGATAATTGGAGAGGCCTATGCGGATGGCAAGCTCTCGATCGGAAGTACAGCACTAAATTTTTCAGAAAAAACGGTTTGGATTATGGTTTTAATGCACCTGTTTCACTTTACCCAGTACATGTGTGTAAATCAAATGACGATTCAAAGATATGCTGCAATAAAGACAACTAAAGAGGCGAAAAAGGGTATTGTTCTCAGTGCTGTGACTACAGTAATGGTATGGGTTTTCTTCAGCTTTATTGGTACTGCTCTTTATGTGCTTTACAAGCATTCCCCCAGGCCAGAGTTGGAGACAATGTTGCCCGAACAGGTTTATCCATTTTTTATTTTAAGTCATGTGCCTGCTGGTGTTGCTGGATTTGTTATGTCTGGATTATTAGCTGCCGCTATGTCTACTCTAGATTCTAGTATTAATGCGTCAGCATCAGCAGTAACGACTGATTTTTATCGTAGATTGATTGCTCCTAGCAAGAAAGAAAAACATTATGTAACCTTTGGACGGTGGATATCGGGAGTTTTTGGAGTTGTCATGATTGTATTAGCTCTGGTCATTCACTTTACAAGAACCGAAACGTTACAAGATCTTCAAGCGACTTTGATTTCTGTTATGAGTGGAGGATTACTAGGTCTGTTTCTGTTAGGATTTTTAACTAAGAGGGTTGATAGTAAATCTGCTTCTATTGCAACTATATGGACGGTATTAGGTGTTTTTCTTTGGTTATTTTTTGATAGTGAAATTGGAAGGCAAATATCCCCAGGTATAGCACATATTCTTCCAGACAAGTTCTGGATTATTGTTTTAGCTAATAGTTTTTTATTTTTGTTAGGAATAGGTATCAGTTGCCTCTCGGGGAGAAGAGCTGTCCGAGATTTAACTGACTTGACAGTTTGGACAAGGAATTCTGCAAATTAATAAAAGTCTGATTGTTCTAAATATTATGTTGTAATTAGGAATGTGTCCACGTAGAACCAGTGAAATAAGATTTAATCGCTCTTATTTCACTTTCCCGTTATCATTTTGTTTAGGATGGCTTCTTCACAAGTTTTACTTAAATTTAACTCCCCCTTTTCTTTTTTTGGTCTGCCTCCTAGAAGTCCATTAGCACGAGATGTACGGGTTTTTCGTTGTGAGGATATAGAACCACGACAAGCCGGACAGTAACAAATTAGTTGAATGTTGTGAATTGTACATTTCATTCTTTTATTATAACCTAACACGTTAGGTTAATGTCAATGGGAATGATCAGTATATTTTTTACCAGATTTTTACAAGCAGTTACTGAGAGTTTATGCTTAGAGTTATAAAGCGAAGTCTTTAGGGGAATAACCAGCTGTGTTTTAAAGATCTGCAAGCAAATTTTGGATAATGGATTAGCGTAGGGTTGGTTTATAAAGTCGATGCTGAGTATTTTACGTCTTTGACAAGGGGGTAAAGGGAGCGGCGGCAGTGTTGAAACTTAAAATTTGCTGGATTAGCTGTTGTAGCACCAGGGGTATCTACGATTATAGTTTGAGAAGCAATGGCTTCATAAGCAGCTCTTGGAGCAACAACCCCTTTTGCAACTATGAGGTGCATATTTTCAGGAACAATAGCTAAAGCGTAAAGCTGTTCGAGACTCCGAGGGGCACTGCGGAGAGTAGTTAGTACAACTAAATGTCCTTCAAGGGTTTGTATTACTGCAGTTAAACCCTGATCAAACAATCCATGACCGCCATGTCTAGGTTGGGTGTCCAAGGATCTTCCGTCCGAAATTAACCGTATTTTTCCTTTTATTCTTACAGGCTGACCGTGGTGGTTATCTGTTTTTCCACCAACCAGTAGATCAATGGACTGGCGAACACCCTTTTCTACGCAAGTTAGTACAGCCTCTGGGTCAAAAAGAACTACTAATGCATTTGAGGTTTTCTGGCAAACGATTTCAGACAAAAGAAATGTTGAGTCACCTGGGCCACCCCCTCCTACATTATCACCAACGTCCATAAGAACTATGGGGCCATCAATTTTTGACTGGGTCATATGAACAGCCTGTTTAGCATTGGGAAGATCTCCGAGAAATTGTTGTCGTCTGTCCCAGGCTCTTTGAGCTAGCCATTGTGCAGCTTTTTTTGCCAGAGAAGGATTAGAATCTGAAATTGCCCAGAAAGAGGCACCCATATCCTTAACATCAGAATAATAGAAACCCATGGCGGTGCTGGCAGACAAAATCCCTGGCCAATTCAGTACTGTTTCAAGGTCAGAGTAAAGTTGTTTAGAGGGAGCTTCATTTGTGTACTGCTTTGTAATATTTATAAGTAAAGGAGGACATTCAAGAGCTTGAATAGGACTAATCTCTTGATTAAGAATTCTCATTATTATGCTGCTACCTTCAATTCCACATTGACGTTGATCTAGATGGGGATTAGAACGGTACGAAATAAGGGCATGGGTTGCATTGATCATTTCAGGAGAGACATTAGCGTGGAGATCAATTACCGAGACAATTGGGAGGCTCGGACCGACTAAACGCCGAATGCGAGCTAAGAGCTCGCCATCTGCATCTGGAAAAGGTTCTGATACTGCGGCACCATGTAAAGCTAGGAGTAACCCATCTAGGGGAAGGGCCGTTTGAATTAAGCCGATCATATCACTTGATAGTTGTTCGAAGGATTCCTTTGACATTGGAGCTGAGGGGATACCATAAGTAGCAAAAATAGGCACAGGTTTAAATCCAAACTGCTTAGCTCCTTCCAAAAATCCACCGAGTTGGTGGTGGGTACCTTCCCAACGATCCAACAGGCTTTTTCCAGTTGTATAACTAGTTTCTTTAAAATGTTGGTAGGGGGTGGGTATTGGAGAAAAGCTATTGGATTCATGAAGAAACCCAGCTATCCCAATCCGTTTCATTCTCATATCTCCTCTGATTTAGAAGCTAAACTAGGTTAGTCGTTGAAAACCTGAATGTCTTATCGGACCACCAATGCGGGATTCGACGTCATCTTTTTCAATGGCTGTAGCTAGTTCATAAAAGATAGGCTCTGCTGCTTTAGCATATGCCTCAACATGGTAGGGTTCATGAGCAAGAGTTAAAGTTATGTGGGGGGTTGCAAGGAACCCAGCTTTAAGCATTCTAACGGTAAATAATGTTTCCAGGGCCCTAACTTTTGGATGATTGAGAGAAAAACCACAAGATGCATTGTGTCCATCCACTGTTAGAGGAAGTTTATATTGGGTACCTAGTTTCAGCCAAACATCTTTCATTGATTGTCCAATGCGATCGACGTGCCCAACTACATCAACCCGCATCATTTTCTTAATAGTAGCAACTGCAGCAGCGGGACCTACTCCTTCAGTCCAAAATGAACTAGAGATGAAAGATTCTTGAGCGGCTTGCATAGTTTCTTCATTTCCTATGATGGCACCCATAGGGTGTCCATTAGCCGTTGATTTTGCAAATACAGCTATGTCAGGATTAACTCCATATTTGAGGTGTGCACCACCTACTGTTAGTTTCCACCCAATAGATACCTCGTCAAAGATTAACTTAACACCATGTTCATTGCACAATTTTCGAATGGATGGAAGAAAGTCTGGAGCAGGATCTTCGCTTCTAGTAGGTTCCATAACAATAGCAGCTAAAGGTTCTGGAGCAGAATCAAATATTTGTTCTAGTTCTTGGAGTTCTCCGTAGCGAAAAGGGAAAGTGGTGCCACCAAGTCTGGAGGGTACCCCAGCTGGGTCAATTCCTTTTAAAAGATGTTCGTTTAGTTTTTGATTATGTTCTGTTCCTATATTTGTAGCAATATACCAATCATGCCATCCATGGTAACCACAGATTGCGACGTTTTGTCTTTGAGTTGCTGCGCGTGCAATTCGAACGGCCACTGTTAATGATTCTCCTCCAGCCCGTGTGAAACGAGCATTATCAGCCCAAGGATGCAACTGTAAAAGAAGTCGAGCTACTTCCATTTCCTCAGGCACATTGAGTGAGCACATAGAACCGTGTTGGACTCGTCTAATTACAGCTGCAGTTACATCTGGATCTGCATACCCCAACATAGTTGAGCCAATTCCATTAACGCTAAAATCCGTATAATGCTGACCATCCATATCTATGATTGAGCATCCTCGGGCTTCTTTGTAATACACAGGCCACTGATCAGGAGCCCATAACTCAGGTCGTTTACTCAGCAGTTGAGTTCCGCCAGGAATGATTTTCTTTGCTTCAATATACAGATTTTGGCCACGTCCAACTTCTTGTTCTTCTATTTTAAATAACTGATAAGCATTTTGAAAAAAAATCCGTTCAATATCTGTGTCAATCAGGTTCATTCGCTGACACCCATGTTTAAGTGCCAATAGACTCTCTAGTCCTAACACGGTATTATTTCCAAAAGCTGCTGTTGACCAGTCCACGTTACCCTGACCAAGCCAAAGAAATCCATCAGCAGTGCTAACTGCTCGACCCCGAAGCATAGAAACGGGAAAATCTGTACCAAATAAAAGTCTTGATGGTCCAAATATTTTAAGAATCTCTTCAACAGGTTGAGGCTCACAAATGGCTGAGTTGTCAAAGAAGATATTTTCAAGTCCACGCAGAGAATCAAGTCCTTCGAGGATATGCCCAGAGTTAAAGCTCCGAGCACAGTGGGCAAGAATAAGATTTGCATTAGGATAACGCAGGCAATGTTCACGGATGTATTGTTGATTAAGGGTGTCAGCTATTGCTCTGGGTTTAACCATGTGTAGCATGATTACTAGTCTATTTTTGTCAGCAATTTCCCAAGCCCAGTCCGGTAGAAATTCTTCAATCTCAGCATTGTATGGGTCATCACGATCAGCATAAGTTAGGTAAACTTTTATTCCAACAAAACCTTGATCAGTAATTTGCTGATTAACATGGTCTGGGTCATCTTTTGGATGAATCAATAACAAACCTCTAAGTTTGTCAGATTGTGACACTTGTTCTGCTACAAATTCATTAGCTGCCCTCATATTTACATCTTTTCGAGGCATTGCAAAAAACAATCCTCCTTGTGGAGCGCGGTCACCCATCAACATTTTGAGGTGTTTTTGGTAGGCAGCCCATCCGCCTGGATTTGGACGATATTTTAGGTAATTATCATTAAGTGTGTTTCCTAGATGTGAGTTTTCATAGAAATGGGCATGAGAGTCAAAAGATTCTGTCGGAACAAAATTCCGTAGATGACGATTAAAGAAATCGACATCATCATTAGTCACGGTAAAATCAGTAAGGTTGTTAGCTGGGTGGAGTTTTTCTGTGATTCCATCTTTCATAGGGAGGTTCTCCAAGGATTATGCAACGACAAGATTGAAAAAAGTTAAACTTTCTATAATAATTCCAACAGACTTTTCTATTATTGGTTTAGTAAGATGTCCAACCACTAGGGAATTAAAGTTGAACACCTGTGCATTATAAGTTCTGATTACAGAGATTGTCTAGTTGACAAAATTAAGTTTAATTTTTAAATGTGTTTTCATTATGAAAATAGTAGTTATCTAAAATTAAGAATCCTTGCACTTTGCAAGGTTCCCAGAATGTAGCAAGAAAATTATATGAGGAGTTCCATCATGATTAAAAAGAAAGTAATGATTCTAAGAAGCTTTACTTTATTTTGTATTCTCCTGAGTATGGCTTGTCAACAGTCCACTGAAGTTGAGAGTCCTCCACCGTCTTTACCTTTTAGTCAGTCGATAGAAGTTGGTGACTTACTTTATCTTTCAGGTCAAGTAGGTTTGAATCCAACAACTAAAGAGTTGGCTTCTGGCATTGAAGCAGAAACTAAAGTGACAATGGAAAATCTAGGCCGAGAGTTAAAAGCTAAAGGATATGGATTTTCTGATGTAGTAGCTACTCATGTGTGGATGACAGATCTTAGCAAAATAGGTGTAATGAGCCAGGTGTACCGATCATTTTTTAAAACCAAGGATTTGCCTACTCGAACAACTGTTGGTATTGATAAGTTAGCAATTGGGGCAAGTATCGAAATTGCAATGGTAGCAATGCGGGGAGAAAAAAAAGCTATTTATCCTCTCGAAATTAAGCGCGATGAATGGAAATTACCATTTACTCCAGGCATTCTGTGTGGGGACTACTTATTTGTTTCCGGACAGGCGGGCACGTCAGGAGGAAAATTGGTGGAAGGAGATATTAAGGTTCAAGTAAGTCAGACACTAACAAATATTGAAAGCATCTTAAAAGCAGGAAATATGGATTTTTCTAATGTAGTTTCTACAGAAGTTTTCATGTCAAGTGGTGAATTCTTTGGACCAATGAGTGAAGTTTATGTGTCGAAGGTTCCTGATCCTAAGCCAGCTCGAGTTCCAATCCTCGTCTCAAATATTCCTTTAAATTCTCCTGTAGAGATTACAATGATTGCCAGCCGGAAACAGAAAGAACCGGTCCTTCCAGAAGGCATGCCACCAAGTGGAGCTTATAGTCGAGGACTTAAGGTAGGCAATACTATCTATATTGCAGGAGTATTTAGTGGGAAGGAAACAGTTGCAGACCGTGTAAATGATTGTTTGAGTCGAGTTAAACAAATTCTAGAAGCTGGGGGTTTTAGTCTTAAAAACGTTGTTGAAGCCCGTGTATACCTAAGCGATATGGCTGATTATGCAGAGATGAACAATGCATATAGAAGTTATTTCCCTGAAAGTCCTCCGACAAGAGCTACACTGGGAGTAGCTGAACTTCCTGGAACCAACAAGATTGGAATGCAATTTGTGGCAGTTAAGAAGGGGGATTAGTCAGAAGGAATAATAGGCAAAATAAAATGTGACGGATAAGTATTAGAATGGTAAATAGTCTGATTAGCTACTTGAGGCTTTTGGTGTAAACCAAAAGCCTCCCCTGTATTCAGGTTACGATTAAATTGGGGGAAGTGGCTACTAGTTACATCTAACCGGATACGGTGACCTTTGAGAAATAGGTTGCTGGTATCTACTAAATCAATCATCAGTTCATAGATTTTTCCAGGATTGAGCTTTTTAGGTTGATCAAGGCTCTTTCTGTACCGGGTGCGCAGAAGTCCTTCAGCTACATTAATAGCCGTTCCATCAGGGTAGACGTCTATTAGTTTTGCCACAAAATCCGTCTCTGTTGAACTAGAAGAGGCATAGAGCTTTAGTTTTATGGGCCCTGTTACCTCTAGAGATTCTTGTAGGAAATCAGAAGTATAGACAAGGACGTCGTGGCGCTGTTCAATGGATTGCTGGTCCACAGGGCCAGCTCGTGTTGGCACTCCACAACAGTTATTGCCCCCGAGACTTTTCACAGGGTTATTGGGGTCATAGCGATAATGGTCAGGTTTTGAGTTTGAGTTAGGGATATTCCAGCTGAGTTTTCCGTTGCCTCTTGCACTGTTAGCTTCTCCCTTACTATGGAGATAAAGTTTTCTATACTCAGTATTGGCTAGAGGGTATTTTTTTTCGAATCTCCATTTGTTTTTTCCCATCACGAAAATTCTGGCAGCAAGTTCGGTGTTAAGTCCGGGTAGATCTTTAAGCCAGTAATTAAACCATTGAAGTTGAATTGCTAATACGTCCACCATAGCGGTGTCACCAAAAGCTAAATCTCCAAAGGATCGGGTAGGGCCATGTCCCCAGGGACCAATAGTGATTTGAGAGCCTTGTCGTGCCTTTAAAGATCCACCGGTCTGGCTCATTCCTAGATAGCCGTCAATAGTTCCCTGAGTAAAAATATCAAACCACCCACCAAGAGTATGAACGGGGATTGTGATCTTGGAAAAATGTTTAGTCACATCAAGTACTTTCCAATAATCATCATAGTCGGGATGTTGAATCCATTCGGTATAAAATTGAGCTTGCCGTCCTAAAAGTCGTTGCATGTCAAGCAAGGGTAGATGCCAGATGACTTGGTTGTAACTAAGGTTTTGTGAGCCTCCGCCTTTTTTATGTAATACCGTATTTTGCCCGATACGCGATTCTTGTCGAACCGCTCCCCATCCAAAATTGAATGAAAGTCTCCATGCTCCATTGAGGGTAACAAAGCTATGGTAGGGGCTAACGGATGCTACATCCGGGAAAATGGTTATTAGATGCGGTGGTCGAGTCTTAGCCGCTTGCCATTGGACGAGGCCTAGATAGGATTTACCCTGCATCCCGATCTTACCATTAGACCATGGTTGTTTAGCTGCCCATTCCACCGTATCATAACCATCATTTGCCTCGTTCCGAAAGGGATCCCATCTACCTTCAGATTCATAACGTCCTCTCACGTCCTGAATTAGAAAAACATAGCCTCGTTTGGAAAAGAATGCAGGTTCAGCTCTTCCTTCCACGCCATAGGGTGTTCGACAGACGAGAACAGGATAACGACCTTCGTTGACAGGACGAAAGATATCTGCGTAAAGAATGGTGCCATCTCTCATAGGGACAGGTACGCGGTTTTCGACTTGAATGTCATTGAGAGGAGGAGTCGAGGTGGGGAAACGATCTCCATTATTTGAATCAGCCCGGCTAGAAAGAGAGAGTCCCCAGAACATTGTAGTTGAGATGAAAATACTACAGGCTTTAGCCAACAATCTAGGTAGTTTTCTAGTATTCAATCGGTTTGTCTTCAAAATGTCGATGCAAGCGATATTTTATTGAGCAGTCAACATCATATAAGTCCATCTTAAATGTAACGTTAGGATCACGTTTAAGTAGAACAACTGTCACTTGATTAAGTCCCTGTTTAGGAAAGTGATCTGGGGTGAGGTGATAATCAAAAGCATAGCCATAGGGATTAACAGGTCCCATTCGTAGCAATCGATAGGTCATATCAACTTTCTTAAGAATTGATTCTGGAAGCTCTTGACCGTTCAGCTTGATCTTGATTTTGTCGTAATGAGGTTGAAAATTTGTAAATCTCACTCGAAGAATAACTGATTCAACACGACCTAAATCTTCCCAGTGAGATAGATTATCAGCTAATTTAAACAATATAGTTTCAGATTTTCCTTCAGTTAATGTTCTAGGTAACGGGGTGTATCTTCCAGGAAGCCAACTCCAGGACTCCACTTGCCGGTTACTTGAACGAACGTGGTAATGTTTGTCAGCTGTAGCTAGCAAATCCGAATGCCCTAATAATCGCAATGTATCATATTCCTGGGCTGTCCAGGGCCATCCATTCGGTGTCCAGTGATGGCCTGCAACTCCAAAACCGTCCGCTCCCTGAGCATATGAATTTGCTGCGGCAGCCCATATCATAGGAGGAGTGGCATAGCGTGCCAGCTGTCGACCTAACCCATTATAAAAAGCATATAGGACACGGGAGTTAGTACCTCGAGTTAATTGAATAATGGTTTTAAGGTCAGGAAATTGATCCATACCTTCATCTTCGGAGTAGCTGCTTTCACAGAAGAATCCATCCACTAGATTTTCTGAGATCCAGGTAGGCACCTCATATCCAACGAGTTTCCAAGCATCTGGATGAGCTGGAATTCTGGCATAAATACGTTTTTTTCGACCTTGCTTTTCCTGTGCATTGTCTGCTATTGCTCTTAACTTCCGAAGCCACTGGGTCATAATTGGAGCTAGCCTGTCAGCTTCAGAAAATTTACAGTATGGCATTGCAGAGGTAAGGTTTAATTCAATCCCATCAGTTTCATAAGCAGCTAACATTTCCTCAAATAACCGTAATCGTTCTTGACGTACTTCTTCATGTAAGAAGCTAAAGCGACTAGTTGATATTCCTTTAGCTTTGGGGTCTGGATCATCACCGACCTGAAACTGTGGATTATCCATGGTAAACGCAGTTGATCGTCCCAGGCCTTCTACCTTTTCTCGGGGTCCTCCATGAAGACTAACCCAACCGCTAGCAATCATTAAAATATCCGTCTTGTGGCAACGATCACATAAAATTTTAAGAGGGTCATGTCCATCGTCAATGAGTTGCCGTAAAATTCGTCCTGCCCTGTACCAAACATAGTGAGTCCATTTCTTAACTTCATCACCCCATACTTGGACAGCCTTACTATCGTAGAGGGCACTCCCACCCTCAACACTTGCAAAATAAACTAAAGTATCCACTCCACTACTAGCAAGTTGGCTTACATTGTAAGCATGATCTTCAGGGGTAAGGGGCGGCTCCATTTGATAGAGGCCACCAGCATGTCTGCCGTCATCAAACATAGCTACACGGGGTTCTTTCTGTTTGATTAGATCTTTTGAATTATGTTTTTTAGAAGAAGCAGCGTGGACCAGAGGGACAGCCAGCGCACTGGGGGCAATACTTCCGATGGTTTTAAAGAAGGATCTACGTTTCATAATTTTTTATAGTCTCCTTACCTGTGAAAAAATACTAATCTAATATCTTGAATCTAATAACTGCATTCAATAGCGACTTCCGTCAATATAGGAGAGTTTCCACCATCTGGAGAACCTAAAATTGCACGGTACTGTAACCAACGGTGTGTTATTGAGATAGACGATAATGATTCCCCTGATTCTAGGTGAAAGGAATCAGGTCCAGAAGGGCCGGTCCAGGGTGCATTGTTGAGCTCTTCTTTAGATTTTGCCGAACGCACTTGAAATTTCACACTTGTACCATATTTCGTGATGGCATCCCAATGAAGTTTAGAAAAGATAGTTCCTTCAGATGCTTGCACTGGTGCTGAAAAATAAGACCAGGCATAACTCCGATCATAGACGTGACCAGCATCAATCATTGCGTCTAAATGAACTCCAATGGTAGGAATATGCTGTCTGTTTTGGTTTGAAAATCCTTTGGGTCCCCCCCAGTAAATGTTTGTTCCAGCAGCATGGTCAAAGTGTATTTGGTGATTAGATATAATTAAATCTATCCAGCCATCCCGATTAAGATCGAGAGAGTCGACTGCCGAAGAAGAGTGGGCGTCCAACAATTGTCGCCGTTTTTCACTAAAGTTTCGGTTCATTCCTCCCCAGTATATAAATGCGGGAAGTTCTCTATTAGTATCAGAACGGTAGTTAGTAGTAGCAATATCTAAATGCCCATCTTTATTGAAATCAGCAACGGAAGCGTCTAGAGTAGTGAATCCTTCAAATTCTGTGGCGGAAGATGAAAAACCCTGGGATCCCCCCCAATAGATTTGGGTGTTGGTATGCGTAGTATAATTAGCTTTTGAAAATCCACTTGTAAAAATAAGATCTAACCAGCCATCATTGTCGAGATCTGCCGGCACGACATGTGGTGAGCCATTAGTTTTTAAACGGAGAACGTTGTCCGGGCTATAGGACTGGGGGCTTCCCCAAAAAATTTCAGAGATCGCTGCATTACCTCCCGGAAAAACAAGGTCTAAGAATCCATCCTTGTTAAGATCAGCAATAGCGTTTGATTCGATACCTGGAAAATTTAAAGCCCATTTGTTCACCTTAGGATCTTTAAAACGATTAGGATTTCCCCAGACTATGGCAGCTCCAGCATTACCTCCAGGAGAGCTTTGGAGGGAAAAAACAATATCAAGAAAGCCATCTTTATTTAAATCTGCCACACTGCTAGCAATAGTCTTCTTTAAAGGCAGGACAGTTTCCTCACCTTTTTGTTGATAGCCGGCAGAAGAACCCCATTGGATATAGGCGGTATCACCTCTGTTAAAAATAATATCTGGAAAATTGTCGTCGTCTAGATCCGCAATGCTGAATTCCATATAGGCCCCTAAATCAAGCTCAGTAGATGCAGCATTAGAGTAATAGTGATCAGAAGTCCCCCAGTAAACAACTGAGGAAAGCACACCGCTTTTTCCACTTAAATGAGAGACCAATAAGATGTCAGGATTTTTGTCTTGATTAAGATCAGCGATACCGGAACTAATTGTTCCAAAACCAGTGAGTTCACTACGCCGGTGAGAAGCGAAACCACTATTTCTGCCCCAATAGATATAGCTTGGAACATCATTGCCGAAAGCATTGCGCGAGTTGCCAATTAGAATGTCGAGAATGTTGTCTTTGTTAAGGTCAGCTATTGATACAGTAGTAGCTCCTAGACTGGGTAAATCCGTCTTCCGATTTTGGCTAAAACCGTTGTCAGTACCCCAATAAATTGTAGAGTTAGTTGACAAATTATCGTAGTCACCTGAATTGGCAACTACAAGATCAATTTGTTTATCGTTATTCAGATCTGCTGCTTTCAAATCTTGGCAATAATTTGTGGGGAGGGTCATGGTATTGTCAAGGAGTAAGCCGTTATTTGATCCATAAAAAAGAATTGCTTTATTAGATCCAGCCACTATCAGATCGGAAATGTTATCTTGGTTGACTTGGATTGTCAGGAGAGTTTTCATTCCCTGTAGTGCCCCTTTTGATCCTTTAGGTCTCTCTCCAGTCTTTAAATCCTGATTATTTAGAACCTGTCGGTTTTGTTTGTTAAAACCTCTTGTGCCGGTGCCCCAATAAAGAAAGACACTTTCTTCCTGACTATTATGGTTAAGAAATGCAAGATCTAACTGTTTGTCTCCATTGTAGTCACCAATTGCTACATCTGTGGCACTAATAGTCGGGATTGAACTGCGATGTTCAGGGCTATACCCATTAAGGTTACCCCAATAGATATATGACTCTAAATGTTCCTTGAACTCGACACTTTCCCCACGTTCACTTCCATTATTAGCCAGAACAATGTCAGGAAGGTTGTCATTATCTAAATCTCCTATTGCTATTCCAACAGCCAAAAGAGCGGGCAGCTCAGTTCTCTTGGTTAGGTCATAACCGTTCGGACCACCCCAATATATATAGGCAGGTTGATCTGTTCTATAGTTGTGTTGGGAGTTGCAAATCACAATTTCAGGAAATCCATCTAGGTTTAAATCAGCGATCTTACTGCGGCCGCCTCCGGATGTTGGGAATCGAGTAATCTTTTTACTGGCAGATTCAATATGAGTTAAGATTGAAAATGGCGCCCGCAACTTCCAGTTTTCTGGCAGTAATGACTGAAAACCATTTGGTCCACCCCAGTATAGAAGACTGTCAGGTGCATAGACGTTGTTATGATCCTGGGTGAATAGAAGGTCAAGTTCTCCATCTAAGTTTAAATCCCAGCGGTTGATTGTTTGAATACGTCCCTTTGCCGAAACATAGAGATTAGCTCCAGAATCATCAGCTTTGCCAGATCGAAGGTTGTGGAAATCATTGTGCTGTATCCATAGATCATCAGTTGCCATTAAGTAAAACCCGGATAAGGTGCCCATTATTAGGAAGGCTGCACACTGAAGTAATAAAGGCCACTTGGATAAATGCCTCAGTCTATTCACTGTTTTCTCCTGTTTGCTATGAAAATTACTGTTACGAAATAGAATTGATATGATAACTCGATCAATGTTAGACAAGCTAGGTTATCATAGATTGAAATGATTTTTTTAACGAGATTGTTTTCAATTTGAAATTAGGAGAATTTAAATAATGACAGGTTGTTATGATTTACATGGGATTGTCCCAATAATTAATACGCCTTTTGATGAAAAATTGAATATTGATGTCCCTTCTTTAGAGAGGTTAATAGAACAATCAATTACTGATGGGATTGTAGGATGTATCGTGCCAGCTGTAGCAAGTGAGGTTGAAAAACTATCATTAAGGGAGAGAAAGTTTTTAGTTGAACAGGTAGCATCAATTGCTGGTAGGCGTATTAAGGTTATAGCAGGAGTAAGTTCTGAAGAGATAAAAGATGCTATCGGATTGGCTGAAAATGCATTGCATTTGGGATGCGATGGAATCCTGTGCAGAGTGCCTGACAAGTTAGAGGCTGATCATCAGGGCATAGTTCGATTTTTTCAGGAGCTTTCCAGTGTTGGTATGGAAATGTTAATGATTCAGGATCTATCTTGGAACGGTTATGGAATGTCATTGAAAACAATTTTTGAGATGTTTAAGAAAATTTCTGCTTTTAAGTGTATCAAGATTGAAACAATTCCAGCAGGGTTTAAGTCCAGCCAAGTATTGGCAGAAACGAAAGGGGAATTGAATGTTTCTAGTGGGTGGTCTCTTCCAGAAATGATTGAGGCATTAGATAGAGGCATTCATGGCTTCAATACTACTGCCATTAATAAACCTTTCGTTCATATATATCGCTTACATACTGGAGGAAATAGATTTAAAGCAATAAAACTATTCGAAGAAATAGTTCCTTTTTTGGCTTGGACTCATCAGCATATTGATATCTCAATTCAATTTTTAAAGCGTTATTGTTATACAAAAGGGATTTTCTCAACTTTCAATGTGAGACAACCGATACTCCCTTTTGATCAGTATCATGATAGATGCAGTGAAGAATTGATCAGAAACATCATCTCGTGCGAAACAAGACTCACTTGAAAAACTCGAGAATGATTGGAGTTTTTTAAGCAATGATTTTTGTAAGTGAAGAATTAACATCTTTGTAGATTGATTTGTCAAAAATTACAACTTATTAATTAAATCTTTTAGGGTTGCTTATATTATTGAAGTTTCTCTAACCTTGTGAGCTATTATTAGTGTTAAATAGGAACTCTGTAATTCAGAAGGGAGAAAAAAATGTCTTACCCCCGAATGATGCGAGTACGTCAAAATTTTGAAGCACCAACTGTAGATGATATTACAGGAACCGTGCATGAACAGGTAGCGAGACTTAATTTAGCTTCAAAGGTTAAGTCAGGAGATAGTGTTGCTATTTCTGTGGGAAGCCGTGGAATCGCTAATATTGCATTAATTGTAAAGTCACTTGTCGCTGAACTTAAAACACTAGGTGCTGCACCGTTTCTGGTTCCGGCCATGGGCAGTCATGGTGGAGGGGTTGCGGAAAATCAGCGAAAAATAATTGAGAGTTATGGTGTGACGGAGGAATATACTGAAGCTCCTATAAAGGCCAGTATGGAAACCGTTGAAGTAGGCCAAACTGAAGATGGAGTGCCAGTTTTGTTTGATAAGTTTGCTTTTGAAGCTAAACATGTTGCCGTTGTTGGACGGGTTAAACCGCACACGGGCTTTGTTGGTGAGATAGAAAGTGGACTGCATAAGATGATGTTAATTGGATTAGGAAAGCATAAAGGGGCCTCACTGTACCATGGGGCAATTGTTCATTATAACTGGGATCGGATTGTGCGGTCAGTGGGGAGAGCAGTTATAGAGAAATGCGGAGTCCTTTTAGGGTTGGGCATTGTTGAAAATCAATATGATCAAACTGCTAGAATAGAAGCTGTAGCACCAGATAAGTTTGTTGAACGAGAAAAAGAACTGTTAAAAATGGCAAAAAAGTGGATGCCACGATTGCCTTTTGAAGACATTGATTTACTAATTGTAGACAAAATTGGAAAAAATATAAGTGGTGCTGGAATGGATACAAATGTTATTGGGAGAAAATTTAATGACCATTCTGCTGTTGATGGTGAGTATCCTAGGATCACTCGTATTTATGTTAGAGATTTAACCGATGAAACCCATGGGAATGCTTCTGGTGTTGGAATGGCTGAGTATGTGCACAAGAAAGCTATCGATAAAATGAACAGAGAAGCCACTTACATAAATTGCATGACTGGTAATGCACCTTCTGGGGCTGCTATTCCTATTACATTTGACAATGACCGTAAGGCATTAGATGCTGCCCTTAAAACGGTTGGCCTGATTGAACCAGCTGATTCTAAGGTGGTTCGAATTCATGACACCCTCGACCTTGGAGAAATCCTTGTTTCAGAAGCTTATTCCTCTGAGATTGAGAAAAAAGAGGAACTAAGTATTCTAGGTCCAGTTAGGGATTTAGAGTTCGACCATTCTGGAAATTTGAATGGTTTTTGATTTTCAGATCTAGCTTTAATGGAGTGCTGATAATTTTAATCGACCATTTCTGAATTTACTTCAAATTATCTTGGGCCAGCCAGTTTGACTGAATCGGTTACCTCATTTTCATACTGCTTGAAGTTCTCTTTGAAAAGATTCCCTAGTTTAGAAGCAGTTTGATCAAAAGAATTCTTATCTGTCCAGGATTCTCGGGGCACTAATAATTCACTGGGAACATTAGGGCAGTTAACAATTACTTCTAAGCCAAACACTGGATCAATCACCGTTGGAGTTTCTTCAAGAGATCCAGAGTAGACTGCATCTAACATTGCTCTAGTAAAGCTCAGTTTAATACGTGATCCAGTTCCGTATGACCCTCCAGACCAACCTGTATTGATTAGCCAGACTTTAGCTTTATGGGAACGAATTTGTGTACTTAACATTTGGGCATACTTGCTGGGATGCCACACTAAAAATGGTCCCCCAAAACAAGGAGAAAAGGTAGCTTGTGGAGATTTAACTCCCATCTCGGTCCCCGCAACTTTAGCTGTATAGCCGCTAATAAAATAATACTCAGCCTGATCTGGAGTTAAACGACTCAAAGGAGGTAAGACGCCAAATGCATCACAGGTTAAAAAAATCACATCCGAAGGATGCCCAGCAATACAGGGTATTTTAGCATTATCAATAAATTCTATTGGGTACGACGCGCGGGTATTTTCAGTGATGGTATCATCATCGAATGCTATCTGTCGGGTTTCTTCGTTGTATTTAACGTTTTCAAGTAAAGCTCCATATACGAGGGCATCGTAAATTTCCGGTTCGGCTTCATGGGTAAGATTAATTATTTTAGCGTAGCACCCACCTTCAATATTGAAGATACCTTCATCTGTCCAGCAGTGTTCGTCATCACCTACTAAAGGTCGTTGAGGATCTGCTGACAAGGTTGTTTTACCAGTTCCTGAAAGACCAAATAGGATTGAAGAATGTTTATTTTTTTTATCTGAAGTAGCGGAGCAATGCATAGAAAGGATATTCTGTTTGGGCATTAAATAATTCATATAGGAGAAGATTGCTTTTTTCATTTCTCCTGCATACTCCGTGCCAAGGATTGTTACTTCTTGGCTTTCAAGATTTAAATCAACGCTAGTTTTGGAGGTTATTCCATCTAGTTCAGGGTCGGCAGAGGAGACGCCTGCGTTAAAGACTGTTAAGTCAGGAGAATCAAAATCCGACAGTTCTTCAGGAGTAGGACGAATCATCATATTCCACATTAATAGGGCATGATAAGGTCGAGAGGCAATAATTCTAACTTTTATCCGGTATTTCTGATCCCAGCCAATAAATCCATCAACACAATATAGTCGTTGACAGCTGTTTAGATATTCAAGAACACACTTGAGATTAGACTGAAAGACTTCTTGGGAAATGGGGGCATTTACATTACCCCACCATACGTCTTTTTCTGAATTCGTGTTTTTTACAATGTGTTTGGCTTTAGGAGATCGGCCAGTTTTTAGACCTGAATAAGCTAACAAAGCTCCAGAACTAGAAATTTTACTATCCACTTCATTTAATATGGCTTGTTCATAGAGGACAGCAGGTGATGCATTTCTCAAAATGTCTTTAACTGTAATGCCATGTTCTTTTAAACTAAAACCACGCATTAATTTAGGTTATCTTTTCCAAATTATTTGAATAATTTTATAATTTCCATTAGAGAAAATTAACGGAAATCATTTAATCTCCATGTTTTCATTGTACTGGCCATTTCGAGCAGCACCAGTGCATTTTGCCCGATGATAGAACTCCTGTTGAGCTTTTTCAGCATTTGAATTATTTCCACTCCAGGTTTTTAAAGTTGATTCTTGAAGGGCTCTACCATAGGAAAAACTAAGTTGCCAAGGGGCGTTACTTAGCACATTCATTGTATTTAGATTTTGAGTTGCTTGCTGAGGTGTTTGGCCACCAGAGAGAAAAACAATTCCCGGTACAGAGCCTGGAACGTTACGTTGAAAACAACGCAATGTTGCCATCGCAACGTCTTGAGTAGTTGCCTGTTCTGGGCAGGTTTTGCCTGGAAGAATCATGTTAGGTTTAAGGAGGATACCCTCAAGGTGAACTTTATGGTTTTTAAGTTCATAAAAAACAGACTTAAGGGTTTCTGCTGTCGCTTCTTCACACTGTTTGATGGAATGGTTCCCATCCATTAAAACTTCTGGTTCAACTATCGGGACGAGACCAATATCTTGACACTGCGCAGCATAGAGAGCAAGTCCATGGGCATTTGTTTTAATGCATTGGATACTAGGAATATTCTCTCCGATAGTGATAACTGACCTCCATTTAGCAAACTGTGCTCCAAGTTTTCGATATTCGACTAATCGAGGACGAAGATCATCCAGACCTTCAGTATATTTTTCTTCAGGGAATCCAGGCATGTCTTTTGCACCTTTATCAACTTTAATCCCGGGCAGGATTCCCTTTTTGTTTATAATCTCTGGCAGGGAAAGTCCTGTTTTGTCAGATTGTCGAATAGTTTCATCAAATAAAATAACACCGCTAATAAAATCTTCAATGCCATTAGTAGTCAATAGTAAGTGGCGATAAAAAAATCTATTCTCTTCTGTAGAACTAACAGAAATAGCGTCAAATCGTTTCTTTATCGTACCAGAACTCTCATCAGCAGCTAGAATACCTTTACCTTTTTTAACAAGTGCTCGCGCAATAGATTCAAGTTTGACAGTGTCCATGTTACCTCCTAAATAATATATTCTAAGCAGTTTGTTATTAGTTCAGGTTCTAAAAAAGGAAATATAAACTGAAATAATAGGTTAAATCAATATCAGTTTATAATCAGTCTAATCATTCAGACAAGAGTTTGTTCTCTTATGTCGGAATAAAAATATTTATTTAAACTACTTGTGTAAGCCATTTTGGGGATGTAATTATCCCCTTGTGATATGAGAGTTTACATTATAATAATTGTTGCTGAGAAGATATCAGGTGATACTTCGTTGCAACATTGAGATTTTAATGAAAACATCTAATAGTGAATATCTGGTAGTGTATTCACTATCCTTTTATTCCCACAATTAAATCAAGGAGGATTAGAAATAATGAAACTTTTGATTAGTTCTCTGCGTGCTCATTCTACAGATCGAAGAGGAATCCTTAAAAATTTGGGATTTTTGGTAAGTGGTCTTATTGTTTTTAAGCAAGGCCTCTCTGCTATGAAAAAATCAAAGAATGATGTGCAGCTACACATTTATCTTGAGGTTAAAAATGGGATGGGAACAGAACTCGAAAAGCTTTACAAAGATGCCTATGTTCCTGCTATTGAGGTACAGAATGGATTTTTAAGGACTAAACTTCTTCGACAATATGAATCGAGATCTAATTATGAGATTGACATATCTTTCAATAGTGAAAAACAAAGAGCCTCTTGGGCGATTTCTAGTGAACATCAAGAAGCATGGCCAAAGATAGAAGCCATCTGTTCAAAAATTACCTGGCAAGGATTTGACGAATTAAGCTGAATAAGAGTTTGTCAGCAGAAAATAAAAACTAAAACCTAAATGATTTTCAATTTAAATTATGGCCAGAAATAGGAGATCGGTACTGTAATCCCTTGAGAAATAATTCTTCAATGAAAAAGAAAATTCTTGTAACCAGCTACTACGCAGAAAAAAATATCAAATCTGAATTAGATCGTCTTAATGGATTGGCAGAGATCAAAAGAACATCTCTAGGTCGTAAAGCTACCGTTAAAGAGATGATCGGTTATTTATCTGGAGTTTATTTTGTCATAATGTCCGATGATGCAATGGATTCAGACGTTATTCGTTCTGCAAACTCCCTGCGTATGATTGGTTGTGACGGTGTAGGTGTTGATTCGGTTGATTTAAGTGCAGCCACCAACAAGGGTATTATCGTGGTGAATGCACCAGAGGTACACGAGGCTAATGGTGATTTTACATTAGGTTTAATCATATCCCTGGTTAGAAAAATTGTTTTTTCGGATAGAGACTTGCGAGCTGATCTTTGGAACCAACGAGATCGTTTTGTTGGTATGGGTTTAGCAGGAAAAGTTCTTGGCTTATTGGGATTTGGACGAGCTGCTAAAAATGTTGCAAAAAAAGCTAAGGCATTTGGGTTTAACATTTTAGCCCACAGTCGAAATCCAGATACTAAGATCGCTAAGAAATTAGATGTAAATCTTGTTGGTTATGAAGAACTATTAAAAGCCTCAGACATTCTTTCAATACATGTCCCTCTGACTGAAGAGACTAGAGGGATGTTAGATTCTCGATCATTTTTCATGATGAAAGCAGGATCCTACCTGATTAATACTTCTCGAGGAGCAGTCATTGATGAATTATCGCTGGTAAGAGCACTAAAAGAGGGCAGGATTGCAGGAGCAGCACTAGATGTCTTAGTAGAAGAACCCCCTCCCATGGACCTGCAGTTATTAGATTTTGATAATGTTATTATTACTCCGCACATTGCCAGCGATTCAGCAGATGCGTTTAATGGGGTATTTCGTAGTCTAGTAGACGACTTTATCCTCTTAAATGATAAAAAGATACCTAAGCATATTATGAATCCTCAAGTACTAAAACACTCTAACTGTTCATTCCTAGTGGACAGTTAATAGTTATGAAGACGAACATTATTCCTTTAAATAAGGAGTTTTTATGAAACTGATTAATGATTTAACTAAAAACGTTCAACACTTGATGCTTGACTTACAGCAGATGAAAGTGTTCTGTCAGGATCCACTGATCATCCAAGAAGCCAAGGGTATTTATCTTACTGATATTCATGGTAAACGCTATCTTGATGGTGTCTCTGGCATATATGTTGTTAATGTAGGACATGGAAATGAATATGTGATTGAGGCAATAAGAAGACAGCAGGAAAGAGTTAGTTTTGTTGCTCCTTTGCATGCTGTTTCGGACACAACTATTCAATTTGCTAAAAAGCTGACTGAAATCACACCTAGTGATCTAAATACAATTAAATTAATAAGTGGAGGCTCAGAAGCAACTGAATCAGCCATGAAATTTGCACGCCAGTACCACAATCAAAGTGGAAATCCGTCTAAATACAAAATAATTGCGAACTATACCGGTTATCATGGGGGAACACTAGGAGCTATGTCAGCCTCGGGTTTAGGGGGGCCGAGAAAGGCAGTTTTTGGACCATTTCTTCCTGGATTTGAACACCTGCCTCCACCTTCATGTTTCCAGTGTCCATACAATCTTCAGTACCCCTCTTGTAACATTCTGTGTGCAAAAATGCTCGAATATATGTTAGAACGAGAAGGATCTGAATCTGTAGCTGCTTTTATTGTCGAGCCAATGAGTAATACAGGAGGCATTTTGGTTCCTCCGACTGAATACTTCCAAGAAATTAGGGATATTTGCGATAAGCATAACGTATTGTTAATCTATGACGAAATCATTACTGGTATGGGTCGGACGGGGAATTGGTTTGCTGCCCAAACCTTTGGTGTAGATCCAGATATTTTGTGTATAGGCAAAGGACTGGCAAGTGGTTATGCGCCTTTGGCAGGTATGATTGTAAAAGATCAGTTGCATTTTTCTGCATTCTGGGGTGACGAATCTGAAAATATTAATTTTGCACATGGTCATACATTTGGTGGTAATCCCATTTCAGCAGCTGCAGGATTAGCTGTAATTGAGGTTATGGAAAAAGAAAAGTTGATATCTCAAGGGGTAAAGGTTGGAGAATACATTCGTAGCCAGTTACAGAAAGAAATGACAGCCCTAGGTATTTTGGGAGAGGTTAGGGGGCGTGGTGCATTAAGTTGTGTTGAGTTCGTGGAGGACATGGAATCAAAGAGATCATTTCCGAATTCCAGAAACTTTGGCAAAAGAGTTGAAAAACGGCTTTTAAAAAAGGGTTTAATTCTTAGATGTGATCCTCATTGGATTGGTTTTGCTCCTCCGCTGATCACTACCATTTCTCAAGCAGATGAGATGGTAAAAATTTTTGTTGAGGGAGTTAGTGATGAGCTAAAAAATGCGGCTTAAAGAGTTTTAGGTAATTTTGCTAATTAGAAATCTTCATCTACAGAACAAAAACAAATGAAAAAGGTTAATGTAGTCATTGTTGGTGGTGGAATTGTTGGATTGTCTACGGCCTACAACCTACTTCAACGTCATCAAACAAAAAAGGTTATAGTCCTAGAGAAAGAAGCTGAGGTTGCATTTCATCAAACTGGGCGAAATTCTGGAGTTTTACATTCAGGAATTTATTATGAGCCCGGTTCCCTAAAGGCACGAAATTGCCAAGAAGGCAAGATAGCAATGCAAGCATTTTGTGATGAACAAGACATTCCTTACAAAATTTGTGGCAAGGTAATTGTGGCAACTAATAAAGAGGAAATGCCTCGTCTAAATTCAATTTACCAGCGGGGACAAGCTAACGGAGTTGCTTGTACGATGATTGGTCCCGAGCAGTTAAAAGAGTTAGAGCCATGGGTTGCTGGAATCCAAGCAATACATGTTCCTGAAGCGGGCATTGTAGACTATAAAGAGGTTTGTCAACGGTTAGTTAAGTGCATCATAAGTAAGGGAGGAGAGGTTATCACTAAATGTCAGGTTAAAGCTATAGAAACACAGGGCCAAATAGTGCGAGTAACTTGTCAAAGTAGTGTCCTTGAATCTGATTATCTTATTAATTGTGCAGGGTTGCATTCTGACAGAGTAGCCCGATTAAGTGGTAGCAAACCAGAGGCAAAGATTGTTCCATTTCGGGGGGAGTATTACGAGTTAAAATCCAGAGTGCACCATCTTTGTCGAGGACTTATCTATCCCGTGCCTGATCCTGAATTTCCATTTTTAGGTGTACACTTTACTCGAATGGTTAGTGGGGGTGTCGAATGCGGACCCAATGCAGTACTTGCTCTAGCTAGGGAAGGATATCGTAAAACAGATATTAATTTTCGAGATTTTTTTGAATCAATAACCTATCCTGGATTCCTGAGGCTTGCCAGGAAATATTGGCGAGTGGGACTTGAAGAAATGTGGCGTTCATTGAGTAAGGAGGCATTCGTTCGAGCACTTCAGAAGCTTGTACCAGAAATCACTTCTTCTGATCTAGAGGCGGCTCCTTCTGGAATAAGAGCACAGGCACTAAATCCCCTGGGAAGCTTAGTATATGATTTTGATATAAAAGAAAGCCATCGTATCCTAAATGTTTGTAATGCTCCTTCACCTGCGGCTACAGCAGCTTTAAATGTTGGTCGTTTAATTGTTGATAAACTAAATAATCAATTAGAATAAGGATTTTCGGCTCGAACGGGGGCCTCCTAGTTCCCTAATGGATACCTAGAAGATAGTTTTGTTAAAAGCTTATCTTCTAAAAGATTTTTGAAAAAATCTTTTTAAAAATTGTCGGTTTTTTGCGAGTTTCCTCGTTAACTTCAGATTGCCAAATTGGAGAAATTTGCGAATCTTTGCGCATCTCCCTTTGATCATAAAGCCATTCGTGGGCAGAAAAACCACAAGGCTGAGATGGTTCTGTACCTGGGATATAGTACTCATAGATAACGCTTGGGCAATCAGGGGCTGCTAGTAGGCCAGTTTCTTCGTCGATATGCACTCGAATCATACCTTCATTTGGTTCTTCAAACTCATCATCAGCTAGCCAAGGATGAAGTTTAGTTGCTTTTTTCATAAACTCTGTCCAAATTGGTAACGCCGAGGCTGCACCCTCTAGATTTAATTCTCGGTAATCATCAAAACCAACCCAGACGATGCAGAGCAACCCTTGGGTGTAGCCTGAGAACCATCCGTCATGAGAAGTGCCAGTTTTTCCTGCGGCTGGCAACTGAAAACCTAATCTCCGGGCCCGAACACCAGTGCCACGGTTCATGACTCCAGACATGAGATTGGTCATCATATAAGCAATTCGGGGGTCAAGGACATTGTTAGCCAAAACTTCTGATTCGAACAAGATGGCGTCGTTGCGGTCTACAACTTGTTTGATAAACTGAGGCTCTACCATAGTGCCCCTGTTAGCAAAGATAGTGAAAGCGCCTGCCATTTCTAAAGGTGTGACCTCATACGCACCTAAGGCAACTGCTGGTGTAGCTAATATTTTTTCGTTTAGACCAGCAGAAAGCGCTAGGTCAACAACTTTTTCCCAACCAATCATTTCTGCGAATTTAACCGTCGCTACATTCAGGGATTTAGTTAAGGCCATTCGAAGAGTAATTGGCCCATAAAATTTTTCTCCATAGTTGTTTGGTTCATAGGGCTCTTCATTGAATTCAAATACTGTTTTGACATCATCAACTAGGGTTGAGGTCGTTATGATTGGTGGGGTTTGTTCTATAGCTGAATTAATGGCTGCTGCAAAAACGAAAGGTTTGAAAATTGAACCAGGTTGCCTTTTAGCATGAGTAACTCGATTCAATTGGCTCATTCCGTAGTCTCTACCACCGACCAAGGCTTTAATTTCTCCATTTTTAGGATCCAAAGCGATTAAGGAGACTTGAACACGGTCGTTTAAAGGAATCGTATTTTTATTTGTGGAGGAGTCAGTTTTCTTTTTAATCTTTCGTTGTCTACGTTTAAATAAAAGTTCATCTACTTCTTCTGCTCCTCTCCGAACTGCTTGAAATGCAAAGGACTGCAAGTCGGGATCCAATGTGGTATAAACCTTTAATTTTTCAGTGAGAAGTTCTTTTTCTGAGTAGGTCTCCAGGAGTTTATCTTTTAACATATCAACAAAATAAGGCGCATCATTAAGATCTGTACTATGAGCAGCTACCTTCAGTGGTGCTTCTGTTGCTGCTTGATATTGCTCTTCGGTAATGTTGCCGACCTCAAGCATAGACAACAAAACGGTGTCTCTCCGTTTAATTGCTCTTTCAGGGTATTTAATCGGGCTATAACGGTTAGGTGACTGAATCAAACCAGCTAATAAAGCTGCTTCAGGAAGATTAATATTTCGGATATCCTTGTCGAAATAGTTTGTGCTTGCCTCTCCAAAACCATTAATACTAAACGATCCCCGCTGTCCTAAATAAATGTCATTAGAATAAAGAGTGAGAATGTCTTGTTTAGAGAGTCGAGTTTCTAAAATAGCTGACATATAAATTTCTTTAGCTTTTCTGATAATTCGTCTCTCTCTAGTCAACCAAAAACTTGAAGATCTAACCAACTGCTGAGTTATGGTGCTGGCTCCACGTTCAAATCCCCCAATCGCCACTCTAATTAAAGCTATCGGGTCAAACCCATAATGTGAAAAAAATCTTCGGTCTTCAATTGCCAATACTGCCTGAATTAGGATTGAAGGAATTTCAGAATATTTGATTAATCGACGTTTTTCCCGAGTTTTGTCGAAAAGGTGAGTTATGAGATGAGGTTCAAGATGATAGGATTCTAAGGGGAGTTCTGTTGCCAATGAATGAATACTTTTAATTTCATTCTTTTCATTATCCTGGTCGAAATCAACACTGACATCAGGAGTTTCAGAAAAATATGAATCGTTGCCTGGGAAAATCTCTAAACGTTCCTCTGAGTAGTTATAAAAACCTAAAAGATTGTCCTCTGATTCTTTTGACGAGTAGCCAGCCCTTTTTAAATAGTTTTTAATGTAAAGTGGGTCAATGGTTTGACCTGGATAAATGAGTAGGGGAGAACCATAAATTTTAGCAGTATTTAAAAAAATTTCACCACTGATCTTCTTGTCAATTTGACGAGAAAATTTGATGTAAGTGTCAATTAATACAAAACTGATGACAACAAATGAAAAAGTAAATATTGCAAAAAATATTTTAAACCAAGACGAACGAACACCTGACCAATACCAGCGACTATTTTTTTTGTTTAGTCCTTTACGTCTGGGTCTTTTTCTTATTTTTAGTCTGATCATCTTTTAACTTTTTAAAACAAAAAATGACAACCCAGCTGGGAGCTGGTTGAATAAAACCTTCTAATTATCCTCAAGTAAAAAAATAACTAGGAGGCAATTATAGCAGGAATACCAATAAATTAAGATCCTAAGAGCTTTGTTAAAAAGAAAAAGTCATATTCAAGACTTAGGCTTAATTGATGAAAATAGGCTAGTTTTTCTTCTTTTAATTTAAACAAAGAAAATGATTTATTATTGATTAATGCAAAAACTGAAGTAAGGAGAGTTCCTGGAGTTAGCCGGAGTTTAAATTTAAACTGGGAAAATCGTTTAATAGCATCTATTATCCTACTAATCGATGATAGTAATAGAAAGTTCTGCCTATAAACTGGCATGACTAGAATTCAAAAAGGTTTTCTCAAAAATAGATGCTTCTGATAATTTTATGGATGTAAATAACTAGAACTAGCAGAGTGCGAAGACCTTATTGATTATTAGCTTTCAATCATTAAATGGGGTTCGATGAATATATCTAGAGCAACACAAAGAAAATGTCTATTTAGTGACCTTATATATAAATGCAGATTTTCTTGTCCCTTCAAGAGTGAAAAAATCTGCATTGAAAACAATCTCTTTAAGGAGACAAGTGATTAAAAGATCTAGTGGGAGGTGGGCTACTCGTTCAGAAGTGTTATCCCAAAATGGGATGGCTGCTACTAGTCAGCCGTTGGCAACTCAAGTAGCAATTGACATACTCAAAAGTGGGGGTTCTGCAGTTGATGCAGCGATTGCTTCAAATGCAATGTTAGGAGTTGTTGAGCCTGTGTCGAATGGTATTGGCGGAGATCTCTTTGGTATGATTTGGGAGCCTGGATCCCGAAAGTTGATCGGACTCAACGCTAGCGGTCGCTCTCCCTATGCACTTTCTTTAGAGCACTTAAAAAATCAGGGTTTAAAGAAGATTCCTTCATACGGGCCACTCTCTGTTTCGGTACCCGGCTGTGTCGATGGTTGGTTTAAACTGCATAAACGGTTTGGTAAGCTTCCAATGAAACGTCTATTGGCTCCAGCTGTTTACTACGCAAGAAAAGGGTTTCCAGTATCAGAAGTAATTTCCGAAAGCTGGGAAAATAGTGTGCCAATTCACGATAGATGGCCAGGATTCAAAGAAACTTTTACTATAAATGGTAGAGCTCCTTTGGAGGGAGAGATATTTAGAAATCCCGGACTTGCAGACACTCTTGAGAAGATAGGTGATTGGGGAAGAGAAGCTTTTTATGAAGGAGAAATTGCAAAAAAGATAGAGAGCTATCTCAGTAAATTAGGTGGATTTATTAAGGAGAAGGATTTATCAGACCATCAGTCAAATTGGATTGAACCTGTATCCACTAACTATAGGGGGTATCAGGTGTGGGAACTTCCTCCTAATAGTCAGGGTATTGCCGTGCTACAGATGTTAAATATTTTGGAAGATTACGATATTCGAAATATGGGATTTGGCGCTGCCGAATACATCCATCATTTCGTAGAAGCAAAAAAAATAGTTTTTGAGGATCGAGCTCGATTTTATGCAGATCCAGAGTTCAATCGAATCCCAGTTAGTGATTTGATATCCAAAGAATATGCCCGTCAACGCAGAAACCTATTAGATTCCAAAAAGGCGGGGAAACGATACGAGGCAGGGAATCCTGTTTTGAAGGTGTCTGATACAGTGTATCTTACAGTTGCAGATGAATCAGGGTGTATGGTCTCACTAATTCAAAGTAATTTTCGAGGAATGGGATCTGGAATGACTCCAGAGGGACTTGGTTTTATGATGCAGAATAGAGGAGAACTTTTCACATTAGAAGAAGGACAATTTAATACATATGCTCCGCATAAGAGGCCATTTCACACCATTATTCCTGGTTTTATAACCAAGGATGAAGAACCTTTTTTGAGCTTTGGGGTAATGGGAGGAGATTTTCAACCTTTGGGACAGGTTCAGGTGGTTATTAATTTAATTGATTTTAATATGAATCTCCAAGAAGCTGGGGATGCGCCAAGAATTAACCACGATGGGTCATCTGACCCAACAGGTGGTAAGATGAGGACAGCAGGCATAATAGAACTGGAACCAGGTTTCAGTATAGAACAAGTGAATGAACTCCAAAAAATGGGACACAGAATTAATCTTAATGGGGGACCTTTTGGTGGGTATCAAGCGATTGGCTTTGATGCATTTAACCAAGTGTACCATGGTGCCTCTGAATCTAGAAAAGATGGGCATGCTGCAGGTTTTTAATTACTATTTGGACCTTAAGTACACCATCTTTGATGTGAGTAAATAAAACAACAAAATTCGATTTCAATGAATCTAATTCCTTTCAAAGCTAAACTAAAAGATACTGTGTTTTTTGGTGATGGGACACTTAACAAATTGGGCGAATTAGCTAATGACTTTGGATTTAAACGCCCCCTGTTAGTAGCTGATCGAGGCTTAGTGAACTCAGGTCACGTTCAGAAGGCAATTGGTCATTTAGAAAAGACGGGCTGTGACCCAATTGTCTTTGATGATTTTAAGGAAAATCCAGATTCCTTAATGGTGAGTAAAGGTAAAGAATTTGCAGGACAATTTAATATTGATTCTATCATTGGTTTGGGTGGAGGAAGTTCCTTGGATTGTGCTAAAGGAATCAATTTTCTTTTGACTAATGGTGGATGCATGCAGGACTACAGGGGCTACGGTAAGGCTTCCGAAAATTTTCTGCCTATGATAGGAGTGCCGACGACTGCTGGTACTGGTAGTGAAGCACAAAGTTATGCTCTTATTACTGACAATAATACTAATATGAAGATGGCTTGTGGAGACCCTAAGGCAATTTTTAATGCTGTCATACTGGATCCAGTTCTAACACTGTCTCAACCAATTCAAGTTTCAGTTGCTGCTGGTTTCGATGCCATCTCCCATGCTATTGAAAGTTATGTTTCAACACAGAGAAATTCCTTTTCAGAAGAGTACTCCTGTGAAGCTTGGCGAATTTTACAAAATAGTTACACAAGAATGTTAGAGAATTCAAATAACCTCAATGCCCGAGCGGGTATGCTGTTAGGAGCTCATTTTGCAGGAGTGGCAATTGAGAATTCAATGCTGGGTGCTAGTCATGCTTGTGCTAACCCTCTTACGTGTTTTCATGGAATTACCCATGGAGTTGCCATAGGAATTTTACTTCCAAAGGTAGTTCGATGGAACATGCCAGTTGTTGGAGACCGTTATCATGAACTTATTCAAATCGTAGAGAGTGGAAACCTAGATGAAGATAATCCTGAAGAATTAGCTTGTCAATTGGAAGAAATGGTACGTTTGGGTAATATGCCTTCAACACTAGGACACTTCGATATTTTTGAAGATGACCTTAGTAGGCTAGCTAATGCTGCAGCTAAACAGTGGACGGGGCAATTTAATCCCAGAGCATTTGATAGATCTGGTGCCCTTGAGGTTTACCGGTCGAGTTTGTAAAGACTTTCTTGAATTATAAAAGATGTTCCGGAGTGAAAAATTTATTTCGATGAGTGTTATCAAATTCCAAGCATTTACAAAGTTCTTTTTCTTAGTTTCAATTTTTGTTTGCTCTAATTACCTAATTTCTTCGAATGTTCAGAACCGTTCGCAGGCAAAATCCTTTAGTAACGAGGCTTGGCCGCAATTCCGAGGAAACCCAAACCTAACGGGTTTAACTATTTCTGACAACCCAGAATTAACTGATCTCCGCTGGACCTTTGATGTTGGTGATTCCATAGAGTCTTCTGCTGCTATTTCAGATGGTATGGTATATGTTGGATCCCAGTCTGGAAATTTATTAGCAATAAGTTTAGATTCAGGGCAAGAAATATGGAGGTATTCTGCGACAAAGTTCGGTATAGGAGAATCATCTCCCAGTGTTGGTAAGGAGTTAGTTTACATTGGAGATTTAGATGGAGTTTTGCATGCTGTCAATAGGTCAACTGGTGAGAAGGTTTGGAGTTTTCGCACCGATGGAGAAATAAAATCCTCTCCAGTGATAGTAGGAGACCAAGTCTTAGTTGGATCTTATGATAGTCATCTATACTCGTTGACAGCTAAATCGGGAACCCTTATTTGGAAGATCGCAACAGATGGTTTTGTCCACGCAACCCCTAGTGTTATGAAAGAAGTAACCTATATTTCAGGCTGTGATGAAACTTTTAGAGCTATTAGAGTTTCTGATGGTAGAGAGCTTTTTCATATTCCAAGCGTTGGATATTCAGGTGCTTCTTCAGCCCTGTCAGGAGACCAAGCCTTTTTTGGAACATTTAGTAATGAAGTGATCGCAATCAACTACAGGACACAAAAAATCTCTTGGCGATATCAGTCTGAAAAAAGTCAGCTTCCTTTTTATTCTTCAGCTGCAGTAAAAGAAGGTAGAGTCATTCTAGGTGGCAGAGATAAAAGAGTTTATTGTTTGCAGGCAAGTTCAGGAGAAATACTTTGGACCTTTTTGACTGGTGGCAGAGTTGATTCTTCTCCTGTAATTTCTGGTAATCAAGTTTATGTTGGATCTTACGATGGTCGGTTTTACATGTTAAGCTTAGATTCCGGTAAAGAACTGTGGAATTTTGACACAGGCAGTCCATTGTCAGCTTCACCAGCAATAGCATATGGGAAGATTGTTATAGGGTCCCATGATGGGCAGCTTTTCTGTTTCGGTTCCAAATGATCAACCAAGCGGTTAGAACTAAAACACGATGGAAGTTTCCCCTAATATAGGAGTGTAGATGCCCCAAGAAATTGCTTTTAATATGGCTACCTCTAACATCCGGTTTGGCTGTGGAGTGACCCAGGAAGTTGGTATGGATTGTAAAGATTTGAATCTCGATAAGCTGATGGTTGTAGTTGATCCAGCATTACGAGAATTACCTCCAGTTACAGTAGCGTTGCAGGCTCTAGAAGATGCAAAGGTGTCCTTTTTATTATTTGATGCTATAAAAATTGAACCGACGGATGAATCAATTCAAGAGGCTGTTTCAGTTGCTGTTGAGAATAGAGTTGATGGATTCTTGGCTATTGGTGGGGGTTCGACAATTGATACAGCAAAAGCCGCAAATTTATATTCTAGTTATCCTGCAGATTTTCTCGACTACGTTAACGCTCCTATAGGCAAAGGAGTGCCTGTTCCAGGGATCTTGAAGCCTTTGATTGCTATTCCTACTACCGCTGGGACTGGCAGTGAGACAACTGGAGTTGCAATTTTTGATTTAAAAACAATGAAAGCTAAAACGGGAATCGCTCATAGACGGTTAAAACCAACCTTAGGCCTGTTGGATCCTGAGAACACAAGAACTATGCCTCCAGCGGTGGGTGCCTCTACTGGTTTGGATGTTCTGAGCCATGCTCTTGAATCGTATACAGCAATTCCATTTGAACAACGTAGTTATCCTGAAACTCCTATGATTAGACCTGCATATCAGGGTTCTAATCCTATTAGCGATGTGTGGTCGCTGGAAGCTTTACGGCTGGTTTCCCAGTTTTTATTTAGAGCTGTAGACGACCCTTCTGATGATTTAGCCCGTTCGAAAATGTTATTAGCCGCATCTTATGCAGGAGTCGGTTTTGGGAATGCTGGTGTTCACTTGCCACATGGTATGTCCTATCCTGTTTCGGGTATGGTGAAGACCTTTCATCCTGATGGGTATGATGTTGATCATGCAATGGTTCCACACGGTATCTCAGTTATCTTAAATGCGCCCTCCGTTTTTCGGTTTACCGGTTCTGCATGTCCTGAAAGACATCTTACGGCAGCTAAAATTCTTGGTGCTAATGTTTCGAATAAATTATTAGCAGACGCCGGTGAAATCCTTTCCGATCAAATTGTAAGTTTAATCCAAGAACTAAGGTTGCCAAATGGGTTAAAAGCTTTGGGTTATGATTATGAAGACATTCCACAACTAGTTCAAGGAACCCTTCCTCAACACCGTGTAACTAAACTCTCACCTAGACCTGCCTCCAGCGATGACCTTGCTGAAATTTTTGAAGATGCGTTGGTAGCTTGGTAGTAAGGGTCTAATTGAAAGTTATTAAGTTATTTTTAGGTAGTCTTTTGCATGCTAGATTCATTGAAAAAATAGCGATTAATGGTATTCAGGCTAGGTTTTTTTGTTAGTAAAGATACTCCAGCCATTAAACCTGCAGAAATTAGAGTCATTGGAACCACGGGCAGAAATCCTAAAATTGTGGTTCCTCCAGGAGTTCTAACAATGACGTCTAATCCCTCTACCGACCAAATTATGTAAGGAGAGCTAACTGGAGCAGGGAAAACCGATTGAAAGATAGCCAGTGCTATTACTGAGGAAATCGCCCATACGGTGCTCGCTAGTGCACCCCAGGAGGTGCTACCTTTCCAAAAAAGTGCTCCTACGAGTAAGGGAAAAAGAGCAGCATACCCAGAAAAGGCATATTGAACTGCCAGTCCAAAAATTGAGGCAGGTAAATTCAAGGCAACAACATAAGCAACTAGAGTGATTAAGGCAATAAAAAGGCGACCGGTTTGGACTTGGACGACCTCTCCAAAACGTAATTTACCTCCATAGAAAGCAAAGATGTCTTCTGTAAACATTGTAGAAAGTGCAAGTATTTGTGAGTCACTAGCCATAACTGCTGCCAAAATTCCTGCTCCCAAAATTCCTGCTAACCAAAGTGGTGCATAACGCTTTAAAAGGATCGGAATAATGTCATCAGCTGCCATTTGTTGTTGAAATTTTTTTTGATCATTAATAGAAAGTGGCATTTCTGAACTGGACAAAAATTCACGGGCTTGTTGTTTTTCCTGAATCTTTGGTGAATCAGTTAAACCATTTGCTACAACTCCAAGTAAAACGCAAGGCAACCAGATTGCTAAAATACATAAGGGATAAAAGATGACTGTTTTTTTGAATTGAGTAACCTTTTTGGCGGTCAAACAAAAAATGCCAATGTGAGGGAAAGCTATCGATGAAAGAGGGATAAATGTATAACTAAAAAAGATCAAAGGAGAAACATTTTCCCTTGTCAGTAAGGATGATAGAGTTGGAGAATCAGCAATATTATTTATTACATTGTCAAAGCCACCTATTCCTAAAGAAATAACATAAAGGGCCAGCCCTCCAAAACCAAGGAAAAGGGTCGTTTGAAAGGTATTTACCCAGGCCGTACCCCTCATCCCTCCAAAGAAGACATAACTTGTTACCACTACTGCAACAATTCCTCCGCCTAGCCAGAATGGAATTATTCCTCCACTGATAGAGTAGAAGGTAGCTCCTCCTCCCATTACAGCAATTATAATGTAGGGAATTAGGAAACAAGCTTGTGCGACAAAGATAACTGTACCAATATGTCGACATTCCCAGCGATCTCGAAACATCTGTACTGGGGTCATAAAACCATATTTTTTACCTAGAAACCATGTCCGAGTACCAATAAAAAAAAGAGTTAAGGGAATAATAAGAGCAGAAGATGAAGCCATAAGTCCATAAGTTACAATCCCGTGGTTAAAGGCATGTCCTGATGCTCCTAAAATCGTAAATGCCGTCATGTTTGTACCGAATAATGAAAATAGAAATACATAGGGACCAAGAGAGCGACTAGCTAGAAAAAAGTCTTCTGCACCCGATCTTTTTGAGGATCGCTTAAATGCAAAAATTCCGATATATAGAACCAAAGCGAGGTAGGAGAAGATAACAATAGTAGGGATCATGATTAAGACTAATCCTGAGGTTTAGAATCAGGTAAGTGGTTATGTTCTATATCATCCACTTCTTTTTCAAGGTATTCTGGCCAACAATGTTTAACTAATAAGCACATAATTACTGAAGCAACAAGGGAGAAACAAACGTGATAAAAAAGTCCAATCGGCATGAACCCAAAGAAGAACGGTTTCGCTGTATTCCAAAACCATATGTCCTGATGCAAAATGTAGACTAGTAAAACAGCAATGACTAGAAAATTTTCTGATTTTTTTAGCATTACTTAATCAAGGTAGGTGATAGACATTATAAAACTTAGTAAGTAATTATTTGACTTATAGGGTATCACATACAGTTTAAACAGGGAAAATTTGAATATATTTTGTGTTTAGTAGAGAATCTGTTGCCCTGCTTAGGTCCTGCTGCAACAAGATTAGTTTTATTAGGCTTTTTGGCTGTAGTACTATTCGTAACAGATAACATAGCTCTGCCTAGTAAGTTATGGTAAATTTCAGATATCTTTAGTTACCTTTAGTAAATAGAAGATGGAATCTAAAATTATGTATCATGGTCAAAAATTAGGGTGGAACTTGTTCAGTTTTTCTTTAGTTGTGATTTGTATGCTGTCTGTTAGTTGTCAAAAAGAACAAGACACGCGCTTTCTTAGTTTTGGTACTTCCCCAGTTGGAGGCACGTTTCCTGTGGTCGGCGGTGCCCTTGCAGACATGCTTAACTCACACCGAGGAATGAATCAGTGGAAACTCCAAATCAAGGGTAGTAAAGGCAGTCAGGAAAATATTCGTCGACTTAACTCGGGTGAATTTCAATTAGGCATGTGTAATTCAGCTATTAGTTACTTTGCTAGTCGAGGAGAGTCTAGTTGGAAAGATGAAGGAGCATATGATATTAGAGCGGTTTGTACGTTGGCACCATTGGTGGCAATGTTTGTTACGAAAAGGGAAGCAGGTATTCGCTCAATTGACCAATTAAGAGACAAGAGAGTGGTTATTGGACCAGCTGGTGCCGGTTTCGAAATGTTTGTTATCCCAATTCTTGAAGCCCATGGGGTCGGAAGGAATGATTTTACACCTTTGTTTTCACCCCAAAGTTCTGCAGTTGATATGCTTAGGGATGGTTCTGCCGATGCAGCATTTTTGGGAGGAGCTTTGCCAGCGCAAGCAATCATCCAAGCTACAGCGTCTTTTGATGTTTTTGTTGTACCATATGAACCTAATGTACGAAATAAACTGATTCAAGAATATGATTTTTTCAAACCCATACCTCACGCATTGGTTAAGTCAAGATATGGAGAAATTCTTCATTACGAGGAAGAAGATAGAATAAATAAGATGACGAGAGAAGAGCTACTCTCTTTTGTTCAACAAGAAAAATTAACTGTTAAAGAGATTGAAACCCTAAAAGTCAAGGCATTAAGAAAGGCAATAATTAGCGCTAGATTTGGTTGGCTAAATGTTGGTTCTATGCAGGTTATTACCCATGAGAATGTAGATAAAAATTTGATTAAGCAGATTCTAAAAGTGTTTTGGGTTAATCGTTTTGAATTGGCCAAAAGACATCCTGCTTTGGGATTTTTAAATCCGAAAACCATTAGTTTAGGTAGTCAGAAGCGACTTGTGCAGGGTGCATTTTTTTTCACCGGTATTCAGTTTCATGATGGAGCCATCGAATTTTTTAATGAAAATTCTGAAATCAGAGTTCGGCCTAATCGAAGGAATGTATTTGCTGATACCCTTTTAAAGGGGCTTTAATGAGGAAAGCAAGAGTCCTTCTTTATTGCCAGGCTATCCTCATTACGAATTTAGATGAGCTGAGTAGTTTCTCCTGAGGGTAATGTTGTATGCTCCAGACAATACGTAATAGTCTAATTTCGAGTTTGAGTGTAATTCTTTGTTTATTTACTCTGCTCGAAGTCAATTTTCCTCGACTACAACCACAATCTGAATTAGCACTATTTGTAATGCTGGGTCTAATACTATGTTTTCTATTGTTCCCCTCTAGTAAAAAATATGAGCAATCCAAAGTGGACAGACTGGTTAGTGCTAGTTTGGCCTTGGGCAGTATAGTTACATGTCTATATGTTGTTATAACTACTGAACCAGTTTTTAGAGATTGGTTTCCCACACTTTGGCCCTATGCCAAATCTCTTGGTGACCGTGCTGGGATTGAAAATAGAGTAGATATCTTCATTGGAGTGATAGGTCTACTGTTGGTAATTGAGGCTACTAGACGGGCCATTGGATGGGCTGTTCCAATTTTAGCAAGTATCTTTTTGTTCCATACTTATTATTGTTTTTTAGCAGCTCAGGGCATCGTAAACCCTTTACCAATGTGGTTGTTGCCACATGCTGGGCAGGGGTTTGGCTACATGGTTAGTACCACATTTGCACAATCATTAGGTGTGTTCGGCCCAGCAGCTAGTGTGATGATGAAATATGTATTCTTGTTTGTGGTTTTTGGGGCTTTTTTAGAGATGTCAGGAGCTACAAAATTTATTATTAGTTTTGCAGAAAAATTATTTGGAAAAACTCCTGGTGGTCCGGCAAAAGTTTCAGTGTTAGGAAGTGGCTTGATGGGATCTTTGTCGGGTAGCGCAGTAGCTAATGCTGTGACTACTGGTGCATTTACTATTCCAATGATGCGAAATTCTGGTTTTAAAAAACATGTTGCTGCTGGAATAACTGCAGCTGCTGCTGCAGGCGGAGCATTGGTGCCGCCGGTAATGGGTGCAGGTGCATACATGATGCTTGAATTAGTTCAGCCACGAGTCACATTTCTTCAAGTGGCTAGATCAGCTTTAATCCCAGCTATTCTCTACTATCTTTCAATATTCTTGATTGTTCATTTTTATGCTGGTCGAATTGGAACTAAACTCGAAGGTGAAAAAAAGGATCCTGCGCCAATTTCACGATTCCAAGGGTTAGTTTTTTTTAGTGCCCTGACTACGCTTATAATTATTTTAATTTTGGGATTTACTCCATTTAAAGCAGTAAGTGGATCGCTGGTAGTCATTTTAATATTTTCAATAATTGGCAAAGGCAAAACTGATAATGGTCGAGCTAGACAGTGGGCTTTAGGAATATTCTTCCTCGGTTTGGTTTTTCATCAAACTTTTTTATCTGTAATGCCCGCTGAGTCTTCTTTTCGATTGTACGTTGAGTCTTATATTAATTCCTGTTTAGTAGGTGTTTTAGTGTTAATTATGTTTGGACTAGCTCATTCTAAGTTGCGGAAAATGTTTACTGATGTGTTTATTAAAGCTGCTAAAAATGGGGTACCACTGATTGCTGCAAGTGCTTGCGTTGGAATAATTATTGGAGTTGTTCAGGCAACAGGTATAGCTAGTGATTTTAGTAGTATCATCAAGGATGTTGTGGAATCTAATTTATTTTTGGCATTACTGGGAATTATGATTTGTTCTATTATCCTTGGTATGGGTGTTCCTTCGGTTGTTTGTTATCTCCTAATGGCAACACTGATGGGGTCTTTATTGCATGAGATGGGAGTTCAACCGCTAGCCGCCCATCTTTTTATTTTTTATTTTGGCATGATGTCAATGGTTACTCCGCCAGTAGCATTAGCAGCATATGCTAGTGCTTCAATTGCTGGAGCTAAAGTTATGAAAACAGCTGTAGCCTCATTTTGTTTTACGCTGGTGGGGTTCACCCTTCCTTTCATGTTTGTTTACCGACCAGAATTACTTCTATTGGAACCTCGTGATACCAGTACAGTAGCGTTGAACCGAGCGACGACTAATATGCCACTCGATTTCACAAGCAATGCTAGTCTTTTTGAGTTATTTGTCGGTCTTGGAAGTGCTGTGTTGGGTATTGTTGCAATTTCTTCGGCTATTGCAGGTTACTTTAAAGGTTCATTAACAAGGTCCTATAGGTTAGTTTTATTTATTTGTGGGATAACGCTATTGCTACCCTATTTACCCTTTAATAACATAGATATTGCTCCTTATGTTAATTTGGTTGGAGGATTAATTTTTATGGGGTTTTGGATCTATAGGGCTTATGAAAGAGGACTAGTCGAAAAAGAGATATAGTTAAGCTTCCTAAAGAAAAAATAGATTGGATAAATATTACAGGTAAAGGTCTCTTATTCTACTTATATCAGAATTGCTTAGCTTGAAAATACGTTAAAAGGTTGGAAGTCCTGTTCGGGCATTAGGAGAAAAATAGTGCATTTAGAATTAATGTCTTTAGACTATTAAGTTCCTTAGTTTGTAAAACTTAAAATAGCTAGTAACATGCTAATATTTTGATTTATAAATTGAGTTTAGTCTTGGTTAAAGTTGATTCAATTAACATAGGAAGGGATTCTAGTGAACTCGGTTGATCCTGTAGAAAATTATAAAAATCAGACAACAGCAGGTAACTATTTCGTCTCAAATTACCCTCCCTATTCCTTTTGGAAGACAAATCGGATAAGTGAGGCCTTTGATGCTTTAGAGAAGCAGTCGGCTGTGGATACTCCTCTTGGAATTTATCTTCACATTCCATTTTGTCGTAAGCGATGTCACTTTTGTTATTTTAAGGTTTACACAAATAATGACGCAGCTATGTTGGAGAATTACATTTCATCAATGATTACGGAAATGACTCTTTACTCCAAAAAAACTTCTATTACTGGCCGAACTCCTAAATTCGTTTACTTTGGAGGTGGAACTCCTTCCTATTTATCTTCAAGGCAGCTTATTAGTTTGACAGAAGCACTGAAGGATAAGGTTTCATGGGATGACGCTGACGAAATCACCTTTGAGTGCGAGCCAGGCACGCTTACAGAAAACAAATTGGACGGAATTAGGAATATTGGTGTTACAAGACTCAGCTTAGGAGTGGAAAACTTTAATGATGAACTATTGAAAGGGAATGGTAGGGCTCACGGTTCTAAAGAAATTGACAAAGCTTATCGTCTTGCCCGTTTGATTGGTTTTCCTCAAGTCAACATTGATCTAATTGCAGGTATGGTGGGAGAAACAAACGAGAATTGGAAGAAATGTATTGAAAAAACAATTGATTTAGAACCCGATAGTGTAACTATTTACCAAATGGAAATTCCCTTTAATACTACAGTGTTCCAAGAGATGAAGGTGGCAGGTCAAGAGGTGGCTCCTGTTGCTGACTGGCAGACAAAACGTCGGTGGGTAAACGAAGCTTTCGAAAGACTAGAAGCATCGGGATATACTATAACAAGTGCCTATACAGCTGTTAAGAATCCTGCAGAAACAAGATTTTTGTACAGAGACTTTTTATGGACTGGTGCAGATTTAATTGGATTAGGTGTAGCCTCGTTTTCGCATGTTGGGGGAACTAATTACCAAAATCAGCAGGAACTATCAGAATATAAAGATTCCCTTTCAGCTGGGAGACTTCCTATTTATCGAGCGCTTACACCATCTATAGAAGAACGCTTAATTAGAGAACTCATTCTCCAGCTTAAACTTGGAGAGGTCCAGCCTAGTTACTTTTTAAAAAAGTTTAAAATTGATGTAAATAAACGGTTTTCCAGTGCTCTGTCTTATTTACAAAGCCAAAATTATATTGATGTTGGAAATGATAACTGGAGTCTGCGACGTGAAGGATTGTTACAAGTTGATAATTTGTTAGCAGAATTCTTTCTAGAGAAACATCAAAATAGTCGATACACGTAACTATGAAACGTGCCTTCAGTAATCAAGGAGATAGGGAATTTGACGTTATCGTCATAGGCGGGGGACCCGCTGGCTCAACTGCTGCAGCTTTGCTTGGAATGAGGGGCCATCGAGTTCTACTGCTAGAAAAGGAAAAGTTTCCCCGATATCATGTTGGAGAGTCATTAATGCCTTACTGCTACTTCACTCTCGAACGACTTGGTGTGATTGATCAGATAAAGGCCTCTAACTTTCCTCGAAAATATAGTGTGCAGTTTGTTACGACTGAAGGGAAGCTTTCTCAACCATTCTATTTTTTTCAACACTTAGATCATGAGGCTTCAACAACATGGCAGGTGATGCGTAGTGACTTTGATCAAATATTACTTGATAATGCCCGAGCTAAAGGTGTTGAGGTGAAAGAAGAGACACTAGTTAACCGTTTAGTAAAATCAAATGAAAATGTAGAAGGTGTTGAAGCCATCCATAAAAGTGGGAAGAAATATAAATTCATTGCCCCAATAACATTAGATGCAACAGGTCGAGATGGTGTGAGTATGACACAGAACCGCTGGAGAATGCGGGATCCAGAACTGAACAAAATTTCAATCTGGACCTATTTTAAAGGTGGTCAACGCGATCAAGGATTAGATTATGGTGCAACAACAGTAGCATATTTGCCTGAAAAGGGTTGGTTTTGGTATATCCCCTTGTCTGGTGATTTGGTTAGTGTAGGTATTGTAGCCGACAAAAAATATCTATATCGTGGAGAAAAAGAATTAGCAAAGATTTTTTTTAGAGAAATACCAAATAATCCATGGATTGAGAATCACCTTAAAGGGAGTCAGCAAGTGGGTCAATACTGGGTGACAGGAGAGTATTCATATCGCTCTAAGTTCTGTGCTTCAAATGGATTATTACTGGTTGGTGATGCTTTTGCATTCTTGGATCCAGTATTTTCGTCTGGAGTTTTTTTGGCACTGCGGAGTGGAGAACTTGCTGCTGATGCAGTTCATAAGGCGTTATCTATCGGGGACTGTTCGGCCAAACAATTTTTAGATTATAGTCAGGAGATGGTTCAAGGTATTGAATCAATGCGTAAGTTAGTATATGCATTTTATAATCATGAATTTAGTTTTCGAGGTTTCGTTCAGCGTTTTCCTGAGTTGCGTGGGGATTTAACCGACTGTCTGATTGGAAATTTATTCCGAAATATGGAGCCCTTGTTTGAAGGAGTATCAGAATTCGCGCAACTTCCCAGACCTGTTTCTTATGGACGACCACAAGTGGAGCTTTAATGAATCAAAAAAGTTTTGAATTTAAATTAATTCGACAGGTAGAGTTTGCTGAAACTGATTTGGCTGGAATTATGCACTATTCGAATTTTTTTCGATTTATGGAAGCTGCGGAACATGCTTTTTTTCGTTCATTAGGTTTTTCTATTCATGAAGTAGATCAATATGAAAACATTGGCTGGCCGCGGGTTCATGCCACTTGTAATTTTAGCCATCCTTTAAGGTTTGAAGATCTTGTTGAAATTCACCTGAAGGTAAAGGAAAAAAAAGAGAAAACATTGGCCTATTCTTTTAAGTTTTATTTGGTAAATGAAGATTTAAAGAATGAAGTTGCTAAGGGTGAATTAATTGTTGCCTGTGTTTCTCGAAATAAATCTAATGGATCAATGACCTCAATACCAATACCAGAGAGAATATTCCGTGAGATTAATGTGGCACCGTGAAGATTTATCCTGAGTTTTATAACTTAAGCAGTCTTAAAAATATTCAGGATTTAGGTAGATCTTTTTAAAGAAATAACGCTAGGTAGTACCTGTGAATGGATCCCCTAAAGTTGATTTTCGTAAGTCGATTGAAGCTGATCAGGTTGATAGGCTTCGCTCGTTACTGGCTAAATTAAAATCTAGCAACCCTTTTTATTCACTTAAATTCCAGGAGACGGCCTTCTCATTTGATACGCTTACTTTAAGGGAATTTTGTTCTGAAGTGCCCTTTACTTTTAAAAATGAACTGATTGAAGATCAACGAAATAATCCTCCTTTCGGATCAAATCTAACCTTTCCTATAGAGGAATACACTCGGTTTAATCAAACTAGTGCTACAACAGGCCAGCCGATGACCTGGCTAGATACTCCAGAAACTTGGAATTGGATGTTGGACAACTGGGATCGCGTCTATAGTGCTGTAAACATCTCTCTTGATGACCGAATATTTTTTGCTTTTTCGTTTGGACCCTTTTTGGGATTCTGGACCGCTTTTGAATCTGCAACACGTTCGGGTTTTCTCTCAATTCCTGGTGGAGGAATGACTAGTCTAGGGAGATTGAAGACTATCATTGATAACAAAGTGACAGTACTCTGTTGTACCCCTACCTACGCCATCCGTTTAGGCGAAATAGCGCAAATGAATAAAATTAGGCTCAGTTCTGGACAGGTAAAAAAAATTATCGTTGCTGGAGAACCTGGTGGTAGCATTCCTGCTACCATAAAAAAAATCCAAGAGTTTTGGGGTGAGGTAACGGTATTAGATCATCATGGAATGACTGAAACTGGCCCAGTAACTTATGGGTGCCCGAAAGGCAATGAGGTTTTGCATGTCATGGAATCGGCTTTTATTGCTGAAGTAATTAACCCTGAGAATGGAATGGCTGTTTCTCGGGGAGAGGTGGGCGAATTAGTATTAACTACATTAGGGCGAGTAGGATCTCCACTAGTTCGTTACCGAACAGGAGATCTTGTAAGGACTGGAACTTCGGTTCAATGTTCCTGTGGCAGTTATGACCTTTCGTTAAAAGGAGGAATCCTGAGTCGTGCCGATGATATGGTGGTAATTCGAGGAGTTAATCTTTATCCAAGTGCCCTGGAGGAAGTAATTCGAACATTTGACCATATTGAAGAATATCAAGTTAGGATAGACACTAGGGTAACTTTGATAGAAATTAAGGTTCGGATTGAAATGATTTCAGACGTAAAGAATGATTCTTATATTATTCAAAGGCAGCTAGAGGAAAAATTACGATCAACTTTTGGTATACATATTTTAGTTGAGGTAGTTTCAAAAGGTTCACTGCCCCGGTTTGAATTTAAGTCGCAGAGATGGGTTCATCTATAAAAAATGATTGTATAAATCAGTTCATGTTTTTTTGATAAATTGGAAATTAAGAACCTGTTGATGATCGGTTTATTTGCTTTTGAGTAACAGAATAATCATTTTACTATATCGGATTTAATTTTTTATGACCTCCATTTAGGAAAAGAAAGGATAGATAAACCAATGACATGGTTAATTTTTGTGTTTGGAGCGATTTGTGCATGGGGAATGTATGGAGTCATTCTCCATCTAGGTCAAATACAGTTGGGTAGTCCTTTACGAGCGCTACTTTGTGTAGGCATAGCATATTTTCTGATTGCTGTTTTGGTTCCACTTGGAAGTTTGTGGTCTCAGGGGCAGCTTCAAGATTTTAATAGCAAAGGGACAGGCACTGCTATCTTAGCAGGTGCTTTGGGGGCGATAGGAGCTATTTGTATTATATGGGCCTTTAAAACAGGTGGCCGACCAGTTTACGTAATGCCATTAGTATTTGGTGGAGCACCCTTAATTAATGTTATTGCATCGATGGTGCTGCATCCACCTAAGACTGCACCTAATCCATTACTATTCATTGGTTTTCTCTTTGTAGCAGTAGGGGCTTCTTTAGTCTTATATTTTAAACCTTCATCTTGAATAACGAAGAGGTGAACCTTCTTTTAGGGGGAATTATGCCTCGGTTTGATTTGAGTCGAAGCTATGTTCTGTGATCAATAGGTGGAGCTCGATTTTTAAAAGGGAATTTGTGTTTTAAAGAGAAGTTCATAATTTATGGCTTATGTAGTGCTTTCATTTTTATATTTAGCTATTTGTTGAGGAAGTAATTGAGTGTTTTATGCCATTGATTAAGGTTAGTGGATTAACAAAAGTTTTTAAAACATACCATCGGAAAGAGGGTGTTTGGGGAGGAATTCAAAATTTATTTGTCCGTAAGTCCCGAGAAATAAGAGCAGTGGATAACATAACTTTCTCGATAAATGAAGGTGAAATGGTTGGTTATATTGGTGCTAATGGTGCAGGGAAGTCAACTACGATTAAAATGCTAACCGGGATCTTAGTGCCTTCACATGGAACAATTGAGGCAAATGGTTTTATACCCTATCGGGATAGACACCGATATACTCAAGGAATTGGAGTTGTTTTTGGTCAAAGGACCCAGCTTTGGTGGGATATCGCAGTAGTTGAATCATTTCAGTTATTAAAAAGAATATATCAGATTCCAGAACGAAAATTTCAAGAACAATTAGAAACTTTTAACTCAGTTTTAGATCTGAAACCCCTCTTAGGGGTTCCTGTTAGAAAACTAAGTCTAGGACAAAGGATGCGGTGTGATCTGGCTGCTGCGTTTCTTCATAATCCAAAAATTGTATTTTTGGATGAACCTACTATAGGGCTTGATTTAGTAGCAAAAGAGAATATTAGACAGTTTTTAAAACGAATCAACCATGAACTTAAGGTAACTGTTCTATTAACAACCCATGATTTGTCAGATATCGAAGAGCTTTGCCAGCGTGTAATGATTATTGATGGAGGTCGCCTGCTTTTTGATGGGACTTTGGAATCTCTTCGAAAACGGTTTGAGTGTAAGTCCCAAGTGTTATTTGAATTAAGAGAACCTACTAAATTTAAGTTTGATTCACTAGGGTTCCCATCATCAGTTGACTTTAGAGAAATTGATCCTCTTCATTTCCAAGCGGTGTTTAATAAAGAGAAGGTTTCTTCTGCTGAATTAATAAAAACGATCGTTAACTCCCTTTCTGTTAGAGACATAGCTCTTGATGACACTACGATAGAGGAGATTGTTCGAGAAATTTATACCCGTGGGGGAATAGAATGAAACTTATGATCCGTCCCTATCTAGCGTTTGCTCGGATTGCCTTTCTAAAAATACTGACTTATCGATTAAGGTATTACACCGGAATTGTTACGTATTTGGTAAATGTATCGGTATATTATTTTATTTGGAGGGCTGTATACCAGAACAAAGGAGTCCTGAATCAATTTACATTTGAAGAAATGATTACCTATGTTTCAGTTGGATTTATTATTCGTACTTTTTATTTCAATAATATTGATAGGGAGATAGCAAATGATATTTTATTAGGTCACATTGCAGGAAAAATGACCCGTCCAGTTAACTATCAGTGGATGAACATTGCTCTTGCAGGGGGAGAATCTTTTTTCAGAATGTTCATGTTTACAGTTCCTACTGCATTGGTGATTATTGCCATCTATCCCTTACAAGCACCAGCCTCCATTTTTTCGATGATAGCTTTTTTATGTGCGTTAGTTTTCTCCTTTCTTATATTTGCTGGACTTAACTTTTTGATCGGTACCTGTGCTGTATATCTGCATTCTATACTAGGTCTGATACGTGCTAAGTATGTTTTGGTTGAGATTCTTTCAGGACTGGTAATTCCAATTACTTTCTTCCCTGAATCAATGGCAAAAATTTCGCAATGGTTACCATTTCACTTAATTAGTTTTACCCCTTTAATGATCTATATGGGAAAGTTTAGTGATGATGAACTTAAAATAAATCTTTTGATGGGATTGGGATGGACCTTTATTTTATTAGTTTTGGGTCAGATTTTTTGGAAAAGAGCCCTACTTAAATTAACCGTACAAGGAGGCTAAGATACTTAGTTCATTTTATTGAATTAAAATAGTCCATCTAAGATCAATGGTTTTAGGATGTTAGCCCAAGTAGAAATGGTAGTTTAATCTAACAAGTAAAAAATATAGAAAAAGTTGATTTCTATGAAACATCTGAAAATTCTAGCTTATTATTTTGCCCAATATTTGAAAGCGAGGTTAGCTTATCAGGGAGACTTTTTTATTGCCCTGTTTACAAGTTTTATTGCCACTATTGCTAGTTTTGGATTCCTCTATGTCTTGTTTTATCGAGTTAGTTCTTTACAGGGATGGAGTTTTGAGGAATTACTTTTTATTTATGGCTTTGCCCTAACCTGCTTAGGGGTTTTTAATGTTCTTAGTATGAATTTATATGAATTCGGTGAAAGATACATTATGGAAGGTCGGTTTGATCAAATCCTACTACGACCACTTCATTCCTTGTTTCAGGTGTTGTTTGAGGCGTTTAGAATTGAATCTTTACAGGAAGTTTTTACAGGATTAATAGTGGTTGGCTATGCCTGGTATAAACTTCAGTTGTCAGTAACCTTAATTGATTTAATTCTGTTTCCGATAATGGTTACTTGTGGCGTGGTTATATATTTATCAGTCTTTGTAATACTAAGTAGTTTAAGTTTTTGGTTTGAAGACCGTGTAGGAGTGAGCCCACCTGTCTTCAATATGATTCCTTTTGGTCGCTACCCTATTACTATTTACAACTCTTTTTTACAATTTCTCCTTAGCTGGATCATTCCCTTTGCTTTTGCCTCTTTTTATCCGACAACCTATTTTTTGGGAAGGAATGAATTTGGATTGTTTTTTGCAATTGTACCTTTAGTTTCTTTTTGTTTTTTAATACTGGCTCTAATTATATGGAATTGTGGTGTTAGGGGCTACCAGAGTACAGGTAGTTAGGTTGAACATTAAGTTGAGGAATAGTGTTTTACATCATTTGTATTCAAGAGGTCATAATATAACTTCTTTTGAACTGGGTTGATCATAGTTTTAAAGAATTACATTCTAGGTGGAACAGAGATTCCCATAAGGTTAAGCCCTAATTCCAACTGGTTACAAATAATGGTCATCAGAACTAGAAGAAAAGATTTTTTCATTTGACTTGCTTCGTCTTTAATTTTATAGCGGTGATAAAAGTGGTTTAGCTCTTGTGCCATAGTAAATAAATATTTTGCAACAGCGGCAGGCTCACAGGTTTTGACTGAAATTCTGACTGTAGATTCAAGTTGGGCAGAAAGATAAATCAACCGCCAATAGTCATCATTAAGTTCTCGATTGAGAAACTTAACCCCTTCTTCACTATTCACAAAATCTGAAAGGGTACTTATGTTAAAAGTAGGGTTATCTGCTGCAACCTTCCGAAAGACACTTTTTGTTCGAACTACAGTGTATTGAAGATAAGGTCCCGTTTCTCCTTCAAAATTTAAAGCGTCATCAAAATCAAAGGCAATTACTGAGTTGCGAGTGAATTTGAGTAAAAAATACCGAAGAGCACTAATTGCAATGGAATCAGCGATCTTCTGAGTTTCTTCTTCTGATAAATCTGGATTTCGTTGAGCAACCTCCTCTTGTGATTTTTCTGAGAGAATATCAATTAGATCGTCAGCTTTCACTCCAAGACCTCTTCTGCCAGACACCTCTAAAAATGTCTTCTTTTTGTCTTCGTCTGATAAGGATATCCCAAGGGTTTTACAACACTTTGGAGAGAGACCGACTACTTCATATGAGAAGTGTGTCGAGTTGTCAGCTTGTTCATTAAAGGATAGAGCTTGAAGTCCAAGTTTGACAATATTTTGTAGATAAGATTGTCTGGTATCGATCACATTATAAACTTGGAATCCTTTCCCATAAGGAGAAGCAGAGTCTTTTGAGGGGGTAGAGTTAGTCATGGCAATTCTTTTTCCATCTGAATACGTATAGAAATTGTGGTAAGAAAAATCCATACCCAGAAGACCAAATTTCCACAATTGATAGGCTATGTCTTTACCAACATATGTGACTGTGCCATTTGATCGGACAATGATTTTATCTTCGTCGTAATCTGAAACATCTTTTGAATCAGGCTTTTGATTATTATTTGGAGATTTAAGCTTCATTATCCAGCAACCCTTATTTCTTCCGGTGGTTTCATAATTAAGTGCCCCTGAATCCTTCAATAATCGGAAGGCATGCTGCCAAAAATTAAGTCGGATGATATCACTTTCTTTAGGAAGTAGATCATATTGAACACCAATACGTTCCATCGTTTTTATGTGACAATGCACAATAGTTGTGGAAATAAAATCAGCCATTCTGGATGTTTCACCATGACCTTGTTCAATATCCTTTAGGGCATTATAACGGAGAGACTTATTTGTAGGGTTCTCTTCGTAAAATCTTGAAACTTTTGCATAGAGATCCCAGCAATAGTAGTCAAAGTTTGTTGTAATTGATTTAAGGTCATGTAAATTCATTTTTTCTAAACATTGAAAGCCAACAACAACATCGGCAACTTGCACACCTGTATCATCAATGTAATTCTGCACTTCAACGTTTTCACCTATATATCGAAGCAAACGGGCAAAGGTGTCTCCTAAAATAGCATTTCGAAGGTGTCCGATATGTGCAGCTTTATTAGGGTTAATATTAGTATGTTCTAAAATAATTTTGTGAGATTTTCCCCTTGAAGGTGGGAGGTTGGGAGAATTAAATAATTCCTGAAGAAATATTCCACGTTTAAAGAAAAAATTAAGGTAACCTCCTCCAGCAACGGTTACTTTAGTAACACCAGGAATTTCTCCAATTTCCTGTGAGATTTCTGTAGCTATTAGTTTGGGTGAATTTCTTAGTTTTTTAGCTAGTTCAAAAGCTAATGGGAATGCTAAATCACCTAGTTCTGCTCTAGGGGGTTGTTCGACTATAACCTTAGATATGGCATAATCATAGCGAGCTTTTATATGGTTAGAAAGGATATCTTTAATAGTTTCAGTTAAGGAATAAAGCATTATGTTTGTAAAACTTGCTAGTCTTATTTCGATAAATCTGAATCCTAGCATAGTTTGTTAATGAATCACTAAAAAATCAAAATTCTTCTATTGAAATAAAATCTTTAGTGATATTTATGTAAAGGTCAAAATATCATTTACAGAGTTTTTGTGATTATAAATTTTTGAAATAGCTATTAAGAAAAATAATATTTGGTTAAAATTCACCTCTTATTTCTATTATGAATATTAACTAAAAAAAATATTTAATAAATAGACAATACTAAGGATTCATTTTAAAGATCAGGGGAAAAATGATAATTGATCACATTGGTATTGCAGTTAAATCCCTAGAGAATGCAGCAGTGAAATACCATGCAGGTATGGGTCTTAAAATAGAAAAACCTACTATTATTAAGGAACATAAGGTGCGAATGGTTATGTTGCCGATAGGAGAAAGTAAAATTGAGCTGTTGGAACCAACAGAAAAATCATCGCCAATCAGTAAATTTTTGGATAAACGTGGGGAAGGGGTTCACCATATTTGTTTTAGGGTCGAAAATATAGAAAAAAAAATAAAAGCATTAAAGAAAGTTGGTCTTGAGGTATTAGAAGAGGTGTCTAAGTCAGGATATAAGGGACAGAAAGTTGTATTTCTTCATCCTAAATCTACTAATGGAGTTTTGATTGAATTGGTTGAAGAGGGTATTAGTTGAAAACCTATTTTCAAGATAAAATTTTGGAGGTATTTCCTTGGAAGCTATCAGGATTGGAGTCATAGGCGGGAGTGGATTGTATCAAATGGCAGGTCTTCAAAAGACTAGGGAAATTATACTTAAAACCCCTTTTGGATCACCATCGGATGCTTTTGTTATTGGAGAGATTGAAGGGAAATCAGTGGTCTTTTTAGCGAGACATGGACGTGGACATAGTATCCTTCCTTCGGATTTGAATTTTCGAGCCAATATTTATGGCATGAAAATGTTAGGAGTTGAAAGCATTATTTCTGCAAGTGCTGTTGGGTCGTTGAAAGATGAACATAAACCTCTGGATATAATTCTTCCAGACCAGTTTTTTGATAGAACTCGAGGAAGAGTTTCAAGTTTTTTTGGAGAAGGCTTGGTAGCTCATATTGGCTTTTCAGAGCCAGTTTGCCCTAGTTTGGGCACAAAAATAGTGGAGGCTTCAAAACCACTTTCAATTTCAATTAAACGTGGTGGAACTTATTTATGTATGGAAGGACCCGCATTTTCAACCCTTGCAGAATCAAATCTATATCGCAGCTGGAATATGGACATTATTGGAATGACAAATCTTCAAGAGGCAAAATTAGCCCGAGAAGCTGAAATTTGTTATTCGACTATAGCACTAGTTACAGATTATGATTGCTGGCATCCTGATCATGATGCTGTAACAGTTGATCAAGTTATTGAAGTATTAAATAAGAATAGTGAAAATGCCCAAAATTTAATTAGGGCAACGATAGGAACCCTACCTGATGATGGGCCCGAATGTAAATGTCGATCAGCGTTAAAATCTGCCATTCTGACTGATCACTCTAGTATCCCGAAGGAGACTCTTAAAAAACTTCAATTACTAGTTGGAAAATATATAAATTCAGTTTAATTAAAGGAGACGACGAAAAATGTCAGTTTTGGTTGTAGGGTCAGTTGCTTTTGATAGTGTAGAAACTCCTTTAGGAAGAGTGAATGAGGTTTTAGGAGGTTCAGCCTCCTATTTTTCTTTGGCCGCAAGGTTTTTCACTCTGGTCCAAATGGTAGCTGTAGTTGGGGAGGATTTTCCAGAAGAAAATTTGGATATGTTTAGAAAATTCAATATTAATATTCAGGGTCTTCAAAGAGTTGAAGGTAAAACATTTCGATGGCAGGGAAAATATGGAACTGCTCTTAATGAGGCGAAAACTTTAAATACTGAATTAAACGTTTTTGAAAACTTCAGGCCTGAAATTCCTGATAGTTATCAAAATACAGACTTTGTCTTCTTAGGAAATATTGATCCTTTATTGCAAAAACAGGTGGTTGCCCAGATGAAATCGCCGAAACTTGTTATTTGTGACACGATGAATTATTGGATTGAATCTAGGCTGCCTGAACTTCGAGAAGTTCTTAAATTAGTAGACATTTTAATTATTAATGATGGCGAAGCAAGAATGCTTACAGATGAACACAATTTAAATGTGGCTGCAAAAAAAATTATTGAGTGGGGTCCGCGGGTCCTAGTGGTAAAAAAGGGTGAGTATGGAGTCTCAATGTATGACTCTAAATCAATCTTTAGTGCACCAGCTTATCCTCTATGTGCCGTTCTTGATCCAACAGGAGCTGGAGACAGCTTTGCTGGAGGTTTTGTAGGATTCTTGGCGAAATCTGGTGAAATAAATAATCAAACGTTAAGGAGAGCTGTAATATATGGCTCAGTTTTAGCTTCCTTTAATGTAGAGGAATTTAGCCTGAATCGGTTGATAAGCCTTAAGTATTCAGAGATCGAAGAACGTTTTCTCCAATTTAAACAATTGACTGAATTTTAAAAGGTAGAAATTTTTGTTTAAATCTTCAAGATATAATAGGATGATTTAAGACCTGCACCGTTTAGAAAATCAAAAAAATTTAAACTCTTTCTATACCTTCTATTTGAGTTAAGAATGGTTATTTGTTTCGCAAAGTTACATGGGCTCGGTAATGATTTTATGGTGGTAAACTCGACTCAAATTTCCAAAAATGATTACTCCCTGTTTGCTAAGAACTTTTGTAAACGTAGATTTAGCGTTGGAGCAGATGGTGTGATTTTTTTTGATAAAGAAGGTTTGTCTTCAGAGATTACAGCATCAATGCAAATTTTTAATTCCAATGGTACTGAGGCAGAGGTGTCGGGAAATGGATTACGTTGTTTGGCAGCGCTCCTAATTCATAGAGGACATGACTCGAATAAAAGTATCTATATAAACACAAAAGCTGGTCTTAAACGGCTTCAGTATATTTCGTCAAACTTTCCAAAATATTCGTTTTATCAAGAGATGGGAGAGCCAATTTTAGACCTCAAGAGAATGGGTTATACTCCAAGTCAGGCTGGTTTAACAAATAATCATGATCAGATAAAGATTGGTAAATCGAATTATAAGATTATTGTTTCATCCATAGGAAATCCGCATTGTTCGCTTTTTGTCGACGATTTAAATTCCTTAGACTGGATGTCCTTAGGAAAAAAAATAGAATCTCATCCAGGTTTTGCTAGCCGGACGAATGTTGAATTTATTCAAGTTAAAAATCCAAAGAAAATTGAAGTCCGTTTTTGGGAACGGGGTGTAGGTCAAACTAATTTCTCTGGAACTGGAGCATGTGCCGCTCTGGTTGCTAGCGTACTAGCTGGTTTTACGGAACGGAAGGTTCAGGTTGAAAGCTCTGGAGGGGCTTCAGAGGTTTGTTGGAATAGTGAAAATAACTTATCACTTACTGGTGCTGCACATTTAGTTTTTGAAGGAAAATATTACAAAGAAAATTTGTAAGCCTAGTATTTAACTTTAATATGTAGTTCTAATGCTTGAGGGTTAGTTAGGGGATCTAAATATGGCAGTTCAAACTAAAACGATCACTGTTTCAACCAATGGATACAGTGATGTAGTTGATTTGACTAACAAGGTAGAGGAAATACTAGTTGAGCAGGATATTAATACCGGTATTGTCAGTCTGTTTATTCCAGGATCAACAGCCGGATTAACAACTATTGAATATGAACCAGGGTGTGTTCAGGATATGAAGAATGCCCTTGAGAGGATTTTCCCCGAGTCAGATCAGTATGCTCATAATGCTCGTTGGGGGGATGGTAATGGATTTTCTCATATGCGAGCTGCTTTTCTCGGTCCTTCATTACAGATTCCTTTTAGGAGTAAACATTTAATGAGGGGCACTTGGCAGCAAGTAATCCTTATTGATTTTGACAATAAGCCTCGAAATAGAGAGGTTGTTCTTCAATTCATTGGAGAGTAACCTCTCTATCTTCTTTATGTTAGTCTTCTTCTCTAATAGTTTTATAAACTAATACAAAAAGAGCAGTGTAAAGAATGGCATCTACAAGAAACACAAACTGAAAATTGATGGATGCTGATACTCCAGCAATAAAGGGGCCAAAAGCATTACCAAACATCATAAAACTAGAAAGTAGAGCAAAGGCTGTGGCTCTTTGATTATCAGGTATGATTTGGTTGGCCTTACCATATGAAATTGTAATAATTCCTCCAGCAAGAATAGCTAAAAGCAGACGAAGGATAAGTAGTTGTAAGTTAGTCTGAATAAAAATTAGGCCTACACAAATTATAAATCCAAAAAAAAGACGTCTTAAGAATAGTATTCGGGTCGGAATTTCCCTAATTTTTTTGCCAGAATACCAAGCGGCAAAGCCCTCACCGCACGCTGCTAAAGATAAAATCAGCCCAGCTATAGGAGCTATATGGAGAGGGTTTTTGGTTAAAGTGTTTACCAATAAAGGAATTGCAGCAAGAAAGGTTCTCTCAATTATAGAAGTAGTCAATAAGAGAACAGCAAAAATCTTAAAATAAGGTAATTGAAATAATCTTAATATTCCTTTTAAAAATGTTGGGGACCATTGATCGACTGGAAGGTTGGGCCTCACTTTCGTATTTTTATATAGAATTTGAAAAAGTAGTAGGGTTATTAGACAAAGTCCAGATGTAACGAAAAATGTATATCTAATTCCAAGCCATCCAGCCAAAATTCCTCCTGCTAATGGGCCTAAAGCTAAGCTAATCGTTTGTGTAGCTTGCAGGGATCCAATTGCCCCACTTACTTTATTCGGAGGACAGGATTGGGTCAGTAGAGATACTGAAAGTGATCCAAAACCACCAAATAGACCAGAGAATATTCGCAAAATTAATAGCTCGTATACATTTCTTGAGAGACCCATAAGAGCCCAGAGAATGAATAAAGCTGTGGAAATTCGAATAGCATTGATCTTCAAACCATATTGATCAGCTAGCTTTCCCCAAAAAGGTCCAACAAATGATGCTATTAAAGGGCTAATACCAATCAAAATTCCAGACCATATAGCGATTTTTGTGGGAGAGGTCACTCCAAGCTGTTGTATGTATAGTGGTAGTAATGGCATAGCCAACGTGAATCCAGCACCGTAACAAGCTGCTGATAAGGTTACAGCGAATTGGTTTCGTCGCCACTGAAACTTAAAACTCGATTTGTTTTCCACAATAATAATAATAAATTCTGATAAACGATTAATAAGGTTAGATCAAATAAGATTTATCAAATAATTTTACACATAAAAATTTAGGTAAATCTTTTTTGTTGAAAATGTGCCAGAAAAATAGAGACCAGATGTTACCCATTATCAATGATAGGACACTCATGTTAGGTGAAAAATCTCATTTAATGTGACTGTTCTCTGAATGATTAAGTAGGTAAATCATTATAAAATTAATCAATATATGTGAAATTATTGATGGGAAAAGATTTCCTGTCATTTCAAATAAACATCCAAACAGGAATCCTCCAAACATAGTATAAAGCGTCCATGGAATAAAAATCTTGTTAGGAATAAAGTGAAGTAGTCCGAATAAAAAGCTGGTAGGGAAAATACCAATTAATGGCTGAATAATTCCGCGAAACACAGTTTCTTCTGTTATGCCGCTGCAAAAGGCAATTAAAAATATGTGCCAATCCTTTAAAGGGACGAATAGCTTTTTAAATTCAATGTTCAGGACTTGGGCCCACAAGAAATTTTTATTAGCATAAAGAGATAATCCAACCATGAGTGCCGTTGCAGCAATGGCAAAAGTCAAATCAGTTGCAAAATGTGATAATTCCAAATTAATAAAGAGGGAGAGAGAGAGTCGATTTTGGAGAATTAAAACACCAAGAGCTACAATCAGGAATACCGAGTAGAACTTAACGGCAGTATAAATAAAATTCATAAGCTGTTTTGCTTAGTGGGGTCGGTTGTTCTAATGGAATGCTCTTTTGTTTACTGAAAAATATTAAGGTATGGCCTGCTGAAAACTGCAGTTTATTGAATAGAGACTGAAGTTAATTTCAAGTAAAAAATAATGTTAATTTTTCTGAAGTAACAAGTCTTCTATTGAACATTTCAGGTTCGATAATATGCATTAATATCAACATATTTTTTGGTTAAATCACAGGTCCAAAAATAAGCACTTGCATTTCCATCATTAAATTGGATTGTTACATCTATTTCATTCTTTTTTAAAATCATTTTTGCCTTTCTCTCATCAAAAGGCAGACCTTCCCCGTTTCTACAGACTTGGATGTCTCCAATGAAAATAGATACACCATGATTATTGAAGCTTACTCCAGAATTGCCTATTGCCATTAAAATTCTACCCCAATTAGCATCTTCTCCAGCTATTGCTGTTTTAACAAGTAAGGAGTTTGAAACTTTACGAGCAATTTTCGTAGCATTAGTTTCCGAGGAGGCACCAACAACCTTTATAGTTAGAAACTTTCCGGCGCCCTCTCCATCGCGAGTCACTTGGTGAGCCAGGCTTTGGCAAACTTGAATCAGTCCTTCTAAAAAGCTGGAATAATCTGCTCCTTCGTCGTTAATAACAGGTGAGTTAGAGGCTCCATTAGCAATTACTGCTAGGGTGTCATTGGTTGAGGTATCTCCATCTACAGAAATACTATTATAGCTAAGGCGACACGCTTCATTTAGAGCCTTATAGAGTAAATTCTGAGTGATGGCTACATCTGTGACGATGAAAGCTAGTGTTGTAGCCATTTGCGGATGAATCATTCCAGCGCCTTTGGTGATCCCGAATATCTTGATCTGTTTACCTTTTAAATTAGATAGAGCACTACAAAGTTTTCGGCTGGTGTCTGTAGTAAGTATGGCTTGCGCTGCATTTCCAAATCCACTAGGTGAAAGTTGTTGTTTAAGATAGTTACTGTTAGTGACAATTGGATCCAATGGAAGCGGAACACCAATAACTCCGGTAGAACAAACGAGAACTTGTTCTCTCGAAATATTTAAAAGCTGTGCTCCAATCTCAGTCATACGCAGAGCAGTGGTTAGACCAGTTTCTCCAGTACATGCATTAGCATTACCCGAATTTACTATTATCGCTCGTACCACGCCGTTATTTTGAGATAGGTGTTTTTGAGAAATTTGGACTGGGGCAGCTTTGAACGAATTTTCTGTGAATAGGGCTGCACCTATTGAGGGAGTTTCAGAGAAAATAAGTGCAAGGTCTAAGTCAGATTCTTTTATTCCAGAATGAATACCAGATGCTTGAAAGCCTAAAGGGGTATCTATTTCAGAAGCATTAATTTCCCAACCCAATAGAATAATCCTTTCTTGGATGCCCAATAGGAGGTTTCACTTTTTAAATTCTTGAATAATCAAGTGTTTAAGACGCTTTTCAGCTCGAGCAAGCTCACCCTTTACCCTATCATGAGATGTTCCACCTACCACTGAATGAGAATTTATAGAATTATTAAGCGTAAAGAGTTTAAAAATATCATCCTCAAATAACAATGAGTAGGTTTTATACCGATCCAAAGAGAGTTCAGACAGTTTAATTTTTTTTTGTTCACACTCTAATACGATAGAACCGGTTATCTTATGTGCTGAGCGAAATGGAACTCCTTTTCGTACTAAATAGTCAGCGATATCTGTCGCAAAAATAGAATCGTCATTTAGAGCTTTTTTAACCGCTTTAGAATCAATCTCCATGGTTTCAATTATAATTTTAGAAATATGAAGACATTCAAGAACAGTATCAGAACTATTAAAAAGAAGTTCTTTGTCGTCTTGTAAATCCTTGTTATATGTTAGTGGTGTCCCTTTGAGTAAGATTAGTAGAGTTGAAAGATTACCAATTAGACGGCTTGATTTTCCCCGGATTAACTCTAATGCGTCAGGATTTTTTTTCTGAGGTAGCAGACTACTTCCAGTAGTAACTTTGTCTGAGAGAATAATCCATCCAAATTCTGGAGTGGAAAAAATGATTAGGTCCTCTGCCAATCGACTTAGGTGTACTAATGTAGTTGAGGCTGAGAAAAGGAAGTCAAGAATATAATCACGGTCACTAACTGCATCAAGACTATTGTGAGTAATCTCAGAAAATCCAAGTTTTTCTGCTAAAAACTTACGATCAATTGGAAAACTACATCCCGCCAAGGCTCCTGATCCAAGTGGCGAAGAATCAGTTCTTTGGAAGGATTCATCAAATCGTTGATAATCCCGCAAGAACATCTCAAAATAGGCCAAAAAATAATGACTGAGAAGGACGGGTTGTGCTTTTCGAAGATGTGTATAACCAGGTATTACAAGTTCTTCATGTACCCTAGCTGATTTTATAAGTTCAGACATTAAATCCTTTAATCGTTGCTTTGTTTCATTAATTTTTTTCTTAACGAATAAACGAGTGTCAACAGAAACCTGCTCATTTCGGCTACGACCAGTATGAAGTTTCAATCCTGTTGGACCAATCTTTTTTACCAAGCTATTCTCAACATAACTATGGATGTCTTCGTCAACAGATTCTTTTAGAAGGGCAGGCTGATTAGTAATTTCAGTTCGAATTTCATTAAGACCATCAACAATATTCTTTAGTTCTTTCATTGTAAGGATATCGATTTTTTGTAAAGCTTTAGCATATGCAAGAGATCCTTGGATATCTTCAAGCACTAAACGTTGATCTGTTTCAAAACTTCTATTAAAAATTTCAAAATCAGGATTCATTTTTTCTGAGAATCGGCCGTCCCAAATGCTCACATTAACTCCAATATACGTATTGACAGATTACAAATATTATTCTTCATTGCTTAAGGAATTTGAAGTTTTCTGATTTAATTTAATGAGTGCCCGAATATGAGCTGGCAATCCAAAAAGATTTATAAAACCCTCTGCGTCCTGCTGACGATAAGTGGTTCCTTCACTAAAAGTTGCTAAGTCTTCACGATATAGTGAATAGGGAGAAGATCGACCTACGACGGAGGATCTTCCTTTAAAGAGTTTTAAACGTACAGTTCCTGTTACATGTTCCTGACTTTTTATTACAAATTGATCTAATGCTTCCCTAAGAGCTGAAAACCACTGACCGTTATAAACTATATCGGCATAGGTGATTGAAAGAATGTCTTTAATTCTCTGTGTTTCTCTATCTAGACATATTGACTCAAGCTCTCTGTGTGCTTGAACAAGAAGGGTTCCCCCTGGCGTCTCATAGGCCCCTCTTGATTTCATTCCAACTAATCGGTTTTCAACCATGTCAACTCGACCAATTCCATGCTTTCCACCAATTTCATTTGCTGAATTGATTAATTCAATAGCATCTAAATTTTCACCATTAATACCCACAGGCGTTCCTGCCTCAAAAGAAATTTCAATAAATTGAGGTTTATTAGGTGCATCCTCTGGAGAAACAGTAAGTTGCCACATTGATTCATCTGGTTCGCACGAAGGATCTTCTAAAATGCCCCCTTCATGGCTTAAGTGCCAAAGGTTTCGATCCTCACTATAGATCTTTTCCTTACTTGCTGTGATTGGGATATGGTGTTTATGGGCGAAATCTATAGCGTCTTCTCTAGACCGTATGTTCCACTCTCTCCATGGAGCTATAACTTTCAAATGGGGAGCAAGAGCCTTATAAGCGAGTTCAAATCGAACTTGATCATTACCTTTTCCGGTGCAGCCATGTGCTACTGCATCAGCGCCTTCTTTTAAAGCAATTTCTACTTGACGTTTGGCCAAGATAGGGCGAGCCATCGAGGTACCTAAAAGGTACTGTTGTTCATAAATGGCGCCAGATTTTAAAGTTGGCCAAATAAAGTCTGTAACGAAGTCTTTTCGTAAGTCTTCAACATACAATTTACTCGCTCCAGTCTGGAGGGCTTTCTTTTCTAGGCCTTCAAGCTCTTCAGACTGGCCTACATCTCCTGCCATTGCGATAACTTCACAATTATATTTTTCTTTAAGCCAGGGAATTATTACAGAGGTGTCTAGACCTCCAGAATAGGCCAAAACTATTTTTTTGACGATAACAAAACTCCTTTATTATTAACTGGGATCACTCATTAATAAATATAACAATGCTTTTTGAATGTGAAGACGATTTTCTGCCTGGTCATAAACAATCGACCGTGTGGAATCTATAACACTAGTTGCGACCTCATACCCACGGTGGGCTGGAAGGCAATGCATAAACAAGGCATCTTTGTCGGCTTGATTAATTAGGGAATCGTTTACTTGATAATCCACAAAAACGGAGGCCCTTTGTTCAATCTCAGCTTCTTGTCCCATACTAGCCCAAACATCTGTATATACAATGTTAGCTTGTTGTACAGCTTCATTAGGGTTCGTTATGACTCTTATAGAACCACCAGTCAAAGCTGCGGATTTCGATGCAGTTTCTACAATGTCAGGATTAGGTTCAAATCCTGGCGGAGTAGTCACAAAAAAACTAACTCCAAGTAAGCCTGCTGCTAGCATAAGAGAGTGACAAGTATTGTTTCCATCACCAACAAAACAAAATTTCAGGTTGTTTGTACTCCCAAATCGCTCGTAAATAGTAAAGAAATCTGCAAGTGCCTGACAGGGATGGAGGAGATCAGTCAGGCCATTAATCACTGGAATTTTAGCATGTGCTGCTAAATCAATCACAGATTTGTTTTTATATGTGCGTGCTACAATTCCATCGACCCATCGCTCTAAATTGCGAGCAACATCCTTAATAGACTCCCTTTCACCGAGTTTAGTACTGCTATGGTCAAGAAAGACTGAACTACCTCCCATGCTGGTCATGCCGACGTCAAAAGTGACTCGAGTTCGCAAAGAAGGTTTTTCAAAGATTAAAGCTAGAGTTTTGTTATTTAACACACCAGAAAAATTTAAGGGCTTTTCTTTTAACATTTTTGCAGAACTAAAAATTAAAGAAATGTCACTGGTGGTTAAGTTCTGAATTGAAATTAGATCGCTAACACTAAGTTTTTGATTACTCATATTGAACTCTGAAGTTTTAATAGAATGTTACTTTTAAAAAAGACTGACTGGTATATTTTTTATACTGGTGGTATTCATTCCTAATGGTTTTTAGATGATTGAGCTAACAGTTTGTCTAGGGTTTTGATCAACTGGCTGATCTCCTTTTTGCTTATGATATAGGGTGGAAGGAAGCGTATGACCGTATTAGCTGTTACATTAATAACGAAACCAGCAGCAAGACACTGGTCAACAATATCTCGACCTGGAAAATTAAGTTCAGCTGCCAGCATAAGGCCTTCTCCTCGGACATCAACAATGCAAGAATACTTCTTCTTAAGGTCTAAAAGTTTTTGTTTGAAAAAGTTTCCTTTAGTCTTAATGTCTTCAACCATTTTGTCTTCTTGTAAAATTTTGATAAATTCAAACCCAAGTCTGCAGGCTAAAGGACCACCTCCAAATGTAGTTCCATGATCGCCAGGTCCAAAGGTTGCAGAGATTTTTTTAGAGGTAAGCACTGATCCAAGAGGCATTCCAAGGCCTAAGGGTTTTGCAAGAGTTAAAATGTCTGGCCGAATGCCGTATTTCTGAAAATAAAAATAGCGGCCAGTCCGTCCTAAACCACACTGAATTTCGTCAAAAATTAGTAGGGCTCCATTCTCATCACATAATTGGCGTGCTGCTTGGAGAAATTCTTCTGTGCATGGATAGACACCACCTTCTCCTTGGAGTGGTTCAATAATTAGAGCACAAATCTTTTTATTAAACTTTTTCTTTAGGTCATCTACATTATTTTGTTCTACAAAGTGGAACCCAGGTACTAGTGGAGCAAAAGGTTTACGATAAGTGTCATTAGCCGTAGCAGACAGTGCTCCATATGTTCTGCCATGAAATGAGTTGTTTAGAGTGAGAATCTGATTCTTATCTTTGCCAAGATTATTTTTATAGAAATAACCTCTTGCCAGTTTAAAGGACGCATCGATGGATTCTGTTCCACTATTGCAAAAAAAAGCTCTTTCCATCCCAGAAATTTCCAGCAATTTTTTGGCCAAAAGTGCCTGATAAGGATGATAAAAAAGATTAGAAACATGTAGAGATTTTTTAAGCTGTTTCCGGATTATATTACTGATTTTTGGATGATTATATCCTAGAGCATTAACAGCGATTCCAGAAAGAAAATCAATATAACGTTTACCTTCGTAGTCATAAAGGACGCACTTACGACCTTTTTCAATAAATAATGGATATTTCTTGTAATTACTAAAAAGATTATCAGCTTCAGATTGAACAATTTGTTTCAAGTTCATAGGAAGGTCCTCAGTTCACGAGTCAGAATTCTTGAATACAGAAAAAAGTAGTTGATTAAGATCATAGAAATTGTACCAGATGTTTGGTGTAGCTTAATTATAGAAAACAAGATTATTAAGTCTTTAGTGGATTGTGGTACCGATTTTCTCCTCAAATGATATTAGTCGGAGCAGACAATCAATTTCCCTGCCACCAATAATATGAATTTTAGAGATGCCTTCTTTTAGGGCTCGATCGCAGGCACGTGTTTTGGGGAGCATGCCTTCAGTAACAACATTGTTTGATCGAAGTTCATCAAGTTTTCTGCTATTTAAATTTGGGATTACTTTTTTATTTGAATCTAAAATTCCAGGAACATCAGTTAGGAAGATTAGTCGATCAGCATTACAAAGAATTGCCACGGCAGAAGCCATTTCATCGGCGTTAACATTGAAATGAGATCCATCTACGCCTAGTCCAACACAAGCAATAACAGGGATGAAATTATGGCTAACTAGTAGGTTTATTAATGTTGGATTACCTTGAACCACTTCTCCAACCTGACCATAGTCAAGGCCGGTTTCATTTTCTGCTGAATCCCAATATTTTTGTGCAATGAAACTTTTACCATCGGAACCACATAATCCAACAGCAGGTATATTAAATTTAGAAAATTCTGCAACAATGTTTTTGTTTACTAGTCCTGCTAATACCATCTGAACTACTTCCATAGTTTGGGGAGTAGTCACTCTTAAACCATTTTTAAATTCGGACTTAAGGTGTAACTCATTCAGGTAATACTTAATCTGTTTTCCACCACCGTGCACAATGATAAATTCCAAATTCTCATTTTTAAGCTGTACAAGTTGACCAACTATTTTGTTAAGTAACTCTTGGCTGGTTAGCAAGCTACCCCCAATTTTTACTATTAAACGCACAGGTTCCTCGTTATTGTAAGAAGTTAAAGATATTAGCTTCTTCTTTATGATGACTTTTAAAGAAGCCCTAAAGTTTCTTCAAGACCCAACATTACATTCATGTTTTGGACGGCTTGTCCCGCTGCACCTTTGCCCAAATTATCAATAGCTGAGACAATGATTAAATGTGTTCCAGCTATTTCCCAGCCAATGTCGCAAAAGTTAGTATGTGCGACATATTTTATCTGTGGCAGGGTGCCTCTTTTAAATAGACGAACCATTGATTCATTAGAATAATTAAGATTTAAACAGTCTGAAACATCTTTTGCATTAACAGGGTCAGACAGTTTAACGTAAATTGTTGAAAGGATGCCTCTATTTAAAGGTAGAAGATGGGATGTAAAGATCACATCTGAATTACCTAATTCCTGCCAAATTTCAGGAGAATGTTGATGTCGATTAACCTTGTAGGCATTAAAGTTTTCAGTTACTTCTGAAAAATGTGTGGCTGTCGCTGGAGATTTTCCTGCACCAGAAACACCTGATTTAGAATCGCAGATTATAGTGCTGTGAAAGTCAATTAATTTAGCCTGATGCAAGGGGATTAGAGGTAGAAGTATCGAGGTTGGATAACAACCGGGATTAGCCAATAACTGAGCATCTTTAATTTCCAGTCGATTAACTTCAGTAAGTCCATAGATGCTGCGCTTTAGTTCACTAGGGAATAAGTGTTTAAATCCATACCACTTGGAGTATTGATTTATATCTTTCAAACGAAACGCTCCACTCAAGTCAATCACTTTAAGGTCGTGTTTTAATAGTTCTGGAATAACCCTGTGAGAGGATTCATTTGGAGTAGCCAAGAAAACTAAATCAACACCTCGTTCCTTTAGTAACGAGAAGTTTAGTGGCTCAATTGGAAGATTACATTGCTTAACAAAATAGGGAAGAGCTTGATTAATAGAAATCGATTCTGAAGAGATACGTTCTTCATTTAAAGTCATTAAGGTATTAAGATCAATTTGACCGTGTTTTAGAAGCAATCGAACAATCTCAGCACCGGAGTATCCCGTTGAACCAATGACAGCTATTTTGGGTTTTTTAGACAATGCTTTCTCTTTCAGTAAAAGTGTTAGTGACCTATTAAAATTATTTAGACTTGCTATTCAAATTAATTCCAGTAAAAGGTTCTAGATAAATATTATTGTTAGGTAGAAATTAGCAGAAAACAATAATTCCTATAAAATCACCACCTATTATTTCACCGATATTTTTAGACTGTCAATCATTTGAGTTAGATCTTCTAACTAAAAGAATAACTCCTATTGAATTGATTCAGTTAGATTTTCTTTTTTAAAAATAATTGGATCAAAACGAGGCTGGTAATCGACTGATTTAACGTTGAATACAAGAGTACTCTCCCGACGAGGTTCGGTAATTCGAAATGAGAGAATAGTTCTGACACCATCAATATCTTTTATTTTGCCCGGTAAGATAATTTTAGCTAGATGATTATCTCGATTATATAACTCCCACTGGACAAGTTCTTGTTCATTGACAGAGAGTGCTATGACTGAACGGGGATAATCACTTTCATTTCGATATAAGGGCTTGAGTCGGTTTTCTATAAGATAGCAATTCTTGTTATTTAACCGTTTCTTTTTTAAAAAATGGTGAGTATATTTAGCGAGTTCTCCCCCAATTAATTCCTGTACTGAAATTCGTAGTTTCTTATATCTGTAGTGCCTAGGACCAGTAATGCGAACGTTTTTCTTTAATACACTCTTCGGTCTAAAAGCAAACCGCTCAGACGAACCGTTAGGATATTCATGAACTAAAAGGCGTTTACCTACTTCAGAGTTTGGGTATTCCATTTCGATCAAATGTGAGACTTTTGTTTGTTGAACCCATCTTTTCCAGGAGAATGACAGGCGAATTGGAGATTTGTCCTTAACATAATATTCGACACCAATAGAAAAAGTTGCAGTATGTTTTACCATCTGATTTAAATAGTTTGAAATGAGTTGATTAGCATCTTGATCTGCTAATGTTGGCATCAGACTAGCAAGAAAAAATAAAATGAGGATTGGTGTTGTTTTTATCATGAGTGGTTTCCTATAAAACAATCTGATTAGGCTTTTCAGTGAGAGAAGAATTTCTCTTTAAAATTAGGATCAATGAGGGTAAAAGCATCAAACTGGTAATTAGATTACATCCCATGATTAGGGCGGAAAGCAGACCAAATTGAGAAACAGGTCCAAACTGTGACAATCCAAAAACAAGAAAGCCAATTGCTACTACACTAGCTGTAGAAATCATAGGTTTTCCTATTCTGAGAATGCTTTTTCGTATTGCAATTTCAGGAGTACAACCCTCTTTATAATAATGTTTGAAACTTACCATATACTGAATACAGTTATCTACGGTAATTCCTATTGCAATCGCTGCAATCATACTAGTGTTAACATTTAAAGATATTCCTGTCCAACCAATGAAACCGAAAAAAATTAATATTGGCAGTCCTGCAGTAACCATACACATCAAACCCAATCTCCAAGATCGACATACATAAATTAGAATCATGCTAATGATACAAACTGATAATGAAAGACTATTCATTTGTTCGACTGATAATTGGTCAGAAGTTAAATTCATTAGGACTAAAGTGCCCGTTACCTCGAGGTCATATGGGGAAGGTAGTACTTTTGCGACTGTTTCCTTAATTTGTTTTATCAGAAGTTTTAATTTAGTTGATTCGAAATATGGAGAACGAATTAAAAGTCGAGCTATGGTGTGATCCTCTGATAAAAAACCACGACATATCTCTCTAGGGTCCGATTCTAGAATTTCAAGCATCTCGTTCAAAATTTCCTGATCTGCAGGAAGTTTAAAGAAGTTTTGATTGTCTTCATGGAAGGCTTGATTTAACAATTTTAGACTATCTGTAATAGAAAGAATTTGATCAACACCAGGGAGTTTAGAAATTAGTTCTTGAGCTGAATTTAAACCAGATAGCATGGAGCTTGAGGTCATCATTGTTTCATCAGGCTTTTGAATAATAATTGAAAAGCTTGATAATCCAGATAGACGTTCCTGAAATAGCTGGGTTGCCCTAGCTACTTGAGATGAGCTACGGAAGTGATCCAGATAGTTAGTCTGGACCTTAACTCGAAAGGCCCCAGTTATTGCAATAATTGCCACTGCAGTGGACACTAAGTAGATCAATTTTTTGTTTGATGTTACGAAGTTTGTGAAGGAGTTGAGAAAGGCTTTTTGTGAGGAATTAGACTGCCGAATAGCACCTAGTTTTGGCACTGGGAGAATAAAAAGGATCATAGGAATTAAGTGGACACAGAACAAATAACTAAGAAATACCCCTAGAACTGCAAATAGTCCTAGATCCCGAATTGCAGATATTTCAGTAAATACAAGAGCTGTAAAGCCAGCCATGGTCGTAATGGCTGAAACGATAATTGGTTTTTGTGCATTTCTAACGCAACGGAGTAAAGCTTCAGTATGTAAATCAGAGTTCATTTCATTGATACCGGAGGTTTTTATCTCGGTATATATAATATTAAGAGCCCTATAATAATGATTGAGCAAGTGGATTACGTATGAACTACCATTAGCAATCAGTAGCGAAGGAAGGACTAGAGTAGTGGGTTTTAATGGGTGGTTGGTGATGCTCATTGCAGAAAGTGTCCATACTAATGTAATACTTATAGATAATATAGGTAAAACAATGCCTCTAAGTGACTTAAAGTGAACGATAAGGATAATAAATACGAATCCAGCTGTAACTGGTGTGAAAACCCAGAGATCACGAACCATACTCTCCATTCCCTCAAATTCCATAGCAGGTACGCCACCGATAAATACCTCTCCATGGTTGTTTAGAGTTCGTAAAGCCCTCTGAATAAGTGGAATGGCTTGCCTTACGATTTTCTGGTTTGAATTAGCTGCCTGGTTTTCAAAAAAAACTAAAAGGCCGGTTGTTTGCCAATCTGATGATATTAATTGGCCTTTGTAAAAAGGATTATTTTCTAACCTGGTTTTTAGGTCTTCTAAATTCAGAGTTCCTAACTCTTTAGGAACGAGAGATGAAATTGTAACATCGTTATTTTTTCCACTTATATCAAGAGCGTTAGTTAAACTTATTACTCTATCTACTCCAGAAATCTGTTCAATCTGTTTTGTTACCTGCTGAATTTGAATAAGTAGCTTATTCTCAAGGACGGTTGTTTTAGGCGTGAATCCTATAAAAAGAACTTCATCATTACCAAAAATTTTGGAGGTCTCTTCATGGAAAATATTTTCTGGCGATTTAGAAAGAATCAGTGCAGAAGGAGAGCTGTCGATATCCAAGTTGAAAAGAGTAGGTAATAGTAAAGCAGTAACTAATCCTAGTAAGATAACTAACTTATGTGAATGACTTAGGAGCCAAACCCAGTATTTTTGCATGAAGGGCTTTTCATTTGGAAGAATCAGGTTATTTATCTTTTTGAAAATTCTAGTTCCTTGTTCATAAATGATATAAAGAACAACGCACTCGTTTTATTCTACGACATATTTTAGTTTTTTTTGGATGAATAAAATAAAATGTAATTACTAGGTATTCTAACCAATTCAATAATTGCACCCTAAATAGGATTAGTAGATTAAAAGAAGAGAATTGTCCTGAAAAATATTCTTTCGAGTGTATTAACTAAAGAGGAAAAGTAAGAGATCAATTAAACTTCAAAAGTTTAATTGATAAAAATAGTTCTTAAATTGAATCGTTGTCGATTTGATAGAGTTTTCGTGAAATAGCCGAAAATATCATAGAGTTATGTACTATTTAATCTTTTAGTCTTTGACTGATTTTGCGGCCTAGAGCTATCATTCATTTATTAATTCTTTATTATCATTTAGTCTTATTTAAAGGAGAACCAATTAATGAATCATTCTTGGAAAAAGTATATGAAAGTAGGACTAGTCCATTTTATGGCCTTTCCGGAAGTTCAGAAGGGGGATGGTCCTATTGTAGAAACTCTTGAATCAATCTTGACCGATGAATTTTTTGATGTGGTAGAAATTACAACTATTAATGATTCCAAGATTCGTCAAAAAGTAAGAGAAATGTTTGTTGCTAGTAAAGTTACTGTTGCCTATGGAAGTCAACCTGTACAGCTAGCAAATAAGCTTAATCTAAATAGTTTTAATGATCAGGAACGAAGTAATGCTGTCGAACGATGCCTTGCTTGCGTTGATGAAGCAGTTGAAATTGGTGCAGTTGGTATCGCTTTTCTCAGCGGCTCTCACCCAGGGGAGACCAAAATTGTTGAGGCAACTGACCTTTTATTTGATTCATTTAGTAAAATTTGTACACATGCTGCAGATCAGGATAAAAACTTAAATGTGGTATTGGAAACTTTTGATTTTGATATTGATAAGAAGGCCTTAATTGGACCCAACTCTGAGGCAGTAGAATTTTCCAAACGGATGCGTGAAAGTCATGACAATTTTGGTCTAATGCTTGATTTGAGTCATCTTCCCCTTCAGCGTGAGAGTATTGAGGGTGCCTTGAGTATAGCGAAAGAACATATCGTCCATGCACATATGGGGAATTGCGTCGTTAAGGATAGAAGTCATTCTGCATATGGAGATCAACACCCCCGGTTTGGAATTGAAGGTGGAGAAAATGATGTCGAAGAAGTAGTTAACTATATAAGAATGTTGATTCAGATTGGTTATTTAAAAGAAAATAACCCACGGATTCTAAGTTTTGAAGTTAAACCTGTTGAAGGAGAAGCGAGTGAAATAGTAATAGCTAATGCTAAACGGACTCTTCGTGAGGCATGGGAATTAGTATAATAGGAGGTTCTCTGATTGGGCTATTATTTCCTCTATTAAAAATAAAGAAGAATCTCATGCAAGTATAATTCCTTTAATCTTTTCTATATCAAGATATGTTTAGGCTGGATATTTACCTATAACAAAAATCCATTTAATTAAAGTATATTTCCTTTGGCCTTTTTGTAATGAAGATACCTTTACTTGAAATGAAAAATATTACAAAAGGGTTTCCTGGTGTTCTCGCTTTGGATAATGTAAATATCTCAGTGGAAGCCGGCGAATGTCACGCCTTAGTTGGTGAAAATGGTGCAGGGAAGTCAACATTAATGAAGATCCTGTCCGGAGCCTATCAACCAGATTCAGGATCTATAAAAATAGAAGGAACAAATCAGAAAATTGATTCACCAATTAAGTCTAACAATTTAGGGATCAGTATGATTTATCAGGAGTTAAATCTGGTTCCTGAAATGACGATTGCTGAAAATATTTTTTTGGGACATGAGTTGACCAGAAGGCCATTTAGCTTTTTAGATCAAAACTTGATGCAAAAGCAGAGTGAAAAACTGCTTGCTCGTCTTGGACAAAATTTTAATTCACGTCTATTAATTAAAGAAATAGGTTTAGCCCAACAGCAAATGGTAGAAATCGCCAAGGCCCTTTCCAGGCAATCAAGAATTATAATCATGGATGAACCGTCGGCAATTTTATCTGAAGTAGAGTTAACAGAGTTATTTAAACTTATTAGAAGGTTAAAAGAAAGAGGTGTCGGTATAGTTTATATATCACATCGTCTTGAAGAAGTTTTTAAAGTCTGTGATAGGACAACCGTTCTACGGGATGGTAAAAATATTATTACTAAAAAAACTTCACAGCTAAGTCAGGATGAAATTATTCGCTGTATGGTTGGACGAACAGTTGCCACTAGGGATCAATTGATTGATGTTGACAGAGGAGAAGAGGTTCTTCGATTAGTAGACATAGGGAAAAAGGATAAGTTGTTTAAGATTAATCTTTCCCTATATGAGGGTGAGATCGTTAGTCTTGCTGGCCTCGTTGGTTCAGGAAGAACAGAACTTGCAGAACTTATTTTTGGGTCTTCCATTCCTGATGAAGGTCAGATCTTTCTAGATGGAAACCCAATCAATTTTAAAAGTCCTAAAGATGCCATTAATCGTGGAATAGGATTTTTAACAGAGGATCGAAAATCTAAAGGACTCATTCTCGGAATGAACATTAGGGAAAATACTACCCTTTCAAAGTTAGTTAGTCTTTCAAAATTAGGCATAATTAATAATAAACTTGAAAAGGAAAAGACAGAGAAATTTCTAGAGTCCCTCTCCATAAAGGCTCCTTCGACTGAGGAGAGGGTAGCTAATCTAAGTGGCGGTACGCAACAGAAAGTAGTTTTGTCAAAGTGGTTATTCACTAAAAGTCGAATCTTAATTTTTGATGAACCAACACGTGGTATAGATGTTGGAGCCAAGGTAGAAATTTACCAGTTAATGGAAAGTTTAGTTAGGCAGGGTATAACTATTCTTATGATTTCTTCTGATCTTTCTGAGGTTTTGCGAATGAGCAATCGAGTTTTGGTAATGAATGCCGGACGGATTAAAGGTGAACTTAAGCATCATGACGCTTCTCAAGAAAAGATATTGGAACTAGCTATGGGTTTTAAAAAAGAGAGTTGAATAGATTTGGATGATGTTGGTTGAGGGTCGGAAGAAATGATGACTTTTGTTTTTGGAGTTTAATTAATGACAAAATTCGCCATAGGTGTTGACCTAGGAGGTACAAATCTTAAGCTCGGTGCAATTGACGAGAAAGGTACCCTTCTGGAAAAAATTGAAATTAATGCTGAGACCCAAGATGGTCCTAGTGAAGTTATAAAGAAAATTTGTGCAAATATATCGAAGCTTAATGAACGCTGGGGACAAACTTATAAGTTGTCTGGTATAGGAGCCGGAATTGCTGGAATAATGAAGTTGGAAGAGGGTAGGGTAATTACTGCTCCCAACCTTCCTGGTTGGGAGGGTTTTCCAGTCCGCTCAAGAATTGAAGAAGGAATTGGAAGAACTTTTAAGTTAGAGAATGACGGGAATGTTGCAGCCTTAGGAGAAAAATGGATGGGGGCTGGTCGAAACTCTCAACATCTGGCATTTATGACATTAGGGACAGGAATTGGTGGGGGTTTAATTTTAGATGGACAAATTTGGCATGGTATCTCAGGAATGGCAGCTGAATTAGGTCATATTACGGTTTATCCAGAAGGCAACCTTTGTAATTGTGGAAATTACGGATGTTTGGAGGCTTATGCATCAGCTACCGCTATAGTTAGAGGCGCAAGACATCTGATCAAAACTAAACAAGCAAGCCTTAAAATGAAAGAGCTTTTCGTCTCCAGTAAAGAAGTAGAGGCTAAGGATATTTATCGATTGGCTAAATTAGGAGACTCTAGTTCAGTTGAATTATTCAGTAGGATGGGAACTTCACTGGGAATTGCAATCGCTGGATTAATTCATATTTTTGATATTGATACATTTGTTTTGGGTGGTGGAGCAATTCCTAGCTGGGATGTTTTTGAAGATTCTATGTTTCTTGAGGTCGAGACTAGATCATTTGTGCAAAGGGCAGACCCTCGGAATATATATAAATCTCAACTGGGGAGTAATGCAGGAATTTATGGAGCAGCCCGTCTTTCATTTCTTTAAATCTTTTGTTGATTCATAAAGTCCGATTTAATGAGTTGATTGTATCGCAACATTCCAGTAATGTTCCATTGGCAAATAGAATGGATCTGAAGCTTTTTTGCGAATGGTTGATTGACTTCGAAAAAGAACCTATGCTAAAAACACCACGGTGAATTCTTTGAAGTTTGCTGTCAACTGACGAAAGTAGCTCCTCTAGATGAATCATTAGGATTATTTTTAATCCTAACTGCAACTCTGGTTTTAAGTTATTTGATAGGCCAATACGCTGGTTTCTTGCGAAAGCTAGTTTATGAATTTTTTTGAATTAATTTGGTTGATACCCTTCCTTCCTGCTATGGGAGCGCTTATCAATGGGCTTTGTGGAAGGATGTTTCCACGCTGGATAATTAACCTTATTGCATGCGGTGTTGTAGGTGTTGCCTTCCTGATTTCTCTAGGAGCATTTTTCCAACTGATCAATCTTTCCCCTGACAATCGAGTCTTTGAAACTAATCTTTTTACATGGATCCTTGCTGGAAATGGTGAACTGACCTCCGGACAAATTGCACCTTTCAATGTTGAATGGGGTTACCAGTTAGATCCACTTTCAGCCGTTATGATTTTAGTCGTAACTGGAATTGGATTCTTAATTCATCTTTATTCAATTGGTTATATGGCGCATGAAGAGGGTTATTATCGTTTCTTTACTTATTTAAATCTATTTATGTTTTCCATGCTGACGCTGGTTTTGGCAAACAACTTTGTATTGATGTTTGTAGGTTGGGAAGGTGTCGGACTATGCTCTTATTTATTAATTGGTTTTTACTTCCATAAGAAAAGTGCCGCAGATGCAGGAAAGAAGGCTTTTGTCGTAAACAGAATTGGCGATTTTGGGTTTATCCTTGGAATCTTTTTAATCTTTACTACTTTTGGATCATTTGATTTTACAGAGGTTTTTGGTTCTATTGATAACAACGTTAAGGCTGGGGTATTTCAGAGTGGCGATCTAGTTTTTACAGTTATTTGTCTCTTGTTGTTTGTCGGTGCTGCGGGAAAATCTGCGCAAGTACCTTTATATGTTTGGTTACCCGATGCAATGGAGGGCCCAACTCCGGTCAGTGCTTTAATTCATGCTGCTACCATGGTTACAGCGGGTGTCTATATGGTTGCCCGTAGTAATCTCTTGTTTGCCCTTTCACCAACGGCTTTGTTTGTGGTTGCATTTGTTGGTGCTTTTACAGCAATTTATGCAGCTTCTATTGGTCTTGTTCAAAATGATATTAAGAGAGTTTTAGCTTACTCCACTGTTAGCCAGCTAGGCTATATGTTCTTGGCCTGCGGTGTTGCTGCCTTTGGTGCTGCAGTTTTTCATTTAATGACCCATGCTTTTTTTAAGGCCCTACTCTTTTTAGGAGCTGGTAGTGTGATCCATGCGGTTAGTGGTGAACAGGATATGCGAAAGATGGGTGGCCTCAGAAGGAGGATACCCATAACATTCTGGACTATGATGGCGGGAACTATAGCAATTGCAGGATTTCCACCTTTTGCTGGATTTTTCAGTAAGGACGAAATCTTGTGGAAGGCTATCTCGAGTCCGTATGGTCATTTTTTGTTTTGGTTCGTGGGCATCTTAGCTGCGGGGCTTACAGCTTTCTATATGTTTCGAATGATGTTTTTAACATTTTATGGAAAAACTCGAACGTCTAAAGAAATCGAGAGTCATATTCATGAATCTCCCGCCACAATGACTATGCCTCTAGTAATTTTAGCCATAGGGGCAATTGGTGCAGGTTGGATTGGAATCCCCCATGTTATTGGTCAATATTTATTCCATTTAGAAAACTATTTTGAACATTTTCTTGCCCCTGTTTTTGAGAATTCAATTGCTTTGCAGGCATCTCACGGGTCAGAGAGTTTGGAATGGGGCCTGATGATTTTATCAATTGCTATTGCCACAGGGGGCCTTCTTTTCGCTAGGCACCTTTATATAACTAATCCCACACTTCCTGAAAAACTGAGTATTCAGTTCAAACATACCTATACAACATTGTTAAATAAATATTGGATTGATGAAATTTATGATCTTCTATTTGTTAACCGTACGAAAGGTTTAGGAACAAAATTGGGAAGCTTTGACCAAAGAATAGTTGATGGTTTAGTAAATGGATCAGCTTGGTTAACTAGGGCTTTAGCTTCATTGTCTGGGTTTTTTGATCATTGGTTTGTAGATTTTGCAGTACGACGATCTGATTTGATTTACTATTTAAGCTTTCCATTAAGACGGATTCAGACAGGTGTGATCCAAAACTATATGGCTTTAGCTATAGCAGGAATACTGGTTATTATCGGATATTTTGCTATTAATTAATGTTAATAAGTTGAAGATTCAGTGGCTGCTGTATAGTGTCATTTGATAATAATGTTTTCGCAGTTAACAACTACAAGGTTGTTAATAGAAAAATAGATTAGGAGTCTTTCTAATGTTTGAAAACCATATTTTGTCCATTGTTGCTTACACGCCACTGGTAGGAGCATTGCTGCTGCTATTTGTGAATAAAAATAACACGAATCTTATTCGTTGGTTTTCAAATGTTGTTGCTGCAATTGGGTTTTTGGTCTCACTGCCTTTAATTACTGGATTCGATTCAAGTGCAGAAAACTTGCANTTTGTAGAACGTTTCTCTTGGATTCCTTCAATAGGGGTCGAGTACTATTTTGGTATCGATGGTATTAGTTTGTTATTAATTGTTTTAACAACTGGACTTGGTTTTCTTGCTATTCTTTCATCATGGAATGCAATACAGGAGAGAGTGAAAGAATACTATATTTTCATGTTAATGCTCCAGACAGGGATGTTAGGAGTGTTTATGGCAATGGACCTATTTCTTTTTTATGTCTTTTGGGAAGTAATGCTAGTACCGATGTATTTCTTGATTGGAGTTTGGGGAGGTCCTCGAAAATTATATGCAGCAATTAAATTTTTCCTCTACACACTGGCAGGTTCTGTTCTACTACTATTAGGTATTCTGGCAATATATTTTTACAATTACCAAGTTACTGGAGTATATACATTTAGTATACCTGCTTTTCAAGCCCTTAATTTGCCGTGGGAGTACCAATTTTGGATTTTCTTAGCGTTCTTTGTAGGGTTTGCAATTAAGGTGCCGATGTTTCCTTTTCATACTTGGTTGCCGGATGCCCATGTGGAGGCTCCAACAGCTGGCTCGGTAATCTTAGCTGGAGTTCTCTTGAAGATGGGAACCTATGGCTTTTTGCGGTTTAGTTTGCCTATGTTTCCTGATGCTGTGAAGGACACCTCGTCACTAAATCTGTCTTACCTAACACTTGGAATAATGGATTATGAATTTGGAATTCTTCATTTAATGGTATTTCTTTCAATTGTTGGCATTATTTATGGAGCATTAGTGGCAATGATGCAAAAAGATGCCAAGAAACTTATAGCGTATTCGTCAGTCAGTCATTTAGGATTTTGCATGTTGGGACTATTTGCATTAAATCCCAATGGTATTAATGGAAGTATTCTCCAGCAAATCAATCATGGTATTTCAACTGGAGCACTTTTCCTGATTATAGGTATTGTCTATGAACGTCGACATACCCGAGAGATTTCTGAATATGGAGGACTGTCTCATGTAATGCCAGGTTTTGCAGTGATCTTTCTAATTATCACAATGTCTTCAATTGGACTTCCCTTATTGAACGGCTTTATCGGAGAGTTTACAATTCTAGCTGGTGCTTTTCAGGTTCATTGGAGTTGGGGCGTATGGGGTTGTGCAGGTATTGTGCTCGGGGCTGCTTATATGTTGTGGCTTTACCAGCGGATGATGTTTGGAGAGGTTTCAAATCCAAAAAACAAGGTTCTTAAGGATCTGAATCTAAGAGAGTATGCAACACTAGTTCCGTTAGTTGTGATGTGTTTTTGGATTGGGATTTATCCTAAACCTTTCTTTAAAATTATTGAAAAACCTGTTCAAAAGATTGTTCAAAAGGTTCAACCTGATTTTGATAACCGATCTAAATCAGCTGCTGCAAGGCTCCCTAAGTAGGGTAGAGCCAAAGTTGGACCAATAGTAGTATTGATTTTCGTCTGTAATTTTTTCCCTATAAGTTCAATAGTTTCTTTCTAGAGCCTGCTACTTGAGATAACCTCTTTCTGACTAGCATAAGTTACGCAGTTGCGTTCAACTTGATAAGACACCACAACATAACTATCCCTATCTTTTATTATGTTTAACGAATTTATTAATTTCCTATGTTCCAGTTAAATGAGAAACAAAAGAGAATCAATCTATGATTTTCCCAAAATTTAAAGATTATGGTGAACTGTTAAGTGTGGGTATCCTTTTTCCAGTTTGTATTGCTATTGGTTATGGTTTTGGTATCTTGCTGGACACCTGGTTTGAAACTAAAAAATTATTCAGAATAATAGGGATACTATTTGGGATAGCTTCTGGATTCTATAATTTATTTCGCATAGCTGGAAAATTTGATGAGAGTCACAAGAATAATGGATGATAGAAACCCTTTTGGAAACTGGAATATTGGAAATGTTGAAAATCGGTTAGTGACAATAAGTCTATTAATTGCGTTGTTTGTGACAAGTGTATTGTTATTATTAGGAAAATTTCTTTTGGCATTAAGTTTTACCCTGGGGGCCCTAATATCATTTCTGAACTTTCTTTGGTTAAAGCAGGGAATTGATACCCTAATTACAACCACAAAGAAGGACTCTAAAGGTATAAAAAGATCAATTAGACCTGTCATTCTTAAGTATTTTCTTAGATACATATTTATAGGGTTGATCCTCTATGTTATAGTTTATTTTGAATCATTTGAAGCAGTAGGCGCCTTTGCTGGTTTATTTCTTTTTGTTGCAGCTGTCCTAATTGAATGTTGCTACCATTTGATCAAAGGAATTGTTGAGGATTTCATTTATGGAGCATCATAATACCTGGATTACAGACGTTATAAATAACTTGCTTGGTGCATTAATAGCACCTATAAAAAATCAATTTTGTTCTGCTATATATTCGCTTTGGGGAACTGAATATGTTCCAGGGCACTTGGTGATTCCAGAGCATGTTATTTTTGCCATAATCGTTTTTCTTTTCTGTTTCCTATTTTTTACTATTGCTAAGAAATCATTCTCTTTAGAAAATCCAGGAAAGATTCAACAAATTTTTGAGATATCTATTGAATTTCTGAATTCCCAGCTTGAGGAGATAGTTGGTCACGGTGGTAAACGTTATCTTCCTATGGTGGGAACAATTGGTCTTTTCATTTTGTTTATGAATCTTTGTGGCCAAATCCCGGGTTTTGCTTCTCCGACTAGTAGCCTCAATGTGACGGTTGGTTGTGCTCTAGTTGTATTCTTTTACTATAATTATCTCGGTGTGAAAAAACATGGAATTCTTGGTTATCTTAAGCAATTTGTTGGTCCTATTCCCTTGATGGCACCTTTAATGATACCTATAGAAATCATTAGTCATTTAGCTAGGCCGTTCTCTCTCTCTGTGCGACTCTTTGCTAATATCTTTGGCGAGCATCAAGTTGCCGCAGTTTTTTTCGCATTACTTCCATTTATCCTGCCCTTGCCCATTATGGCTTTAGGACTATTTGCCAGTTTTCTTCAGGCTTTTATCTTCATGGTTTTAACAATGGTGTATATTGGTGGAGCTTTGGCAGATGAACATTAAAAACTTTTTGTAAGTACTTTTACACGTGTGAGCTTGGGATGTACGTGGGATTCTCAGGAACCACCTCCGTGTAAAAAATTCATACCAGTTGATTAAGGTTGACTGGATCAATAGTTGAAAGGAGCTTTATAATGAAGCGAGTATTTATGGTTGTTTTCATGTTGGTTTTATTATTTTCAACAGCAACACCTTTATTGGCACAAGGATCTGTAGAGGCAGATACACAGAAGTGGGTTATCATTACAGCAGGTTTTGCCATGGCATTAGCTTCAGTTGGTTGTGCTATGGCCCAAGGAAAAGCCATCTATGCTGCATGTGAGGGATTAGCCCGTAATCCTGGTGCTGCGCCCTCGATCCGATTTGTTCTCCTTCTGGGGCTTGTATTAATAGAATCGTTGGCTTTATATACGCTGCTAATAGTTTTTGTAAAGGTTACTGTTTAAGGAAGCTGCTGTTTTAGGAAACACTTTCCCACCTGTTCTTATTAGGGCAGGTGGGTTTTATTACAGAATGCCTCAGGATTTCAGTAATAAAGTTCACCTAGATTCTTGAAGAACAGTTGAAAACTTACTAAAAAATCGTTTGATAAGCATCCTAGAAGTGGTATCTAAGAGTCGATTGCCAACAGAAGAAATGGTTCCACCAACTTGAATCTCTCCTGTATAATCAACTAGAGTTCCTGGTCCCTGAGTAGTTAACTTTAGTAATCCATCACCTTTCAAAAACCCAACCTTACCAATCCCTTCTACAATCAAACGAAAACTACTAGGAAAAGACTGATCTGAAATCTTGACCTTGCCATTAAATAATGCCGACATACTAGCCAGCATCATTTTCATCTTCATTTCATATTCATCTTCACCAATCTTGATGAGTTCCTGACATCCAGGCATACAATTTTCCAATATTGAGGGATTTTGAAGAGATTGATAACAATCTTCCTTGTCAGCTGCTACAAGGTAGGTTCCTTTAATTAACAAGCAATCCTCGCAAGGGCAGTTTTTATTGCTCGAGTGGTGTAAATACGGGCTACGTGGCTTCTATAATTACTAGAGGCATGAATATCTGAATTAACTTCAACCCCACCATCAAGAAATGTGATGGCTTTGTTAATGTCAGCATCAGTAGCAGCAGTGTTTTGAAGAGCATTTTCTGCCTCGGTTGCTCTAAATCCATTTGGCCCAAGTCCAGTAACACCAATTCTTGCCAGGCTTACTATTCCATCAGAGAGTTGAAGTCTTGTAGCGATTCCTACAATTGCAAAGCCAGATGCGGGTTGTCGGAGCTTTTTATAGCTTGTGCCTGTTTTTGGATTCTCTACCGGTACAATGATTTCAGTGATAATTTCATCAGGTTCTAGAACTGTGGTAAGAGCATCAATAAAGAATTCACTGGCTAGGACTACTCTTTGTGAGTCTTTCCTTACAAGCTTTATTTGGGCATCTAAGGCACAAAGAGATGCTGGATAATCTGCAGCGGGATCTGCATGTGCTGTACTTCCTCCAATAGTACCCATATTTCTTACCTGAATATCGCCTATATGACTGGCAGTTTCAGCAAGAAGGGGACTTTTTTCTTGGATTAGGGAAGAATTTGCCAATGTATCATGGGTAGTTAAAGCACCAATATGTAACTTCCCCAGGTTTTCAGAAATACTATTAAGTTCCGAAATTGCTCCAAGATCAATGAGATGTTCAGGAGTTGCGAGCCGAAGTTTCATCATTGGTATTAAACTCATGCCTCCAGCTAGCAACTTAACGTCATCCTTAGCTAGTAGATCCATTGCCTCAGGCAGGGAATTGGGTTTTGAATAAGTAAATCCTTGAGGAATCATCACTTACCTCCTTCTTGAACTAACTTCCACACCTTTTCAGGCGTTAAGGGCATATCAATATGTCTGACCCCAAAAGGGGATAAAGCATCTACAACTGAATTAACTATTGCAGGAGAAGCAGCAATGGTGCCAGCTTCTCCAATCCCTTTGACACCTAGTGGGTTAACAGGGGAGGGAGTTTCTGTTCGGTCAGTTTGAATATGGGGCATCATGCTAGCTTTAGGTATCGCGTAATCCATATACTCACCAGTTATCAGCTGACCAGTTTGATCATATACAACTTGTTCATAGAGTGCCTGTCCCAGTCCCTGTGCAACACCTCCATGAACCTGTCCCTCAACCATTAGAGGATTTATGACCTTACCACAGTCGTCTACTGCTAGATACTTCTTAATCTCAATTTCACCTGTATCACGATCAACTTCGCTGACAATTAAATGAGCACCGAATGGAAAAGCATAGTTAGGAGGTTCCCAGTAGTTAGTGCTTACCAATCCTGGTTGGGTTTGGGGTGGCAAGGTATTTGCATTATAACTAGCGCCAGAAATCTCGCTCAATTCAACCGTTTTACCTGTTTTGTTGCAGGTACATATACCATTTGAATAGACAACATCATTAGAATCCAACAACATTGCACCATAACGTTCAATTTTTTCCTTGAGTTCTTGAAGGGCTAAAACAAGAGCGGTCCCGCCTACAGCAGTATTTCGACTTCCAAAGGTTCCCACTCCATGTTGCACTGTTGCGGTATCGCCGTGTAAAACCACTACATCCTCAATATCAATACCAAGTTCATCAGCTGTTATTTGTGCAAAACTTGTTTCTGCACCTTGACCATGGGAAGAAATGCCACTCATTACAGTAACATGACCACTGGGTTCAATCTTAACCGTTGCACTTTCCCATCCGCCAGTTGGTAGTGTTGGTGAGGGACCAAAACCACAAATTTCACCATAGGTACAAAGGCCTATCCCCATTAATCGTCCTTCTTTTCGAGCCTCTTTTTGATTTTGGCGAAGTTGGTCATAATCAGCTAATTTTAAGGTTTTTTCTAATAGAGCAGCGTAATTACCGCTATCATAGGATAATCCAGTTGGAGTGTCATAAGGAAAGTCGTCAGGTGGCACAAAATTTTTCATTCGTATTTCAGCAGGATCCATCTTAAGTTCTGCTGCAAGAATTTCGACCATTCGCTCAATTCCATGAGTTGCCTCAGGGCGACCAGCTCCTCTATAAAGGTCTGTTGCCATCCGATTTGTAAAAGCTCCGATTACATCAGCCTGAACATTTTTAAAGCGATATAGTCCTGGTAACATTAGTACAGAAAGAACTGGCATAACAGGGGTCAGTAGCATATGAAAAGCACCGATGTCCTGGATGATTTTCACTTTTAATCCCAGCATGGTTCCATCTCGTTTTGCAGCAAGCTCAAAGTAGTCTGTGTGTCCCCGGCCATGTATCGTTGCTAGAAAGTCTTCCCGGCGAGTTGCAATCCATTTAACAGGCTTCCCAATCTTCATAGCTATAAAGCTTGTTAGTGCTTCTTCCGGATATAGCTCGCATTTACATCCAAAACCACCACCTACTTCGGGGGCAATGACTCGAAGTTTATGTTCCGGAAGATTTAATACCGAAGACAAAAGACTTCGTAGGATGTGAGGAATCTGGGTTGAGCTGTACACTGTCAGAGTTTTATCTCCGGGGTTCCATGCTGCGACGGTACCTCTCGGCTCGAGAGGAGAGGGGATAAGTCGCTGACTAACTATTCTTTCTTTTACGATCACGTCAGCTTCAGCAAAAGCGGCATCCACATCACCACCCTCTTGGTGATGGGTAAAGGCAACGTTATTTTTGTATTCTGGATGGACGGGAGTAGCAGATTCATCTAAAGCCTCTTCTGGATCGGAAACAGAAGGTCCTGGCTCAAATTCGATTTCAATTAGATCAACGGCATCTCTTGCGATATATTTATCAGTCGCTACAACAACAGCAATGGGATGTCCTACGTAATACACTCTTTCTTGAGCAAGCAGATGATGGTGAGGGATTCTTAAGTCCGGGAGAGAGATTCCACAAGGAACAGGCCCTAAATTCAAAATATCTTTTCCAGTAAAAATAGCTACTACTCCGGAACAACGAAGCGCTGGTTCCAGGTCAAGTTTGGTAATCTTGGCTGCTGGATAGGGACTTCTTAAAATAGAGGCATAGTGCATATTTGGCAGTTCTATGTCTTCGACATAAGTGGCTGTCCCAGTAATTAGTCTTGGATCCTCTTTTCGACGAATACGTTTCCCAACAAATGCTTCGTGTTTCTTTTTTATTGTTGTAGGCATCGTTCATCCCTCCATCTTAGATGCAGCCGTTTTAACTGCATTAACAATATGCTGATAACCAGTACAACGGCACAAATTACCTTCTAGGCCAGTTCTTATCTCTTGGTCAGTTGGATTAGGATTCCTTGTTAGGATATCTTTCACTGTCATAAGCATTCCTGGTGTGCAGAAACCGCACTGCAGACCGTGTTCATTCCAAAAGGCCTCCTGAACTGGATGCAATGTGTCTCCGTTAGAAAGACCTTCAACTGTGACAATATCTTGACCGTCTGCTTGAATAGCCAAAAGGCTGCAAGACTTCACAATCTTTCCATTCAGTTCTATGGTGCAACTGCCACAGATTGATGTTTCACATCCTATATGAGGACCTTTAAGACCTACAACATCTCTAATATAATGAATTAATAGGAGTCGGGGTTCGATTTCGTCATTTCGTTCCTCGCCATTAATTGTAACCTGGATTGGAATTTTCATTTTTGTTTCTCGCTGTTTTAGGGTTATAAAAACATTTTAAGCTTAAGTGTTTATAAAGTCATTATAATTTCAAAATTAAGAATAAACTTCTTTATAATTCTTGAACGAATATAATTATCTTCTTTTGTTAGATAGATTACATAATTGACATTTTTATAGATAAAACATATTTTCAGAGGCAACTGAGTTAGACCAACAAAGGTAGGAACATGGATTGGTTAAACCTATTTTTTGATTTCACTACGATAAAATCTACTCTTATTATGCTCTAACAACATAGTTGCCAGCACTTATGAACCCCCGAATTGGTTTTGGTTACGACATTCATAAATTTGCTCCTGGAATTCCGCTAGTTTTGGGAGGTGTTACACTTCCTTTTAAACATGGATTAGAAGGACATTCAGATGCTGATGTCTTGATCCATGCAATTTGTGATGCTCTTCTTGGGGCAGCGGGGTTAGGAGATATTGGTAATCACTTTCCTGATAATGATTTAAAATATAAAAATATTTCTAGTCTTTTATTATTGAAAAAAGTGACGACAATGTTAAATGATAAAAAGTCGAACATCATTAATGTGGATTCTACAGTCGTCCTTGAACTTCCTAAAATCTCAACTCATGTTAGAGATATGAGAGTGAATATTGCTGAAGCTTGTTCAGTAAAGGAAACTGTAGTATCTGTTAAGGCTACAACCCATGAGGGTATAGGCCCAGTTGGAAAAGTTGAAGCCTGTGCTGCTTATGCCGTAGTATTAATAGGATAATAATGAATAGAGGAAATGAGATAATAAACATGGAGCTTTCAGAACCTGGCATGTTAATTAAAAAAAAATGTGTTCCTTGCAGAGGTGGAATTGCTCCATTAACAGGCATTCCTCTTAATGAATTAAATGATCAGATATCGGATTGGAGGGTGATTGAGGAGCATCATATTTTAAAAACCTTCAAATTTAAAGATTTTAAGATAGCATTGGAGTTTGTTTATAAGGTTGGCAACCTGGCTGAAACAGAGTGGCACCATCCTGATATAAATCTTTCGTGGGGAAAAGTTGATATAAAGCTTTACACCCACAAAATAGATGGTTTGAGCTTGAATGATTTCATTATGGCTGCGAAGATAGACGAACTACTGAAGGCGGAATTTTCAAGTCAATTAATGCCTGAAGAAAAGCACCAGTGAAAATTAGTTAATTTCTTGGGGAGTAAGAACCTATTCCTGCAAATAAGATTTGGGAATTTCTGCACCTGCAACATAGTTGAGCTTTCCTAGTCTGACCATTTGATAAATATTAATCCTAAAATCAGGGCAAGTTGTTATTAGAGCATAAGCATCAACAGGCTTGTAGTTGAACGATTGAACGAGCCAATTCATAAGATAAACAGTTGCTGTTTCGACAGCGATTTCTAATGGTCTGTAAGCATAAATTGAAACAATTGAATTTGGTTTAACAATTCTCATCCATGGTGTTTTGATGCCTCTTAGAATCTTTACATGCAGTCGGACAGTGGCTTTTGTTTCAGCAGCTGTTCCTGTAAACTCAGTGTCACCTTGGCTTGCATGAACATCACCTAAATATAATAATGCCCCATCATGATAAATTGGGAGATAAACTTCATTCCCTGGAGCGATGTCACGAATGTCAAGGTTCCCTCCCCATGCTCCCTGACCATCTCCACTAGAAAAAACCTCCCTTTCTGCTGCAACACCAATAGTTCCAACAAAAGGGGTGATCGGCCATTCAATTTTGTTGTTAAAATGAAGAATTCCATCTCTTGTGGTCCCACTGGGTCCAGAAGAATGCCGGAATATTTTCGTTGTATATTCATTGGATAAAGTTGGCCACAAAGTTGAATTTCCGAGAGGTCCACGATTTGGCCCAATAACAGTCCAAGAGTATTGATCAACAGTTATGTTTTCAATATAAACAACCAACGAATCACCAGGCTTTGCTCCATCAATAAAAATTGGTCCTCCGATTGGATTTGTTAAAGGTGGAGTTTTATCGAATCCTGGCCTCAAGCTAGGAATTGCCTTGTCATTAACGCTTTGGAAATAACCAGTGCTTGCATCCCATGTTTCAACCTCAAAGGTTTCTCCTGGTTTTACATATATAACCGGTTTGTCTCGCCAATCAAATGCGTACTTTTTTGACTTGGCTCTTTTAATCTGTTGCATGTTTCTCTCTACATTTCTCTCTGGATGGAGTACCGTATATTTGTGGTTAAGCAAAACTTAGATTGATTATTTCATGTAGTTTCAAATATGATTGCGTTAGGAATAACCCTTAGGATGTCAATATTGGGAGAATAATAATTGATTTTGTTTTAAAAACCCAAATACCAGTAATATGATAAGAACAGTAAGTTTATTTTTCTTAACTTAGAAGATCAATTAAGCGTTGCCTGAAAATATCATTTAGACCCCAAGGAAAACTATGCATATCTTACTATATGTTCCTGATAATCAAGTCACTAATAACTTTGTTCCTCAGCTTTGGCCCTTTGTATTGCAAAGACTGACTCCCGAAGGTCATAAGGTTAGTATTATTGATGGCAATACCAAACACTACACTGCTAATGAATTAGTAGAGTTTATTGTTGAAAATGAAGTTGGGCTGGTAGGTATGGGTTTTATGACCAGGATGGCCCAGAAGGCTTACCGGATGGCAGAGGCAATTCGTAGTAAAACAAATGTTCAAGTTGTTATGGGTGGTCCCCACGTTACTGAAGTTCCAGGGGAACCGCTGGGTTTAACTGGACATCCACAATATGCTGATGCAGTGGTATTAGGTGAGGCTGATGATACTTGGTCTAAAGTGGTGAATGATGCTGCCCAAGGAGAATTAAAGAATACCTATAAACCCGAAGAGATTAATGGAAAGGATGTTAAACCCTCTCTTAGTAATTACCCCCAAGTAGAGTGGGATAAAATTGATCTTTCACTATTTAATTTAATGCGATTTGTCCCTGGCAAGGTTAAAAAAGTACTGAAGCTGATGGGACTAAAATACGACGAAGTGTATGTTGTACCAGTTGAGTCAGGTCGAGGTTGTCCCTATGGTTGTGAATTTTGTACTGTAACTGGTTTTTTTGGAGATCAAATTCGCTTTCGAGATAATCAAAATATTATAGACGAATTGAAGCGGCTTAAATCTATAGGTAAAGAACGAAATGCTATGGTCAGTGTTTTCTTTATTGATGACAATTTTGCAATTAACAGGAAACGTACAAAGGCCTTGTTGAGGGATATGATTGCACAGGATGCCTGTGTTCCCTGGGTTGGTCAGATTAGTATGAATTTATTGCGAGATGAAGAATTAGTCAAATTGATAGCAGAAAGTGGGGGGAAATGGATCTTTATGGGTCTTGAATCTATAGATCCAGATAGCCTTAAGGTTGCACAGAAAGATTTCAATAAACCTAATGAATATGCAGAGATTCTGAGTTTGCTGGCTAAATATGATCTTTATGCTATTACCTCTTTCATTTTTGGTATGGAGGGTGATACAAAGGGTGTATCAAAAAAGACATATGACCAGATAGATAATTGGCCTCCAGGACTGCCAGTTTTTGGAATTCTAACTCCTTATCCAGCAACTCCCTTGTACGATAGGCTAAAAAGTGAAGGTCGACTAACCAGGCCAGAACATTGGCTAGACTTCAAAGCATTTAAAGCAGCTTATCTTCCGAAAGGTATTTCAGCTGATCAGGCTGAGGAAGAGGTAAGGCAGGCATGGAAACATTGTTACAGCCCAAAAGCCTTTAAAAAAGCTCAAAATTGGCTAAAGGAGACCCAAAAGCCTTACGGGTTTAAGATAATGCATTTTGTTGCAAGGATGCTTTTTCGTGGGATTTACTTTCCGCAGATGACATGGTGGGCATGGATCAAATTTCTAACAAAAAATTCTGGCACCATAAGTCGACTTGTGTATGAAGGTCTTGTCAATCAGCGAAGTCGCTCAGGCGACGAACCTAAGACACCTAATCAGGAAACTGAAGTGGTAAAAAAAATAGCATAAACACGATTCAAGTTTTCAAATAAGAAAAAAACTCTTTAAAACATCGTTTAATCCTATTAGAAAGTAGTTGCTTGTCTCAGACTTTAATACCCTAAAAAATCAGTGATTCTAGGAAGATTATAATCATCAATATTTAAATCTATTGTAGGCAAAATTGATATTCATTAGGTGAAGCTCCTAAAGTTTTCATAGAGCTAGGGCTAGGGAAGATAGCAAATTAACTTTCGTTTAAAAATTTGAGAGTCATGGTAGCGCTAACGGGGATCGAACCCGTACTCTCCGCCTTGAGAGGGCGGCGTGTTAGCCAATTACACCATAGCGCCACATAACTTCTTTTAACACAGCCTCTTGTCTATTTCAATTAAATCCAAACATTTTTCAAAACAAAAGTTCCCGTTTACTTATTAATTTATTAGGTGCCTTTTATGAATGAAATGGGTGAGTTCGTTTTTGGTTTATGATATTTAAGAATAGATCTAAAAGTTTTAAAATAATGGTTTCGATAGATTTAGATTTCTAACAATTTGGATGATAGCTGTCTAATTATTAAATTGACGATAAAAACTTGAAGTGGATATAAGTATATGTCTATGGATTCAACCCCTTTAGCAAGTTCGGTGTTATCGGTTTCAGCTTCCCGAATTCGTGAGTTAGCCCACATTGCATTTAATATGGAAAATGTTTTAAAGCTTTATTTTGGTGAGTCTGATGAACAAACACCAGAGTACATAAAGAAGGCAGCTAGGCAGGCCCTTGAAGATGGCTATACGTTTTATACAGAAAATGCTGGATTGCCAAGTCTTAGGCAGGCCCTCGCAGAAAAATATCTTGAACTTCACAAGGTAAATCTTGATCCTACTTCTGAGATTGTTATTACTGCCTCAGGAGTTCAGGCCCTTAATGTGGCCATACGTTGTGCTATTAATCCGGGAGATGAGGCTTTATTGTTAACACCAGCTTGGCCCAATGGCTCATCAATAGTCCAAATGTGTAATGGTATCCCCAAACAAATTCCAATGGTTCTTAAGGGAAGACGGTATGAAATTGATTTTGATCGGTTAGTATCTAACCTAAATTCCCGAACTAAAATCCTTATTTGTACATCACCATCTAATCCTCTTGGTTGGGTAGCTTCTAGCAGCGATCAGGAGAGCATCCTTGAATTTTGTAGAAAACATAGGTTGTGGCTATTAATCGATGAAGTTTATGAACGTTTATATTATGAAGGAAATGTTGCTCCTTCAATCTTACGGAAATGTGATCGGAATGATGCTGTAATAGTTGTGCAATCTTTTTCAAAGAGTTATTGCATGACGGGATGGCGACTGGGCTGGCTAGTCGGCAGAAGGGATGTTGCTAGCAGGGCTAGTGACTTAAATGAATTTGTAATATCTCATGCTCCAGCAATGGCCCAAAAAGCTGGAGAGATTGCCCTCAGGGAGGGTGAAGAGATTCTTCAGAAGATGGTGCAGAGACTTAGAAACAATCTGAGTTTCTGTCAAAAGAATCTTCGTGAAATTCCTGGAATCACGCTCCCTGAAACGTCTGGATCATTTTACCTTTTTCCAAAAATTGATGGCCTGACTGATTCTTTCGGTTTCTGCAAGGATTTACTTATAAAAACAAAAGTGGGATTGGCTCCAGGCTCAGCCTTTGGAAAGGGTGGGGAAGGATCGGTTCGACTCTGTTATGCAGCAAAGAAGGAGGTTTTAAAAGAGGCTATTGAACGAATAAATGATTATCTAGAGTATTGGAATAATGCCTGAAACTTTGAGTAGTATGGGGTATAAATCCAATTATTGTCAGGACCCTCCCTTTTTTCAAGAGTAAGGGACAATTTATGAATTCAAAAATTAAAATAGGTATTGTTGGCTCAAGATTTGCAGCGGACTTCCATTACAAATGTTATAAGCGAGTTTATGGAGTTCCCATTGAAGTGGTCGGTGTATTTTCACAGAACCCTCAATCATCCAGGAAATTTGCGGAAAGAAACTCTTTAGCTGCTATGAGCTCTTTAGACGACTTAATTAAGAGGGTAGATGTTATTGATATTTGTGCGCCTGCATATGTTCATGAAGAAATTGGGATCAGAGCCTTTAAAGCTGGTAAGCATGTAATCATTGAAAAGCCGCTCACTGGTTATTTTGGACTGGTTGGGCAGGAATTTGATCCTTCGAGGGTTCCTAAAGAAGAAATGATGAAAGAAGCCATGGCCAGTGTTTATAGAATTAGGGAAGCTGGGATGACTGCTAAACGAAAACTAATGTACGCTGAAAATTGGGTGTATGCTCCATCTATTCAAAAGGAACGAGAGATTTTATCCTCTAGTCAGGGACAAATTCTTTGGATGTTAGGTGAAGAATCCCACAGTGGCTCCCACTCTTCCGCATATGGTGATTGGTCAAAAGCCGGAGGGGGATCAATCGTTGGCAAAGGTTGTCATCCCTTAGCAGCGGCTTTATACCTAAAAAGGGAGGAGGGCAAGCTGCGTCTGGGCCAACCTTTGCGCCCCTTAACTGTTAGCTCACGAGTTCATAACATTACTCGGTTGAGTAGTTATCAAAATAAAGGCTTTTTAAGGTCTGATTACCTTAATGTTGAAGACTACGGTCAAATTCATTTAACATTCGATGATGGTATGGTGGCAGATATATTTTCAACTGAGATTGTCTTAGGTGGAGTGCATAACTGGCTCGAGGTGATGGCTAATAATCATCGGAGTCGCTGCAATATTAATCCTACTGATTCCTTAACAACATATAATCCTAAAGAAGACCAATTAAAGGATGTTTATATCGTTGAAAAAATTGGAACTAAACAGGGGTGGAACTATCCTTCTCCTGATGAGGATTGGATGACTGGATATCCACAGGAACTTCAAGATTTTATGGAATGCATAGCAGAGGATCGAGAGCCTAAATCTGGAGGGGAATTGGCTGAAGATGTAGTAGCAGTTATGTATGCATCCTATGTGTCAGCTGAACGGCAAGGTGCAGAGATTGAAGTGCCTCGGTAATTATTTAGGTTTTATGGAAAAACTACATGTAACAATAAAACCTCTAAAGTCTTTAGATGAGATACGGCAGTGCGTAGAAATTCAAAAAGGTACTTGGGGATGGTCTGATGAAGATATTTTACCCTTGAGAACCTTACTTCTAATCCCAAAAATTGGAGGACAAGTCTTAGGTGCTGTTGATGAAATGAATTTGGTTTTAGGTTTTATCAATGCCTTCCCTGCATTTAAAAACGGTAACCCTTTTTTACATTCTCAGATGTTAGGGGTTAGAAAAGGCTTTCAACGAAGGGGTATTGGAAAAATGTTAAAACTTGCCCAAAGAGATGATGCTCTTCAAAAAGGATTTTGTCGCATTGAATGGACATTTGATCCTCTGGAAGTTCAAAACGCACATTTTAATTTAGAAAGTCTAGGAGTTATTTGCAGACGGTATATAAAAGATGCTTATGGTCCAAGCTCTAGTAATATTCATGGAAAAATTCCAACTGATCGCTTGGTGGCAGAATGGTATTTGAATAGTAATCGTGTTAAAAATCGACTCTTTGGAAAGGAATATATTCCCAATATTCCATTAAATTCTATAAAGGTTCCTGTACCACCTGAAATTGGATTGCTCAAAAAGAAAAATGCTGCACTTAGTCAAACTCTACAGACTGATTTTAGAAACTTAATGATCTCAGCTTTCGAAAAGGGTAATTGTATAACTTCATTCTTAAGTGATTTAGAACATTCAACATCCGTTTATCATTTGGTTCCATTCACCGAAAATATTATTGATATATGATTCTTTCTGCTAGATGGATCATTCCCATTACTTCAAAAGTTATCTCCAGTGGGGCCGTTCTTATTCAAGGCAATAAGATCAAGGATTTTGGCCCAGCTTCTACGATCCTGAATCAATATCCCAACGAAACTATCTATAACTATCCTGGATCTGTAATTCTACCGGGATTAATAAATGTTCATTCTCATTTAGAGTTAACAATTCTAAGAGGTTATCTTGAAAATTTAGACTTTTGGGAGTGGATTAAGAAAATAAGCCATGTCAAATATAAAGTTTTAACCCTTGAGGACATAGGTATCTCTTCTTTATTAGGTGTTTGTGAGGCGATTCGTTCAGGGGTAACGACCTTAGGAGATGTGGTTGATCTAGGACCAGCTCTTGATGCGTTCTTGCAGAGTGGATTGAGGGGAATCATTTATCAGGAAATGTTTTCACCTATCAATAGTGAGGCCCCAAGAGTAATGGAGGAATTGAAAAAAAAAATAAGTCGACATAAAAAAGAGATTATTAACTTTGATAGAAATAAATCAAAAATTACAGAGAATGTTCAATCCCTGCTAACTCTGGGTATTTCTCCTCATTCACCCTACACGGTAAGTCCAACTCTTTTTGATTTGATTAATAAATTTTCAAAATTGCATCAAATGCCAGTTTGTATCCATGTTGCTGAATCAGTTGAAGAGACGAATCTTATTAAGCATGGAACTGGCCCAATTAGTGATGGATTGGCGGACAGAGGTATTGAATGGAAGGTGCCGGGATGTACCCCAGTAGAATACCTTGAAAGGCTTGGCTTATTATCTAATAATGTGCTGCTAGTTCATTGTATACAATTAGAAACATCGGATTACGATATTCTAAAAAGAAATAATGTGTCGGTAGCCTACTGCCCTAAATCAAATTTTAAGTTGAGAACTGGGTTCTTGAATTTAAATAAAATGCTTCAAAAAGAAATCGAAGTTGGTTTAGGTACTGACAGCGTTGCGAGTAACAATAACATGGATTTATTCGAGGAAATGAGAACAGCGGCATTTAGTCCCTCATGGCTGAAAAAAGATGAAATTAATAGAAATAATAGTAGAAAAGAAAATCAATTCTGTGCATATAAAGCTTTAAAAATGGCTACTTTAGGCGGGGCATTGAGCCTAGGTTTGTCGGATTCTATTGGTTCTATCGAAGTAGGGAAAAAAGCAGATTTAATTTCCGTGGATTTGACCAACATCCATACTCAACCAACCTTTTGCCCAGTTACAAGCTTGGTTTTTTCAGCTAAGGGAACAGATGTTAATATGACTATGGTTGATGGCAAGTTTCTTTTTAAGGATAACCAATTCTTAACTCTGAATAAATCGAAGCTTTATGAGTCTGTAGATTTAATTCAAGAAAAATTACAGGCATTGGTTGTCGAATGAGTTAGTGTTAAGTAATTTTAGTTTAATCGCATGATAGGTACTTAATTATGAAAATTATATTGAATTTAAGCATGCTCTGTTTATTGGTACTTTTGATTATATTGTCAGGGGGGTGTAGAAGTAAACGAATTCCAATAAAGACCCCAGAAGGTAACTTAGGAATTTCTCAACTAGAGCTAAACGGTTACGCTTCCTGGTATGGAGACCCTTTTCATGGTAGAAGGACTAGTAATGGGGAGGTTTATGATATGAACCGAATGACAGCTGCTCATAAAACTTTGCCTTTTAATACTGTAGTGAAAGTTAATAACTTAGACAACGGAAAAAGTGTTCAAGTTAGGATTAATGATAGAGGACCGTTCATTGAAGGTCGGATTATCGATCTCTCCTATAAGGCAGCATTGATGATTAATATGGTTCGCCCTGGAACCGCTCGAGTACGCCTGGACATTTTAAGGATGGAGCGAGACTTATCTCGATATGCTATTCAGATAGGTTCCTTTAAACAGAAGAGGTTGGCAGGCAGGTTGAAACAAAAGCTACTTAAAGAGTACTCACCTGTGGACATAAGACCACGTGACTTAGTACAAGGAAAGTTTTATCAGGTATTAGTAGGAAACTACAAGACTAGAAAGGAAGCAGCTAGAGCTCTTCGGGATTTAAGAGCACAGGGATATTCTGGGTTTATGACTAGAAGGGATTAATTCAAGATATTAATAGTATTCTTTTGAAAATTGTCCACTTGGTCAGCGGCGTGATAGGAGCTTCTAACTAGAGGTCCTGATTCCACATGAGGGATCCCCTTGTCTTCTCCATATCTTTTAAGTTCTAAAAATTCCTCGGGTTTATAGTACCTCACTAAGGGTAAGTGATTAGCAGAAGGCCGTAGGTATTGCCCAATTGTTAAAATATCAACATCTGCTGATTCAATGTCGGTTATACCTAAATGAATTTCATCTATTTCTTCTCCTAACCCAAGCATAAAGCCAGTCTTAGTCATTATGGAAGAAGCAGTTGCTTTTACATATTTTAGTAACTCTAGCGATCCTTCGTAGGATGATCGGGGTTTTACTTTAGAAAATAAACGAGGAACTGTATCAAGATTATGGGCAATAACGTCTGGATTTGCCCTAATAACCTTATCAAGATTGGAAGTTGTGCCCTGAAAATCCGGGATAAGAACTTCGATCTTTGTAAGGGGACTAAACTCTCTAATCTTTAAAATTGTTTCTGCGAATACGAAAGATCCTTCGTCTGGTAAATCATCGCGATCAACAGAGGTGATAACTGCATGGCGAAGATTTAGTTTTCTAACTGCAGTTGCGACCCGAACAGGTTCCTCTAGATCATATCCTGATGGACGTCCAGTATTAACGGCACAGAAACCACATCTTCGAGTGCATGTATCACCTAGAATCATAAATGTGGCCGTTCCACTATCCCAACATTCTCCAATATTTGGACAATGCGCGCTTTCGCAGACTGTATGGAGTCTGTTAGTAGATACTAACTTTTTGAGATGGTTATAATTCTTTCCTCCGGGGAAACGAACCTTTAACCATTCAGGATGGCGGCGAATCTGCTTTGGGTTAGGTTTAGAATCTAAATGGGACAAAATTTACCTCGGCTTCAATTATTCGATAAAGGATATGCCTTTGCAAGTGTAACCTTGGTGATTACTAAAAGCATTATTATTTATGACACAAAATATTGGTCGCGCTTCTCTCTTGGTGGACTTTTAACCTTTACGCACTACTGTATCATCTATTCCCTCAATTTTAATAAAATGCATTTTCTTTTTAATTTTTTCACCTCACCCTTAAAACAGATAAAGGTATTATGTTATTATCAACACCCAAGATAGCAGAACTTCCCAAACCCTATGCCTGGGTGGCGGAATTGGTAGACGCAAAGGACTTAAAATCCTTCGAAGGTTTCCTTCGTACCGGTTCGACTCCGGTCCCGGGCACTCTATATTTCTAAAATGGATTTAATCAGTTGCCCTTAGCGACAAGTTAAGTAGATTAAAGAATCGACTGGTTCGCCTACAGTCTTTCACCATTTGCTGTTTTAAATCTGGAAGAGACTGAAATTTCTGTTCATCTCTTAGCCTATATAGAAAAGCGATCTTAATGGTTTTCGGTGGTTCAGAAATATTCGTGTTAAGGATATGAGTTTCAATACGGAGGTCCTCATTTGATAGTGTGGGTCTTATCCCAATATTAGTAATCGAAGCCCAAGTTTTCTTTGCAACAACGGTTTTTGTGATGTATACACCCGCTTGGGGAATTAGTTTTCCGAATGGCCTTAGATTTAGAGTGGGTAGTAGCTGTTTCTTACCTAATCCATCTCCTGAAATGATATTTCCTTCTAAGGTGTAGGGTCGTCCTAGAAAACGATTAGCTGAGGTTATATTCCCAGACTTAATTAATTTTCTAATATGGCTGCTACTCACTTTACAACCTCTGAAAACTACCTCAGGGACTTTGTGGACTGTAAACTTAAGGGTCTTGCTAAGTCGCTTGAGCAGGGTTAAATTGCCAGACCGTTGGTACCCGAATGAAAAGTTTTCACCAATAAATAAATCTCGAACATTAAACTTTTCAACTAAGATATCCTTAACAAAAGTCTCTGGTTTAATCCTAGATAGGTCATGATCAAACTTAAGAAGTACAAGGGTGCTTAGGTTAGTTTTTTTTAAAAGGTTAATCTTTTCTTCTACAGTACTGATTAAGGTGGGAGCGTCATTCGGATTTAGTACTTTCAATGGGTGCGGGTTAAAAGTGATTACAACGGAATCGTCTAAATTATTTTTGCTACATTTTACAAGGTTGTCGAGGACTAACTGATGCCCTTTGTGGAACCCGTCAAAATTTCCAATAGTTAGAGAGGTTCTTTGAGTGGAAGAAAAGGTGTTTAAGTTGTGAATGATCTCCATAAAAATTAAATCTTAAGATAGCAAAAAATAACTTTTGAACTAGCGAATTGGCAATTTAATTTATGCTAATAATTGTTGCTCTAAATAGTTATTGGCGGGAGACTGGATTGCTCAAGATCCCAACATCCTCTATCTCAACATCTACCACATCGCCCGGCGCAAGGGGTTCCGTATTTCCAGGAGTTCCTGTGAAAATGATATCCCCAGGCCATAAAGTAACATAATGACTGATATAGCTGATAATTGTGGGGACGTCGAATATAAGATCTGAGGTTCGTTGCTTCTGAACAACGGTTCCATTTAGTTGAGTCTTTAACAAGAGGTTATCAAAATGTGGCACACGAGCTATAACGGGACCAAAGGGTGCAAATGTATTAGACCCCTTTGCTCTCCACCATTGGAGGTCCTTGTCCGGCCCTCTTTGCCATCTTCGTTCACTAACATCATTTCCACAACTTATTCCATAAACTGCCTCAGATGCGTTATTAATAGAAACACGGCTTGTTTTCTGGCCTATTACAATAACGAGTTCTCCTTCCAAATGAACGTCAGTTGCGTCTTTGGGAAGAATTATAGGGTCTTCAGGATTTAGAAGTGAGCTGTAAGGCTTGAAAAAGATCTCAGGCCGTTTTGGTTGGTCTCGATCTTTCAGGTGACTTTTATAGTTTCGTCCAACGGCAAAGATCTGGCGGGGTTCATATGGAAAAAGTGTTTTGACCTCTGAAAGGTTATCAATAACCCCTGTTTGAGTATAACCGTCAAAAAGGTCTCCTTCTATACGCGACAAGTTTTTTCCATTTAAAAAGCCAAAATAAATTACTGAATCCTTTGAGTAACGCATGATAACTTCTGAGTTCATATGTTATCCTTTTGATTTAACTAGAGGATTCAAGATTTCTCAATCGATTAAGGTTGCTGGTAAAAGCCTGCTTACCAAAATTCAATAAAGCACCACTTGCAATAAATCGATATCCTTGATCATGTGCTCGTTTACATTCTTCAAAGGAAAAGTAAGTTATTCCACAAGCTTTTCCCGAAGGAGCCACACGGCTTGGAAATTCTGCTATAAAGGACTGCACCTCTGGATGGTCAATATTTCCAATATGACCTAATGCTGCAGATGTGTCAGTAGGTCCCAAAAACAGCACATCAACTCCAGGAACATTTGCAATAGCCTCAATATTTCTTATGCCTTCAGCACTTTCAATTTGGACAACAACCATAGTTTCTTGGTTGGCTGCTGGAAGATAGTCATCCCATGATACATCTTCAAAGGCAGTCCAGAAGGGCGAAATACCCCGGGTTCCTTCTGGAGGGTATTTGCTGTATTGCACAGCTTTAATAGCCTCTTCAGGGTTATTAATTTGAGGTATCATCACAGCACTTGCTCCACTGTCAAGGGCCTTTTTTATTAGTTGGGAATCTAGTCCGGCTACCCGAATCATGGGAACGCAGTTCTTTCTGCGGCAAAGAATCGGTATCCATCTAATTTCTGAGACTCCATATGCACGATGTTCAAGATCAATCCATAAGAAGTCTATTCCAGTATCAATTGTTGCTTTTGCTGCCAGATCAGAGTCATCTGATATTGCCCCACCCCAAGCAGTTTTGCCTGACTTTAATATTTCTTTGACTCTATTTTTAAACATTGGTTGACCTCAAGGTTAAATATTAGGATTAATTTAAATCTCTTTAATAAAACAGAACGTATTCTTCCTCATTATCCTCTTTATCGCCATAGAAAAGTGTGTTTTTCATATGCAATTAAAGTCACTTCAGGAATCAGAAGACGTCCATACAGTAAGATTTTTCAAATTATTATTTTGAGTATTCTTAATGAAAAAGCTCAGG
>JAKUNG010000019.1 GCA_022452285.1 Terriglobia bacterium | reverse complement strand
CTCTGGAAGGGATTTCCGGTTAACCGATGTCCATGGCCGTGTCGTTCACGACTTAATCGTTTAGCTAATCTAACAAAGCGTATAATTTTAATTGCTAAATTTGATTTAGAAAAACTAGTTAAATTAATTCCACTAATGGCTTTCCAGTAAGATCATCAAAAGAATTTGCAATCTTAATAGGTCGGCCTACAGGTGTCATATACTCTTTATGCCAATCTATTCCAAGAGCCTTATAAACTGTTGCAAATACATCTCCTATACTAACTGGACGATCTAGAATATAAGCACCCTGTTCATCACTTCGACCTACTACTTGTCCAGTTTTAATACCCCCACCACCAATAGCCAAAGACCAACATAGAGGCCAGTGATCTCGTCCCAGAGCAGGATTAATATGAGGAGTACGACCAAATTCTCCCATCACGAGCACAATGGTTGATTCATAAAGTCCTCTTTCTTCAAGGTCATCTATCAACGCAGATAGTGATCGATCCAAGGGTGGGGTAAGTTTGTCTCGGTGACCCTTATCGTTATCCAAATGGGTATCCCATGAATTTTCATGAAAACCGGCTGCTGTTACAAAACGAGTTCCAGCCTCAACCAAACGCCTAGCCAGTAGCAAACTTTGTCCAACTGAATCTTGTCCATAAGTATCCCGAGTTTTCTGAGATTCCTCTGACAAATCAAATGCTTTTCCTACTCCTGGTGTTAGAATCATATTCCATGCCTTTTCTATAAAAGCATCTAACTTGGTATGTTCAACACTCTCTACTTTTTGTCGATAAAGACGATCTACTGTATCTAGAAAGGAACGTCTATTTTCAACAGCAGCAGGCATTAAAGATTTAGGTAGAGTTAGATTAGGCACCTCAAAATCTTGATTTGAAGGGTCGGGAATGGTCATTGGAGCATAATCAGGTCCTAGAAATGCAGACTTAAAATAATCCTGGTATTGTGTATTACGCTCCCATCGAGGCACAATTACATAGGGAGGCATATTCTTTTGGGATCCCAACTCTTTAGCCACTACTGAACCAAGACTAGGGAATTGCATAGCAGGGTTATGCAAATGGCCTGTAGCCGAGTAGTGCACTGCTTGAGGGTGATCGTTACCAAACGATTTAATAGTTCGGATTAAAGCCAACTTATCCATTCTTTTGGCTAGCAGGGGTAGAAGTTCTGAAATTTGAATTCCAGGAACATTAGTTGAAATAGGTCTAAAAGAACTATTTGATTTTGGGTCCCAAGTATCAACCTGACTGGGTCCTCCTTCTAACCAAACTAGGATACACGCTTTAGCCTTTTTTTCTGATTTCTCATTTATTTGCTTGAATGCAGCCTCAAGACGCAGGGCTTGACTTAAATTAATCCCCAAAAAGCCTAGAGAACCAACCCTAATAAAATCACGGCGATTAAATTGTTCCTGAGTGCCACGCAAACAACCGTTTTGTTTTAGCAAAGTACTGCTCCTATTTCAAACAAAAGCTACTCACAACCCGTTCAATGCTAGTAAAAAAATTCATGGGGTAACAAAATTTAAAACTCTTAATTTTGTAAAAGTATACGACTTTAAAGGCTAATCACCAACTCCAAATCTTCCTCAGGATTCAATCTATATTGTTAGTGGTTTTCAGCAAATTCTCGAGAACTGATTATTGACCATTGCAGATCCTTCAAAGCTTGTTCCCGGGTTGAAGTTTTCAGTATTAAATCCTTCAATTCTTTCATTTCTCGGGCAGAAGGAATTCGAGAGTACGCAGCAAGATAGAGGTCTTCAATAATTTCTCTATCAGACCTTCCTCCTTTAAACTGCTTATACACATGACCGCCTTTGGTCCAAAGTTTGTCGTTATAGGTTGATCCAACCAGAAGGTGCAATGCCTGACTTAGATTAGATTTCCCATTACGCTCAGGAATAGAAAACCTGTTAGGTCGTCCAAAAGTGTCCAAGAAGGTCGAAGCGTACAAATCTGTTTCTTTTAATTGAACTGCTCTAGTTCCTTTGGGAGCAGCACCCTTACCTTTCTTTTTGTGTAACCAATTATCAAAAATTTCTGGCACACCGGTTACATCACAAATGGCATCTAGGAGTATTTCTGCATTTAACGGACGACTTAAGGCATGTGAATAGTTTGATAGGTCTGCTCGATTTGTATCATTGCTGGCACTTGTCAGTTGATAAGTACGCGAACTCACTATCAGCTTAAACAAACTCCTAATATTATAGCCAGATTCAGAAAAATATTCTGCCAGCAAACGCAAAAGTTCTGGATGAGTAGGGGGATTAGTACTGTGAAAATCATCAACAGGATTAACAATACCTCTTCCAAAGAAATAACTCCACAAACGATTCACAGCTGCCTCTGAAAAATAGGGATGGGCAGTCATCCACTGAGCCAATTCTCCTCGAGGATAATTAACATTGGTATGAGCTACCTGAGTTCCATTTAAAAGGGTTGGTGTAACCTCCTGACCTGTTCGTGGATGAAGGGTTCTAAGGTCCGTAGGGCTAGGAACGTCTGGAGCTACCTCCTGCCCCCCAGGATGGTCAAAAATAACAGAACGCTCATTTCCACCTAACTTAAACATAGAACCAAAAAAGGCCGCCATGCCCCAAAACTGATCCTGTGTCCAACTCTCATAGGGATGGTCATGGCATTGCGCACAATCTAACCTTCGTCCAAAAAATACTCGAACTTCCTCTCCCATCATATTTTCTGGAGGAGGAATTACAAGATAAGGTAAATAGTGCCGTGAAGCAGGACTATACCCCTGCGCAGCAATCCTTTCTCGTGCCACTTGATTGTAAGGAAGGTTTTGGGCAACAGCATTTCTTATCCACTCCCAATAGGATTGTGTCCACTTTGGATTAATTCCCACTGGAAAAACGGCAACTCTGAAGAGATCTGCAAAACGAAATGTCCAATAGTCCACAAACTCAGGAGAATCTATTAGGATGTTTATTAATTGTTCTCTCTTTTTAGGGTTATTGTTAGATAGAAATTCTCGAACCTTCTGTTTAGGAGGAAGTCGACCCGTCAAATCAAGACAAACCCTTCGTAAAAACTCGGTATCACTAGAAAGTCTTGACGGAAGGATATTAAACTTTCTTAGCTTAGAGAATACTTGTTCATCAATAAAATTAACCTTAGGTATTTCCGGATAATCTTGAATCCATTCAGCAATTACACCAATATCTGAACGAACTTCAAATCCTGATCCTCTTACCAGAATAGCCGTCTCCCCAGGATTAAAAGCTTTTACCATTCCCTGAGAGACTATTTCTGCTACTTCTCCTTGTTTTGATTCAAACCGTACCTGAGAAGTAAAATCTTCTGACCTTCCATCTGAAAACTGGGCAGTGACGATAAAATTCTGAAATTCTCCCTTTTGCATTAATACTTCTCTAGGATTTACTTCTAGTTGCACAACCCTGGCTGAAGCATCACCATCAGTCAAATCTGAATAATGTGCACCTTTTTGAATCCACTCTAAGATAGTACGATAATCACCCGAATCCTTTTCTATCCTCAATCCACCTCCATGAGGTATTTGAAGAGTAGCTTTTTTAAGAATTAGGCTTTGTTCAGGATGTTTTAGATTAATTCGGGGAATTCTTGGTTGCCCAGGTTTGTCGGTCAACACCTGATAAATTCCACCATTAATAATCCAATCGTAATCCTGTTGAGGGTGAGCAGCATTAACCGATAGTTTGAACCCCCCCTGCCCTTTCACTCCAGCATGACAATTTACATCGTTACACCCTCGGCGAGTAAATATTCCATTGATTCTTCTAGCAAAACTAAAGGGTCGAACTTGGTCCGATTCTTTAATGCTGACTACTGCCTTGGCACTATGTCGCCCAACCATTGCTAAAACAGTTGTTTTTCCATCATTTAGAGCTTCGATCTTCCCCTGTGGTTCACCAAGACTAGCTACCATTGAATTGCTTAATGTGAATTTAGCCTGGCTAGTAAAATCTTTTTCCCGACCATTTTTTAAAGTTCCTATCAACAAAAATTGCTGAGAAGCATTTTTGCCTTGGAGGAGAACCTTCTTAGGTATTAACCTTAATGAGCTGAGTTGATTTTCAGATGGACCAACTAAAGGACTACTTACGATCAGTTCACTGGCACAAACGGATGCCACTAAAATAACAAGCAATAAGGTAACAAACTGAACGGGTTTAAAGGTTATTGTCAAAAATGGCACTTTAGAAAACATCTATATATTATCGTTTCATCATCGAAAACTTTCAACAGAATCATTTGCTCCTAAATTATTGTCTTCATTAGAAGCGACCACCATAACAATTAATTCTTTTACAGGTGTTTCAATTCCAAGCCTACCGTTCATAACTGGCTGAGCTAATAATCTGACCTTTACTGGAAACCGTGTAGGTTTCACATCTTTATTAACAATCAAAACAAAAGTCGCTTTTCTACTCTTAGCTAGATAACGATCTTTTTTCCCATCGTTAACTGGTAAAGGTTTATCAGAATCTGACTCGGTCGCTGTCAATGCTCTTACTCCTGGAGGCAATCCTTCCAGTGTTAAAGCAATAGATCCACTAAATCCTTCTTCCTGATCAGTAATCACATTTAGTTTTGTAGACCTACCAGGAATCAAATTCAAATAGTCATCTTCAACATGTATTTTCCCCATATGGGGTACCTGCTCTCTAATGAGAACGCGGTAATCCATAAATGAGTCACCAAACACTGCAGTAATATCTCTAATTTCCAAAGTAAATTCACCAGAGCGCGGAAAAGAATGAATTGTTTTAGGCTTAATTTGCTTCTGAATCTCGGTATTTGCATTAAGGAAAGAATGCACATTAGTAAAAACTTCTTCACCCTGTAAATCAGTAACTCTTATATATGGATTAAAAATAGGTACCGTTTTGTTCGGAGTCTCAATTTCAATAGCTATTCCAAAACCTACCTTTGCAGAAAAACGTACTTGATCGATGTCACCTGGAACGTCGATCTTTCCTACTAACAAGACTGGAAGAGTAATTACTGGTGGTACACTTTGCTCTTGATCTGTTTCTCTCAAGTAAAAAGAAGGGATTTTAGCAGACAAGTCACCTTCTATGTTTGCTGAAGACCCTCTTTTAGAAAGATCTTGCTTACTTGACAAATTTACTGCCCGTAACTGAAGTTTTTTTATGTAGTTTGATTGAAGTGGTCGAGTCCATAACCGTTCCTCCCAAATTGTGTTGTCAGGAACTAAGTCATCTCTATTTTTATGAGAAGAAGCTCGAGCAATACGAAGAAAATATGAATGATCAGGCCCTCCTTCACCCAGAAAACCACTTACTCGTACTATAAATTTACCACTCTTCTTAAAGTGATGTTCAAGTATAGGCTCAGTAGGTAAATCAGGGTGAAAGATTGGTTCATCATTAAAGGCAATTCTATGAGATCGATCTGGATCAAACCAACTTCCAATTGGCTCGTATAGTGAAAGAGCCGTGTCTGATAAAGCGGTCGAATGGACTTGAAAAATCAATGCCTCAGATTTAAGTAGTTCAAATGAATAGTAGTCAACTTCACCAGGATTAGCTAAAACTCCATGCACTGCGATGGGAAAAAAATCTAATTGTTCTGACTGAGTAACCACTTCATGAGGAGTATTTGTTTCCTTATAAGATGGTTCAGTGTGTATCCAAAAGCTTAAGGAATTGGAAATTCCCCTAGTTGTAATTACCCGTAAAGAATGTCTGCCTGGAGTCGCCCCTCGCAAAACATGAAGCTGTACGTTAAGAACTTGGATTAACTTCGAATTAATCCCACTCTTAGTTTCTTGCACTTTATTATTTCCTGAGGTTGAATCGGTCTCTAATCCCAAAATAGTTGCTGAAATAAAATCACTATCAAACCACAGATCGTAGGATTCATTTAGATATTCTCCTCGAAGTTTTATTGGAAATGTTTGACCTATTTGACCTCCTAATGGAAAAACTGAATGAATTATAGGTTCGCTAGAATATTCGGCAGCAGACAGACAAGAAAACTGCACAATAACTAAACCTAAAATGGCAATGCATCCACGTTTCAAATTTCTAATGAAGTTAAAAGATAAATCCAATTTATTCCCTTTGTGCTCTCAAATGAAAATAGTTAGCTAACTATTGATTTAAAAGGGATTCTAGACCTGCTTAAGATCCTTTGTCAATCGAGAGGAACAAAAAGCAAGTAATTTAACAAAGTGTTTTTGTTCTTTTCCTCTTTTTTCACAGCAAAGAACCAGACTTTTAAACAAAACTGAAATATATTTAAGAATAACTTTTAGATATCCCGAATGAGGAACAATGATAATATTTAAGTTAAATGAAAAAACATGACTGAAAAGATTTTTTTTAAAACGTAATACATAGTTAATCATTTCATTAATCTAAGTAAGGGTTCTAAATTAGCTATTGTCTGCTTGCCTACTAAAAAGGAGGCAAAGTGAATTCAAAAGAAAAGCTTGCGGTTTTTGGTGGTCAAAGTGCTATGCCAGAAGGTATAGAAAGAACACGATGGCCACGATACAACGATAGTGAACTTGAAGAACTGTGTCGGGTTCTTCGAGAGGAACAAATAGGTGGTTGTGATGCACCACAGATTCTCAAACTGGAGGAAGAATGGTCCCAAAAAATTGGCACACCCTATTGCTGTGCAGTGGGATCAGGAACAGCTGCTCTTCATATGGCCTTATGGGCTGCAGGTATAGGCAAAGGTGATGAGGTTTTAGTGCCGGCATACACTTTTCTTTCAGGAGCACTAAGTGTCCTACATCAGGGGGCTGTTCCAATTTTTGTTGATATTCAACCCGATTCTTACAATATGGACCCATCTCAGATAGAAAAGTGTATAACTCCTAAGACCAAGGCTATTATTCCAGTCCATCTTGGGGGTCTACCTGCAGATATGGATGAAATCAATACAATTGCTAAAAAGTATGGATTAGTAGTAATCGAAGATGCAGCCCATGCCCCCGGAGCAATTTATAAAGGGAAAATGGTTGGAAATCTAGCGGATGCCTCTGCACTCAGCATCAATGCAATGAAAAACCTGCCGGCTGGTGAAGCTGGTATTTTTAGTACTCAACATCAGGAATTTTTTGATCGTATTGATGGTCTTTGGTTGAGGGTTAGGTTTCACAAGCCCCGTGAAGAAATGAAATATCCACTGGCAACTCTTGGATATAACTATCGCTGCAGTGTTATTGCTGCAGCCTTAGCTAGAGGTCAACTGGCTAGACTAGATGAACTAAATGGAACAAGGCGTCAATTGTGTGAACGTCTCTCTGCACAACTTGATAGAATTCCAGGTGTAATTCCACCACACGTACCTACAGACAGGACCCATGCCTACCATCTTTATCGAGTTCGTTTTGACCCAAAATCAGTAGGACTTCAAGTTCCTCCCTCAGAATTTAGGGCTAAGGTAGTAGCAGCTCTCGGTGCAGAAGGTGTTCTCTGTCGTGCTTGGATGAATTGGATTATCCCGTCTCTGCCTATCTTTACTAAACCAGAAACTTTTGAATCCCAATATCCATGGCAAAGACCTTGGCAACAAAACTACACCTACAAACCTCAAGATTACCCAGAAGCTATTAAACTTGTGCAGGAAACTTCCTTAGTAATGGAAGCACCCACTGCAGCAAATAAAAAAATTATTGATTATATCGCCAATGGCTTTTGGAAAGTGTTTTCTCAGCTTGATGCAGTAATGAAGTTAGATTTACCACCTGAGTTACTGGATGGAGGAACAGCTAACCTCGAAGAAATTCAAAAACTTTTAGGTGTAGCTCGACCAACATTTTAATTTCTCTCTAAAATTATGTTTACACCGTTGCGAGTTGGAATTCTTGGGACTGGTAGAGCAGGTCAATGCCATGCTACAGCCTACTCACGTCTTCAAGGAGTCAACATTACTAGTCTTTGGAATAGGACCCGTGCTAAAGCTGAAAAATTTGCAGCTTCTCTTAATCAAACTAATCTCAAAATTTACGATCACTGGCGTGATTTAATCCAAGACGAACAAGTAGATGCTGTCAGTATTACTACTGATCCAATCTTCCGTCGAAAACCTTTCTTAGAGGCTTTGGCAAACCAAAAACACATACTTGTAGAAAAACCTTTGTCCCTAAATTTTTGCGAAGCCCATGAAATGTCTACTTTAGCCAAAAAAACTAAGCTAGTAACAGCAATTAGCTTTAATTGGCGTTATTCTCCTGCTTGTCAGACTATGCGAAGAGCTCTACACCAACAACAGATCGGTCAATTATTAAATACTCGCAGTGACTGGAGACTTCGTATTAGTGCACTACGATCTTGGTCTTCAGCCAGTGGATCACTGCGTGAAGCGGGCAGCCATGAGTTCGATCGAATACGTTTTCTGACTGGTTGTGATGTTAAACGCTTAATATGTCATCTTAGATCCTATGACTCTTCAGATATGATCAATCCTAAGAAATATTCAACTGGTTCAGAAACTTATGCCTGGATATTATGTGAACTATCTAATCAAAAATTAGCAGCTTTTAATCTTGGCATTACTCTAGGAGAACCAGAGCGACGAATAATAATTAGTGGTGAGTTAGGCACGCTTATACTAAATAATGACTGGGTTACCATACAAAAAGGTAAACAAAATAAAAACCCTCTAATTCTAGGTAACGAAATTTTTACCCAAATACAAAAAGGTAATAATCTTAATCCTATTCGTCTAAGAATTGCAGAGGAAGACAAGCAACCATCTGAAATTTTGTCCGGTCAACATACATGGAATCGGTTAATTGCTGATTTTGTAACTGCAGTTCGGCATAAAGACTACTTGCATGAGATGGTGCCATACCTTCCTAAGATCTCAGACGGACTTTTAACTCAAGAGATTATCAAAGCTTGTGAGATCTCTCATATTGAACAGAGATGGGTAAAGTTAAGTGAGATTGGATCCCAGATAATTTAAATACTAATGTAGTAGAGAACCTGTTGATTCTTTATATTTAGAGAGGATTTGATTTAAAAGGTTGGGATCTACATTTCCACCACTAATAACAGTAACACTTCTATTTACTGCAGGAAGTTCTTTTTGATGATACAAAAAAGCTGCAAAAGGGACAGCACCACTAGGTTCCACTATTAGATGCGCATCCAGGGCCAAAACACACAAAGCTTTTTGAATCTCATCTTCGCTAACAGTTACAATATCATCAACAAAAGTTTGAATGTGCTTAAAGGGAATATCTCCAATACAAGTAGCTCTCATACCATCAGCAATTGTACGACCAGTTCTTTCAAGAGGTAATTCCACAATCTTTCCGGTTCGAAAACTAGTTTGAGCATCATTAGCACAGTCTGGCTCAACACCTACAATTTGAATACTAGGTCGCGTTAATTTTAGGGCTGCAGCTATCCCACTGATTAGACCACCCCCACCAATGGGTACGAGCACTAACTCAACATCTGGCAGCTCCTGAATAATTTCAAGGCCCACCGTACCTTGACCTGCAATAATAGCTTCATCATTGAATGGCGGCACCATTGTCAAACCATGTCTATCTGCCAAGTCTTCAGCTGTGATTCTCCAATCTTCCTCACTTCCTCCATCTACTGTAATCACTTCAGCACCAAGTTCTAGAGTTTTAGCCTTTTTAATGGCTGGAGCTTTTTCTGGCATTACAATTACCGCTCTACTTCCAAGAGCACGGGCAGCATAAGCGACACCTTGGGCATGATTACCGCTAGAAAAAGCAATCACACCTTTTGCTCTTTCTCTTGGAGAGAGAGATGCAATCTTATTATAGGCACCACGCAACTTAAAAGTCCCGATCGGTTGGAAGTTTTCTGGTTTAGGGAAGGTGAGCTTTTTTGTTACAGCATCAGTGTATTGAATCAAAGGAGTCTTAGCAATTACCCCTGCAATTCTCTTCTGTGCTGCTTGTACATCTTCCAGAGTTACCATTTAAACCTACTCATATTCTTAATCCAATTTTCAATTACTTGCAAAACAGTAAAAATAGCCATTTCCTCCAGTACCCTGAAGGTTTGATTGACTACATCCTCGGGATCCATGTGAAGAATTCCATGATGTTGGCCTGGAACCACCCCCAATTCTGTCATGATGGCCCACTTGGGCACTTCCTTCACTGCTACTTGTCCAATTCTCGCAGGTATGATCCTTATCATCATCAAATGCTGTACCATTTACTTGCGAACCTGTCAGGATATCGTGTTCATTTGGCTCATCTCCCCTACCATTAACTATTGTTCCTTTTTCAGTTAGAGACAAGTCCTTACTTAACTTATTTTGATCTGAATGTAACTCCGTCACATCTTGGGCAATCTGAATATTCTTTGCATTGTACCAAGGTCCAATTCCAATTCGGTCACGTGCATTCACTGCTGGTTCTGTTTTGGTGGCACTAGAACTTAAATAGGCTCGCCATTTCTTATTGCCTTCACCTACATCACTGGCAAGGCTTTTGCAGTGCTGATCAGCACCTGACAAACCACCTAGATTTGCTCCATTACCCACACCACGACTAGTAATAAAAAAGCTGAGTCCTCTTTCTGATTTTTTTGAGAGTATATCCTTCTGAAGAACGCCATCATTCTTTATTACTTTTGAGGTTTGGAGATTGCAGGCATAAATCATCATAAGAGCTAAAAATAATATTTTTTTCATAATTACTGTTTTTTTGTCCTCAAATAGTCTTTTAAAATTATAACTCAAACAAAACTGAATTACCTGCAACTACTATTCGTCCCACTACTAAAAAAGTAATTCCTAGTTGTTGGCGGAGAGAGTGGGATTCGAACCCACGTTAGAGTTTCCCCTAAACACGCTTTCCAAGCGTGCGCCTTCAGCCACTCGGCCATCTCTCCAATATAAAACTGTCTGATTGTAATGAAAAAGACAAGGGGAGTCTATAATGTTAAAACGTAGCTACTTTGTTCTAGCTTATTCTTTGATTAACCGTGCTGACTGATAAATCCAAACAGATATTTGGGTATATTGCCCAAAACAACATAAATTCAATGTACAAAACCTTTTTCAATAACTGGCAAAACATCAATAGGATCACCAATAGAAATCATTCCGCCAACAACTACAGTTGCCAACATGCCACGTTGACCCATCAATTCTTTTTGAAGACCCATTCGGATTTCATCCAATCTACTGCAGGGTTCGCATGGTTTAGTTATACTCAACTGAACTACTTTCCCTATCTTTAGTCTTTGACCTCTAACAATTTTACTCAAAGCGATTCCACAAGTAGTTATATTTTCTTTTATTTCAGCTACATCCAAATCAAATAATTGAAGAACTTCTAACTCTACAAGGAGTAACTGCCGCTGACTTCCTACTCGTGCATGATGATCCCCTTCCATACCAATATTTTTGTTCAAATTGGCTTTTCCTAACTGTTTCATTGCTTGTCTTGTACCCAAACATTTCTGAATACTGAAAATGTAACCTTTATCCCTAACCATTTATAATTTTCCAATCAATCCTAAGTAGAAGTTGACGCAATGTTATCTGTTTATTAGAATATTCGCCATTTCTTATTCTTGTTGAGATCAAGATTTTGCCAATCACCTCTCTGTGGTCAGATCAAGAAATTTCTTCAAAATTGTCTGCGAGAAAACTACGTAAAATCAACATTGACAATGTAGGTCGAGCAGCAGTACTAATTCCTATATGGAAAGAAGATGAATCTTTATCTTTTCTATTAACCTTAAGGACAAAAAAAGTACAAACTCATAAGGGACAAATTTCTTTCCCTGGCGGAATGCGCAACTCAACAGAGGAACCTCTAGTTCAAACGGCACTTCGAGAGACTCAAGAGGAAATAGGTATTTCCGATAATCAGATTCGTATCTTAGGCCAGTTTGATGAGTACCTATCAACTACAAAATTAATTGTTACTCCTTTTGTAGGACGGATTGAACCTCCTCTGGTAATTCAAAAGAATCCAGAAGAAGTAGAGGAAGTAATTAAGGTACCTTTTAGTTTATTCCAAAAACCAGAACTTCTTAGAACAGAAATACGCCAACGTCTAAATGAAAGAGTTAAAGTCTATCACTACGATTTTCAGGGTCTAGATGTTTGGGGTCTTACTGCTCAAATTATAAGGGACTTCTTAAAGGTAATAGGTCTAAAAATCTAAACCTCCATGTAAATCTGACACCTCTTCTATTCGTTTTTTAACCTTCTCTCCATTAAGTCCTTAATTACATCATGTGCATTCTTATTATGATGAAGCAACAAGTTCATTTGCTCAGTAATTGGCATCTCTATTTTATATCGTTTCGCCAAACCCAAAGCGGCTTCAGTAGTTGGAATTCCTTCAGCGACTGTTTGCATTCCAGCAGTAATTTCTGTCAACTTTCGGCCTTGACCGAGCTGAAAACCTACACTTCTATTTCGACTCAGTTTGCCATTACATGTAAGAACTAAATCACCCACACCTGCTAAACCAGACATGGTTTGACGGCTTCCTCCACAGGCTGTTACTAATCGGGTCATTTCAGCTAAACCTCTTGTCACAACTGCAGCTAAAGAGTTGGATCCAAATCCTAAACCGGCGCAAACTCCCGCAGCGATTGCTATCACATTTTTAACAGCACCAGCAAGTTCCACACCCACAATATCATTATTAGTGTACAAGCGAAGTGTGGATCCAGAAAATTCTGACTGAATTGTTTCATTAATCTTTTTATTGGGCCCTGCAACTACCATAGCTGTAGGATCACCCCGAGCTACTTCTTTAGCAAATGAAGGTCCTGAAATAACTGCAATACGAGGCTGAAAAGACGGAGAAAATAGATCCTCCATAATTTGTGACATCCTCTGAAGGCTTTTACTTTCAATACCTTTGGTAGCACTTACAAATATCATATCTGGGGTAAGATATGGGACCATAGCTTGATAGAGGCTTCGACAATGATTAGCTGGGACAGCAGTTAAAACAATCTGGGCAGCCTCTAAAGACTTAGCAAGTGAATTCGAGGCAACAACATTCTGCGGAATTGAAAAATCCTTCAGATAAATTTCATTACAGTGACTCTGATTAATAAGTGTCACAAGCTCTGGTTCATAAACCCAGAGTTTAACTGAATGACCCAACTCAGATGATGCAATTGCTAGCGCTGTCCCCCAACTCCCTCCACCAATAATTGCAATATGTTTCATTGTTTTACCCAATCAATCTACTTTCACTTCCAGCTAGAATACGACAAATATTTTTCCAGTGACGCCATATGACTAATACAGAACAACTTAAGCTTGCCAAGAAAATTGGAAGAATGGGCTCCTGACGGTAAACAAAGAAAAAATATATTATGGGGTAGGACATTGCCGCTATGATTGATCCTAGAGAGACTAAACGGGTAAAGACAACAACCAACCCAAAAATGATAAATGTTATCAAGATACAAGTGAGTGACAGGCATAGAAGAACACCAGCACTAGTAGCAACACCCTTACCCCCCTTAAATCTTAAAAATACTGGGAAAACATGACCCACGACGACTGAGATCATTACCAGTGCAACAATTATTGAATTGTTTGGCTCCATATAGTTAGTAAATAAAACAACTAGGTATCCTTTAGCAATATCCAAAATTAGCGTACATACTGCTCCTAAAGGTCCTAACTTTCTCATCACATTTGTTGCACCAATATTACCACTGCCTGTTAAACGAATATCGCTACCTTCGAAAATTAGGACAATGAGATATCCAAAAGGAATTGAACCCACAAGGTAGGCACACAAACTAAATAGAAAAAACATTTAATTCCCCTTGTTAAGTTCCTCAACAATCCACCGAAAATACATACGACCCATCACAATAATTCCCTAAAAGCTATGGCAAGATCACTTGTCTTACCCCTTTTCAATAGCAGTAATAGAGAAACAAAAAATAGAGGATTAAACGTTGAAACCACGGAAACTACACATCTGGCATTATTCTATCCATACTTTTAGGTTAAACCATTGAATATATTTATTTTATAGCAAGAATGCAGTCATGTTTTTTTATATCCTAATGAGATTTTAGAAAATCTTTCTGGTGATCAAATCTTTATTAATCCAAACAAGATTTAAATTAGGCTCCGCCTCACCATATCTAAAGCTGTCTGAGAAGCCCAAAAACGTACACGTTCCCTATCACCACCAAACTGAAATTTCTGGCATGCCACCGTAGCCTCAGTAGCTAAAGCTATATAAACTAAGCCTACTGGTTTCTCAGGGCTTCCTCCTGAAGGGCCTGCTATACCAGTTATACCCAGACCTAAATTTGAACCAGTTTTTTCCCTAATTCCTTCCGCAAGGGATTTTGCAACTTCTGAGCTCACAGCTCCATTCATTTCAATAACCAGTGGAGGGATTTCTGCTAAATTTATCTTCGACTGGTTACTATAACAAGTAACACCACAAAGAAAATACTCAGAACTCCCTGGGACACGAGTCATTCTTTCTGAGATTAATCCTCCAGTGCAGCTCTCCGCGATGGACAAGGTCTTTTGTCGCATTAGAAGATAGTAACCAACAATCTGTTCCAAAGACTCCGTGCCTCGTGAAAAAATATATTCACCTAAAACTAATTCCATCTTGTCAGAAAGTTCATTCACTAAAATCTCTGCTTCCTTTTCTGTCTTACCTCGACCTGTCAGGTGAATCTGCACTTCTCCCTGACTAGCCAAGATAGTAGTTACAGGGTTTCTATACTCGGTGTAAATTGGAGCAATTTTTTCGTCTAATTGAGATTCAGCCATTCCTGTTGTCTTTAAAACTTTTGAAAACATCCGGGAGTTTCCAGATCGTTGTTTCAAAACCGCCAGACATGAAGTTTCAAAAATTGTTTTCATTTCACTGGGCACACCTGGTAGCAAAATTACTACACAGTCACCCTCTTCTATCCATAAACCTGGGGCAGTTCCAGTCGGATTTTCAAGAACCTGTGCTCCCACTGGAACTAGAGCTTGTCTCGCATTATTAGCTGGCATATCTAAGCCCCTACTCAGAAACCGAGACTTGATATCTTTTAAAATCTGTTCCTCAAGAACCATTTGTCGATGAAGGACTCTGGCAAAAACCTTCTTGGTGATATCATCTTCAGTAGGTCCTAGACCACCAGTAGCGATTACCAGAGAAGACCGTCCTATTGCTACCCTAACCACTTGCTCTAAACAACCTTCATCATCACCAGCAACTACCTTAACGCCAACTTCAATTCCAATGGAGTTAAGTTGTTTTGTTAAGTATAGTGAGTTAGAGTCAACACGGTGAGGAGTAAGTAATTCAGAACCGATAGCAATAATTTCGGCAGTGCTTGCCATAGAATTATGGAAGAAAATATTTTTGAGGGTTAAACCATTCTAGTTACGTTAATTATAGTTGTCACTGATTAGCAGACAACCAGATCAAAGGTTACCCCCTAATCTACAAATTGATTCGATAAATAGAACTCGAACTAGCCACATACACTGCTTTTCCATAGCCAAAGGCCAATCCTATTATGTTAGACCCGGCAATAACAATCTGTGCTTCACCTTTGCGATCAATTTTAATAATTCCTCGACGGCCTTTTAGAGAAGCAGCAACATATAAGTTACCTTCAGTGTCAAAGGCTACACCTTGAGGACGGCCTAAACCAGTGTAAAAGACTTCTACGACACCGTTCTGGGTAATTTTATAAACATTATCATATGAAGAAGTGGTCGGACCTGTTACGTAGAGATTCCCTGATTGATCAAAAGCTAGATGGTACGCTGAAACACTTGCTTCGAGAGTAGCAAAAACAAATATTTCTCGTTTCTTGTCTATCTTAAAAATAGTACCACTGCGATCTCCAACATAAAGATTATCATCTTGGTCAAAGACAATATCTGTTGCTATTCCCATTCCTTTAGCATATATAACCTTCTCATTTTTAGAAGATATTCTATAAATGTTTCCTTCATGGCGACTAGAAACAAAGAGGTCTCCTTGGTGATTTACAGCTAAACCAGTGGGATTAATTAAATCTGTTGCCCATGGTTCAACATTTCCCTTTACATCAATCCTAAAAACTGAATTAGGAAGTTTTTGACCTTTTTGTCCACTTATCGTCGTATAAAGGTTGCCTTCTATGTCTAAAACAGGATTGGTAACTGGATGTAAATTATCTGCTACAAGTTCAGCCACCTTACAAGAGATATGATTACTTTTATTGTCACCTGTCGAAACCCAGAGATCTCCACTACAAGACTCTAATGGCACTTGGGCAACGATCAAGTTTAATGACGAAGAAATTATGTGACTGGGAATTTGATGAATCATTACTTCTGGCATTGAGTAGTTCCTAATTTTTAAACCACTACAGTTAATAAAAATATCTCCACCAGGTATGACTGCAGCTGGTGATAAGCTCAAAATTTTGATCATCTTTAAAAAATTTCTCCAAAGGAAGCTTTTAAATGTTTTTTTATCATTATCAATTAAAAGAAATAAGACCAAGACAAATTAATTAAAAACAAAACTAATGATGCATAAAAACCCGCTGCTAAGTCATCAAGAACAATTCCAAATCCTAGAGGGACTTTCTCTAAAGATTTAATCGGGAATGGTTTGTAAATATCAAAAAGCCTAAAAAAAATAAACCCGAGAAAAAGTAGGTTGAACTGAGGATTCCTGAAAATTAATCCAAATGTTAAAAGTTGGCCCACAATTTCATCAACTACAACAACTGGGGGGTCACGCTTACCTAAAATATTTTCAGCTCTAGAAGCAGCCCAGACACCTACAACACTAATTAAAACAACCACTACCCAGTTAACTATAACTCTTTGACCACCAAGGAGTTCCCAACGAGAAAGAAATAAAATTAGAAGAATTCCAATAAAAGAGCCAACTGTCCCTGGTGCCACCGGGGAATATCCAACTCCAAATCCAGTGGCTATTAATAAAGCCAGGCGGTCCTTTTTTCCTAAAGTTCTCTTGCCTCTAGGAGTCTCCATTATTCGTCTTATTTTGTCGGTAATGACACTAAAATTTTTTCTTTAATGTATTCTGATCCAGAAAAATGTGAGTTACAGTTAGACAGTACTGAAAAAATCTTACTAAAAGTAAAAACTATTTATACTATCATGAACTTTTCAATAGGCTCAAAGTAACTTACCTACTAAATCATATTCCATAGCCTGAGTAATTTCAACGGTGCTGAACTCTCCTGCCCCAGGAAAAACTCCTTCTACATCGTTGATCAACACAACCCCATCAATGCGGGGAGCATGTGATTCTAATCGACCCTGTAAAAGAAGATCACTTTCCGTTGACTGTCCCTCAATTAAAATTAAATGTCTTTTGCCTATTTCTTGCTGGTTTTTTGTTTTAGAGATTTTAGCTTGAATTTTCATGAGAACTTTTTTTCGTTTTTCAATAAGTGTTTCTTTAATTTTGTCCTGTAATTCATAAGTGGCAGCTTCTTTCTCATCTGAAAAACTAAAAGTCCCTAGTCGATCAAATTGAATCTGCTTTACAAAGTCACAAAGTTCAGTAAATTCTTCTTCAGTCTCTCCAGGATAGCCAACAATCATCGATGTTCGCAACGTTATACCAGGAACTAAGAGACGAACATGATCAAGTAATCGAGTCAGACTATCACTATTTCCACCTCGTCTCATAGACTTAAGAATTCTTCTACTAACATGCTGAAGTGGCATATCAAGATACCGACAAATCTTTTCCTCTTCATTCATTGTTCTTAGTACATCATCACTTAATTGAGAGGGGAAAGCGTAAAGAAATCGAATCCACTTCAGGTCCTCAATTTTAGTTAGTTCCTTTAATAGCTGGGACAATCCATGACTAATACCTATGTCATCGCCGTAACGAGTGGTTTCTTGAGAAATTAAAACAATTTCTTTTACTCCGCTAGAAGCTAAAAATCTAGCTTCATTAATAATAGAAGTCATTGGTCTACTTCGGTGTGAACCCCTAATCTGGGGAATGACACAAAATGAACAAGGTCTATCACATCCCTCAGCGATTTTGATATAGGCAGTAAAGGAGGGAGTTGTCAGAAGACGAGGGGTTTTTTCATCATAAACATAATAAGGATTTTCAATTTGAGGTAGAGAAATATCTTCACAAACATCTATGATTGAATTTATTTGGGTTGTGCCCAAGACAGCATCCACTTCAGGAATTTCTTTTTGGATGTCTTTTCGATAACGTTCTACCAAACAACCTGTAACTATCAAGCGAGAACACTGGCCTTTGTGTTTAAACTCAGCCATTTCCAAAATAGTATCCACACTTTCCGTTTTAGCTTTATCAATAAAGCCACAGGTATTAATTACGATTACATCTGCTTGCTCAGGTTCAGACGTAATCTCGTATCCTTTCTTGTCCAAAACTCCAAGCATCACTTCACTATCAACCAAATTTTTTTCACAACCGAGACTAACAAGTCCTATTTTTTTCATAGAAGCTACAGAATTTAATTTTTAAGATTGTTCACTTTAATTTCTAAAGAACGAAAAAAGAAAATATAACTCTAACGTCAGTTTACGCAGAAAACTGGGTACTAACCTAGTAATCAACATTTTTAAACTAATACTGCCAATCTACTTCAAAATTATTTTTCAAGTAATTGACTTCGACCATCTTAGCATTCAGATAATGATTCACAAAGTAAGATCCAGAAATTTTTCTTCGTCATCAATGGAAAAAAATGTCAGAATTCTTAAATCTAGGATTTATTATTTCTTCTTGAAATACTGCAGCTTTTGTCATTCTCCAGTCTAAAAAATAAATTTCATTCAAACAATTGTTCTGACTCGTTTGTGGGGGCAAACAATCTGAAATTCCTTTTTTGAATGAGTATAAAGCTAACTAATGAGTATCTAGACAAGGATTAGAGTTGCAGACTGTAATCAGGTAGCTAATTTAGGGTATGATAACTATCTTTAATTTTATAAAGAGAAACTTAACTGGAGGTTTCTCGATGAACAGTGGAACAGGATTACTGAATGGATTACCCCATAGATCCAGATTATTGTTTATTAGACTCCGTTCTTTAGGGGATGTCGTCTTGTCTACCCCATTATATGCTGCCCTGAAGACTTGGAGACCAGATTTACAATTATCGGTACTTGTGGAAAATCCTTACGATGAGGTCTTAAAAGGCAATCCTAACTTGTCTAGCATTTTTCTGATGCCGTCTAAGACTCCTTCTAGGCAACAGTTCACTTCCAGTTTACGTTGGAAGGCGCTTTGGAAAATTAGGAAAGAACGTTTTGATTGTTGTATTAACCTACACGGAGGATCAACCAGCGCATTGATTACTCTCATGAGTAAAGCTCGCCACCGCATTGGACTTTACAATTTTAGAAATGCTTTTTGTTATAACCATCGAATTAAGGTTCCAAAATTAACAACAAAAACTCATTGGCACTCAGTAAGATACCAAATGGAATGGCTTCGCCAATTAGGTCTTCCTGAAGCTACTATTCCTTCCCTCCAGCTAGTTCCTGACCCTAAGTTAAAATCAAAAATAAATGTTCAACTTGAACAGGCTGGTATATCTCCAAATCAACCCTACTGTGCCATTCAACCAAGTTCTCGTTTTTACACTAAGGAATGGACTGAAGATGGATTTGCAAAAATTGTAGACTACCTACAAGAATACTTTGGCTACTCCACTGTACTAGTTGGAGATGTTAATGAAACATCCAGACTTAGAAGAATTGCCAGTCTCTGTAAAACTTCTCCGATTGTTTTAGGAGGATTATCAATTTCAGAGCTTATTTGGGTGTTAAAGCAAGCCCTAATCTATATTGGAAATGATTGTGGTCCTACGCATCTTGCTGCAGCACTTGCTGTGCCAACAATTGTATTATTTGGCCCTTCAGATTCAAAAGTATGGTACCCCTGGCAAGTAGAACATGAAATAGTTCAAAACGCTTTTGAATGTAACCCCTGCCCTTTTCACCGATGCTATGTTTATGATGAGCCTAAATGCATCTTAAGTATTACCCCAGACCAAGTCAAACAGGCAGTAAATCGATTACTAGTAAGGATTGGAGCTGTCAGAACAACCTAGAAATTGATTTTAAATATTCATCTATATGATCCTATTTTTCTAAAAATTACTTAGATTCCTGCTACAAAGTTTTCTTTTTAACTTTGTTTAGATCGAAAACATTTCATTCGTACAGTCACTTTGTTAATTCTTGACATTTTTGGTTGAAAACCTATCCCCAATCCAGGTGAAACATGAATTTTTCCCGCCGGATCTACCTCAATTGCTGGGTCAACGATGTCCTCATGAAAATAACGTTTACTTGCAGACACATCCCCAGGTAATGAAAAATTTTGTAGAGTTGAGAGAGCTATGTTATGAGCCCGACCTATACCAGATTCCAACATTCCACCACACCAAACAGGAATTTGACGAGAATGGCAGACATTATGAACTTTTATAGCCTCGCTATAACCACCTACTCTACCTAACTTAATGTTGATAATCTGGCAAGCCCCTGCCTCAATAGCTTTACGAGCATCCTCAGCATCCAAAATAGATTCATCCAGACAGATTGGCGTTTTTAGGGCCTTTTGCAGTTGAACGTGATCTAGAATGTCATTCCAGGCTAGGGGTTGTTCAATCATTAAGAGCCCAAAATCATCTAAGGATTTCAAATGTTCTAAGTCTTGAAGCTTATATGCTGAGTTCGCATCACACATCAGTACAATTTTCTGAAAACGTTTTCGAATTTCCTGAACAACTCTAACATCCCAGCCAGGTTTAATTTTTATTTTAATTCTTTGGTAGCCAGCTTCCAATTCCCGCTCGATCTTCGTTAAAAGTTCATCAATACTCTCTTGAATTCCAATAGACACTCCACAATCCAAAGTTTGTCGGCTACCACCCAATAGCTGATATATTGGTTTTTTTAAATTGCGGGAGTACAGATCCCATATGGCTGTTTCTAAAGCAGCTTTAGCCATGTTATGACCTCGAATCCTCTTAAGCAATGGGGCCACATCAAGAGGATGATCAATCTTTGCATTTAAAATTGGTGGAATCACAAAGTCTTCGAGAATGTGCCAAGCTGTTTCTGTTGATTCATGGTTATAGAAAGGACCCTCAGGAGAAGTTGCTTCTCCATAACCAACCACTCCATCTGAAAAAACCCTAATTAATATTACACGTCGGAGCGTAGTACGACCAAAACTCGTCTCAAAAAAAGAAATGAGTGGCATTTGTACTTCTCTCATCTCAATCTGTTCAATTTTCATAAATTTAGTACCAAATGGGTTAGAAGAGCGGCCCTAGGTACAAGACTCTCTACCACGACATGTTCATCCAGAGCATGTGCACCTGATCCATCTGGCCCCAAGCCATCGAGAGTAGGAATCCCCATGTCAGCAGTAAAACATCCATCACTACCTCCCCCAGTTGAACCTTCTCTCAATTCGATGCCTAATTCAGTTGCTAGTTTCCGAGCTCGCTGAAATAATTGAATTACTTGTGTGGTTCGTTCAAGAGGAGGACGATTGAGACTTCCTTCAATTTTGATCACAGTGCCCTTCAGTTTTGTTTGAAGTGCGTTTATTTTTTGAACTAGTCTTTTGCCTTCACTAATCGTTTTCACTCGAATATCAACCTCAATCTCGGCTTGATCAGCAACAACATTGGAACGAGATCCGCCTCTTATTACGCCAGGATTAACAGTAGTTCCCTTATCAAAATCATTCAAGTCATATAGCTGGAGAATTTGATGAGCTACTTCCTGAATAGCACTCACCCCATTGTGATAATCAATGCCAGCATGTGCAGCCAGCCCGCTAGCGGTTATTTTGAATGTTCCAACACCTTTCCGGGCTGTCTTAAGTGCCCCTCCAGGAATGCAGGGTTCAAGAACCAATGTAACTGCAGATTTTTTTGCTTCGCTTTCAATCAGGGTTCGTGCAGTTGGGGTTCCCACCTCTTCATCTGAATCAAAAAGAATCGTAAAGGGCCGTTTTATCTGCGATTTATTTTTTGACAAATAATGGACCATAGCCAAAATTAAAGTAATTCCACCCCGCATATCAAATGCTCCTGGTCCAAAAAGTTTTCCATTTTCTAAACGAGCAGGTCGACGCCCAGACTCCCCTTTATCCCATACTGTGTCTAAGTGTCCTAAAATCAGGATTGGCTTAAGATCATCAGAATGCCCAGCAAATCTAGCTATCAAATGATTTCCTCCAACTTTATTAGGAATGATTTCAACAGCTCCTCCATCATTGCTTAACTGCTCGCCCAGATTTCGAGCTAAGGTATCAAGGGCTACCTTGTCGTTAGAAGGAGAATCAATATTAATTAAATTTTTGAGCCACTCAATCATTTGTGGCTCTATTGTTTGGAAGTAAGAGATTAAGGTTGACATAGGAATAATAAGGAGCTTTCAGTAGTTTTATTTCATCAAATACCATTATAAAATATCATAGCTCAGATTTTCTGTTGTAAAACATTAATCGTTCTTCTTTTTAAAATATCCATTACCTCCTGCCCGAACCTTAAAGATATAGGTACTATCAGTTAATACTATATGAAAGAACCGTTGTCACATCTTAAAAGACAAAATGTTTCTGAACTATTAATCTAGGGAGAACTAACAAGTTCAAAAAAAGCGGATGTATTGGGAAATTGACTAATTGTTTAGGGAGTTTATGTTATAAAATTATAGGTCTTATCTTTAAATATTAAATAATGTCTACAGGTATTTCTTTAGTCCTAATACTACTTAAAAAATAGAAACTAATTAGGTTTTCACTATACTTTTCTATGTCTAAGCATTCTAAAAACTCCTCAATTTCTTCTAATTCACGTCCGTGGGGAATGAAGATTTTGAGACAACTTTCTCTTGAAGAAAAAATTAGTCAGATGATTATGCCCGCCATCCGAGGCAGTGATTTCAATAAATACAATAGAAAATCAAGACAAGATTTTAGTGAGTCAGGAGACATCCAATTCGGTGGCTTTATTCTCTTTGAAGGAGGAGCTTACGAATCTGTAACTGTCATTAAAAAACTCCAAGCGAGCTCTAAGATTCCTCTCTTAATTGGATCTGATTTTGAACGAGGTGCGAATTTCAGAATTCACGATACAACATCCCTTCCTTGGAATATGACAATAGGAGCAACCCAGTCTGAAAAATGGGCCTATGAACAGGGAAAAATTACAGCTCAACAAGCTCGGACTTTAGGAGTTAACTGGATATTTGCACCTGTGGTAGACGTAAATAATAATCCAGCCAATCCTGTAATTAATATCCGATCATTTGGAGAAGATCCTAAGTTAGTAGGACAATTGAGCAGTGCTTTTGTAAAAGGTGCACAATCAGTTGGTGTTCTAGCAACAGCCAAACATTTTCCTGGACATGGGGACACTGAAATTGATTCCCACCTAGCCCTACCCATAATACCAGTTAGCCGTCACAGATTGGAAAAAGTCGAACTACCTCCATTCAAACAGGTAATTGCTGCCGGTGTTAAAACAATCATGACAGCTCACCTTTACGTTCCTGCCCTTGAAAAAATACCTAATAGACCGGCAACATTATCACTTTCGATTCTGGAGAAACTTCTCCGTAAACAATTAAATTTTAAAGGATTAATTGTCTCAGACTCTATGAAAATGGAGGGATTAACTAGAAATCATTGGTCTGGCGAAGCTGCAATTCAAGCTGTATTAGCAGGTGTAGATATGCTACTCGATCCTCCTAATCCAAAAGTGGTCTTTCAGGCATTATTAGAGGCCGTCTCCGAAGGACGCATCTCAAAATCAAGGATAAATGCATCAGTTAAACGAATCTTTCAAGCAAAATCTTGGCTTAAGTTAAACCAAAGTCATCAAACTAGTTCTGTTGCTGTAGTGGAAAAAGTCAATGCGCCAGAGATTAGGAAAAAAGCTCAAGAAATGTCTGAAGCAGGCATCACTATTGTAAGAGATACTTACTCTAGGCTTCCTTTAGATTCCCGAAAAATTTCTTCAGCTCATTTGATTTTAATCACAAGAAGTCCTCAATTTAAAAGTGCTACTGAATTTGAAGTACAGCTAAGGGCTCGCATAGAATCGGTGCAGGTGGATCGACTTTATTTAAAAGGTCCTATCCAAACTAAACCATTAGCTAAACAAATGGACTTAACAATAATAGCCCTTTTCACTCCTTTGATAACAGGAACAGGAGAGATTAATTTCCCCTCTAAATTGTCAAATCAAATTAGGAAGTTGATTGAAGACAAACCAGATTTAGTTATAGTTTCACTAGGCAATCCTTACTCGATCATTCAGTTTCCCTTAGCCTCAAGCTATCTATGTACCTATAGCCATATAAAAGCTTCGCAAATTGCAGCAGTTAAAGCTTTGTTTGGAGAAATCTCTGTAGAAGGAAGATTGCCTGTATCCCTTCCAGGAATTGCTAACCGTATGACTGGTCTTCTACGTAAGCCTTTGAATATGACTTTTCAGAGAGCAAGATCGGAGTTAAGTCCAACTAAAAGTGAAGTGTTAGAGCTCAAAAAAAAATTGGGACTAGTTATCAATAATGGTATTCAAAATCAAAGCTTTCCAGGAGCTTCTCTTGCCGTTGGCTTCCATGGGAAATTAATCATCGAAAGAGGTTATGGAAAATTTACGTATGACAATAAAAGTCCTTTAGTAAAGCGGGAGACCATTTTTGATTTGGCTTCACTAACTAAAGTGATAAGTACAACAACACTAGTCATGCAAGCCTATGAAAACAGGGAACTATCATTGGATACTCCAATCCATCAATTTTTTTCAAATTTTTCATTTCAAAACAAACAAACTATTACTGTTAAGCATCTATTGACCCACAGCTCGGGATTTCCGCCATACTTCCCTTTTTACAAAAAGATCCAAGAAAAAGAGCACATCTTAAGAAGACTCTTGAGAATCCAGCTGCAATATAGCCCAGGCTATAAAAGTCTTTATAGTGACCTAGGATTTATTCTATTAGGAAGCATTCTAGAAAAATTGAATGGGAAAACTTTAGATGATATGGCCAATCAACAAATTTTTAGACCCTTAGAAATGAATCGAACTATGTTTAAACCCAAGCTAGCCTTACGGTCTCAAACTGCACCTACAGAGAAAGATCCCTGGAGGAATCGTCTTCTTCGTGGAGAGGTTCACGATGAAAATGCCTTTGCACTTGGAGGAGTGGCCGCCCATGCTGGTCTATTTGGAACTGTTGGAGATTTAGCAATATTTTGTCAAACCTTATTAAATGGAGGGGTATATAATCATTGTAGAATTTTAAAAAATTCTACAATCAAAACCTTTACCCATCGTCAACAACTTCCAATAGGTAGTAGTCGAGCTCTTGGTTGGGATACTCCTAGTAAAGGTAGTTCGGCCGGAAAATGGCTTTCTAAAGATTCCTTTGGCCATACTGGGTTCACTGGAACCTCACTGTGGATTGATCCAATTCGTCAACTTTTTATTGTTTTATTAACTAATCGAGTTTATCCAACTCGTCAAAATAATGCCATTCAGCAACTTCGCCGCGAAGTTGCAAATATTATCACAGAGGCCATAGACCATTGGTAAGAAGCTTTTAGAACAACTAGAAAATTCTGATTGAGATTACCTAATATGAATCGATTAGCACTTTTTGCCCGAAAAGTTATTACGCCGGAAACGGTAATTTTAGATGGAGTAGTGCTGGTAGAGGGAACAAAAATTCTAGAAGTTGGCAATTATAAATCAGTTAAATTTTCAAAAAAAGAATTCTCGGTTTGTGGAGGTCCTCAATATTGTTTGGTTCCAGGATTTATTGACACTCATATTCATGGAGCCCAGGGTCGAGATGTAATGGAAGGAACTAAAGCTGCCCTTGATATAATTTCTCAATCATTGGCCCGTCACGGTACAACTGCATATTTAGCAACAACTATCACAGCATCTGTAGAAAAAACTCTTCAATCAGTTAAAGGAATTGGGAACCAAATTAGACAGTCTCGACAGGGCGCTCAATTAATTGGAATTCATTTGGAGGGTCCTTTTATAAGCCCCAAACAGTGTGGGGCACATCCTGCAATCCATATTCATCCTGCCTCAATTTCATTGTTAGAACAAATTCTTACTTATGCTAATAATCAAGTTAAACTTATTACATTAGCACCAGAAATTAAAGGGGTTAAAAATTTAATTCGCTATGCTAGATCCAAAAATATAGTAGTTTCTCTGGGACATTCCAATTCTGTTTATAAAGATGCTCAGGAAGCCATCGCTCAAGGTGCTGGTAATGCTACCCATATTTTTAATGCAATGAGGGCCTTCAATCACAGAGAACCTGGAATTATTGGAGCAATCCTTACGAACCCAAATATTTGGACTGAATTAATTGCGGATGGTATTCATGTTACCCCTAACACAATTAAATTTTTACTTCAATCAAAAGGGACTCGAAAGCTTTTGTTAATCACTGATTCTATAAGTGCCCAAGGAATGCCGGATGGCAACTATCAGTTAGGAGACTCTCAAGTTAAAGTCATGAATGGAGTGTGCCGTAATTCAGAAGGGAAATTAGCAGGTAGCACTTTAACTCAGGATAAGGCTATGAGGAACCTTCTAAATTGGAGTAAGTTGCCCCTTCAAGAGATCATTTTCATGCTAACCAAAAACCCTGCTGAATCTCTAAAAATAGAAGGCTCCAAAGGTTCACTCGCCCCAGGGAACGATGCTGACATGGTTCTACTACTTTTAAACGACCTAAGTGTCCACACTACAATCATTAAGGGTAAAATAGGCTATACCATTGGATAAAATTTTTGTTAAAGGTGGAGAAGTTCTTAGGGGTACAGTACACATTAGTGGAGCAAAGAATGCTGCTCTACCCACTATGGCAGCCTCCTTACTAACTGAAGATCAAATAATCTTACGAAATCTTCCGCAGGTTCGTGACATTGAAACTACTGGTAAATTGCTTCAGGAAATGGGATGTGAGGCTGAACTTGATCAAATATCTAAAAACCATATGTGCATATTAAGAGCCAAAGACCCTATTGCTTGTGAGGCTCCTTATGAACTGGTAAAAACGATGCGTGCCTCGGTATTGGTATTAGGACCTCTGCTTGCACGATTAGGTCAAGCAAATGTTTCTTTACCTGGTGGTTGTGCAATTGGAGCCCGTCCTATAGATCTTCACATTGAAGGATTGAAAAAACTTGGGGCTACCATAAGTATTGAACATGGTTACGTTAAGGCTCGAGCTGATCAACTAATTGGATCAAAGGTAGTCTTCGATCAGATTACCGTTACAGGTACTGAAAACTTAATGATGGCAGCTTCACTAGCTAAAGGTGAAACAATTCTGCTCAATGCAGCTTGTGAGCCAGAAGTAATTAACTTAGCCAATATGCTTCGCTCAATGGGTGCTCTGATTGAGGGAGATGGAACTAAGACCATTCGGATCAATGGTGTTTCTAATTTAAATGGAGCTGATCATACCATTATCCCAGACCGCATTGAGGCTGGAACATTCATGATTGCTGGAGCCATAACTGGAGGTGAAATTGAATTAATTGGCTGTCAACCCTGTCATTTAAGCACGGTCATCAATACAATGAGGCAGGCTGGTGTTATAGTTGAAGAAACTGAAAGAAATAGTTGTATCGTAAGGGCACCACACGAAATTCAAGCCTGTAACGTAATCACCAAAGAATATCCTGGATTCGCCACTGACATGCAGGCGCAATTTATGGGACTTATGACGCAAGCTCATGGCACTTCTATTATTACTGAAACTGTTTTTGAGAGTCGATTTTTACATGCCAGTGAAATGATACGAATGGGAGCGAACATCAAAATTGAAGGTAATCAAGCAACTATTTTCGGTAAAACTAGTTTAACAGGTGCCAATGTAATTGCCTCTGATTTAAGAGCTAGCGCTTCTTTAGTGTTAGCTGGACTTGTCGCTACTGGTGAAACAATAATTGACCGTGTTTATCATTTAGATAGAGGATACGAAAGAATTGAACACAAGCTGAAAACTCTTGGGGCTAAGATAATAAGAGGTTCAAAGTAAATAAATAACTAAAAAAAGCTTTTTGTTAGTCTTAGTTACTGGTAGGAAATTGCAGACACACTTTAAGTGCACCATCTAGCCGTTTGGAGAATAGTTCAAAGGCCTGTTGGATTTTATTTAAAGGTAATTTATGAGTAATAAGTGGCCTCACATCAATCCGTTCCTCATTAATCCACTTAATTGCCAATGGAAAGTCAATCTTAAAATCTGGACTGTGGCTACTAGTTATGTTTAGACTCTTAGTTACCACTTTTAACCATTCAACTCCATTGATAGTTTGAGGGGCAATTCCAAAATAGTGAAGTCGACCCTGGTTCTTACATATCTCAATGCACAAATTTAAAGTCTCTTCTTGATGACCAGCAGCCTCTATAACCAAGTCAACCATGTCTCCGCCAGTCAAATCTTGAATAGCCTGCACTAGATTATCTTTACTATTATCAATCACTGCAGATGCACCCATTAACTTACTTGTCTCCAATCTCGAAGCCAAGACATCAATACCTATTACTTCACTAGCCCCAAGGTTTTTCAGAGCAGCACAGAAAAGTTGGCCAATAGGGCCTTGGCCAACTACAGCAACTTTCCAACCTAATAAATTTGGGAGTTTTCTTAGTGCATAAAGTACAGTTCCAAGAGGTTGTGCAATCACCATTTCCTCAGACGGACGATTTGATTCAAAAACAAGTACTCGGTCTTCAGAAATTGCCATTCGTTCAAAAATCCCTTCATGATTAAGAGGTACCGCTAAAACTTTCTGACCAGCACTTAATTTCCCACCATTTGAACAAACAATGGTTCCAACCATTTCATGTAATGACATGCCGATGGGAAGAGGATAAGAAGACTGATTCTCATTAAAGTAAGGACTGTCAGAACCACAAAGACAAGCCATTTCAGGTTGGAAGATCACCTGTCCTGGTTTAACCAATTCAGGTTCAGGATGATCTATAAGTTTAATCTGACCTAATTTTTTTATTTGGCCGGCTAACATAGGTGACTGAGCTTACGCTGATTCCCTTCAAGAATCAAGGATGAGTTCTTTACCATTCTTTTAACAAAGTCTTCGAATTCAATGAATGACGTTTTCAACTAGTAGGGTATAATCGTAACGCTTAATAACATTAATTTGGATTTAATTTAGGGAGGGTTTTGAAACCATGGCAGATCGAGGAGATGGAATTTTAGGAACCTTATCAGACTTCGTGAAAGAATATGACTGTCCAGATTGTAAATCACCCATGAAAGTAGCTCCCGTCTGGGATTTTGTACTTGGAAAAGGGTGGTCTGCCTGCGGACACTGTTGGAAAACTTTTAGATTAAAAGAGGGTGCTCAGTTAGAAGGTTACAGTGTCAAACGTGAGGATTTAGAGCTCGTTGACCAAAAAGCAGAAGTAGGTGTTGCAAGTAGTTATGTTTGGAATGCCGTTAAATTAGAGAGTAGTCGGGTGGCTGCTGTTGATTTCTTTGTAAGTGTCGCCTTCACTGCCTTTTTTGATGGTTTGGAACGAAATTATCCTGTCTTAAACCAACAAGACTACGACATTACTTGGAGATACCTCTCTCAAGCAGGGGCATTTGCCGTTGACAGCCTTGACACTCGAATCATTGCCGATGCCTTTGAAAAAGTGGAACGTTATAAACCTACAAGTTAGATCTAGTATTTCTAGCCACATCATTTTAGGTTGGATGGTGCTATTTGTTGGGCTATTAGGAAACTTGTCGGGACAAATCAATGCGGGTAAATTAGGGGGGACTGTCAATGATCTGACTCAGGCTGTGATCAAAGGGGCTATAGTTAAGCTATACAATCCTACTACAGGATTTAGCCGTCAAATTCTTACAGATTTACAAGGAACATTCTCCTTCAAAAATGTTCCTTTTGATTATTACCTATTAAAAGTAGAGGCCGCAGGATTTCAAACTTTTAGCCAAAAGGTCCGTATTCGATCTAATCTTCCCTTAATAGTGAACGTATCCCTAGATCTTGTATCTGAAACCCAAACTATTCAGGTAGCAGAGTTAATTGAAGAAGACTCATTGGGAATGGAAACTGATCTTGATCAAAGCTTCATTGAAATACAACCGAGCAGCAAACCTGCAGATGGATTACAAAAAATCCTCAGAACTGTCCCTGGCTGGATTAGTGAGGACAATGGATTATTACACGTTAGAGGAGCCGACAACGGCTTACTCTTCGTCTTAGATGGAATTCCTTTGACTGACCGTATAGACCCACTCTTCGGTGGAGCCCCTCAAAATGAAATAATTGAATCAATACAGGTAATCAATGGTCATATTCCAGTTGAATACGGTTATGCTTCAGGTGCAGTTGTTCAAGTAATTCCTAAATCCGGAATTGATAGAAAGTTAGGAGGTTCTCTCGATATAGGCGGAGGAAATTTCCAAACTGGACAAGTTGGTTACACATTAGGTGGTAATCTAAAAAAACGTTTAGGGTTCTACATAGGACACTCTCTAACTGGATCAGGTCAACGTTATCTTGATCCTATTCACCCAAAAAACTTTAATAATAGTGGAAGAGCACTTCGATTCAATTCTAGAGTTGATTGGTATCCTACTAATCAAGACACCCTAATCTTTAACGTTGGTTTTCATAGCAGCAGATTTCGGATCACTAACACTCTTGATCAAGAGCTTAGTGGACAAAGACAACGTCAGGAACTCTCTAATGACCACCAGTCAATGACCTGGCAAAAGACTTGGTCAGCTTATACCGTTTCAGACATAGGAGCTTATCACCGTTATTTTCGCTCTGAATTGTTCCCTAGTCCAAATGATGTCCCCCTTTCGGCTGCTCAATTAAGAGAACATTCTCGTACAGGAATACTATTAAACCTTGTCCACTTTGTTAAAGGACACACACTAAAGGTAGGAACTGAAGGACAAAGGGCAGCACCCCATGAAAATTTTTCCTTTTTTATTACTGACAAAACGCTGGCTGAAAAAACTGGAATCAGTCCTATGGCAATGCTTTTTGACCGGAATAATCCATTTTCTTTTAGAAGTTCCGCTATTCGATGGCAGGGATCTGCTTATATCCAAGATACTTTTTCTTTAAAACCTAACTGGACCATTAATGCTGGAGTTCGTTTTGACCGGACTACAATCATGGTTTCTGACTCTCTAATAAGCCCTCGAGTTGGAACTGCTTTCTATCTACCAACTACTAAGACAGTCCTCCGTGCCTCTTATAATCGACTTTTTACACCACCTCAATTAGAAAACCTTCTTCTTTCTTCATCTAAAAAAGCATTCCGTTTGTCTCCTTTTGCAGACCAACAGACTACTGATAGTATGGCAGTACCTCCAGAAAAGCAGCATGCCTTTGAGACTGGATTTGGACAATCTTTTGGAAACTGGTTCCAGCTTAATGCAGCTTATTGGTGGCGACTAATTAAAAATTCTGGGGATCCAAATGTATTTTTTGGCACCTCAATCATATTTCCAAATTCTGTAAATAAGGGTAAAGCCCAAGGATTAGAAGCTAGAATTGATTTCCCTCAAAAAAACGGTTGGTCTAGTTATATAAGCTACTCAAACTCACGAATTTTTCAAATAGGACCTATTAATGGTGGTTTGTTCCTTGAAGATGACATCATCGATATCGGACCAGGCATCAAATTTAATCCAGACCACGACCAAAGGAATACGGGTGCGTTCGGAGTGTTATATAGACATCCATCTAAAATCTGGTTTTCACTTTCAGGTCGCCATGCAAGTGGTACACCGCTTGAAATTGACTCTGACGAGTTAGAGGATTTAAAAAATCGACCAGGATCAGACCTAGTTAACTTCAAAAGACAGCGAATAAGACCCCGCTCTTTATTTGATTTTTCAGTTGGCAGGGATTTCTCTATTAGAGAAAACCATTCAATAAGAACTCAGTTTGATATCCAGAATCTAACTAATAAGCGCTTTGCCTATAATTTTGGAAATCCTTTTTCTGGAACCCATTTTGGACATCCAAGACTTTGGAGTGGAAAAATCCGAATTAGTTTTTAAGTATATTAAAACCAAATTTAGGAATTAATCATGAAGAAGAAATCAGCTCTACCATCAGAAAAAAACTTGTTAACCAGTCTGTTACTTATTTTAATTTTAGTGAGTTGCTCCAAACCAGTCACTCCAAAAGTAACATCAAAAACACTGATTGATCCTCCGTCACCAGTAACTGCACAAATAGCTTTCCACCGAGTATTTGTACAAGCTAAAGCTTGGTCAGCCGATTCACAACTTCTTAAGATTTCAAACTTTAATTTGAAAGAACTTCCTAGCAACTCTGGAAAATGTGCTGTATGGCAAGCGGTTTTTGTATCTAGGACAAAAAGAAAATCTCGAAGCTATACTTACTCAGTCATTAAATCTGGACGGAGTATTCGTAAAGGTGTACGAATAGGACTCCAAGAATCCTGGTCTGGCAGAGGAAGGCAAAATCCCTTTATTCATCAACTCTTTAGGATAGACTCTGACAAGGCTTTTTTCACAGCTAGAAAAAAAAGTGAAACCTTTTTGAAAAAAAATCCAAATCTTCCAGTTCACTTCTTACTAGAATTTACCGCTAGATTTACAAGTCCTGTTTGGAGAGTGATTTGGGGAGAAACTGTTGGCTCTAGTAAACGTACTATATTTGTCGATGCCTCTACTGGACTTTTTTTGGGACAAAGTTAAATATGTCCCTCCAAGAATGTTAATTGGAAAGGATTTAAGTTTCTTAACCAAGATATTGGACCCTAAGTTTTAAGATTAAAATTGCTTTAAGAAACTTAATCTTCTTTGTTAAGGTTTAAGTTATTGTTCCAGTATGTTTGGATAATTGATTTACACCTTTATTTCTAAATATTATGTCTTTCAAATAAAAGTATCCTCCATCTCCCTTCGGAAACAAATTATAGGATTAGCTCTATCATAATCAACGTCAGACCAACAAATGGTTTGACCAACAGAAACATCTTTTCGTAGAACGACATCGCGAGCTAGACCAATAGGCAGTGCATTACTTTTCAAGGAATTCTTAGCAGGCATTAATTTTCCATAAACCGTATAGCCTCCTTCGCCATCTAAGACTTCTTTAACTGAAAGAGATCGTTTAGCCGTTGCAACAACATCTCCACAAAAAGCAACTGGTGTTCCAGTTGCTTCTCTGTTTAATCCTACTTTGAGAACACTGATGGGAAGTTCTAAACCAACTAGGTGATAAGGACGATAAAGCGATGAATATCTGCCACTTACATCAGTCATCAAACCATACTCATTGAAACAATCTTTCACATAATTATTTGAGGCAGCAAAAGTAACATAAACTCCCCAACGTAAATCATCTGAGATGGGGTGACCATTTCTTTCTAAACTGGAAACAACTTCAACTGTTCCTGAATGAGACAACTGTCCTCCACAGCTTCTTGGACGGCATGTCTCAGCTAGGTTTGAAACCCCACAACTAGGAAATTTAAGTCCCTCTGGCTGCGGATGCAGCTCAGTTGCGTTAGCTACAGCAGCCATTTCAATAGCAGATTTAGTTCCATCCAAAAAAGAATTGAACATTCGGGAGTTGAGTCCACCCCTAACAACCTCTTCTTCTTTCAATCCATAATACTTCCATACTGTTTCTGGAGTAGAAAAATGATACTTGGGCAAATACTTTGTTCCTTTCCCAGCACAAACAATCTCTAACCCAATTGATCTTGCCCAATCCACCATTTCACAGATTAATGCTGGCTGATCGCCATAAGCTAAGCTATAAACAACTCCAGCTCGTTTAGCACGAACAGCTAAAAGAGGCCCGGCAACTGCATCAGCCTCGACATTTACCATTACTAAATTCTTACCCTGCTCAATTGCTTTCAAAGCGCAGGTGATACCTGCTATTGGATCTCCAGTAGCTTCTACAATAACGTCAAGACCCTGCAAAGAAATTAGGCCCTCCCTATCCTCTGACAAACAAGTAGAGCCCTTTTTAAAGGCTTCAGAAAAACTCTTGGCACAATACTGCTCAGCAGGCCAGCAAGCACGTTTTACTGCAGTTAATGCTTTTTTTCTAGAAAGATCTACAATTCCTACAATATGAAGCCCTGAAATGAATCGAGCCTGACTAAGAAACATAGTAGAAAATTTTCCTGCTCCAACAACTCCAACACGAAGCGGCACACCTCTTTCCGATTGAATAGCAAGGGACTTAAGTAACGAGTCTTTCATGAAACGTACTCCTTTGATTTCAAATTCTTGTCAATTATCTATTTAAATAGAACTCGAATTTTAGTCCAACGAATAACATGTGTCCCTTGTTCCTTACACCAGTGCACACAAAGCAAGGTCTGTTCATCCAAAGGAATAGCGGATGGTAAACCAAAAGAAAAACTGTCTAACTCATCAAGCCCTGAAACTCCAGATACAGTTTCTCTCGAGGAATTTGCATCCCACAAAATTTCTTCGGATTCAACTAACCAAGCATCATCGGTAAATCTAACCAAACACCCAATTACACCTTGTTTTCCATATCTCCTATTGTATAAGACTAGTAACCTGTCTGCACCAAGCCATATTGGCGTCATGGTTTGTCCTCTAATTCCAGTAGATTGTAAAGGACCCCAGGTGCATCCGCCATCATTAGAAATGGCAAAATGATCCTCAAAGTCTGAGTAATCTCCCATGCGAAGAGTCCAAGAAACAGCCATTACACGATCAGCATCAAGTCGAGTCAGTTTTTGTTCAAAAAAGCCTTTTATGCCTTCAGGATCTTTCATTACTACTGCAGAATCTGACCACGTCTTTCCCTTATCTTCTGAAATAAAAACGACCAGTTGCTCTCCAAGACGTTGTTGGTCAGATAGTGTAGCTCCAGGAGCCAACCATCGACCATTTTTTGTAACTATCATGGGACTAGCAATTTCAAAAGGACCCTGAATCGTCGTTTCAATTAGTTGCGGTTCACTCCATGTCCTACCCTGGTCCCTAGAAGTACAAAAGATTGGTTCTTTTCTTGTTCCACTTCCCCACTCTATTTTTTCTTTTGGCTTATAAGCACGTGTGCCGTAGGCAATAATCATTTCTTCAGGGGTCCGACTCAAACGAAGAGAGTTGGTAGTCTGAAGAGATTCTCCTGGACTTAGAATCGTTGATTCCCACTTCCAGGTTTTTCCATTATCCGTAGAACGTGCCAGATCAGTTCCTCCATGAACATGAGGTCCTCCACCAACCGTAAAGCCGGCCAGAATATCTCCATTGTCTAATCTAACAAGAGTAGGAAAAGCTGAATCTTGATTGTCAATGATTCCAGAATCCAAAATTTCGATCTTAGCCATGGCTATTTTCTCCTTTGATTACTATTAATTTAATGTTTATCGCAAAAATCTTATGTCCCTTTATTCTAAAAACTCCAAATAATCAGACCTTTCCCGGAATTTAAGAGTAATGTTAGTCTTCAACTTCACCCTAATAGATGACCAAAGATAGAGAAGCACAAGCCATTTCGCCATTTTTTTGAATGACTCGCACATAATAATAACTTTGACCTGGACTTGTTTAAGACTCAGTAAACTCAGATTTCACAGTCCTCTTATTCGGCCTAAACGTTTTAAGAAACTGACCGTTTTTGATTATTTCGACTTAAACCACCTTCAAAATAAATTAAAATGCATAAATCCTTTAGGGAGTCTTCGATAAAATTAGGAGCATTAATGCTATCATATGGCCATAGGCTCAACAATCATCTCTTCGGAGGGAAACTCAATGTTACCAAGCGTCAATCGTCGGAATTTTCTGAAGACTTCTGCTATTACTATTAGTAGTTTACAACCAACTCTGATGAAGGCTAAAAATCCTAAAATTACCGTCGCCCAAAACCCTTCAAATCAAAAGTCTCGATTAAAAACTGGTAGCTCTGGTGGTATTTTCATCCACCCTTGGGATATTACAGATGAGGGTATCGACAATTGCTATGATTTTCTCGGGGATCATTGTGGTCTTAATGAAATCCGTGCTGCTGCAATTTATCATGCATGCACGTTCTTGCTACCGCACAATCCTAAACGTATGGTTCGATGGGACGAGGGATCTGCTTTCTTTATACCCCAACACCCTAGGTGGAGAGAAACCAGAATTCGACCGGTGGTGGGAACCTGCGTAGACACTCCCGGATATATGCATCGAATTGTAGACAAAGCAAGAAAACGTAATTGGGGGATGATTTTTTTTACTGTTTTTCATTTTAATCACAGTATGGCTCGTGCTTATCCGGAAACTTGCATGGTAGATGTAATGGGAGAAAGACATGGCAGTTACCTCTGCCCTGCTAACCCAGATGTTCGTTCCCATGATCTAGCCGTTGTAGAAGAGTTAATGGATACCTATGGCGGAGATGGAATTCGTTATGAACACCTTGGCTATGGTGGATTAAATTGGTGGAGTTTTACTCTGAATAAAATAGAGGTTCCACCTTCTCCCCGAGATAAATTCCTACTAGACTTATGTTTTTGTGCTAGTTGTTGTCACCGAGCTTTAATGCAAAATATTGATGTCTATTCTTTTCGGAGAAATGTTAAAGATCACCTCTATCATTCTCTTCCCAAACTACCTGCAGAATGGGATAAAGGTAAAGTAGATGAGGAATGGTGTCAGAATGCTTTTGGGGGAAAACTTTGGGAATATATGGAGATGAGATTTAATACTGTAACTAGTCTATTTTGGTCAGTCCAAGAAATTGTTAACCGGTTTGGTGGGGGATTGATGCCGTTTAGGGTACCTTACGAATTGAAAAAAAATCGGTTTGGGCAAAGTTTTATGAATAAAATTGATTATTCCAAATTTTATCCTTACTTAAAGCGTGTGGGCGTTAACCCACTTGGAAAAACAAAAGATGCGCAACAACGGTCTCTAGTAAAGCAAGTGAGTCAGGTCCCAGAATGGTCTGAACCAGAAACCATGCATATTCAGCACCAATATAACTCTAAAGAACCGTTATTAGAAAAAATTAAAATGTCCCGAAATGCTGGAATTCGACACCATTTTTTTCATTACTATGGCCAATCACGCCGTGAGCAGCTAAAGTGGATTGGTGAGGGTAGAGAAGCATGGGCATAAGTGAATGCTAACAATTTATTTTTTTAGGAGTCATGAACATTAAAACAGCATGCAAAGACACCCTAATTCAAACTTTAGCTACAAAATTGGTTTCAGAGGAAGGGGTGGATCTCCATCTAGGGTTGAAAATTCTGGTTCAAGATAAAATTTCTCTATACTTTTTTTATAATGCTAAAAGCCCTCTGCGGTGAGTCAGCAAATTTAAAAATTTTTAGGTCTTCTGGACTGATGGTTCCCCAACGTGATAATGCATCAAAATTAATAAAGTCAAGATTGTTATAGAATTTAGAAGCGATGGGACCATATTTTTTCATTTAATTTGACCTAAAAATAATCAAGAAATAGATTCTGGGAATATATGTATCGTTTTGTGTTGATTTAAACCCACTTTGTTTTAAATGAACCAAATTTTTCTACAAATTTCAAAATAAAGTCTACAGTTTTACTGAATTTGAATCAGTCCCCATTTAAGCTAATTGTCTCAGTCACCTTCAACCCTACCGAATAACTTCAAGTTTCAAGTGACTCATTCTATTTTGTAACGTAAAATAATAGTAATGAGTATAGAGTAAAAGTACTTTCTATTGTTAATTTAAATAGGTTAAATTAACACAAAATTTATTAACATTTAGTTAAATTAGAATTAAACCTAATAATTTTTCGATGTCTTTATTAATTAATAAGTTTTCAAATAAAAATTCCAGACTACATTTCTCTTTTGCTGGAAAAGTATGCCCAATACTTGTTGGAATTATGATGATTCCCTTTTTTGGTAAAACTCCATTACTATCTCAAGATTCCAATGATTTCTTTGAAGTTCGAATTCGCCCATTGCTAATAAATAAATGTTATAGCTGTCACAGTGAAGTAATTAGTAGTGGACTCCGCTTAGATTCCCGTGATGGATTGATCCAAGGTGGAACATTGGGGCCCGCCATAGTACCGGGAAAACCAGAAAAAAGCTTACTCATTCAAGTCATAGATCATAGTCACCAGCGATTACGTATGCCACTTGGTGAGAAACTAAAAGATCACGAAATATTAGACTTGACCCATTGGATTAAAATTGGAGCTCCCTGGCCAGAAAATCCCATTAGCAGTATACCGTCCAATGAAAACAACCAAACATTTACTATCTCAGAAAATGATAAGAATTATTGGGCTTTTCAACCCGTACAATTACCCCAGTTACCAAGGATAGAAGATAAAAAATGGCCTCAATCTTCGATTGACTATTTTATCTTGGCACAGCTCGAAGCAGTAAATCTTAATCCATCTCAACTAGCTACGAAGAACGAATTAATCCGACGAATTACTTTTGATCTCATAGGATTACCTCCAACACCTTCAGAAATTGAGGTCTTCCTGAATGATAAGTCGCCACAAGCATGGACAAAATTGGTGGATCGACTATTAAGCTCTCCGCACTATGGAGAACGCTGGGGACGACATTGGCTAGACGTTGCTCGATATGCCGAAGATGATATCTTTGGACCGGAAGGAAATTCGGAATACCTCAATGCTTGGCGTTATAGAGATTGGGTAATTGAGGCCTTTAACAATGACATGCCTTTTGATCTTTTTGTTAAATCACAAATTGCTGGGGACCTACTACAGACAAAAAACCGAGAACAGCTATTGGCAGGAACAGGATTTTTAGGTCTAGGTATCTGGTATTATAACGTTCTTGAACCTCCTCAGGCCCGGGCTGATGAACGTTTTGACCGTATTGATGCAATCACTCGTGGATTCCTAGGATTGACAGTAGGTTGTGCTAGGTGCCACGATCACAAGTATGATCCAATTGCTTTTGAGGACTACTGGGCTTTAGATGGAATTATGGCTAGTACCATATATAAAGAATACCCACTTTCTCCCCCTGAAGTAGTAGAAGCTTATAAAGAACATAAAGAAAAATTAAAAGGTCTGGAATCCTCGATAAAAGATTTCCTTAACCAACAGTCCATCCAACTCAGTGAAATGTTAGCATGGAAAACCTCTCGGTATCTGATTGCTACTTGGAAAATACTAAATAATCCTGACCTTTCTTTTTCAACACTAGCCCAGTCTGAAGAAATAGATCAGGAGCTATTGGAAGGGTGGTTTAAATATTTAACAAGTGATGAAAGACTACATCCCTATCTTAAAAAGTGGGACAAGCTAAGAACTGAGGGTGGATCCTTAGAACAGGTGCAAACAATAGCTGCTGACTTTCAGTCATTAGCTTTGACCATCTTCTCTGAAAAAAAAATTCAAGATGAGAAAAATAAAATCATCTTGGAATCAAACAAACCAAAGAAAAATCTCAATGTTGCTTATCTTCCCAATGGATTTCTTCCCGAAGCAGGCTGTGGTATCTGTGAGATATCGATTGAACCTATCAATAGAGAAAAATACATTTTGTGGCTTGACCTCTTTGGAAATACAGACCTTACAAACAGTTTCATGAAAGAAGAATATGGCCTGTTTCGACTTCAAGGTAAAAAACTGGAAAGATTTTTAGAAGGGGAATGGAAAATATATTTAGACACATTGCGCAGTCAGCTAGAGAGTCTAAAAAAAAGTGAACCTCCAAAATACCTTTACACTCATGGAATGACCGATTCCCCAAGCCCTCAGGACTCACAGGTCCATATTCGAGGCAATCCCTATGTTTTGGGAGCAAAGACTCCTAGAAAATTCCTTACCGTCCTGACTAAAGAAAAGCCTAAACCATTCAAAATTGGAAGCGGCCGTTTGCAACTTGCTGAATCAATTGCTAACCAACCTTTAACAGCTCGAGTAATAGTCAATCGAGTCTGGCAACACCACTTCGGCCAGGGCATTGTGAGGACTCCTAGTAATTTCGGACGTTTAGGAGAGTTTCCTTCTCATCCAAAACTACTTGAATACCTTACCCATCAGTTTATCCAACATAATTATTCAATAAAAGCCCTACACAGAGAAATTCTACATTCAGCTACTTATCAACAAAGTAGCCAGCATTCTGCAGTTCATCATGCTAAAGATCCAGAAAATCGTTGGCTTTGGCGGACTAATCGACGTAGATTAGATGCTGAATCTTTGCGCGATTCTATTTTGTCAGTGTCTGGCAGAATGAATTCGAGTATTGGGGGGACCTCAGTAAATCTGTCAAAGGATGAAAGTCGTCGAACAGTTTACGGACAAGTTAAGCGGTCTAAAGTGGCCAATGTATTAACACTTTTTGATTTTCCAGACCCTAGTTTGAGCAGCCAGCAAAGATTGGTCACAAATATCCCTTCACAGAGACTTTTTTTCCTTAATAGTGACTTGGTATGGAATCAAGCTGGGATTCTTGCTAAGACTTTCAGCGTAGATGGTAAACCCATTGGTTCACAGACGATTGATTCAGTCTACCAACTTATGTTTGGTCGAAAACCGTCGTCCAATGAAATTACACTGGCTATGAATTTTATTAATGCCAATAATCATCAAAGTAATGATCAATTAGTTGTCTTACAACAATATTTACAGACCCTTATGAGTTCAAATGAGTTCTTTTTCATTGATTGACTAGTTAAAAAAGAAGACAAGACGTGACAAATACAAAATCTAATAATCCTTTTATTAACCGTCGTGACCTACTGCATATGATAGGTGGTGGCTTTGGAATGTATGGTTATGCTAGTCTGCTCGAAAATTCTGGCTTCCTAGCAGATTCAGCCTCCAATCCGAGTAATCCTTTGGCCATTAAGGCAACTCACTTCCCCGCCAAAGCGAAACGGGTCATCTACCTCTTTATGAATGGAGGTCTTTCAGAAGTTGATACTTTTGACCCCAAACCAATGTTAACAAAATATGATGGACAACCAATGCCAGGGGAATATCTCAAAACTGAACGTAAAACTGGTAATCTTATGAGATCACCTTTCCAGTTCAAAAAATATGGTCAAAGTGGGATTGAGGTCAGTGAACTTTTTTCTAAAGTGGCTGAACATATTGATGATATTTGTGTGATTCGGTCTATGTATACTGATGTTCCTAACCATGGTCCAGGAATGTTTTTAATGAATTCCGGGCACCTTCAACCAGGTCGTCCTTCCGTAGGTTCCTGGATAACCTATGGTTTAGGGACAGAAAATCAGAATTTACCTGGATTCATTGTTCTATGCCCTTCTGGAGGCCCTCCTACTGGAGGCACTTCTCTATGGAACTCAGCATTTCTCCCTGCCGTATACCAAGGTACTCGGATACCCAATAACGAGAGAACTCCTGAAAAACTTATTCAAGACATTCAAAATCAACATGTTACCCCGGCTCAGCAGCGTCAGCAACTTGATTTGCTTGGACAACTAAATAATCTTCATGGCCAGAAACGCCCAGATGATCCTCAATTGGAAGGTAGTATCCATGCAATGGAAATTGCTTATCGGATGCAGGCTGAAGCTCCCGAAGTTTTCGACCTCTCTAAAGAAACAGCAGCGACCATAAAAAGGTATGGTCAGGGGGACTTTGCTAGAGGCTGTCTTATGGCATTACGTCTGGTTGAACGAGGAGTTCGAATGGTTCAAGTTTATTTTGGGACAGGCCAGCCCTGGGATAGCCACTACGATATCATGGCTCATCAAAAGCTAGCTCGTGAAGCTGACCCTGCGATGGCAGCCTTGCTTCATGACTTGAAGGAGCGTGGACTTTTTGAAGATACCCTTGTAGTCTGTGGAAGTGAATTTGGTCGTACTCCTGCAGTCGAAACTAGTGGAGCCAGCATTGTTCAAAATGGACGAGACCATAACCATTGGGGTTACTCGGTTTGGATGGCAGGTGGCGGTGTAAAAGGAGGAATGACCTATGGAAGTACAGATGACTTTGGGTTTAGGGCCGTTGAAAATAAAGTCCATCCTCACGACCTACATGCGACAATCTTAAATCTGCTAGGCTTTGACCATGAAAGACTGACATACCGATATAGTGGCCGGGACTTTCGACTAACAGATGTTCATGGAAGAGTAATAAAAGAAATTTTAGCTTAATAATTATACCTTCATTTTTGAAAATACATACTTTCTCTCAGTGGATAGAAAAAGAGTGTTTGAATTCTTAGTCGCAATCAGAATTTTTCAGGATTCTCTAAAAACTTTTCAATATTCTTTTTAGAGAATTAGAATTTAATCAATAATGGAATTAAGGCAGTCAAAACAAAGTTCGTTTTCACAACGAAATGGAATTTCTTCATGAATAAATTTCTAGTTTGTCTTTTATGGCTGTTTCTTTGTTCAGTTTCTTTGGGCCGCGACAAAAAAATGCCACCCTCTCCAATATTCTTAGATGCAACAAGTGTTGCAATAGTTAACCAAACTGGCATTTTGGCTCTTTCTGATAAAGTTTATACCGTTCTTATGAAATGGGGTAGATACCGCATCATTCATGATGCTGATGAAGCAGATCTGGTTTTTGTGATCTCTAACAAAGCAGAAATTAGTGGTTACAAAATGAAGGGTAGTGCCGTAAGTGCTGGTGGCAATCTCCCTAGTCTTCCTGTTCCAGTATTGCCTGGGACTCCAAAAATTTCTGCAGGACTTGGGAGGGCATCTGGTTCATCAAAGCTTCTAAAGGAAACTACAACATACGTTCATATCATTGACAGAACTACAGATGAGATAATATGGGCAGACTCAAGACGTGCCAAACTCAAAGACAAGGGTAAAGACAGTAAAGTTAAACAAATTATCAAGGAACTAAAAAAACGTGTTGAAAAGATGGCAAAACGTAAGAACAAGGCAAAACGTAAGAATAAAAAGTCATGACTATTTAGTTGTTCTTTCAACTGAACCAAGCCAATATGGTGGAGGTTAACTAGCATTAATGTTTTTCCCTAGTTTTCTTATCGATATATTTCAAAAACAATCCTCTAGCGCAATTCAAAGCCATCAAATCCTATCTATTAATATTTTTCAGAATATAGGATGGAATCTTAATTTTAGTTAGTCTATTTTTGGATTAGATTTTAGGTTTCGTCGTCCATTCAGTAAAGCACCCAACCAGCTATATCGGACTAAGTTTTGATATATCAATAGCAAAAAGGCAGTAATGACTGTACAGATTAGTAAGAATTTAAGGGTAGCTGGAAATTCCCATTCTTGGATTATTATTTGACTTAGAATAATTAGAGGCAAGTGCATCAAATAAAGCCAATATGAGGCATCAGACAAATAACGTATGTTTTTACTTGTCTTGGAGAAAAATTTCCTAAACATACCCATTAAACCAAAAATCATCATCCATGTGTATGTCGCTTGGAAGAGGACTGAAAGAAAAGAGTTAATTTTAGAATTGCCATCTAACTGAAAAGTAGTAGCTAATCCAAATGGGAAGATGACAAATAATCCAATTAGCAAGGTTATCCACCATCCTTTACTAATTTGTCTGTCAAAGCCATCACAGACATGGTAAATAATGCCGAAACCAAAAAAGAGGGCATAAAATCCCAGAACATGCGGTATGGGTAGAATCCCAGCTGAAAGATCTGGTCCAAAACTTGACACTTTGCCACCAGATCCCATAAATGACTGAAAAATCATTGTTAATGGAACCAATAATAAATACCATCCTGATAATGACATTAACCACTCAGGATATTTTAGTGATGGCAACCACTGAACAACTAGGATCATCAAAACAAAAAATGAAAGGAGCCAAGTAAGGTGCCATAGAAACCAGAGGTGATGTAACACCGGCGTATACATTAAACCGACCCATAAGTTGTCCGATTTCTTTTTAATCTGCCCTCCCTTTTGAATAGGTCTACCTTTGGTTAACTTAGAACCCTGTTTTTCTAACATCTCTATAGTTCTTTGTTTATTTTCCTTAATTTTTTGCCCATCCAATTCAATGTCTAAAATGCCTGCCACAAACAAGGTTGTGCGCATATCAAGCTGAGCAGCATCTATCGCTGTGAGTCCTTCATTAGTCCTGACATTAACATCTGCACCATTCTTAACTAGGAGATCAACAAGTTGGATTCGACCAAAAATAGCCGCACAATGCAAAGGAGTTCCACCATCACTATTTTTTCTGTTTACCTCAGCATTTTTTTGAATCATGAACTGGACTGCTTCTATTTCCCCAGAACTTGAAGCCAAACACAAAGGAGTTATTCCTAATCTTCTATCTAAGGCATTAATATCTACTCCCTTAGTCAGGTGTCGATCAATTCCATTAAGATTGCCTAATTTAGCATCTATCCAGATATTAGATTCTGTATTGCTAGTAGCTCCTATCTCTCTTTTATTTTTAAAAGATTTTTCTAAAGCTAAGCCAATAATCCAATTTTGGAGAGGAATAACAGTAATAAGTCCTAATAAAAGGGGAACTAATATGCGGCGAATTCGATGTTTCACTAACTTCTTTAATCCAAAGTTTTTCCAAAGCATAGCGGTAAAAAAACCACTCATCACAAAAAATAAGGGCATCCGAAAACCATGGATAGCCGCGAATAAGATGCTAAATACATCGTTTCGCTGTATGTCTTGTACTACCCAAGGAACATTTGCAAATGATAAACCAGCATGCAATACAATTCCCAACAGCATCGCAAAGGTGCGGAGAGCATCTAAGTCATTCCGTCTCTGGTAGGCATTAGTTTCACCTAGTGTTAGCAATGAAACCTCATTTTGTCTATTTTTTACTTTAGTTTGGAAGGAATCCTACAAAATATTGATTCTTGAACCACTTCATTTCTTCTAAAAAAGATATCGGTAGCTATTAAGATCTAACTTAGCTTAATAGCTACCGGCATTCTAACAAACGACTCTGAGAATAATCCCTGCTTAATAATTGATGTTCCTGATTATTATTAGCTTCTTTTTAAACTACTTTCTTAAACCTTCTCTAAATTTCCCCCTACGACTTTTCATTCTAGACTTTCGTTTCTCTCCTAATTGCTTCTTTTTATCTTTTTGCTCAACTGTTAATACATTGCCTATTTCCACTCTAGCCTTACTGCCAATAGCTATAAGTTGACCCTGAAGCTGACCTAGCTGAGCAGCCAGAGTATCAATCTGTACCATGTCTCCAGCAGCCATTGCTCGTCTCAAAGTTCGTTTATTGTTTCTAATTTGTTCATGGATGGGCCTGGATTGTTCAGCAGCTGCTCTTTTAAAAGTTTGCATATCAGCTAACTGAGCCTCTGTTATTCCAAGATATTCAATCATCAGGTCACTCATCATAGCATCCTTACCAAATCCACCACGACGAGGTCCTCTTGATCCCCGTTTTCTCTTGCCTTTAAACCCTCCTGGTCCTTTATTAACACGTCCACCACGAAAACCAGGACCACGGCGCTCTTCATCCTTAAAGCTAGGAATGTTTCCATCCCTTTGGGCAAAGGCAGATTGCATCAAAAAAACTAAAGCCACTAAAAGAGTAAAAACTGTACCCCATTTCTTTGCTATGTTTGAGATCAAATTCATGAGATTTACCTCCTTATTTTAAACTTTGGGCATTATCTAAAGCCCAAAAAAATTATTTGTTATGTCTTACTCTATTAGACGACAAATCTGAAAACGAAGTTGTTAAGAATACGTAAATTTTGTGTAGAGTTTTGTCAATAAATACAACCAGCTCTTGACATTACTTTCAATTGCCATCTCATTGAGAACCTTAACAAGAAACTGCACGTCAATATGGTAGCTCACTGCACCTTATAGACGACCACTAAGGAAATAGACATGTTTTTAGGATCATAGTTAACTACTATGAACCCAAAACATGTCTATTCAGCTTAAAATAGAATAGGAATAAAACTGAAGAACAAACCCTAAAGGAGAAGAAAATTATAATCCGTTTGGACTAGCTCTATACTATTTAATGACCTTTACTTAGAAAACACATCTAGCATGGGAACTGGACCGCCACTAGTAACGACCGTTGGCATCACTCCATTCCATTTATCCACTGCAGCTCCCTGAACTTCAATTTTCCGCAGCTCGATCAAATCTTTAGTTATATTTGCTTTCTGCAATCTCAATCCTTCAGCTTCAGCTCTTGCCCGTGCAACTTGTTGTTTGGCTTCAAACTCTACACGCTGCAATGCATTCTCTGCCTCTAAAGCCTGCTGTACAGCTGTAACCTTAGCTTCAATTGCCTGTTGAAAAGCCGATGAAAATTGAAAGTCAGTAATTGATAACTGGACCACATTCATACCAAGAGGCTTGAGACGCTCGGAGACTACCTGTTGAAGGGCATTCCTAACGGCTGGTCTTTGTGTGATTAATTCCTCGGCATTATAGTTTGCCGTGGTTGATTTGACAGCTTCCTGAATATACGGTTGAATTACTCTATATTCATAATCTCTCCTCAAGCTACGATAAATCTCTGCAACTTGATTGCCATCTAACTGATAATTTAATGTGACCTCGGTACTGACCACCTGTAAATCCTGACTTGAAGAGGTTGCGGGAGCAGTATATTTCATTATTTGAGTAGACATTAAAACCACATCTTCCATAAAAGGAACTTTTAAATAGAGTCCCTCATCAAGAATCTTTCCGGTGACAGCTCCAAAACGAAGTAAAACACCTCTCTCACCTGCACCCACAGTCCCAAAGGATCCACCCAGCACACTCAAAACAACAATGACCACTACGACACCTAAAAGCTTTTTACCTAATCCAGATGGCAGTCCGAATTCTTGTCCAACGTACTTCTCCATAAGACATCTCCTTTTCTGAAAACTTTTTACTCATAAAAAGACTGAACTTAACACTAATAGGGTATTTTACGTTACTCTTAACCAGAAGGGCAGCTTTTTCATAGACTATTCCGCCACAAAACAAAAATGCTTCTTGGCAGAAGATTTGTTTTTCATGTAAGTTTTATTATTAAAAGGATGAAACAATGTCATTACACAATGTAAACAAATGGTTGCCATTTAAGTTAGGGATGTTAAAACTGATCTGTATTGGTTGTGGGTTAGTTCTATTTGGTTATTTTGTTCTAAGGATAATTTGGACATTTATCTTTTGGATTTTTGTACTTATTTTTGTCTTAGTTTTGTTAAAAATTATCTACTCTTATTTGTTCTCCAGAGGGAATTGAATGGAATGTTTTTCTTTGAAGATCTCAAAACTAGATCTATTTAAAAGAAAGAATCATCTTAATCAGAAAAATGGGCAACCAGCTGATTTTCTCGATAATTGAAAATTCGTTGTAGATCTGGTGCAACTAATAATTTATTGACTAACCATCCTCCTGAAACACCATACCGGACAAAGTCCTCTGCCAAGGTCCCTCCATCCTTTGCTACGAATCGATGTTCATGTACCCAAAATCTATAGGGACCTCTGCGCTGCTGGTCCACAAAACAGTGGGGTGGATCCCAGCCAGTAATTTCACTTTGCCATTGCAGAGGTATACCATGAATCTTTAAACTGTAATCGATTAAAGCACCTTCTGCCATTGAACAAACAGTGGTTTTCAGAACCTTAAACTGCAACCAGGGAGGTGTTATTTCTTCCAAATTTCTTGGTTCAGAGAAAAAAGCAAAGACTTCTTCTAAATCCTTTGGTAACCAAGTTTTTCTTTTTAAAAAATATTCTTTCAATTTTTGAAAGTTAAGAAAACTGAATGAGTAACTCAAAAACTCTCAGTTTTAATTTCAGACATTCCTTATGGGTGGAATCAAATCTAGATAATAGACATTTTCTTGTCCATATTTTTGACAAATCTTCCTGTATTCTAGTTAATTCTACTACTGGTGCCGGAGGGGGGACTTGAACCCCCACGTGGGGTAACCCACGCTAGATTTTGAGTCTAGTGCGTCTGCCAATTCCGCCACTCCGGCTCATTTTGGCTACTAACCAAACAAATTTTTAAAACCCTAAGTCACAAGAAAAATAGTAATAAACCTACCAACATCATCATGGAGATTAGCATACCAATTAAGACCTTGTAAATTGCTTCTAATGTTAGCTCATTACACTAACTTCCATGCAATTAATCATTAATTAGATCGCTTTACTCTTTTAGAACTCAAACTATTATTTATGATAGAAAAATTAATAACTCTTAACCTAAATTTTAAGCAGAGAATTTAAAGTATTGAAAAAATGTCAAAAATAAAGGTTTTATATTTTAGAAAGATCTTGTTTTTAAAGACTGAGGATTGCTACATTTGTTGGAACTCTTTTTCAGCAAAACTCTAATTTTCTCCAAAATTATAGAAGAAGGTAACTGGTTTTTCCCCAAGACGATAAAAGCAAAGTTTTCAGCTATAATTTCCTCTGGATGGATTACATATTGGGTGTTTCTACCAATCTGATCAAAAAAACCAGACACTTCTTCTATCTTAACCAGCTCGAATTCATGTTCATCCAAAATTAAAGGCAACTCGTCACTAGTAGCTGATATTAATAATAATCGAAACTCCAAATACTGAAAAAAGCTGTCTCCTTGCTGAGAATCGTACCGCTTTGTTTTAGAAAATAAAATCGGGGCAGCCCAAAAAAAGTTGTCTTTATATTTGATGTGAATCCAATGAAGATTCATTGGTGCATCAGGATTTGTTATCTTTTGATCTTCTAACTCAGTCGGAAAAAAATGTTTATTGTATTTTTTAAAACCAATAAGTTGATAGAGTTGATCCCGTAATTCCTCTTGGTAACGTGAAAGGATATGGAATAGTTCGTGGGCAACAAGATGATTGAATTCTTCTTGAGGTGACTCCAATCTGTTTTGAGGAATAATAATTGCTTGACCTCGAGTATAGGCAGCATCCCCTTCTTCTTTACCAGTTGTTTTAATTAGATAAATAGTGTTAGGAAAATTGAGGCAGAACTTTGTTAATTCTAACTCAATTCTTTTTATTGCCCTCAAAAAAATTTTTTGTTCGTCTACTTGCCATGGAAGAACTTGTCTACTTATAAAATCAAGAAATTCTTTCTCTGTAACATCTGTTGAGACCTTTAATCTTGCAGATCTATCAAAAGGACTTAATTGTTTAATGAACTCATCCCTTACCACTAAAAGTTCTTTACCTTTGGCCACTGAAGCAAATACTAGTCCCAAAGGCTTGGCATAAAAGGCAGTTGATGGCAAAAGTGATATAAAGCAAACTGAAAAGATTCCTATCCAATAAACAAAGTTTGTTGCTCTACCTTTTAAACAAATAGAATGAAGTAACATATTCTTCTACCCAACAAGCCTCAAATTTACAAGATTTTCTTAAGAATACTCCTACCACTTCAAAACTGTCGCACCCCATGTAAATCCAGAACCGAAGGCAGCTAGCACGATTAAGTCCCCTGATCCAATCTTCCCCTGACGTGTTGCTTCATCCAACGCAATAGGAATAGATGCAGCTGTAGTATTACCATATATTTGAATGTTGTTGAAAACTCGATCCGGTGAAATCTTTAAGGCACGAACAACCGCTTCTGATATTCTTAGATTTGCCTGATGAAGAATCAAAAGTTTCACATCCGACAGTTTCAAGTTATTTGCTTCTAAGCCTTCTCGCACTGACTGTTGCATACGATCTACAGCATGCTTGAAAACATATCGACCCTCCATCCGGGGATAATGCCTTCCTTGTTGTAACATTTCTTTTGTTAAACGAGGTTGCTGAATTGAAGATGGAGCTTCAATCCATAGCTTTTTAGCAAATTTTCCTTCTGAATGCAGGTGACTTGATAGAATTTTTCTCTGATCATTACTTGACTTTCCAACTACCACTGCCCCAGCCCCATCTCCAAAAATAACTGCTACTTCTCGACCACGAGTATGCATCTCAAGACCTGTAGAGTGCACTTCTGCCCCAACAACAAGGATATGTTGATATGTGCCAGTTCTTACAAATTGATGAGCTATAGACAAACTGTAAATAAAACCTGTACATTGGTTACGAACATCGAGTGCTCCAATATTTCCAATGCCTAGCTTATCCTGCAGTAAACAACCACATCCTGGAAAATTGTAATCGGGACTAAGAGTCGCAAAGATAATAAAGTCAATATCATTAGCAGTAAGACCTGCAGATCGTAGTGCCCGTTGTGAGGCTTTCAGTCCTAGATCTGAAGTTCCGACTCCCTCCTCAACATAGCGACGCTCTCGAATCCCAGTGCGTTGCTGAATCCATTCATCTGAAGTATCCATTTTTTCTTCTAATTCGGTATTGGGCACTATTCTTTCTGGTAAAAAACTTCCGGTACCTAAAATTCTTGCATCAAACATAGGTTTTAAAAATCCTCCAGTTTTTTTGATTCAGATTATCTTTGGTGTTTTAGGTCATTACTTAGTTGCACTATTCAGATTTTTCCCAGTAATAGCGAATAAGATCTGTAGATTTTGGTTTTGCCTGAACTTGTCGTAAAAGGATGGCAATCTGTCCACGGTGATAAGTAGAATGATTTAAAAGATGAAGCATAGCCTGCCAAAGAAAATTAGAAAGTTTTTTCCCTTCTAAAGTTTCGTAGGAAACTATTTCTTGAATCATTTTGTTGTCTAATCCCTTCACAAAGTTTGTTAAATCTATATCAACTTCCATCCAGAGACTATTCCCTTCTTTTGGAGTGCTGAACTGATCTTTTTGCAGAGACTGATTGGGTGAATTTCCTTGCCATCTCTTAAGCCAAGCCCACTGTGCTGACACTAAGTGGGTAATCGTACCTTGGATAGAGCCAAAACTCCCTCCTAGATCCTCTTTAAATGCATCTTCTGTTAAAATTTTAATTGATGTCCTCACACGATCGTTAGCCCAAGAGTTATAAGCATACAAATCAAAAAGATCTTCAATTCTCATGGCATAGCACCTCCAAAGTAGATTTGATGGCATATTGTAAAAATTTTCTTACCACAAATTAAATGATGTTTTGATAGGCTTGTAAACCCTGTATGTAAAACTTTAAAAAGAAAACCTTCTCTAATTTCTTAAAAAATATAGATATCCTTTTCTAGATATAGTTTATTGAAAGACTTTCCTAATTCCAATTTTTGATTTAAATCAATACTTTAATATAATGAAATAAGCTCATGTTCATCCTAAGCAAATTGACAGCGGTTCTTTAGGCTGTTAGCATTTATTTATTCAAGACCTATTAGGTTTTTGGAGCTTTTAATGGTATTAACTAAATTCTTTATTCAAGCAAAAATTAAATAGAATAGGAGTAACACTTGGCAAGGTTAACACGTCAAGAACTTTTAGAAAAAGACAGCTTCATGGTCTTAGTAGAAAAGATCCGTCAGTTCTTTGTTGATTACAGGAAACAACTTCTGAGGAGTTTGGCATTTCTTGGAGTAGTTCTAATCTTTTTTTTAGGGTTTTTATATTATTCAGCGCGACAGGAAGAAAACTCTAGAAATGAGTTAGCTTTAGCACTAGAGATTTATAGAACTCCAGTAACCAAAGATATTGCAGGATCACCTCCTGGAGGAAATAACGCATCCTTTGCAACTTCCACAGAAAAATATCAAAAGGCATTGGAACAATTACAAGGGATCGCCAGTCGACATAAAACCCGGTCTGCTGGAAAAATTGCAACATACTATGTTGGTTTGTGCCTCAGTGAGTTGAAAAGAACTGAAGGAGCTATAATACAGTTGAAATCACTGAGTCAGGAAGAATCAGATTACGGAGCCTTAGCCCTCGCTGCTCTTGCTAAAGTTTATAGAGACTCTGGGGACCTCGAGGCAGAAACTAAGACCTATCAGCAACTGGTTGATCGAGATGCCCTAACAACACCTAGTGAAACAACAGCGATGCATTTGGCAAGGCTTTATGAGCTCCAAAAAAATCAAAAAAGGGCTATTGAAATTTATGAAAAGGTTATTCGAGACTTTCCATCTTCTGAGTTCTCATCTGAAGCAGAACAACGGTTAAAAAAAATCTCTCCCTAATGGTACAATCTCTTCGGCTAAAAGCAGAGAAAAGAGAAGCAAAAGTATTAGCTCCCCAAGCAGCATTAAGCATGAATACACGTGGGCGTCAAATTAAAGAAGTATCCTGCCCAATTCGAACTTCTTTTCAACGAGACCGTGACCGAATTCTCCACTCTAAATCTTTTCGTAGGTTAAAACACAAAACCCAAGTCTTTTTGTCCCCTGAGGGTGACCACTACCGAACCCGTTTAACTCATACTCTAGAGGTATCTCAGATAGCTAGAACTATTAGTAGAGCTCTTTGCCTAAATGAGGATTTGACCGAGGCAATTGCCCTTGGCCACGATCTGGGTCATACACCATTTGGACATGCAGGTGAAGCTATTTTAAATGAGATAGTGCCGAGTGGCTTCAAACATTACCTCCAAAGTCTTCGCATAGTAGATAAATTAGAAAGAGAAGGACAAGGACTTAATCTCTGCTGGGAAGTCAGAGATGGCATTCTAAAACATTCCAAGGGGAGTGGTGCTGTCTTTACAAGCCAAGACAAGGGTAGGCCAGCAACTAGAGAAGGTCAAGTTGTTCGTGTTGCAGATGTAATTGCATATATTAACCACGACTTGGACGATGCCTTGAGATCAGGATTGATCAAATTTTCAGACATTCCTATAGAAATGACCCAACATATAGGTACAACCCATAGTCTCCGAATAAATACTTTGGTTCAAGATGTAATTGACTCTAGTCTGAAGATTAAACTGGAGAGAATTACTATGAGTCCTAAAATTTTGAAGACCATGATGGAATTAAGACATTTTCTTTATCGAACTGTTTATGCTCTTAGTATTCCCAAAGAAGAAATGAGAAAAGCTAAAAAAATTCTAGGGGATATTTATCATCACATCCTAGAAAACCCTGTGCTAATCCCTAAAAAATACAAACGGTCTGGAGAACCGTTAACTCTTAATGCATCTGATTTTATAGCAGGTATGACTGACCGATTTGCCTTAAACTTCTATCAAAAACTCTTTTTACCTAGGCGTTGGAATTCTCTTTGAATACAACTTAGAAAATTATTAGGTAGAACTTACCAATTGGATTAATTTAAGGTAAGAATATCTATGTTAGGGAACCTGCTTAATAATAATCCTGTCTGGTTGAATACGAATGGTCTCAATCTTGAAGGGCAGATCAAACGGAGTGTTAGGTTTGACAACTGGATACTTAGAAAAAACATAATTTTCAAGAAGGAAGTCTACAAAAATTTTGGGGACCTGTTGACCATTTAATAGGACATTTAAAATTTCATAGCGACCACTGCCATTTTTTGTAGTTATTCTACTTTCAATCTTTACTGTATGTTTCCCAGTTAAAAGAGTAGTAACTAATGGACTACTGGGTCGGTTCAAACTTGACCTTACCTTATCAAAATCCGCCAATAATTGACCTAAAACGACATCCTCTTGCAAATCAACTTGTATTTGACTAATACCTGAAGGAAAGTATTCCTCACCTTTCTGACTTAAAAAAGTGTTAATCTCTAATTCTGAAAATTCTGTTACAACTTTTTTAGAAGGTAAATTCGTTGAGAAAATTAATTCTAACTTCTTCAAAAAAAGATGTGTTTCATTGATTTCACAGGACTCATTTGGCTTGGATACTTCAGAAGAAGACTGTTGTAACCACCAAATACACGTACCCACCAAAAGAAAAATCAACAAAGAGATTAGTAGTCTTTTCATCTTTCAGCTCCTACTAGAAAATATACATTGGTTTAAACTTTTTCTTTTTTAGCTATTACTCGACTAGCTTGAAGGTGCGCTCCCAACGGGTTTTTTGGAAAAGATTTACAATTACATTTACAAACTGATTAATTCTATCGACCATTGAGTCTTGTAGATATTCATTGGGCTCAGTTTCAAAGGACCAATATATTACAAAAGCCCGTCCAACAATATTTTTTCGAGGAACAAACCCCCAATATCTACTATCAGCACTATTATCTCTATTGTCCCCCATTGCAAAATAATTGTTTGCAGGTACTACAATGTCATTGCCATCAGTAAAATCTTTAAAATATCTATAGCTCAAAAAAATTTCTCTATTTAATCCATAGTCAGAAAAACGACTAATCCAAGTTTCAGAAAGAGGCAGATTATCTCTAATTTCAATATCTGTTCGTCCGGGGCGTCTATGAAAAACGTATGGTTCTTTGACCAGTTCCCCATTGCGATATAACTTCTGATTTACTAAACGAATCCGGTCACCGGGGAGGCCTATAGCCCTTTTTACATAATGTTTTGAAGGATCATCAGGATATCGAAAAACAATCACGTCACCATGTTGCACCTCCTGAAATGGTAGCAATGACTTCAACCAATTGTCAGGGTTACCGTAGAGGAACTTGTTTACTAGAAGATGGTCTCCTACCAAAAGATTTTCTTCCATTGAAGGAGTTGGAATCTTGAATGCTTGCACAACAAATGTTGTACCAAAAAGAGCAAGAACAATAGTTACTGCAAAACTTTCAAGGTACTCCCGTAAAGTTGATTGCTTCATAGTCTTAACATACTTTTTTCATTTTAAGTTAATAATATAAGACATCTAGTGAAACTAAACCTATTTTCTCATTTCACAGTTTCTAAAGCCAACCGAGCAGCCTCTTGCTCGGCATCTTTCTTAGTAACTCCCTGTCCTTCCGAAGAAAACTCATCTCCAATTTTTAATTGAACAAAAAATTTTGGATTATGGTCAGGGCCAAGTATTTTAATTACGGAATATTTCGGCAGTGGACGACCTAGTGAATGCATTTTTTCTTGAAGACGAGTCTTATAATCCTTAAAAGTTACTTGGTCTGAAACAATTCTTTCCCAGTGACTTTTCAATTGACTTAAACAAAAATGCGTTGCTCTTTGAATACCTGCATCTAAAAATATAGCTGCTACTAGTGCTTCCAAAGCATCTACTTGTAGGTCTGGATTCTCTCGACCACCTATTTTTTCTACACCTTTTCCAAGTCTAAGGAATTTTCCCAATTCTAGTCGAGATGCTACTCTCGATAAGCTCCTCGCACTGACAAGTTGTGCCTTTAGTTGGGTTAGTGGTCCTTCTTGCAATGATGGGTGCTGTTTGAGGAGAAATTCACTAACAACAAACCCTATGATAGAATCACCTAAAAATTCCAGTCGCTCATTGTTTCCACAAATAAGACTATGCTCGTTAGCGTATGCGCTATGAGTTAGAGCCTTAACAAGGAGGGACTGATCTTTGAAATGATATCCAATTTTTTCTTCTAACTCTGAAGGTTCTTTTTCCATCTCCAATTAAAGGTTTTGATTAAACCTTGACCCAAAAAAAATCAATCTGAAGGGTTCATTCTCAAAATTTTCTTATAAAACTTTAATAGTCGGTATTTTTTAATTTAATTTTACCGTATGAATCAAAAAGTAATGTCTAAAAGTTTCCTTACAAAGCTAATATATTCTTAGACATTAGGAACACCGTTAGAAAAATAACTACACAAAATACATTTCCCTATCTTCATGGAGAAGGTTGATTTGGACTAAAGGGGCTTTCAAGACCTTGTTGAGCAACAGTTTGTGCATTACGGGTATCATCCTTAAGCTGAACAGCAGCTAAATAATGGACAATAGCTTCTGTTCGATTGTTTTCTATATCAAATAATCTTCCTAGGTAAATATGGGACCATACTTTAATTGAATCTGGAGATGACATCGAGTCTATTGCTTTAATGAAATAATCCCTGGCAAGCATTTTATTACTTTGATTTACAGAAATAATTCCTAATCCATACAAAGCATCTCCATTATTAGGATCATATCGTTCAAGAACTAATTTAAAAAGTTCCTCAGCTCTTTCTAGTTTATTATTACCTAAACTGATTTTTGCCTGTTTAATAGTTCTTTCTAATTTTGTTGGTAATAATGAACCTGTATCAGACACAAGAGCCGATTTTTCGTCCAAATTTTCCAGAACAACTCTAATTTCATCAGTATCCAAATCGTCAAGAAAATTGCGATAGTACACACTAAATCCTTCTCTTTTTGTTTCGAACTTCTTTAGTCCTTCATAAAAGTGCTGTGTTAGTAGTGCTCCGGAACCAATTGCTTTTTCTAATAGACCTTCAGTAGCACCATCCGATGTTTTGTCAAGTCTCATTTCAACTGCTTTGATCAAGCTTTCAGTAACCATTACCCTAAGATCTTGGTTGGAATTTCCTAAAATCTCCCCCAAATCCTTTACCATCTCGTTCAAAATCTTACGAGTGTCAATTGAAAATGAATATTGAGCAGTGTATGGATCAAGTAAAAAGTGGAGTAACTGATGGCGAATTTCTTTTGTCGTTAAAATTTCAGAAGGTCCGAAAAGAAAATAGTAACTGCTTTGATAAGTTCTAGCATTGAAACTCTTAGGGGGAACTAAAAATTCAGGTATAAAAATCAACTGCCGACCGCGATAAGATGCTGAACTTATTCTTAGATATCCTTCAGCCTTCAAAATAAGGTCGTTGACAACTGGTCGGTAGGCTATAATCGCACGCCTATAAAGATGTCTGTATCGACTCCAAACAGCCTCAACTTTAGCAGAAGAGTAAAATTCTTTTAGAAGATTAGAGAACCCTGTTACTGTCCATGCGTCTGGAGGTAACTGACCAAGAGAAATTAACGGCTTGAAATTCGGAGGACCTTCTAAAACTAGAGCAAGCGAGATATAACTAGTAATTTGATCTTCTATGCTCCCTTTTTGTCGATGAGTTTCATAAAAGTTCTTTAGTTTTTTCTTCAGTGGGTTGGGAATTTTCTGAAATTCTCGGGCTATCTCTTGTCCAGCTGGGTGAATAGAGAGTAATCCTTCATCGAAGCCTGCAGTCCTTAATGCAGCCATAACGGTAAAAACCCTTATGTCTCCTTGAATCATGATCGGGGATGACTGTGCTAAGGCGTAGTGATTAAAAATTATGAAACTTAATAAGTAAATAAATTGAAAGATGCGAGCGTTATACATTAAAACCTCTTTATATCGGAAGTAAAGTCACCTTAGCCTCTAAAATGATCAAAGCCTTGAGGTAGAAGAGGTCTTACCCGACCTTCTTCATTTGTCAAACAGATTTCAGGCTTATCCGTAACATAACCTATTTGTTTGACAGTAACACCCTCTATTTTATTAGGAACCTGAATTTCTTTTTTTGCTGGGACTGAAAATAATAGTTCATAGTCTTCACCACCATTAAGACCATAATCTAGCAATGGTTTACTAACCAACGAACTCATAGTAGAGTTCACTGTAGGAAGAGGGATTTTTTTTGAGTCAATAACAGCGCCTACGTTACTCGCTTTACAAAGATGGGATAAATCAGTAGAAAGTCCATCACTGAGATCAAGAAGAGCTGAAGCACAATGATTCTTAGCCAACCATCGTCCGACTTTAATTCTCGGTTGAGGGCGAAGATGTTGACTCATTAAATGAGTAACAGCTTTTGATCTTACTGCACCAAGACGCAATAATTCTAAACCAATTGCTGACACTCCTAACTCACCAGTCACAAAAATTTTGTCCCCAGGTTGAGCTCCTTTTCGAGTTATCAATTCTGTTGGTTTAACATTACCCAAAATTGTTAAATTCAAAAATACAGGTCCTGGAGATGCGCTGGTATCTCCTCCAAGCAAAACCGTTTTAGTGTTTGTAGCTAGCTCCATCATACCTTTGTACATACGAGTTAAAAAGGCCCCAGATTTAAGTGGCGGGACAGCTATGGAAATAGTAAAACCTATTGGATTGCCTCCCATAGCTGCAATATCACTGAGATTAACAGCTAATACCTTCCATCCAAGATCTTCTGGGCACATATAATGCAAATCAAAGTGAATGCCTTCCACTAAAGCGTCAGTTGAAATTAAAGTTAGTTTGCCTGGATATTGGGTTAATGCAGCAGCATCATCTCCAATTTGAAGAGCTATTTGTTCTGTTTTTTTTGGAAGATGCTGGTCAGCTAGTCTTTGGACCTGTTTGACTAGCTTTAACTCGCTTTGGTTCTGGGGACTAGCTGACATAACAATCCATTCCTAGTAACACATGGACACCCAAGTAAACACATAATTTCTAGTGAATTAACCTTAATGAAAACTTTTATGGGGTTTTCTGTCTGTCAGACAAACCTACTATGAAACTATTTTTAAATTTAGATTCCTCCAAAAGCAAACTGCTTTTACCACACTAAGAATCAGTTAAACTTTCTTTCTATTAGTTCTAACTATAGATTCTATGCTTTCAATCTCTATTGATTTTTTTGGAATCTAAACCCTATTCAAGTTCAAATCATTTGATTTCAAGTAACTCACGCAGTTCTGCCATAAATTCTTGTTCGGTAAAACCCATATGAACAGAAGCAAACCTCACATAGGCTACTTTATCAAGTTGTCGAAGCCTCTCCATTAGCATTTCCCCAATTTCTGTCGTACTCCGCTCACGATCAGAAGATTCATGAACAAATAATTCGAGTTCATCAACAAGCAATTCAAGTTGGTTGTTACTAACAGGACGTTTCTCACAGGCCTTGGTAATGCCAAGCATAAGCTTCTGTCTATCAAAATTTTCGCGGATTCCATCCTTTTTTATTACCTTATGAGGAATCTCGGCAATTTTCTCATAACTTGTGAACCTCCGATTACAACTTAGACACTCACGTCGACGACGAATGGCATCTCCCTCGCGACTCTCTCTTGAATCAACTACTTTATCTTCTATGTGACCACAGAATGGGCATTTCATGAAAACTATAACCGAATCGCTAACCTTAAAATTAAAATCTTTGGAAAAATCTGCATACAACGAATCAAACGACTCCAGAACATTAGAAGATAACCGTGCACAACCCTATCTGAAACATACTTTCAAGTCAAGTTAGCAGCATCCTAACCTTTTCTTTTTCAATACCTAAGAAAAAATTTAATAAATATTTTATAATCAACTACATTATTTAGAAAATAACCGTTAGAACTAGAAAAAAAGCTTCCCAACGAATGTTGCTAAAATTTCTCTATATTTTGGCATTTAAATACAAGTTTAAGTAAACTCCTAAAAATGATTTGAATGTTAATCCCATGAAATAAGAAAATTTTATCGTTATACTTTGTTTTTTTTCTAGAAGTATTAATTCATCAATGGACTGGTACTTCTGATTAATAAAGGCAACCCTTTTAAATGAACGAATCAGAAGCTATTAAAGGATGTATCTCTGGAAATTCAGATGCCTTTGAGATACTTTATAACATGCATAAACAAAGAGTGTACTCCTTATGCCTAAGAATGGTTCGCAACCCTGAGGAAGCAGAAGATCTAACCCAAGAATCTTTTATGCAACTATTCCGAAAGATTAGTACATTTAGAGGAGATTCCGAATTTTCAACATGGTTACATCGTCTAACAGTAAACATTGTTTTAATGCGAATTAGGAAAAAGCGACCTACGCAGGTTTCAATAGATAAAGAACCGGAAAATGATGAATCATTTTCAAAAAAAGAATTCGGATCAGATGATATCCAGTTGATAGGTGCAGTAGACCGCTTAACCTTAGAAAAAGCAATTTCAACTCTTCCAAAAGGTTACAGAACAATTTTTATTTTGCATGATGTAGAGGGTTATGAACATCATGAAATTGCTGATATTGTTGGATGCTCTATTGGCAATTCAAAGTCACAACTCTTTAAAGCCCGACTTAGATTGAGACTACATTTAAAAAATAAAAAGAAACAAAATAAATAGGCAACTATTGAACCCATAGAAGCATCTAAAAATTAACTGAGGTAGGTAAAAATATTTTAAAATGAACAAGTGCATCGATATTCAAGAAAATTGTTCCCAGTGGATTGACGGCGATTTAGATTTAACACAGGTCGATGAGTTAAAAAGTCACTTAGAGACATGTGCAGCTTGTTCAGCTTTTTTGAACGAATTAAAATCAATAAAACAAAACGTTCAATTATTGGAACCTATTAACCCACCAGAAAGGGTTTGGACTAATCTGCGTTCACAGTTATCTGCCGAGGGTTTTATCTACTCTAAACCTAGGAGAACGCTTTTTGAAAAGATTCTGTCAAATCCTTTTTCTTCTTCAAAGCTAGGCTGGAACAATGCTATCTTCGCCTTACTCATACTCGTTTGTTTTTTGGTAGTATATGCCTATATAAAAAACCCACTAGTAACTATTGATCCAACAATTGTTCGCTCTCATGAAGAGGAACTTATAGACCAACTAAGACAAGCTGAATCAAACTACAGGATAGCAATAGAAAAACTAAATGTTGTTGCAAAAAATAAGTTAGAAACTTTAGACCCTGTTTTGGCAAAGATTTTTACTGACAACCTAGTGACCATGGATTCAATTCTTAATAAATGTAAACAAGCTCTTAAAAATGATCCTCAAAACCCTTTAGTCCACCATTATTTGCTAGCTGCATACAAAAAAAAAGTAGATCTTATGCAGACTCTACTTACGTCTGGTTCTTTACTCTAAATAAACCTAAGGAAGGGAATCTTAAAGTTCAAATGTCTAATTCATCGTTTTCAAAAGTCCTTTTTTCTATGGTAGTTTTAATATTCTTTTCCATTTTTGTTAGTGCAAAAAATCGGGAAGAACAACAATTTGAAGTAGAAAAAATGCCAACAATAACCCTAATCAACTATTCTGGTGAAATTTCTGCTCAAGGTTGGGCTAACTCCTCTGTCAAACTGATTTCTACTCATTATTCTGAAAATGTTGAGGTCGATGTTGAAGCCACCCCGAATCGAGTTTATATAGCGAGTCACGTACTGAATGAGAGGGCGAGTTCAAAAGAAACTTTGGTTGATTATGAACTATATATACCAGAAAACTCAAATTTACAGATCAGAAACGATATTGGTGATGTCTTTATAAGTAACGTTAAAGGACAGGTTACTGTAGATGTGGTAGATGCTGCCGTAAAAGTGACGAAAATCGATGGGTATCTTAACGCTCGTTCTTCGGGTGAAAAAGTTGTTAAAGTTTCCCGATCTAAAGGAACTATACAGGCGACTACAGTGGGGGCTAATATAATTTTTGAACAATTACAGAGTGACAATGTTAAAGCAAACTCAACACTTGGTAGTATTTTCTATCGAGGTAATTTTATTGATGGTGGCTCCTACAATCTTTCCAGCACTGGTGGAGGAATATCTGTGATTTGTACAAAAACTGCTTCTGTAGAATGGGATGTACGCACTGTAAAGGGTAGTATTAAATCAAATTTGCCCATCCGGTCTAAGCAACATAGACCCTTATTCAACAACTTTCAATCTCTTCTCGGAACTTCAAACAAAGGACAGGCTACAGTTCATCTCTCCACGTTCAGTGGAAAAATTCAAATTAAGCATCAGATTCCTAAAGAATGGTAGGCTAAAAGTTTAGTTATGTTTCCCCAATATTAACCTAAGTCCAAAATTACTAGGCCTTTTTTTAAGATGCTTTTGACTCGTATATTTCTAGTTGGTTTTATGGGTGCTGGCAAATCAACAGTCGGTGCATCCCTTGCAATGAAGCTGGCCTGGCCTTTCATAGATCTAGATAAAGAAATTGAAAAATCTTTTGGTGATCCTATTCACCAAATTTTTAAATCTAAAGGCGAACCATTTTTTCGACAACTAGAAACAGAAGCCTTAAAAGGAGTAGATCATTTTCCAAACTGCGTGGTTGCACTAGGAGGAGGAACTTTTATTGAAGAAAAAAACCGTTCTCTTATTAAACAATTAGGGTTTTCTATCTTTCTTAACCTACCTTTAGAAACAGTTTTACAGAGATGTCCTATAGATGATAACCGTCCTTTATTTCAAGACAGAAGCTCTATCAAAAACCTATATTTCAAGAGATTGCCAATATATGCTCAAACGGATTTAGAGATAAATGCTTCTTTATCTCCTGATCAAATTGTGGATAACATTTTGTTAAAAGGCCATTTTTGATTAGTAAATAGAATTTGATCTTAAACCATGAAAATAATAACTTCTTTGTACAAATTCTTTTTAATCTCATTGTTTTTTAGCTTTTCTGTCAACATCTCAGTTCATTGTCAGGATTCAAACCAGTCTGTTACAGAAGATCTTCCTGAAGATCCTCCCGAAATCACATATTCTGGTAATGAACATGGACAATTCAATATTTTGTTTTCTGGAGAAACAATTGGTTATGAAAACTTTTCTATTACAGGGCAAACTACTACTTACAGATCTAGCAGTTTCACTGAGTTAACCATTAATAAAAAAAAACCTGGAACTTTAAATAGATCAGATCAAGAAATCAAACAACCAACATCACCTTCAAATTCTAATACTTCCGTAACCTTCTTCATCAATACAAAACTTCAGTTTAATGAGCATTTTGAGCCTACTTCCTACGAGATAACTCAAGAGGTTGGCTCTAGCCAAAACAGAGCTAGAGTAAGGTTTCTCCCTGACCGAAGTCATGTAACCTATTTCTCCAATGATGCTCAATTAGATAAAAAACGGATTGAATTAAAAAAAGATGTGATGATTTTAGATGACAATGTCTTTCACCATTATTTGATATTAGCAAAACGTTACAATTTTTCTGACGGTGGCATACAAAAATTCCTGGGTTTCATTCCTCAACAGTTTATAGCTGGAGGTATTATCATTTCTGATCAAGGGATAGAAGATATAGAGATAAACAATAAAAATTATGACTTACAGCGTTTATTGGTCAATGTAGGGGATCTCGAGGTTAATCTTTGGATAGACTTGAATCACAGACTAAAAAAATTGTCTATTCCTAAATCAGAAATTGAAGTTATCAGAAATTAAATCATAGTTTTTAAAATGTTTAATAAAAAAAACACAATAGTTATTCATTGGTTGCAGGTTGTATTTTTTTTGAACTGTGGGATTGGTCTAAGTCAAACTACCCCAGAAGTAAGTCCATTGAGTGGTGAAAAAGCCTATGCCCATGTTCAACGACTAGTCAGCTTCGGACCACGTCCTCCCGCCTCTCCTGGAATAAAAAAATCTCAGGCCTACCTCACAAAAACTCTTAAAAATCTTCACCTAGATGTCGAGCACCAAAATTTCTTGGCATTAACTCCCAACGGAAACATTCCCATGAAAAACATCATTGCACGGGCAAAAAAGGGAATAACAAATGATGTGATAATTCTTGCATCACACTACGATACCCTCCCTATGGAATCAGGCGTTTTCTTGGGCGCTAATGATGGTGGATCGAGTTCTGGACTTTTGTTGGAATTAGCCCGAGTTCTTTCAAAACAACAATGGAATTTTTCTTTTTGGTTTGTTTTTTTTGATGGCGAAGAAGCTCAAAAAATCTGGAGCTCAACGGATAGCCTCTATGGGAGCAGGTATTTTGTCGAACGTCTTAAATCTCGTAGGCAAGTAAGCCTAATCAAGGCAATGATTCTAACTGACATGGTTGGAGACAAAAACTTAATTCTGGAAAGAGATAGGTCATCAACTACCTGGCTAATGGATTTAGTCTGGGACTCTGCTATGGAACTTGGCTATTCTAACCATCTGGCTGTTGCACCTAAGACTATAATTGACGACCACATTCCATTTCTCAAAGCTGGAATTCCTTCTGTAAACCTCATTGATTATGAATTTGGAAAAAACAACCGTTACTGGCATACTCCCCAAGATACTATAGACAAAATTAGTGTAAAAAGTTTACTAATTGTTGGAGAAATTATTATTCGAACAATCGAAAAAATTGCCACCAAAAATTAAACTACAGCACATCAGTTTTAGTTGATCTACTTCCAGTACAGATAAATACTGAAATATTATTTGAGGAATTCTAGAAATTCATTTCGTGTCTTACTATCAGTCTTAAATCGACCCAACATGCAACTCGTAACTGTTTGGCTATTCTGTTTTTGGACTCCTCTCATCATCATACAGAGATGATGAGCTTCCATCACAACACCTACACCTTTGGGCTCTAGGTAATTCTCAATTGCTGATGCAATTTCAGTGGTAAGTCTCTCTTGCACCTGTAACCGTCGACTAAAAACATCAATGATTCTTGGTATTTTACTTAAACCAATGATTCTTTTGTCAGGTAAATAGGCTACATTACACTTTCCATAAAATGGTAGAAGGTGATGTTCACAAAGGCTATATACTTCAATATTTTTCACAATAACCATTTCATCATATTCCGCTTCAAAAATAGCATCGTTAATAATTTTTTCAAGATTCACATGGTAGCCAGTTGTTAGAAATTTCAGACTGTCTGCTACCCTTTGAGGGGTCATCTTTAGTCCAGCTCGTCCTATGTCTTCATCTAGCTCTATAAGGATTTCGCGAACATGTTCAGACACAACCTTATTAAATTGTATAGATTTCTCATCCATATGTAACTGTACCTAGTATGTAATAGAACATTAGAGCAAAATCTTAGTCACTTTCTTCTTCCCAAAGTTCTAACCTTTTCTTAAGACTGGACATAAACCCATCAGCAATACTCCCATCAATTAAACGGTGATCAAAAGTAAGGGATAAATAGGCCATAGACCGTATTGCAATTGCATCATTAATTACAACTGGACGCTTATTAATAGCTCCAATACAAAGAATAGCCACCTGTGGCTGGTTTATAATTGGAGTTCCAAATAAGCTTCCAAAAATACCTGGGTTTGTAATGGTAAAAGTTCCCCCTTGAACCTCTTGAGGATTTAGTTTCTTTTCTCTAGCACGATTTGCAATATCAGTAGTATTCCTAGCTAACTCCATTAAAGATTTTTGGTCGGCATGGAAAATAACTGGGACAATAAGTCCCTCTGTCAAAGCTACTGCCAAACCAATATTTATATCCTTTTTATATATAATATCATTCCCTTTAATAGAAGCATTCATCACCGGATATTCAACTAGTGTATTTGCAACGGCCTTTACGAAAAATGGAGTAAAGGACAATTTGACTCCCTCACTGCGATAAAATTCATCAGTTTCTTTTATCTTAATCTTTACAACAGATGTCATATCAACTTCGAAGACAGTTGTAACATGGGCAGCGGCACTTTTACTGCCAACCATGTGCTCTGCAATATTCAAGCGCATAGCTGACATTGGTACAATCTTATCTTTACTTGAAACTCTTGTTGGGACCTCCACCTTTTGTTGAGCTTGTTGAACAAGAGGTCGGGTGACTTCCGCTATATTTTCTCTTTCTGATAAATAGTTCATTATGTCAGCCTTTGTTATACGGCCTCCTAAACCAGATCCCTCAACTTCATTGAGGTCAATACCTTCTTCTTTAGCTAGTCTTTTTACTAACGGTGAGGAGCGCGGTTTTTTAGTTTCTTGATTCCCGGAACCTTTCAAATCAATTGCAATGTCCTTTTCTATTCTCTGAGGAGTTTTTTCTTCAGGGTTCATTTGTTGGGATTCACCATCATCTATCACAGCAACAACTGTGTTAATTTCTACCGTATCGCCCTCCTGAAATCTAATCTCCCTCAAAATTCCAGATGCAGGAGCCGGAATTTCTGAGTCAACTTTATCAGTTGAAATTTCAAATAGTGGTTCATCTCTTTTTACCTTTTCTCCAGGAGCTTTTAACCATTTTATTATAGTCCCTTCGAAGATACTTTCTCCCATTTGAGGCATGATGACATCAGATGACATATGGTTTCTCCAAAAAAATTAATCAGTACGCTGCTAAATGTCTAGCAACACGGATAACATCAGAGGTTTTTGGCAAAAAGAATTTCTCTAAGGGAGGACTAAATGGAACGGGAGTATCAGGAGCTGTGATTCTCATTAAAGGTCCATCTAAATGCTCAAAGGCTTCTTCAGCAATAATTGCAGCTAATTCTCCAGCAAAACCACCAGTTCGCACATCTTCATGGAGAAGGATAGCTTTATTGGTCTTTTTAATTGATTGCAGCACCTTTTCCTTGTCCAGAGGCACTAAAGTTCTCAAATCTACAACTTCAAGATCAATGCCGTCCTGGGCTAACACTTCAGCAGCCTCTAGAGCATTGTGCACCATAGCCCCGTATGTAATAACTGAAATGTCTTTGCCTGACCTTTTAATATCAGCTGATCCAATAGGAACAAGATACTCTTTTGTTGGCAACTCTTCTTTTATACGTCGGTAGAGAAACTTGTGTTCGAAATAGAGCACTGGATCTTCATCACGAATCGCTGATTTGATCAGGCCCTTTGCATCATAAGCTGTAGAGGGTGCTACTATCTTTAACCCTGGCGTATGGACAAAATACATTTCAGGATTCTGTGAGTGAAAAGGACCTCCATGAATGCCTCCTCCTGAAGGACCACGAATCACTAGAGGAACCCCTGCACCCCAACGATATCGACACTTAGCTGCAAAATTAGTAATTTGATCAAAAGCACACGAAATAAAATCAGCAAACTGCATTTCTGCAACTGGTTTCATTCCCATTAACGCTGCGCCAATTGCAGCACCAACAATAGCAGACTCTGAAAGTGGAGTATCGACTACTCGTTGTTCTCCAAATTCACTCAGGAATCCTTCAGTTACCTTAAATGCACCTCCATAGACTCCAACATCTTCTCCTAAAACAAACACATTTTGGTCTCGCAACATTTCTTCCCGCAATCCATCGCGAATAGCTTCGACGTAAGTTACAGTAGACACACTTTACCTCCACCGATTCGAAGAAAAGAAAGATTCAGCAAAAGATAGTGGTGCTTCAGCAGATCGATCTGAAAATACACCAAGAAGTGTTTCCTCTGGATCTGGAAAGGGATCATTTTCTGCAAGATTTACTGCTTCATCTACTTCTTGAGTAATGCGGGCATCCATCTGATAAACTTCTTTTTTTGTGATGACTTTATTCCCAATTAAAGAAGTTTCTAACCTTGAAATAGGATCTTTCTTTTCCCATTCCTGAAAGAGCTCTTTCGGAACATATCTAGCATCGTCATGGGCTGCGTGACCTGTCATTCGAAAGGTTTTACACTCAATCAAACTCGGCCCTCCACCACCACGTGCTAATTTTATTGCTTCACGAGTAGCTTCATAAACAGCCATCACATCATTTCCGTCTACAGATATTCCTGGCATATTATAGGCTTTAGCCCTAATAGATACGTCCTTAATGGGCATCTGTTTTTCCAGAGGAGTTGAATAAGCATACTGATTGTTATTGCAAATAAAGATGACCGGCACTTGTCGGACAGCAGCTAAATTCAACCCTTCGTGCCAATCCCCACGACTAGTAGCTCCATCACCAAAGTAACACAAAACTACATTGCGCTGTCGTCTCATCTTATATGCTATGGCAATTCCTGTTGCAACTGGAACAGTGTCAGCTAACATACTTATGAAAGCGACAATATTATGACGTAAATCACCCATGTGCATGTTGGCATCCTTGCCACCTGTTACACCTGTCTTACGACCCATATACTGAGCTAGGATTTTCCTTACCGTCAAACCACGAATTATATAAGCACCCATATCACGATGGGAAGGACAGATACAATCTTTTTCCTCAAGTTGAATTGACGAAGCCACTGATATTGCTTCCTGGCCACGTCCCGTATAGACTCCACCTACAATTTTTCCTTGACGAAATAATTTGCGTTCTATTCGAGTCTCAACTTCTCTAGCCAACTTCATATAATACAGTATGTTGAGAAGGGTTTGTTGTTCAAGTTGCATACTATTCATTCGTCTGTGAAATAATTTTATAATATATATTTATTGCACGGCTATTTCTAATACAACGAAATCATCATTTGGCTGCATACAAGGATTCTGCTGTATCCTCTTCAGTAAGCCGTTGATCTCTCTTAAAATTATCATTAAAGTGAAAGGATAGGGAATCTTTAACTTCTTTAATCTTCAACGATTTACCTAAAATTTTCTCCATAGACGTCACTCCCCTAGAAAACAAACCGCAAGGAACAATAAAATTAAAATACTTTAAGTCAGTGTTGATATTAAGAGCCAAACCATGCGATGTGACCCACTGACTAGTCTTAATCCCTATAGCAGCTATCTTAAATCCTTTTACCCAAACACCAGTAAGGCCTAATTCACGCTCTGCTTCAATGCCAAAATCAAATAATGTCTCAATAATTACCTTCTCAAGAGTACGGAGGTATAGCCCAACATCTTTATACCAACTCCTTAGATCAAGAATAGGATATGCAACCAATTGCCCTGGTCCATGGTAAGTAATATCTCCACCCCTGCCCGTTTGATGAACACGTATCCCTAATCTCTTCAACTCAGAAGTGCCAACTAACAAGTGTTCTTTTTTACCCACTTGTCCAAAGGTAAAAATATGGGGATACTCAAAAAATAGAAGACAATCAGGGAAAATATTCTCTTTTCTTTTTGAAACAATTTTAGTTTGTAGTTCAAGGCTTTCATCATAATCATATTTTCCCATGTCCAGTTCCAAACAAGGAGGTCTTATTTCTTTTTCGGATTCAACTACCGACAAAAATTTTTGAACACCTTTAAGCTGACTTAACATCTCTGAAAACCTAACTACAAGGGATTTAACATGAATGACTTCGGCAAACACTCCATTTTAACTGAGAAGTGTCCCAAATGAAAGGTTATACAAATTAATTGGAAACATCTTAAGACAAGAGAAAATAACTTTAAAAAGGAAGTTCGCGGCCAATCCCCCTTTTTCTCGCAGCTCGATAAATCATTATAGCAGTAGCCATATCGTCAAGGGCAATACCTAGATTAATACAGAACGTTCGTTCATGGTCATTTTCTCGACCTGGTTTACGGCCTACTAAGATATCTCCAAGATCAGCATAAGCTTTCGGAGTTTCCTTGAAATAACCTTCTTTTCGATAATATTCCATTTGATCTATATCATCAGTAGCTATTTTATCTACCTCAAACAAAGCTGAACCTTGCCAATAAGAATCAAAATCAACCGCACTAGCAAAAGCTCCCTGAGGAAGCCATCCGGATTTAATAACTGGATTTGGTTCCCTCAAAATTGGACCGCTAGTAACAACTATATCTGAAACCATGCATTTTCTAGGATGATCCACTATCTTAATTTCTACTCCGAGAGTTTGTTCCATATTTCGTGAAAATGATTTTGCTACTTCTGGGTAGAGGTCATACGCTTTTACGTTTTTAATCTTGAATACACTAGCTAAAGCTTCCAGATTACTCCTGCCTTGAACACCACAAGCAATAATCCCTACAGTTGAGCTATTCACTCGTGCCAATTTTTTAGCTGCAACAGCTGTAGCTGCACCAGTTCTTTTAGCTGTAATCCAAGTAGCATCCATAACAGCTAAAGGGAAACCCGTTCTAGGATCATTAAGTATTAGGAGACCCGTAATATATGGAAGGCCTTTAGCTTGGTTAGATGGATATCCCGAAATCCACTTCATTCCTGCAGCTCCCAGACTAGGTATATATGCGGGCATAGCATGAATAAAAGAATCTTTTTCAGTATGGATTCCAGGTTTAGGAGGCATTTCTACTTTATTATTACCCTTTTCAAAAAACATAGCTTCTAAAGCGTCTATAATCTTTATCATAGGAAGATTAATTTCTTCGACATCTTGTCTGGACAGATAAAGCAAGCTTTGCTGACTCACAGTAACTCCTTTATTTGTTAGAAATTAGATTAACTTGAAGAAGAACTATTTTAAAAGATAAACTACCATGGCTTTAGGACAAGGTCTATTCTTAGATTGTATTGTTGAATCATGAAAAAAATAAATGACAAATCCTTTTAGACTGATGACACCATAGGGAACAAAAAGAATAGAATCATTACTTTCCTCAAAGCTTTAATCACCAGCTAACACAAGTAGAATACCTTCGTAGGTGAGGTTAGACTTGAGAACATGCTATCTATTCTGAGTAATGCAAATGACTTTCTTATAGTTAATTGGAGTACACTAGACAAACAATCTAACAGAAAAATCCAGAATTTCTTCCAAAAATTTTAATTTTGTAACCATGACTGCATTGACCTTTTTTTGTTCTCGATTCACAATGAGAGCTAAAGGTCCTCCATGAAATATCTTAAACAGACCAGCAAGAAAAAGCTATTAAGTCGGCTACTACTTTTTCTGTTCTTACAGATAACCATACTGGCAGTACCTGCAATAAGTCAGATTGTTATAAGTGGTACAGTTCTTGACCAGGCAAACAAGAGTCCTTTAAATGATACTGAAATCATAATCACAGGCATAGATGACCCAAGTATATCTGTAACAGGACAATCAAATGAGCAAGGATCATTTGCCTTTAACCTTAATCAGCCGGGGAAATACCTTCTCAAAGTCAATCGATCTGGTTTTCATGAAATTAAGAGTAAAGCCATTGACCTCATTACAGGCATAAATATTGTAAGGATTGAATTAATCCCTTTTAATGATTCTATCGTCACAATTGATGTCTATCCTGAAGATAATCTTTCAGTTGAACAAATTTCCATGTCTCAAGCTTTGTTGAATGAAGAGCTCGACTCTATTCCCTTGAGTCAGTCTCCTAAACTACGCATCAAGGGTATGGCTGCTGTTCTACCTGGAGTTTTAAGAGATATAAATGGAAATGTTCACTTTCACGGGAGTTCAGCAGAAGAAGTTAACTGGACATTGGACGGATTTACTCTTTCGGATCCCTCTTCAGGAAAACTCGAGATGGGTCTTGGTGTGGAGTCAGTAAAATCACTAGATTTATTTTCAGGGCGTTATTCCTCAGAGTTTGGAAAAGGGAGTGGAGGTACAATGTTTATCCAAACTCGCATGGGAGATGAACAAGTCAAACAACAATTTACTAATTTCTTCCCAGGAATTGAGTTTACACGAGGACCAAGATTTAGTGATTGGCGACCGCGTCATACTTTTTCTGGACCAATTATAAAAAATCGCATGTGGTTCTTTAATAGTCTTGACTTACTTTACAAAGAAGATTTAATTCCTGAATTACCAGTAGGACAAGATCGGCATGTCTCTTGGGCTGTCAATAACAGTCTCCGTATACAAACTAAAATAACACCAAGAAATACCTTAATTACAGGCTTTGTCATGGATTACCTAAATGCCCCAAAATCAAATCTTGGCCCTCTAAATCCACTAGAAACGACCCTAGATAAGCGAGCTCGAAGATATTTTTTTAATGTAAAAGATCAGATTGTTCTTTCTCCTGATAGCATTTTAGAGTTCGGATATGCTGCTTATCGCTCAGTTAATCGAAAGGTGCCCCAAGGTAAATCGCCATATCAGTTAACTCCATTTGGAAGATCTGGAAATTTTCCCATCGATTCTCTTTACAAAGGAAATCGAGATCAATGGCAGTCAAACTTATTTCTTCCACCCAAACATTTGTTAGGCCAACATCAACTTAAAATAGGCCTTAACCTCAACTATTCTAGATATTTTCAAGATATAAATCGTACAAAAATAAACTACTATCGTACAGATGGCAGTCAAGCTAGCCAATTTTCTTTCGGAGGTAATGGGACATTTAAAGAATCAAATCTAGAGACAGGAGCTTACCTTCAAGATCGGTGGGCGATTCAGCCTCGACTAGTTGTTGAAGCTGGCATTCGTTGGGATAGGGATCAAATAGTATCTCGAGGGATCATAACACCTCGATTTAGTTTTGCCTATATGCCTAGCAGTTTTGACAACACCAAATTCTCTGCTGGGTTTGGCTTAATTCCTGGTACTACCTACTTCCGACTATTCACAAGACATCTAGATCAGTACTCAATTTTCACGAATTTCGCTAAGGATGGAATAACAAAAGCAGGACTACCTCAAGTGACTTTCTTCACCTTGGATAAGGGCCTACTTACAATTCCTAGAACCCAAAACCTTAGCTTCGGTATGGAACAGAACCTTTCTAAAGATATTAACCTTAATATTAATTACCTAAGGAAAAGAATGGACAATGGTTATACTTATGTTCCTATTGCAACTAGTGTGCTTGAAAATTCTCAGCTCTCTCAAACCAGTCGAGCTACGATTTATCAATTGAATAATTTCAAAAAAGAGGATTATGACTCTATTGAGTTTTCACTCAGTAAAGTTTTGTTTGGCGACCACAGATGGTTTGCCAGTTATACTTATTCTAGAACTTATTCTAATTTTGCTCTGAATTTTGATACAGATCAGCCCATGCTCTTCTCTAATACTGCTGGAAGACTTGCCTGGGATGCTCCTCACCGAATTGTATCTTGGGGGTTATTTCCAATCGGAAAAAAAACTTCTATCGTTTACTTTACTGAATGGCGAGATGGATTTCCTTTCAGCAGCTACAACGATGACGGTCGACAAGTAGGTCAGATAAACTCCTGGCGACTTCCTCGACACTTTAATCTCAATGTTCATATCCAAAGAAAGTTTGCTTTCATGGGCAATCTTTGGTCACTTAGACCTGGAATTGACAATATTACCAACCGACCGAACTATAGCCTAGTTAATAATAATTTGTCTTCTCCTGAATTTCTCAACCTGTTTGGTCGACAGCCTCGAAAATTTGTAATCCGTCTCCGATGGATAGGAAAATCTATAAACTAAAATCTGCTCTACGGAATGTATTGTGAATAACCAAAAAATTCAAAGTTTTCAAAATAAACTGAACAACCTTTTTAATAGACACTTTACTAGTGCTTTGAACTAAATCAACTTGCTTGAAAATGTAGGTAAAAACATCAAGTATCTCAAAACATAATTTAATTATCAGGATAGTTGCCCATCAGCAGCATACTTTTCTATTAATTCATAACTCTCAACTAATTTTACACCAGCATTGTCCATACCCCCTAGTGCCATCCCAACATCCTCTGGATTCAAATTAACACCTCGACAGGCATCTGTAACAACAAAAGTGTCAAATCCTAAAAGGACTGCATCAAGAGCAGTATACTTGACACAGTAATCAGTTGCCAAACCCACAATATAAACCCTCTTAATACCTTTGCTGTCCAGATAATCCCCTAAACCAGTGGCCCTCCGATTCCCATTATCATAAAAGCCACTATAGCTATCAATACTTTGACTTGTTCCCTTCAAAAATACTCTTGACCAACGATTTTGTTGTAATTCAGCAACAAAGTCTGCACCAAAGGTTCCTTGAACACAGTGAGCTGGCCACAAAATCTGATCTAAGCCTTCATTTTTTACAATGTCTCCCGGTTGTTTATTAGGATAACTAGAGGCAAAGCTTGAATGTATTGTTGGATGCCAATCTTTAGTCGCAATAATTATCCTGAATAGTGTTTGCAAATGATTAACTAGAGGTACAATTTCATTCCCCTGAGGGACACCCAAAGCTCCCCCCGGCATAAAATCATTCTGAATATCAACCAAAATTAATGCATGCATTTACAGACTCTTAAGCCAAAACTATTCTCAATCTAGTCTTTGAAAAAAATTTTTTCTCAGTTGATGAAGTTTAAAGTCCAACTTTACGGGATAATTGTCAGGGTTGACCAATTTTTTGACTTCTGAGTGGAATTTTGACAGCTGCTGTTGGGCTCGATTTCGAATTTCTTCAATTTTCATATTTTGGCAAATAGATTGTCCCTTTCTTAGCACTGGGACTAATAAATCTTGAGCTAAAGCTCCAACGGGCGGTTTAGTTTTCAAACCAGTATTACCTAGACCAAAATCAACCTGTTCTCCAGAAGGCCCTAAAATTAAATCATAGATAAGATCTCCTACAAAATGACCAGTTTTTTCAAATCTTCTAACTTCAAGTACACCTGGAATTGATGTTTTTATACTCTCCTCAGACACCTTTAATTTATGTTGCCAATTACCTGAAAAATCACGAATAGCGGTCAACTTATAAACTCCCCCTAAGGCAGATTGACCATCTCCTGTTACCAACTTAGTACCTACCCCCCACAACGCGATTGGAACCTGCTGTTGCTTGAGCGAGTCAATTAGGTATTCATCCAAATTATTACTCGCAATTATAAGAGTTTCTCTGAAACCAGCACTATCTAGAATTTTTCTAGCCTTGAAACTTAGATTGGACAAATCTCCCGAATCTAATCTGATTCCAAGGAGTTCATGACCTTTTTTCTGAAGCCAACGACCAACTCGTACAGCATTATGTACTCCCTCTAAAGTATCGAAAGTATCAACTAAAAATACACAATTATTAGGTAGAGCTCTGGCATAGGCCTCAAAAGAATCAATCTCAGTTTCAAAAGCCATTACCCAACTATGGGCATGTGTGCCACTCACTGGAATTCCATAAATTTTGCCTGCCAGAACATTGGAAGTAGCTGCACACCCACCTATATATGCTGCTCGACTGGCAGTTAAACCTCCATTAATTCCTTGCGCTCTTCTTAAACCAAATTCTAAAACCGGATCTCCTCCAGCTGCCAAGCAAATTCGGGAAGACTTAGTCGCGATTAGTGATTGAAAATTTATAATGTTTAAAAGAGCAGTCTCCAATAGTTGGCATTGGATAATTGGACCTTGCACCCTTAATAATGGTTCATATGGGAAAACTACGCTACCTTCTGGAACAGCATCAATGTCACAAACTAATCTTAATTTCCGAAGATAAATTAAAAACCCTTCATCAAAGAGTGGAGATCCATCATTTCCATTTAGAGTTCGTAAGTAATCAATTTCTTCATTTTCAAAATGATAGTGATTCACAAACTCTAAGACATCCGATAATCCACAGGTTAAAGAAAAACCACTATCAAAAGGATGTTCTCTAAAAAACAAACTGAAAGTAGCTTCCATTTCATGCTTGCCACTCTTCCAGTATCCATAAGCCATAGTTAATTGATACAAATCAGTGAAGAGTGGTGAATACCTGCGGGGAATTAAATAATTACAACTCAAGGTTCAATTAATCCTCATCCATTATTTTTTGATCTTCAATATTTTCCCATTCATAACTATTCAATAGATGAAAAGACCTCAAATTCAATAGTGATTTTAAAACCACCTAATATTATTAGGGTGAGATTTTCAACAAATATTTAGTCATTCAAAATTAATAAGAAGAAAAAATAGATATTTAACTATAGAAAATACCTTTCTTTGCTCAAAATTATGTTGAATTATTTGTTTTCTCCTAGTCTGAAAGTGAAATCTCTTAGTTTTCTAAAAGTTACTAAAAATTAAGGAAAAGCTGATAATCTCTAACTTAATAACCTTTATAAAAAAGAAACTGGAAGGCAATTAGTGTCTTCGCATCTATTATTTTTCCACTACGTATTAAAGCGAATACTTCATCAAAAGAATAGCGGCATATTGTAATTTCCTCTTCTTCATCCAAACTCCCTGCCTGACATCGACTCAGATCCTTAGCTAAATAGAGATGCAGTCTTTCGTTGCAGAATCCAGGAGTAGTATAGAACTCTGTTAATTTTTCTAGTGAACCTGCTCGAAATCCTACTTCTTCTTGAAGTTCTCTTGCAGCAGAGAATTCTGGGGATTCCCCTGAATCTATTTTACCGGCAGGAATTTCTAGCAAAGATTGCTGGATTGGATAACGAAACTGTTTGACTAAAAGAACCTGTTCGTTTGGCAATAATGGAAGAATTCCAACTCCACCAGGGTGATGCACTACTTCTCTGACCACTTCTAATCCACTACTAGTTTTAATTTGATCTACTGTTAATTGGATTATTTCCCCATCAAAAATCTCTTTCTGGTGCTTTAACTGAAAGTATTTGCTCAATTGCACCTCCTAAAAAAAATGTTTTACAATCAGAAGACTTTTACAAAAATTCCTCAAATAAAAACCCAGCAAACTGAAAGTGCTGGGCTTTTCTACCTCAATTGCGGATCAGACAAAAACTCTTAATCCTATCTATTTTTTTTCTGATGAGATACTTTTCTTGGGGGAATCAGCCTTTTTAGACTCACTAGCCTTTACTTTCTTGGGGGAATCAGTCTTTTTAGACTCACTACCTTCTTTTGAAGCAGATCCTTTTACCTCAGATTTATTATCCTCAACAGAGTCATCTGAAATAAGCTCAATAATGGCTAACTCAGCACCATCTCCAATACGAGGGCCAAGTTTCAAAATACGAGTATACCCCCCTGATCGATCAGAAAACCGAGCAGCAAGAGTATCAAAGAGCTTGTTAACAACTGCGGCCTTCAAAAGAAATCTAGCAGCCTGTCGCCTTGCATGTAGGGTTTCTCTCTTTCCTAGCGTTATCATCCTATCAGCTAAAGGTCGAACCTCTTTTGCTTTTTGCACAGTCGTTTTAACACGTTCATGTTCTAATAGTGACGTACAAAGGTTTCTTAACAGAGCCCTACGATGGGGGCTTGTTCTTCCCAATTTACGTCCGTGTACACGATGTCTCATGCAAAAACCTTCTTTTTTTACAGAATAGGCACAGAGTCAAAAATCATACTATTCATCTCGGACCAGTTCCTGCATTGGTCGACCATCCTCATCTAAAATCCACCCTAATCCAAGACCCATAGTAGTTAAAATCTCTTTTATTTCATTTAAAGACTTTCGGCCAAAATTTTTTGTTTTAAGCATTTCTGACTCGCTCTTCTGTACTAACTCTCCAATAGTTTTAATGTTAGCATTCTTAAGGCAATTGTACGACCGAACAGAAAGTTCTAGTTCATCCACTGATTTTAGCAAGTTTTCATTTACTACATCTACTTCCTGATCTTCTGTTTCTTCTTCAACTTCTTCTTGTTCCTCAAAGTTAATGAAAATAGACATATGATCTTTCAGTAACTTCCCTGCATGACCAATTGCATCCTCTGGTGTAACAGACCCATTGGTCCAAACATCTAAGATCAATTTTTCGTAGTCTGTCGTTTGACCAAGACGAGACGGTTCTACATTATAACTGACCTTTCGTACTGGAGAATGGACAGAATCTATAGGGATATAACCTATAGCCAAGTCATCACTAAAATTTTTATCTGCAGAAACATAACCCCTACCAATATCAAGTCTCATCTCCATTTCCAACTGTCCTCCATCACTTACAGTTGCAATGTAGATTTCTTTATCTAGTATTTCAACATCTCCATCTGTTTCGATATCACCAGCAGTTAAAATACCTGCTGAGTCAGATTCTAAACGAATAGTTTTTGGGCCTACTCCATTCATTTTAAAGGAGATTTGTTTTAGATTTAAAATAATGTCTGTTGCATCCTCAACAATCCCTGAAATAGCAGAAAATTCATGCAAGATGCCTTCAATCTTAATGGCAGTAACAGCTGCTCCTTCAATTGAAGATAACAATACACGTCTCATAGCATTTCCTACAGTAGTACCAAAACCTCTTTCAAAAGGCTGTGCTACAAACTGTCCGAAATTTTGGTTTTCACCTTCACTATTAATGGAAAGTCTCTTTGGTTTTTGAAATCCTGTCGACAACATAGGCTATGGATCCTCCTAAGTTTGAATCCAGTGGCTAAAGCAGAATATTAATTTGATGTATCCTTACTGTGGACAAACTCCAACAAGTTCTTACTTGGAATAAAATTCGACAATCATGCGTTCTTGTACAGGCAGATTCACATTATCACGTTTAGGAAGGGTAAGCACTTTTCCCGAATAATTTGAACTGTCTAGTTCCAACCAGTCTGGAACTCCTCGACCGCCAACCATTTCCACTGCGGCTGTAATGTTTGAAACCTTTTGACTCTTTTCTTTGACTGAAACTACATCTCCTGGTTTAATTTGAAAAGAAGGGATATTCACTTTAGAACTATTCACAAGAATATGCCCATGGCCAACCAACTGTCGACTTTGGGCACGAGAGGATGCAAACCCTAGCCGATAAACAGCGTTGTCCAACCTTCTTTCCAACATAGTCAAGAGGTTTTCTCCTGTCACTCCTCTTTGACGTGATGCTTTCTCAAAATAATTTTGGAATTGACGTTCTAAAACACCATAAATTCTCCGCACCTTTTGTTTTTCTCTTAATTGAAGACCATATCCAATAATCTTTGATCTTCGACCCTGACCATGTTGACCTGGGGGGAAATTTCTTTTTTCTATTGCACAGGATTCTTTGAAGCAACGTTCACCCTTGAGATAAAGTTTCAAACCCTCCCGACGACAAAGACGACAAACAGGACCTCTATAAGTTGCCAAAATATTTCTCCTTAATCACAACATTTTTCCTAGCTTGCTAGTTAACAAATTAAACCCGCCTGCGTTTTGGAGGACGGCAACCGTTATGAGGAATAGGGGTTACATCCCTAATAGATTTAACTTCCAAACCAACAGTCTGAAGACCACGTATAGCAGACTCTCGCCCAGAACCCGGCCCTTTCACTCTAACATCCACCGTTTTCATTCCACACTCACGCGCCTTATTTCCAGCTGCCAGTGAAGCTTGTTGTGCTGCAAATGGTGTTCCCTTTCTAGCCCCTCTGAAACCAAGAGATCCAGAACTTGACCAAGAAACTAAATTCCCCTGCCTATCTGTAATACTAATAAGTGTATTGTTAAATGTGGCTTGGACAAAAACGATACCAGTCAGAACAGTTTTTTTCTCTTTTCGTTTAAAAACCTTCCTCTTTCCTGTCTTTTGTTTAGCCGCTCCTTTGGCCATTATCAAAACTCCTTATCTCTAAAAAAAAATCACTATTATGTTTTAGCCGTCGCTTTTTTTCTTCCTGCTACTGCTCCTTTGTTGGGACCTTTGCGTGTTCGGGCATTGGTATGAGTCCGCTGACCTCTAACTGGTAATGAACGTCTATGTCTGACTCCCCGATAAGAGCCAATTTCCATTAGTCGCTTGATGTTCATTACAACTTCTTTACGTAAGTCACCTTCAATCCCACTCTGTTCTTCAATAACTTGACGGATTCGACTAACCTCATCTTCAGAAAGATCCTTTACTTTTGTTGCAAGACTAACTCCAGCCATCTCACAAATCTTTCGGGATCTTGGTCGACCAATGCCATGAATATATGTCAACCCTACTTCTAACCGTTTTTCATTAGGTAAATCAATACCAACGATACGAGCCAAGTGCTTATCCTTTCCTCATTATTTAATAGATCAGATTAACTCATCCCTGACGCTGTTTATGTTTTGGGTTTTCACAAATTACGCGCACAACGCCACGCCGATGGACAATCTTACATTTAGGGCACATTTTTTTTGCAGATGCACGCACTTTCATAAAATTTACTTATAGCGATATACTATTCGCCCCCGAGTTAGATCATAAGGAGATAATTCAACAGCTACTCGATCCCCAGGTAAAATTCGAATGAAGTTTTTACGCATTTTCCCAGAAATATGGGCAAGAACTTCATGTTTATTTTCTAATTCCACCTTAAACATGGCATTTGGCAAAGATTCAAGAACTGTAGCCATTACTTCAATGGCATCTTCTTTTGACATTCATGTCCAATCTGCACGCCTTCTATAAAAGACAAACTCCAAATTATACAGAATTTGATCTGACTTTAAAGAAGAAAAATTCTATCTAAACCTAAAATAAATGGAACTGTAACTTGTTTAAGCCCGACGACCTCTAATTCTTCTTCCTCTCGGTCCTAAAAATCCATCGTAGTGACGCATAATTAGTTGAGCTTCTATTTGCTGTACGGTATCCATTGCAACACCAACAACAATTAGTAGTGAAGTTCCCCCAAAATAAAACTGTACACCCATACCATTTAAAATCCAGTTAGGAAGACTTTCAAAATAACTACCCACCCAGGGTAAATGGTGAATGTGAAAACCTGTAATCATAAATTCTGGAATCACAGCGATCAAGGCTAAGTATATGGCTCCAGCAAAAGTAATACGAGTCAGAATAGTTTCCACATGTTCAGCTGTTGTTCTTCCAGGCCGAATTCCTGGAATAAATCCTCCATATTTTCTCATGTTATCAGCCACTTCAGTTGGATTAAAAACAATCGAAGTATAAAAATAACAAAAGAAGATTATAAAAGTCACAAAGAGAAGGTTATAAAGTGGCTCACCAAATCTAAGAGCGTCTGTTAGGCTATTAAAAAATCGGCTTTCCTGGAACATTAAGCCAAAAGTCTGTGGAAAGGTTAGAACGGATGAAGCAAAGATGACTGGAATCACTCCACCAACGTTCACCTTTAAAGGGAGATGGGTAGCTTGTCCACCCATTACTCTGCGCCCTACAACACGTTTTGCATATTGCACTGGAATACGACGCTGTGCCCGTTCAACCAAAACAATAAAACCGACAACAACAACCATTATTGCTAGAAGAACAATTACAAACAAAGGAGTCCATTGCTGTTGAATTAAACGCGTAAAGATCTCACGAGTAGCACTAGGGAGCCCGCTTACTATACCAGCAAAAATAATTAGTGACATTCCATTGCCAATACCTCGTTCAGAAATCCTTTCACCCAACCACATTATAAAGGAGGTTCCACAGGTTTGGGTTAACATTGTCATGAATACAAAACCAAAACCAGGATTTGTAACAACTTGAGCTCCACCTTCTGCTGGCATACTTTGCAAAAATGAAGCAATTCCAACAGACTGTATTAAGCTAAGGCACACCGTAAGATAACGGGTGTATTGAGTAATCTTCTTTCGACCGAGTTCTCCCTCCTTTGACAACCGTTCTAAATAGGGCCAAACTACTGTCAAGAGTTGTAGAATGATAGAAGCAGTAATATACGGGGTAATACCCAAAGCAAAAATGGTAAAATTACCAAAGTTGCCGCCAGAAAAAAGATCCAAAAACCCTAATACTGTTCCTTGATTCCGATCAAAAATTTGACGAAGGACTTCAGTATTAATTCCAGGAGTTGGAATAAAAGCTCCAACTCTATAAACTGCTAAGATACCCAAGGTAAAAAGAATCCTTGTTCTTAGGTCCTTCATATTCCATATATTACGAAAACTTTCGATCATTTAATTTCTTGGGCAGTTCCACCTGCTTTGCTGATCTTATCCCGGGCATTTTGACTAAAATAGTGGGCAGAAACATTGAGAGACTGAGACAAGGTGCCTTGGCCCAAGATCTTAACTCCATCCTTAATCTTTTGGATAATTCCCTTTTCAATAAGGGTTTGGGGAGAGATTGATGTTCCAGCAGGAAATTCTTTTAGTTTATTAAGATTGACTACCACTATTTTTTTCTTAAAAATATTTGTGAATCCACGTTTTGGCAAACGACGTTGTAAAGGCATCTGCCCACCTTCAAAACCTCTCTTACTATGAGCACCTGAACGAGATTTTTGACCTTTATGGCCTCGACCTGCAGTTTTTCCCAAGCCAGATCCCCTTCCAATTCCACGACGCTTATTATTTTTAGTTGAACCAGACGGAGGTCTTAAATCATGTAATCCAATCATAGAAAACTCTCAACTTGTAGCTAGTCTTTGCTAACTTCCAAAAGGTGTTTAACTTTAAAAACCATTCCCCTAATTTGAGGTGTATCTGGACGGGCAATCGTTTGATGTAATTTTGAAAAACCTAACCCTTGAATTACTTTTTTCTGTTTAGATGGAAAACCAATACTACTCTTAACTAGTTTAATTCTTAACTGTTTTTCTAATTTTTCTACTTCACTGGCCTTTACCTTTTTTGCAGAAACTGCGGGTTTCTTGGCTTCACTGGCCTTTACCTTTTTTGCAGAAACTGGTTTTTCTTCTATTTTCTCATTCATTTACTAGATCGCTCCACACTTTGAAGAATTTCCTCTGGAGATTTTCCACGAAGACGTGCAACCTCAACTACATCTCTCAGCTGCTTAAGACCATCAATAGTTGCCTTGACTACATTATGGGGATTAGCACTTCCCAACGATTTTGTTAATACATTCTGAATTCCTACAGATTCAATTACAGCTCGCACTGGACCTCCAGCAATTACTCCAGTTCCATCAGCTGCTGGTTTTAACAACACACGACCTGCTCCAAATCGACCAACTACCAAATGAGGAATTGAAGTTCCCTTCATAGCAACTGTAATCAGGTTTTTTTTTGCCGTTTCAGTTGCTTTTCGGATAGCCTGAGGCACTTCCCTGGCTGTACCACTTCCATAACCTACCCTACCATTTTCATCTCCCACTACTACCAGAGCACTAAAACTAAGATTTTTTCCGCCTTTTACTACCTTAGTTACCCTATTAATCGATACTACTTGGTCTTTCATTTGTGAGTCTTGCAGATCAATACTGTTTTCCAAAAGTTCTCCTTAAATATTCACTGTTTGTTAGCACTAGAAGACAAAACAACTTTTAAAAATTAAAATTTCAATCCTTCTTCTCGGGCTGCCTCTGCCAAAACTTTAATTCGCCCGTGAAAAAGATAACCACCTCTATCATAAACTACATTCTTAATTCCTTTTGTCATTGCTCGTCTAGCAATTTCAGCACCTACAATCTTTGCAGCAGCCATGTTCCCACCATTAGCATTCTTTTCTTTAATTATCCTATCAATAGTGGAAACAGCGGCCAGAGTTTGACCATGGTCATCATCAATTATTTGGGCATAAATATGTCTGGATGAGCGGAAAACATTAAGACGAGGACGACTACTGGGCCCTCTTACCTTTTTACGAACCCGTTCATGAATTCGTTTTCTTATTTGCCCTCTAGAAGCTATTTTTGCCATCAAAATCCTCGTCAATCAAAACTATTCTGTACTCTGACACCTTCTTCGACAAACTATAACTAATTAGACAGTTGCTGCAGTTTTACCAACCTTCTTCTTAAGTTTTTCACCCGTATAACGAACACCCTTGTTTTTATATGGATCTGGCTTACGCAAAGACCGAATGTCAGCAGCTATTTGACCTACTTTTTGTTTATCGGCTCCTGAAACAATCAAATGAGTCTGTTGCTCAACATCAATATTAATTCCAGAGGGAATTGAAAATTCAATTGGATGTGAAAAACCAAGATTAAAAACGATCATCTTCCCTTTATTTTCAGCTCTATAGCCAATACCAACAATGTCCAACTCCTTTTTGAAACCCTCATTAACTCCAGTTATAGCATTAGACAACAAACTACGAGCTAATCCATGGAAGGATTTTTGTCGTTTTGATTCTGAGGAACGAATTGTCAAAATTCCATCGTCAGTTACCTTGAAAGTAATTCCCTCAGGAATGGGACTACTTAGTTCTCCCTTTGGACCCTGAACATCAACCTGATCCTTTAAAATATTAACCTTGACTCCATCTGGAAGGGGTATGATTTTATTTCCGACTCGAGACATACTAACTCCATGAAACATCAATAAGAACTACCAAATACTGCATAATACTTCACCGCCTAGCCCCGATGCACGGGCCTTTGACCCACTCATTAACCCTTTAGAAGTGGTAAGAATATTAATGCCCAATCCACCCAGTACTAAAGGAATATTTTCCTTAGAAACATAGATTCTACAACCTGGACGGGAAACACGCTGCAAATCAGAAATTACCTTTTCTCCTTTGGGTCCATAACGAAGATAAATCCTTAAGAATGTCTTACTACCTTCATCCATAACCTTAAAGTTATTTATATAACCTTCTTCTTTCAGAATCTGAGAAACACTTGACAACAGTCTAGAACTAGGTATATCAACCTTCTGATGTCGAGCTCGTAAAGCATTCCGAATTAAAGTTAAGTAGTTAGCAACAGGATCAGTCAAACTCATTCTTTTTACGCTCCAAATTATTTATCTGAAAAAATGGAATCACCAACTTGATTTTATTACTCCTGGCAATTCACCTCTAAGAGCAAGCTGGCGAAAACACAGTCGACATAACTCAAACTTACGCAAAAACCCCCGGGGTCGACCACACCGTCTACATCTGTTATGTTGACGTACCTTAAATTTAGGAGTCTTTTTTGCTTTAGCTACGTGGGAAGCTCTAGCCATTTTACAGACCTCATTTGCGGAAAGGCAGTCCTAACAAACCTAACAGTGTCCGCGCTTCATTGTCAGTTTTAGCATTCGTAACTATACAAACGTTCATTCCATTTATTTTGTTTACTTTGGAATAGTCAATTTCTGGAAAAATAAGTTGATCACGCAATCCTAAAGTATAATTTCCTCTACCATCAAAAGAACGAGGGGAAAGTCCTCGAAAATCTCGAACCCTAGGCAAAGCAATACTAACCAAACGATCAAAAAACTCATACATGCGATTAGCCCTTAAAGTTACTGAACACCCAATTGCCATTCCCTTGCGAAGCTTAAAGGCAGCTATTGATTTTCTAGCAAGGTTAATTACCGGTCTTTGCCCAGTAATCGTGCCCAACTCATTGGCAACAGAATCCAAAAGTTTTGGATTCTGAATGGCTTCACCTAATCCAACATTTACTACTATTTTAGTAAGTTTAGGAATAGCCATAACATTTTGGTAATTAAACTGCTTTTTTAATTCCGGAATAATCTGTTGTTGATAAAGATCATATAATCGACTCATTAGAACTACTCTCCTCAACCAACTGACTCTTTCAAAAAAGTTTAACTATCCAGAGAAGCATCACACTTTCTGCATATTCGTATCTTCTTACCATCCGCGAGAAACTGATGTCCAATACGTGTTGGACTATTACAGGCACTACAAAAAATCATGACATTTGAAATATGGATAGATCCTTCTCGTTCGATGATGCCACCCTTTAAATTCTGGCTTGGATTGGGTCGAGTGTGCCGTTTAATCATACTAATTCCCTCGACTACTATCCGATGCTTCCCCGGAACAATCCGCAAGATTCGTCCAACCTTATTCAGATCTTTTCCTGCAATAACTTTCACCTGGTCATTTCTACGAAGGTCATTGCTATAAGATCGTACCATTTCAGATCACCTCTGGAGCAAGAGAAACAATCTTCATAAAACGCTTCTCTCGTAATTCTCGAGCTACTGGACCAAAAACTCTTGTTCCCACTGGATTGCCACCATCATCAATTAGGACGGCAGCATTTTGGTCGAACTTGATATAAGAACCATCCTTACGTCGAGCCTCTTTTCGAGTTCGCACAATAACAGCTTTTACAACTTTTCCTTTCTTAACAGCTCCAGAAGGAGTTGCTTCTTTTACAGAAGCTGTAACTATATCTGCCAAACTAGCTTTTCTACCAGTAGAGCCTCCTAAGGGTGAAATACAAGCTAATTTCTTAGCCCCTGAATTATCAGCTACTTCTAAAATAGTTCCCATTTGAATCATAGAGAAGACTCCACTAACAACTACAATTAGTTTAAATTAATTCAAATCAACTAGCTTTTCTAATCACCTTCAATAAACGCCACCTCTTTAACTTACTGATTGGACGAGTCTCAATAATTGAAACAGTATCCCCCACACTACAAGAATCTTTTCCATCATGGGCCAAAAAATTAGTTGTACGCGTCACAACTCTGCGATAAAGCGGATGAGAAACCCGCCGCTTTACTGAAACTACAACTGTTTTATTCATTTGATTGCTTTTAACTACACCAATTTTTACAGCTCTTTTACTAGTTTTCGACAAATCTGACAGCTGTTTTTTTTCACTTTCCATTATAGGTTTCACTCTTTTTTACGAAATTGGTTTTAATCCTTAGAAAACTATCTTAAAACTTCAAACTTTCTTTTGTGAAAGTTGACGCTCCCTTTGAATTGTTTTAATTCGTGCAACATCTTTTTTGAATTCACGAATTTTCTGGGTCCCTTCAGCTTGACCAACAGACGACTGAAAACGTAATCGGAAGATCTTCTCCAACAGTTCTTGTTGTTGAGAAACCAGTTCATCATCTGATAAATCTCTTACTTTGTCCGGAGTCATATAGCAGCCCTCGTATCTGACCTAGAAACAAATTTAGTTTGCAATGGGAGCTTATTTGCTGCCAGACGCATGGCTTCTCGAGCAATTTCTTCTTTTACACCTTCCATCTCAAAGATTACTTTGCCCGGACGAACTACTGCAACCCATCCCTCTGGAGCACCTTTACCCTTACCCATACGAGTCTCAGCGGGTTTCTTTGTAATAGGCTTGCTTGGAAACAAACGAATCCAGATTTTACCACCTCTTTTAACAAATCTTGTCATTGCAATCCGTGCTGCTTCAATTTGTCTATCAGTAATCCAAGCAGGTTCCATTACCTTCAAACCAAAGTCTCCAAATGCAATTCCCGAACCACGCCAAGCTTTACCAGAAGTTCGTCCCCTCTGTTGCTTGCGGTACTTTACTTTCTTAGGCATTAACATAGGAAAATCCTATCTCTACTCTTAAAGCTTAGCCCCGATTTCCTGAGTCTTTTTAGCAATACTAGGGAATAATTCCCCTTTATAAATCCAAACCTTAACTCCAATTAAACCATATGTCGTAAAAGCTTCAGCAAGGCCATAATCAATGTCAGCTCTTAAAGTATGCAGTGGAAGTCGACCCTTCAAATACCATTCCGTTCTGGCAATTTCTGCACCATTAAGCCTACCGGCACAACAAACCCTAATCCCCTTAGCATTGACTTTTAAAGCAGAGTCCACAGCTTTGCGCATGGCTCGCCGAAAGGCGATGCGTTTCTCAAGTTGTAGGGCAATAGATTCAGCAACTAGCTGAGCTTCTAATTCCGGTCTATGAATCTCATTAATGTTGATAAAAACATCTCGTTTAGTACGCTTCTGTATATCAGATTTAAGTTTGTCGATCTCAGATCCCTTACGACCAATAATGATTCCAGGACGGGAGGTAAAAATTGTAATTCTAATTTTATTTCCAGGACGTTCAATTTCAATGGTAGACACACCTGCATGCCCAAGCTTCTTTTTGAGATCTTTCTTTAACTGAAGATCTTCATGCAGTAGCTCAACATAATCTTTTTTAGCATACCAACGTGAACGCCAAGTCTTGTTATAACCCAGTCGAAGACCAAAGGGGTGTACCTTTTGTCCCAAGAATTTCCTCCTTCAATTATTTATCTGACACATAAATAGAAATATGACTCATACGACGCTGAAAACGAAAGGCCCTACCCATCGGTGCTGGCCGGGTTCTTTTCATCCTAGGACCTTCATTCACATAAGCCTTACTGATCCTCAATTGATCTAAATCACTAGTTTCTTCTTTCTGTTCTGCATTAGCGATAGCTGATCTAAGAACTTTAGTAATTTGACCAGCTGCCCTCTTCTTTGTAATTTGCAAAATATTAAGAGCATCTGAAACGTTCTTTCCACGAATTAGATCAATCACTAAACGGATCTTTTGGGGAGAACCATTGATAAATCTAACTGTGGCAAAAGCTTCCATTTACCAACTCCTCTTAAAAAAAATTTTAACTCCGGGTTGCTGTTTTTTCCGTAGCAGCTTTAGAACTATGACTCCTAAAAACCCTACTAGGTGAAAACTCACCTAATTTATGTCCTACCATATTTTCTGTAATAAAAACCGGAATAAACTTTTTACCATTATGTACAGCAAAGGTAAGACCAACCATTTCTGGAGTAATCGTTGAACGACGTGACCAAGTTTTGATGACCTTCTTTTCAAAACCTTTAGTTATTCCATCAACTATTTTCTCTAAGTTGCGGTCTACAAAAGGTCCCTTCTTTATTGATCGACTCATTCAATTTTCTCCCTTTTCCAAACTATTTTCCTCTCCGCTTAACAATAAACTGATCAGTTCGCTTATTATTGCGAGTCTTAAAACCGCGGGTTGGTTGCCCCCACGGTGTTACGGGGTGTCTTCCACCTGAGCTTCGGCCTTCACCTCCACCATGTGGATGGTCAATAGGATTCATAGCGACTCCTCGAACTGAAGATCTCCTGCCTAACCAACGCCATCTTCCAGCCTTACCTAAGCTGGTATTGCTATGATCCAAATTCCCAACTTGGCCAACTGTAGCCAAACATTCAATGTGAATTCTTCTTACCTCACTAGAAGGCATCCTAACTTGAGCATACGCCCCTTCCTTAGCAACTAACTGAGCAGAGCTCCCAGCTGAACGAGCAAGCTGAGCACCTTTTCCCTTTCGCAGCTCAATATTATGAATTGTGGTTCCAAGAGGAATATTCTTTAGTGGTAATGCGTTACCGACTAAAATATCAGCCTCTGGACCAGAAACTACAACAGAACCTATTTCGAGTCCAATAGGTTGGATGATATACCGTTTTTCTCCATCGAAATAATGAAGAAGAGCTATTCGGGCAGACCGATTAGGATCATATTCAAGAGAAGCTACCCTAGCAGGAACTCCAAACTTCTCTCTTTTAAAATCAACCATTCTATATAAACGTTTATGTCCACCACCCCGATGTCGGACTGTCATTCGACCCATATTATTTCTTCCACCACTTCGCGCATTTGAACAACTCAGACCTTTGTTAGGACGTTTTTTACTGATTCCCTCAAACGTTGTTACTGTACTAAAACGGAGGGATGGTGTAGAAGGTCTAAAAGATTTGAGTCCCATAGTTAAACATTCTCCGCATATTCAATCATTTTTTCTCCAGGTTTAAGCTTAACGAAAGCTTTTTTCCAGTTCGATTTGTATCCAGTATAACGACCTTGACGGCGTTCTTTTCCTTTGAAAGTTGCTGTTTTTACAGAAGCTACTTTTACACTAAATAATTTTTCAATAGCTTTTTTCACTTCTTGCTTGTTCGCCCTAATCTGAACTTCAAAACAGAGAATCCCTTGATCCTCTTTTTGATCAAGAGCTTTTTCAGTAATTATCGGCCGCTTAATGATTGCGAATAAACTCAAGGCTGGAGACCCTCCTGAAGTTTTTCTATAGCTGATTTAGAGAAAAGGATGTTTTGATGTTTAAGTAGATCATAAACGGTAACTTTTTGACTTGATACTAGTTTAACTTCAGCCAAATTTCGAGACGCTCGAATCAAGTTATTGTTGTCCTCGTTATTAACGATCAACAGCCTCTTTTTAACTTCAAGTTTTTGAAGAATTTTATTAAAGTCCTTAGTCTTGTGATTAGGTAGCACAAATTCATCCACTACCCTAACCCCCTCGGAATTGTACTTGTCAGTTAAAGCTGATCTTAAAGCGCCTAACAACATTTTCCTTGGAAAATGAAATTTATAGGATCTTGGTTTAGGGCCGTGAGCTACTCCTCCATGTCGCCAAATTGGATTTCGAGCACTACCAACTCGAGCCCTACCAGTACCCTTTTGTCTCCAAGGCTTACTACCCCCTCCCCGAACCATAGCACGCGTTTTGGTTGAGTGGGTTCCTTGTCGGAGGGAATCTCGATAATGCTTTACTGCTAAATATAACAGGCTCTTATTAACTTCAGCTGCAAAAACCGTATCATGGAGAGCTATTTCTCCAACAACCTTGTTATTTAAATTTACCACCTGAAGTTTCGCCACAAAATCATCCTTAGCTTTTCATCATTGAGAAGGGTTTTTCTTACGAATAATCAAATAATCCCCATTTGCCCCAGGAACACTACCCTTAACAATTAACAAGTTCTTTACTGGATCCACCTTGACAACTTTAAGGTTTTTTACCGTTACACGACTTGCTCCCATATGGCCTGGACTCCGTGTCCCCTTGAATACCCGAGAGGGATATGCAGATTGTCCAATAGAACCAGGAGCTCTATGAAACATCGAACCATGGCTGGCAACACCACCACTGAATCCATGACGCTTCATTACACCAGCAAAACCTTTCCCCTTACTAATTCCAGTAACATTCACCTCATCTTTGTCGCTAAATTGATCAACTAAAACCTTATTCCCAACCTTCGTGTCCTCCGAAGAATCCAATAACTTAAACTCTTTTAAATACCGAATAGGTGGTGCCTTCGCCTTTTCTAAATGCCCTGATAGAGGTTTATTAATTTTTTTGGGAACAGTCGGCTCAATCAACCCTAACTGGACTGAGGAATAACCCTCCATATCAGTCGTCTTTTTTTGAATAACCACACAAGGTCCTGCTTGAATGACAGTGGCCGGCACTACAGTACCTCCTTCTAAAAATAACTGCGTCATTCCAATTTTAATGCCTAAAATACCATTGACCATCAAACTTCTCCAGAGTACAGTCAAAAAGCTGAGTTACTTCTCTTAAAAAACCAGTTCTCCACTTTCTGACTTCATTCAATTGTGTTCTTTACTATAGGATTTAATATGAACGTCAACCCCAGATGGAAGATCAAGTTTCATCAATGCATCTATTGTTTGAGGTGTTGGTTCCAATATATCTAATAATCTCTTATGAGTCCGAATCTCAAACTGTTCCCTTGATTTCTTGTCCACATGAGGAGAACGAAGAACACAAAATTTGCTCTTAGCTGTTGGAAGTGGTATTGGACCAGCAACTCGTGCACCAGTGCGCTTAGCCGTATCAACAATTTCACTAGCAGACTGATCCAATACTCGATAATCGTATGCCTTTAATCGAATGCGAATTTTATCATTCAACATAGACCACCCACTCCCCAATCTCAGCAACTACAACAAAATAATTAAATCAGCAAAATGTTTATTCTATTATGTCGGTAATTGTACCAGCACCAACAGTCCTGCCACCTTCACGAATAGCAAAACGTAACCCTTTTTCCATAGCAATTGGTGTAATTAATTCAATTTCCATGGAAACGTTGTCTCCCGGCATTATCATTTCA
>JAKUNG010000018.1 GCA_022452285.1 Terriglobia bacterium | reverse complement strand
TGGCGGAGGGGGTGGGGGTGCCACCAAAAAAGTTAATTGTTGAATTGATCCCGACAAGGTATCAGGGAAAAGAAGTGGAAGAATAATAGCAAACACAAGTAAAACCGCATGAATGATAATTGACACAGTCAGAGTTAGTGATTTTTTCTTTGTGTGGCCTGTATCCTGAGAATCTAATAGTTCGTCAAACATAAGTTAACCTCCCCTTCCCAAAACGATGTGACCCTAGAATGTAACGCTGATTAGGTTCCTAGCTTATAATTCTACCAATTAGATTTCAACTAAGAAATTAAAGCAGAAACCTAAATTCCAGTAGGGAATATCAACCACTGTCAAATTAAATAGTTTTACGAAAAAATAAACTAAGACTTTAGCATGAAATTAAGTTAAGAGTACAAGAAAAATAATTTTTAATTACTTCCAATTTTAAATTTTTATATATCCACCTATTTCTTTTTCCCTAACTGATAATCGTACCAAATTAACAACAATGGACTCGCAACTCCAATCGAAGAGTAAGTTCCAACAGCAACCCCAATTACTAACGCAAACGCAAACCCATTAATTACCTGTCCTCCCAAAAAATAAAGTGACAGTGCGGTTAAAAAAGTGGATCCCGAGGTTAAAAGAGTCCTGCTCAAAGTTTGATTAATACTTTTATTTATAATCTCTGAAAGAGGAATTCGTCTACTAAGCCTTAAATTTTCCCTAATTCTATCAAAAACAACAATTGTATCATTCATAGAGTACCCTACAAGGGTTAATAGCGCCGCAATAACTGTTAAGGAAATTTCGCGATCTGCAAAAGAAAAAAACCCTAAAGTAATTATGACATCATGAAAAACAGCAATCACAGCAGCAGCACCATAGATTGTACCCTTAAATCTAATTGCAATATAAATCAATACACCTATCAATGCATAACAGGTTGCTGAAATTGCTTGTCGCTGAAGATTCTGACCGACCTTTGGTCCTACAAACTCGGTTTGGAATACTGAAAACTCCCCTAAAAAGGAAGACTCTTGGAGAATAGTTAGGATGGACTTAGTCACTCCACTAATAGTGCCTATTTCATCATACGAAATAATAATCCCACCATGGCTATCTCTATAGTCAGTGATGGCTGCTGCCAATGACTCTGGAGATTTTAAAACAGGACTTTCTTCTGATTTTAACAAGGAGGTTAGGTCACCCGCCTCAATCAAGAAATTAGTAAGATCAGTCGTGCTGACATTATTAAGATCAATTTTATCTGTTGGAATCTTCTCTGAATTAAAAACAGCTTTTAGAGCCTGTAGTATCTGCACACGTCCTTCATCTGACTCTTCTTCAGAATCACCCTCAAGCTGATCTAGACTGATGATAACTTGATTTTGCTCTGGCAAATCGTACCTTTGAATGGTGCTATTCCCTAGCCCTTTTTGAGAGAGGGCGGTACGAATAACTGTCAGATTAGGAGGACTTTTAAATTTGACATAGACGAGAGTCCCTCCACGAAAATCAATGCCGTATCGTGGACCTCCTTTCCAATATAAAGAGGACAAACTAACAATAGTCATCACTAAGGATATACCTATGAAAAGCCACTTGCGACCAACCCAATTCACATTAACATTTCTAAGTAACTGCATAGGTCTCTATCTACTTTCTAAAAAAGCTAGATTTAAAAACATTAAGACTATTAAACTCTCCAGATTACCAGCTGGATTTTTCCAAAAATGACTATATGCTCAAACTTTCTCGACGTCGGTTTCGACCAACGATGACCTCAAAAATAAAACGAGAAACAAAGATCGCAGTAAACAAGTTTGCAAGAAGACCCCAAAAAAGCACAACTGCAAAACCTTTGACGGGTCCTGTCCCAAATAAAAACAAAAACAAAACAGCAACAACCGTAGTTACGTTGGCATCGACAATTGTAATTATAGCTTTGCCAAAACCAGTGCTGACTGAGGAACTAATAGTTTTCCCAGACCAAATTTCTTCTTTAATACGTTCAAAAATCAAAACATTTGAATCCACAGCCATACCAATTAAAAGTACGACGCCTGCAATACCTGGTAGGGTTAAAGTTGCTCCAATATAAACCATTGCTGCAAGGAGAATAATTAGATTCAAAACTAGTGCAGTAATGGCAATTATTCCTGAAAGCTTATAATAAATAACCATGAACAATGCCACACCTACCAGAGCAATGAGAGAAGCAATCACTCCTTGGCGAATAGAATCAACACCTAGAGAGGCTCCGACTGTCCGCTCTTCTAAATAATCCATCGACGCTGGGAGTGCACCAGACCTCAAAACTAAAGCCAAATCATTGGCTTCTTGATCAGAAAAACTGCCCGTAATCTGCCCTGAAGAACGTATGGATTCCTGAATATTAGGAGCTGATTGGACACGACCATCTAAAACAATAGCCAAGCGTTTCCCAACATTGTCAGCAGTAATTCGCTCAAAACGACTAGCACCATCATTTGTTAAATCAAAACCTACTGCCGGCCTCCCAAATTCGTCTGCTTGAGCCCGGGCCATTCTTAGGTCTTTTCCTGTAATGGCGGCAGACTGATTAGCAACATACCAAGTTTGACTCGGTTGAGAAGAATCAGAAAACTGAGAAATACCTTGAAGCAACTGTTTTCCTGATGGAACTACTCCATTGTATTGTTTTAATGCGTCAGCTCTGGAAACAAAAACGTCAGCTGGCTCAACAATTTTTAATTCGAGAAGAGCAGTTGATTTAATAATTTCTCGGACTCTTGCAGAATCATCGACGCCAGGTAATTGGACAAGAATTTGATATTCATTGACAGGACCATGGTTCTGAATAACTGGTTCGGTCACCCCCAACTCGTCAACCCTATTCCGAATTCTCTGAATAGCTTCCCGAACTGAGCTTTCCCTAATTTGACTTACAACGGTGGGCCTTAAAGTTAGAAGAAAAGAATTAGGAGGATTGAAAAGATTGACTATATCCCAAGCACTGTAACTCTCAGTTATCAATGCACGTACATCCCTAACTTTTGTTGATTCAACATCTAGAATTTCAACGTGAGTAATATCCCTACGACGAATATCTTCAAAAGATATTTCTTCGTCTTCTAACGCTCTCTTAATCCGTTCTACGAGTAGATCAGTTTCTATATTAAGAGCATCCTCGGTATTGACTTGAAGGATAAGATGCATCCCTCCTCGCAGATCAAGTCCCAGACGAATTCTTTCTCTCAAATTTTCTTTCAGTTGATTAAAGGTCCCCGGCAAACCAATGATGCCAAGGACACAAATCACAGGTACTGCTACAATTGTAAAGAATTTTAACCTAAGCTTTTTGGGCATGAAGTGCTACCTTCTAGGACAGATTACTAATCAGGTTCGTCAAACTTATCATGGACCCTCTTCCTGTTTAGCAGCTATTGCATTCCTTGAAATTTCTATTTTGACTTGATCAGCTATGCGGAGGTGAACAGTATCATTTTTCATTCCAGCGACAATTCCATAAATTCCACCAGAGGTTATGACTTTATCACCATTCTTTAGGTTCTTTAACATTTCCTGAAGAGCCTGTTGTCTTCTTCTTTGAGGTCGAAAAACAATAAAATAGAAGATGAGAAAAATTGCAACAATAGGTAAAAGAGGAAGGAAAGAATTACTTTGCCCATTGGCAGCAAGGAGAGTCAAAATTGACATTTAACCGACTCCAAATAGTCGAAAATTTTTCTTTGAGAAATATTGGAAGTATTTAGTAAAGCCTACTGACTAATGCTCAACTACTCAGCCCTAACCATCCTCTTGGTTGACAAATTCTCTAATAAAATCACGTAGCCTACAAGAGGCGATAGCATCCCTAATTTGCCTAATAGTGTCAAGGTAAAAGTATAGATTGTGATAGGTATTAAGAGTTGCTGATAGAATTTCGTTTGATTGATACAGATGCCTCAAATAGGCTCTACTATATCTACGGCAAACTATGCATTTACATTCCAAATCAATTGGACGTTCATCTTCCGCATAACAAGCGTTCTTAATGACTATGTGACCACCTCTTACAAATAAATAGCCATTTCGGGCATTTCGAGTAGGCAAAACACAATCGAACATATCAACACCCATTGCAACATATCTTAATAACTCATGAGGTGAACCTACTCCCATCAAATAACGTGGTTTATTAATTGGTAACCCCTCAAGACTCTGCTGAACAACCTCAAACATCAAGTCGCGTGGCTCACCTACAGAAAGACCTCCAATAGCATAACCAGGAAAATCAAGATTAACTAACCTTTCGATACATTCACTTCTCATCTGAAGGTCCGTACCTCCTTGTCCAATACCAAACATCCATTGTTTATGAGGGCAATTTAGACCTTGTTGATAACAGTTGGCCATAGCCTCTTTTGAACGCTTTGCCCAACGCAAAGTTCGCTCCATGGCCTCCCTAACCAAATTAGATTCCTGCACATATGCTGGACACTGATCAAAAGCCATCATGATGTCTGAACCAAGAGCTACTTGAATCTCGATAGACTTTTCAGGAGACAGGAAGTGTGACGATCCATCTAAATGAGAACGAAATACTACACCTTCTTCCTGCACTGTCCTTAGCCCTGACTGACTAAAGATCTGAAACCCTCCACTATCTGTAAGTAGTGGTCGTGGCCAAGACATAAAACGGTGAAGTCCTCCCAGTCGGTGAATCACCTTATAACCCGGTCTAAGGTAAAGATGATAAGTATTACCCAAAATTATTTCAGCCCCAAGTGCTTCCAAGTGCTCTTGTGTAAGAGCTTTAACAGTTCCAACAGTTCCCACTGGCATAAAGACAGGGGTTGTAATGTCACCATGATCAGTATCAATTTTCCCTAATCGTGCTTTAGTTGTTGAATCCTGACTGACTAATTGAAACCTCACCAGATCTCCCTCAACAATGGCAAAATCATTTTTAATAAAATTTGTGATGTTAGGAATACAACTAGGTTATTTAAACTGAAAAAAAGAAGGAAATTAAGTGTAGATCAGAAATGATTTGATAAGTGCTTCTCATTAATCTCTCAAGTCTTATCTATGAGTAATTTAAAATCTTAGATTCAGTAAGCATTTCTATCTATATTTTAGGGATTTCCTTATGTTCTCCAAAAACGAGCTTTAATCGATCAGAAATTTCTCCAAGGGTAGCATGACTCTCTACAGCATCTATTATCGGTGGAAGAAGATTATCATCAGTGCGCGCAATTTGTTCAATTAAGGCTAAGGATTTATCTACTTTTTTGGGGTTTCTGGTTGATCTGATTTTAGCAAGTTTCTCGCATTGTTCCTTTTCAATCCGTACATCAACCTTATGTATCCTAACAGTTGACCTCTGTGAAGAAATAAACTTGTTCATCCCTACAATAGTAGTCTCCCCACTCTCTACTGACCGTTGATAATCGTAAGCAGCTTTTTGAATCTCTCCTTGCACATAGCCCTTAGAAATTGCTAGTGGCATGCCACCTAGATTTTGAATCCGATCTAGATAGTTTTTTGCTTTAACCTCAAGAGTGCCCGTCAAAGATTCAATGGTGTACGAACCAGCAAATGGATCAGCAGTCTCGGGTACACCAGTTTCATAAGCAATCACCTGTTGTGTTTGTAAGGCAAGGATAGCAGCTTCAGTAGTAGGCAGAGCCAGTGCTTCATCAAAAGAGTTTGTATGTAGAGACTGGGTACCGCCTAAAACAGCTGCAAGAGCTTGCAAGGTAACCCTGACACAATTTACTTCTGGGTTTTGAGCCGTTAAAGTACTCCCAGCAGTTTGCGCATGGAATCTCAAAACCCATGACTTAGGGTTCTTTGCACCAAAACGTTTCCGCATGATTCCTGACCAGAGCCGACGGGCAGCTCGGAATTTCGCTATTTCTTCCAAAAAATTATTGTGTACATTAAAGAAAAAAGAAAATCGAGGGGCAAAGTCATCAATTGCCAAGCCAGTTTCTAAACAAGCTTCTACATATGCTATAGCATTTGCTAACGTAAAAGCCAATTCCTGCACAGCGGTAGATCCTGCTTCACGAATATGGTAACCACTAATTGAAATGGGATTCCATCGAGGCAGATTTTTGGTACAAAATTTAATCACATCAGTTGCTAATCGAATAGAAGGCAAAGGTGGGTATACATAGGTACCACGAGCAATATATTCTTTAAGAATATCATTTTGAATTGTTCCGGACAGACTCTCCATGGGAATTTTCTGAGCCCGAGCTTCAGCCACTAAAAGTGCCAGCAAAATAGGTGCTGTTGCATTAATAGTCATAGAAAATGAGACCTGATCAAGAGGAATCCCCTTTAAAAGATTCCTCATATCAGTCAGGCTATCAATAGCAACGCCAGTCCGGCCAACTTCTCCTGCAGACAGAACTGCATCTGAATCCATACCCATTTGAGTTGGAAGGTCAAATGCCACTGACAAACCTGTTTGTCCCCGTTTCAATAAATATCTATAGCGTTTATTTGATTCCTTTGCGGATCCATATCCTGCATACTGCCTCATAGTCCAAAGTTTTTTTCTATACATTTCAGAGTGAATTCCACGGGTAAATGGAAATTCACCTGGATCCCCTAGATCACGAAAATAGTCGAAACCTGAGAGATGTTCAGGGTTAAAACATGCGTCTAATGGAATTCCTGAACTAGTTGTGATCCTTGTTTTTTCAGACATCGCAATTTGGTAACGTTATAGAATAGAAAAATGTTGGGCTGGGCTGAACCTAATCAAATTAAAGCTAAACTGAAATCAACTATTAAATAGTTTACTTCATGGATCGCAAACGGTATAAGGATTGAATTCCAAAACCAAGCATTAGAATCCCAAAAATGAGAAATGCAGCCATTATAAAATAATATTTAAATCCAGATTCTTCAGAATTCCCAAGGTGCTGGTACCCTCTTAAAAGGAGGAACCCACCAAATGTCGCAAATAAGAAACCCGTTATTTGGAGAAATAGTTTATGTAAGCTTACACCAAAATCTCTAAAGGCTAATTTGAATTTCTGCAATAAGCTAAGAGCCATAATTTTTCCTAAATGAGGTTAAACTTTATAATAACATATCACTTTATCCAAAAATGACTGTAGGTTCTCTCAGTTTAGTGAAAAATAATGTTGTAACCTACTAATCTTTTGTCTAATGCTTCTCAAAAAGTAAAGGATTACTCGATCCATTTGAAGACCCAAATCTTGACACTCTTGTTCCTTGTAAGTAACATTTCTACCGCAATCTCAACAACCTAAAATAGTCTAAGTCATGAATGTCAACTTACAATTCAAAAAAGCCTACCCTGGTACCACTAAGTTAGAGGAAAACTAGATGAATGAGATGGATGAAAATCTCAAAGGTTTAATGAAGGAATTAGGAAATGCTATTAATGAAAGTCTATCAACTTCTGAAGCCATTCAGGAAACCATCTCCAGGATTAAAGCGTCTGGATACAATGTGTTTCTGGTGTTAGAAGCAACTATAGGTTTTAACAAACGAAGCAAGGAATCCCACGTTGACTCATCCTCAACACCGAACAACAACTATGAGGCAAAACTAAATATTACTTCTCAAGATGTTAAGTTTTTGAAATCGCTCAAAATTAGTGTCGAAGAATCAGAATCCAATTCCTAAGTAGCTTCTCTATAATTTAGACAGTTTAGCTAAGATAAAAAGGGCAATATATAGTTTATGTCTAAAAGTGAGGTAATCTAAATAATAATGTGTCGTCTTATGATTATTATTGTTTGGGGAGTATTTTTTCTATTATCAGCTTGCTCTCAAAAGAATAATTGGGAAAAATCACTCATCATCTACTCTCCTCATGGGAAAGAACTATTAACATACTTTGAAAATCGATTTGAGGAAAAATTCCCTACAGTCAACGTCAAATGGCTCGATATGGGCAGCCAAGACGTCCTTGACCGACTGCGTTCCGAAAAAGAAAATCCTCAGGCCGACATTTGGTGGGGAGCTCCAGCTGATCTTTTTCAGCAAGCTGAAGACGAAAAGTTATTAAATCCATATAAACCTTCTTGGTCCCAAGCTATATTGAAAGGGGCATACAGCTCTAAGGATTTTTGGTACGGAACATACGAAACCCCGGAGGTTATTGCCTACAACAGCACTGTGATAAAACCTGAAGAAGTGCCTAAGGACTGGAATGATCTGTTGGATCCCAAATGGAAAAATAAGATTATTGTTAGAGATCCACTTGCCTCAGGTACCATGAGAACAATTTTCTGTACAATGATTTTGAAAGCTGTTCAAGCACAAGGGTCACCAGATTCTGGATATGAGTGGCTTATGAAACTAGATGCTAACACAAAAACTTACGTACCGAACCTTACAATGCTCATTCAAAAGCTAGCTCGACAAGAAGGCTGGATTACTCTATGGAACATGCCTGATATAGAACTACAACGGGCCCGCTATAACTATCCCCTTGACTATATCTTACCAATGAGTGGAACACCTGTTGTTACAGATGGAATTGCCTTAGTAGCCCGACCCCACAACAAAAAATCAGCCTTGCAGTTTTATGAGTTTGTAACATCCAAACAAAGTTTGATTCAAGCTGCTAAACTCTTTTATCGACTTCCATGTCGAAAGGATATCTCGAAAAATGAATTGCCAGAATGGTTTCGTAAAACCTCTATCAAGGCGCTCCCCGTCGATTGGCAGACCTTAAGAAAAAATTCGAGAAAATGGATGCGCTATTGGGACGAAAATATACGTAATAAAGGAACTTAATCCTTAAATTTTAACAAAACAACTCTATTAGGTTGCCCAAACCTACAAATCAATGGCTAAACTCCAACTGAAAAATCTAAGCCACCAATTTGGTAACATAAGAGCTCTTGATCAACTTAGTCTGCAAGTAGATTCCGGTAAAATATTAACTTTGCTAGGACCTAGTGGATGTGGAAAAACTACTACAATTCGACTAATAGCAGGACTCTTAAAACCTAGCTCTGGAAAAATTCTTATTGATGAACAGGATATTACCTTACTACCCCCAGAAAAACGTAATATCGGAATGGTTTTCCAGTCTTATGCACTCTTTCCCCACCTTAATGTTTTTGAGAACGTTGCTTTTGGCTTAAAAGCTCGAGGTTATTCAGCTAACGAAATAAAAAATAAAGTGGAAAAGGCACTGTCACTAGTTAATTTATCTTCTTACCACAAACGAGCCGTATTTAAGTTAAGTGGTGGAGAACAGCAACGGGTATCGGTTGCACGTGCTGTCATCATTGAACCAGAACTGCTCTTATTAGACGAACCACTGAGTAATCTAGATGCTAGCCTCAGAGAGCAAACACGCTCTCAACTAAGTGAGTTGATTCACCAGCTCCGTATCACAACAATCTTTGTAACCCATGATCAAGAGGAAGCTTTTGCATTTTCAGATCGAGTTGCCTTACTGTCAGAGGGTACTCTTCAGCAGATTGGCACTGCTCAAGAATTATATTTTCGCCCAGCAAATCATTTTGTTGCTAATTTTATAGGCAAATCAAATATATGGGAACTACCTCTAAAAAGTCATGAAGGGGGATCAGCAGTTTTTAAATTACCTTCTGGAATGGAACTTTGTATTTCACCAAAACACCATCCTAAGCTGAGAATGGGAGAACATTATCAGCTTTTGCTCCGACCCGAAAATGTGCAATTACAGGAAACTAGCAGCACTCAACCTCTTTTTTCAGCTCAAATTATATCTCAACGTTTTATGGGTGCTAACATAGAATTTGTCCTAAAGGGAGAAGGACTGACCGTTTTAGTTTTGATAAATAGCTCGTTAATCTGTTCTTATCATAAGGTAGGAAATTATATTAATTTATTTCAAGAGGCCAATTCCATTTATGTCATTCCAAGCGAAAAATGGAATTAACCACTTTTTAAATTCCCATTTACAACAATCTTCTCGATTAAATTTATTTGAGTGTAAAAAATTTTACTTTTAGGGTGCCAATTTTTGGAGACCTTTTTCCTAAAACAATCTAAAACTTCTTCTGAATAAAGTTAATAACCGTGAAAAAATCAAATCTTTGGATTTCCATACCGGTGTTTGGTTTGCTCATCTGGTTTGTACTTTATCCAAATCTCTACGTTCTCTTTCAGAGTTTTGTTAAATCAGGGCATCTAAGCTTGGAAAATTACAAAGTTTTTTTTTCAAGTTCCTCGCAAATTGAATCACTTAGTAACAGTCTTCTCATATCTATAGGTAGTGTCCTAATCTCTGCAACTATTGGAATTCCTTTGGCATTTATCTTTAATCGATTTGATTTTCCAGGTAGAAGATTGTTTGCTTCTTTAGCCTCTCTACCAGTGCTACTTCCACCACTCGTAGGTGTAATGGCTTTTTTGTTTCTTTATGGAGAAAGTGGTCTTTTTACTAGAGGCCTTCAATGGTTACTGCAACTAAGAAACCCTCCTTTTTCTCTAGAAGGAGTGCCAGCTATTCTTTTGGTACATGGTTACACTATGTATGTTTACTTTTATTTATTTGTTTCTTCAGCCTTGAAACGAATGGACGAGTCTCTTAAAGAAGCTTCACTTTCGTTAGGTGCTTCTAGTCTACAAACTCTACGATGGGTTACCCTTCCCATGCTTACCCCTGCTATCCTTGGTGCTTCCTTACTCACCTTTATGACTTCAATGGCTAGTTTTAGTGCTCCCTATATTTTTGGGGGAGGAATTCGCGTTTTAGCTCTTCAAATTTATAATTCAAAGCTAAATGGTGATTTAGAAATGGCGATGGTCGAAACAGTTGTTCTTACTACTAGTTCAATTCTGTTTCTCTTTCTGTTACAGAAATATGAAGCCACAGATAAATATCGCTCAGTAAATAAAGGAGTTTCTCCTAATATCCTAATTTTAAAAAGTAAGACCCAAAGAACCTTAGTAGCATGCCTCGGGATTAGTCTTGTTACACTTCTGTTGCTCCCGCACATTACACTTATTCTAATCAGCTTTAGCCAAGATGGCACTTGGACTACCCAAATCTTACCTCCTGATTACACTTTTGAAAATTATCAACGCCTGTTTAACGATAGTGATTTTTTAAAGCCAATATCCAACAGTTTAAAAATGGCGATTATTGCGACAATAGCAAACATACTATTTGCCCTAGCTGCTGGTTGGCTTTTAATTCAGAAAAAGCTTAAAGGTCGACTGGGACTAAGCATTCTAACTGTTCTGCCTTGGGCTTTACCTGGTACAGTAATTGCTCTTAACTTAGCAACCACCTTCGGCAAAAACGACTTACTTGAAGGTCGCATTTTACTAGTAGGAACATTTTGGATTTTACCCTTAGCCTATTTTATTCGGCATATTCCTTTGGTAGTTAGAGCCATCCAAGCTGGGCTAGAACAATTAAATCCAGAATTCCACGATGCAGCTAGATCTTTAGGAGCTTCATGGTTATTTACCTTGCGTCGGATTCTATTACCCTTACTCCTGCCGTCAATAGTTGCTGGAGGAATGTTAGCTTTTGTAACGGCCCTAGGAGAATTCGTTTCATCAATTGTTATTTATACCATTGACAATAGACCAATTTCAGTGGAAATTCTCTCCCAGATTAGACAATTTAACTTCGGCAGTGCAGCCGCCTATGGTGTACTGTTAATCATTATGATTGCATTAGTCTTTTTTACATTTAGTAGATACATGGACCAAAATAAAAGAACAATTGCCTACTAATTTACATAGAATCTTGTCAGTCAGGCTAATTAAGTGTAAAAAGATAAAGTTTAAATAGATACATTCACTAGTTTTTTTACAGGAGACTCAGTTATTCGATTAATTCGATTCTATTCCCCTCTTTTTTGGTGTTTTCTACTTGTCTTTTTGAATAGCAGTAGTCTAGGCCAGAACTCTCTTTGGGATCAAGGTGCAGCAGGCCTAGTTCAATCATTATCACGGCTTCCTCTTACTTCTAGGGTCTTATTCATTGCAGCCCACCCTGATGATGAGCCCGCTGGTTTAGTAACCTATGTCAGCAGGGGCTTACATGCTAAAACAGCTTTACTGACAATCACTAGAGGTGAGGGAGGACAAAATTTGGTGAGTTCAGATTTGTTTGATGCTTTGGGACTAGTCAGGACAGGAGAAATGATAGCTGCTAGCAAATTCTATGGTACTCAACAGTATTTCACACGAGCATTTGATTTTGGCTTTTCTAGAAGCTCGGAAGAAACCATCAAAAAATGGGGACATGATAATGTTTTGGAAGATATAGTCCGAGCTATTCGTTCCTTCCGTCCTCTTACAATAATCTCCATTTATCATGGTTCACTCCAAGATGGTCATGGTCACCACCAAGCAGCGGGAATTTTAGCCCGGGAAGCCTATAAAATCTCTGGAGACCCAAACCAGTTTCCACAATTAATCAATCAGGGACTACTCCCCTGGAAGGCTCAACAGTTTTACGTTGTTAATAAAAAGAATCCTGGAGATATTCAAATCAATACCGGCAGATATAATCCTGTCTTAGGTTTGTCGTATAAACAGATAGGCGCTCTTGGATATAGCCTCCATCGATCTCAGGGGATGGGCCATGTTTATGCTCTTCCCGGATCAGATTCAATTGCCTTAAAATTAATCGAAAAGAATAACTCACCTTTCCAAATAACATCCAACACTTCTTCTTTTGAGACTTTTCTCAACTTACGATTATCTTCTTTAGCTGATTTATTTCCAGAAGACACTTCTAAACCTAATTGGCTTAAAAATGACCTACTCTTACTAGAGCTTACTGCAAAAAAGGCTCAACGTTTATTCTCAATATCGGATCATTCCCTATCGTTACCTTTACTGATTGACGGATTGGAAAAATTAAGGAAAATCCAAGACAAACTAAATCACTCTGATTTTTCTGACCCTAAATTTAACTCCATCAGATTCTTTTTGACTGAAAAAGAAAAAGATTTTATAGAATGCCTGCACCGATTCAACGCCTTGTCAGTTGAAGCGTATATTGATTCACCCGCACTTACATCCGGTCAAACTTTTCAAATAAGTATTCAAGTTGTCAATCGCTCTAATTATCCTCTAACCTTAAAAGGCATTGACTGGGACAGCAAAGTCCTTAGAGTGAAACCTTTACTTGAGCCCTTTCCTTTATTGAAAGCTGGTGAAAAAACAACTTTTGAAATGCTGGGTACAGTGCCAACAAACGCTAGACCTAGTGAACCTCACTGGAAACGAACCGCGAAAAATCAAAACACCTACACAGTTAAAGACTATAAACTAATCAATCAAGCCCTTCCCCCCCATTTGATGAAAATTAGACTACGGTATGAATACAGGGGAATATCTCTTGAAAAGGAGCAACCTGTTGAATTTCTAAAAGTTGATAGACTTAGAGGAACACGGACGGTTCCCATTCATATCGTCCCATTAGTGAATATACATGTCGAACCACCCCTTCAATTAGTCCCATTGGATAAAGCTAGACTAACCCGCAAGATCCAGGTACAGGTTCGTAATGACTCTCTAAGTAAAATACAAGGAAAACTTGAGCTTATTCCACCGAAAGGTTGGAATGTTCAACCTGAACAATTCTGGTTCTCAATCGAAAAATCTGGCGAGCTAGCTAGCTTCCAATTTAGTGCTTCGGGAAATTCCGATTCAGTTCCAATTGGTAGAACTGGCTTCCGGGCAATTGCTAGCATCAATAATAGCCGATTCACTCAACAACATAGAATGATTTCAGTTTTTGACAGATGGAACCAACCTCTCTATAAAATAGCTCAATCCGAAGTAGTGACTCTTGATCTTAAAACTCCTAAAAAGTTAAGAATCGGTTACATCATGGGAGCTGGAGATCAGGTCCCTCAAACTCTCGAACAAATAGGTATGTTTGTTACACCCCTACAACCTGAAGATTTAGCTACTGAAAACTTGGGAAAATACCACTGCATTATCGCCGGTATCAGAGCTTATCAAGTAAGGTCAGACCTAGTGGAACAAAATGTTCGTCTACTTAAATACGTCGAAAACGGTGGGGTCTTCATTGTTCAGTATAATACTCCGTTAACATGGAATCGGACCCAATATGGACCCTATCAGTCTAGGATTGTTGATCGTAAACATAGAGTGACTGACGAAAATTCACCTATGACAATACTTATGCCAGAACATCGTATCTTTCACTATCCTAACAAAATTACTCAGCAAGATTTTTCACATTGGGTACAAGAACGAGGGCTCTATTTTATTCAGGACAGGGATAAGCAGTTTAAAGCATTACTTGCCTCGAATGATCCCGGAGAATCACCTCTTGATGGAGGATTATTAGTGGCAAATTTTGGAAAAGGTCAGTATGTCCTTACCTCATACTCGTGGTTTCGTCAACTTCCTGCAGGAGTAGTAGGGGCAATCCGTCTTTTCACTAACCTAGTTTCACTAGGAATTCCTTACAAAGGAGAGGTTCATTGAATTGTATTCATAAATATCAACGAACTGAGAGGTAGAATGAAGATTGCACTTATCGGCTACGGAAATATGGGGAAGGACGTAGAACTTTTAGCTTTAAAACAAGGTCATCAAATAATTGCTAGGGTTGATCCACTTGGTGGTGATAATGTTTCTCCTACTATTACTGAAGAATTGCTAAGTGAAGTAAATGTTTGTATAGAGTTTGCGCAACCTCAAAGTACCCTACCAAATATTCAAAAAATTGTAGAATTAGGAAAACCTATCGTCATAGGAACTACAGACTGGTATCACCAGATTCCACAAGTAAGAAAGATTATTCAAGATAATGGGGTCGGATGTGTATATGCTCCAAACTTTTCTCTAGGTCTTAATATTTTTCTCCAAATTGTCAAAACTGGTGCAAAACTTCTACATTCCTTCGATAACTATGATGCCTTTGCCATGGAGATTCATCATCGAAAAAAAATGGATAGTCCTAGCGGAACTGCAAAAAAAATTGGAGATATCCTCTTGGAGTATTTCCCACGTAAACAACATTTGGTGACTGAATGTTTAAATCGTAAAATTTTACCTGAAGAGCTACACCTCGTGTCGGCTCGCTCTGGTTACTTTCCTGGCACACATTCAGTAATCTTTGATTCTGAGGAGGATAGTCTTGAACTAGTCCACCGGGCTCGTTCTCGTGCCGGATTTTCTTTTGGGGCTTTACTAGCAGCACAATGGATCCAAGAACGAAAGGGATTTTATGCTTTCGAACAAGTCCTCAAAAATCTCTGGGAAAATTGAAGCCTCCTTATTATGACAACTAAATCTAACTAATGATAAGATCCTATGATGTAGTTTAAGGTTCTATAGAAAAACCTTTTTTCTGGTTAAAGGTACCTAGTGATGAATTCACCATTGTTTCGTGGAGCTATGACGGCTCTAATAACACCTTTTGATTCTTCTGGACAAATACAAGAGAAGCACTTAAGAGATTTAATAGATCTTCAAATACAAGGGAGAGTTGATGCGATTGTACCCTGTGGAACAACCGGTGAGGCCTCAACCCTAAATTTTGAAGAACACTGCCAAATCTGCGAACTCATAGTCGAACATGTTAATAAACGTAGTAAAGTCATAATTGGAGCTGGCAGTAATAATACTGAATATGCAATTAAACTTACGCACTTTGCTCAGAAAATTCATGCAGATGCAGTTCTTTTGGTTGGTCCTTACTATAATAAGCCCTCTCAAAACGGTCATTACCTTCACTTTAAAAAAATCGCTGAATCTGTTGAAATTCCTATAATTATTTATAATATCCCAGGAAGAACAGGTGTTAACATTCTCCCTGAAACCATCCTAAGGCTGGCAGAGATTCCAAATATTGTAGGAGTTAAAGAGGCCTCTGGAAATATGGATCAAGTAATGGCAATACTTAAAGATCGTCCCTCTGATTTCAGTGTTCTATCAGGAGATGATTCTTTAACTTTACCATTCATAGCAGTAGGAGGTGACGGTTGCATATCAGTAATTGCCAATGAGATTCCAACTGATTTCACAAATATGGTACATAAAGCATTAGACGGTCATTGGAAGTCTGCTCGAGAAATTCATTACCGTCTATTTGAACTCATGCAACTGAATTTTCTCGAAACTAATCCTGTTCCGGTTAAAGCCGCCCTATCAATGATGGGATTGATTCAAGAAGTATACCGTTTACCACTAGTACCAATGGCAACTGACAACCGTCAAAAATTAGAGAGCGTTCTTAAAAAACTCGAACTAATCTAACAGAAGCAGTTAACTTTCTTCATCACTCTTTCCTTGAGCTAAAAATGAAAAGTTTTGAATTAGAAAAACTGATTACCGATCACTATGAAAGAAAAATTGTCGAACTAGATGAAGAGTCACATCAACTATTCGAGATTTTTATCAACAAGTTAGATAGCGGAACAATCAGGGCTGCAGAAAAAAAAGATGGTGTTTGGAAAGTGAATACTTGGGTTAAAAAAGGAATTCTTTTAGGATTTAGACTTGGAAAAAATTCTGATTTCTCATTAAATGACCATTTTCAGTTTTGTGATAAACAAACCTATCCACTAAAAAATCTTAAGCCACTAGCAAAAAATAATATCCGTTTAGTGCCAGGTGGATCTTCAGTACGAAGGGGCGCTTATCTAGGGAACCAAGTAACCCTAATGCCTCCTATGTATATTAACGTAGGGGCTTATGTCGATGAAGGTACTATGATAGATTCCCATGCATTAGTAGGTTCATGTGCTCAAATTGGCCAAAGAGTACATATAAGTGCAGGTAGCCAGGTAGGAGGAATTCTAGAGCCTGTTGGAGCTCTTCCAGTTATTATTGAAGATGATGTTCTAGTAGGAGGTAACTGTGGCATATATGAGGGAACAATTATTCAAAATGGTGCAGTGCTCGGTGCAGGAACGATCTTAACAGGATCGGTTCCAGTATATGATTTGATAACTGAAAAAATTTTCCGAGGATCTAGTGAAAACCCACTGATTATTCCAACCAATGCCATTGTTGTGCCTGGTAGCAGAAAAATCAAAAATAACTTTGCTTCCTCACATGGTCTTCAAATCTCTTGCCCTGTCATTGTTAAATATCGTGACTCCAGTACTAACTTGTCAACAATTCTGGAGGAATTATTGCGATGAATAATTATTGTCAAATGTGGTTCAAGAACTTTGCTGCATTGCTGCTAATCTTATACCTTACTTACCCTTTTAAGTTACAAGCAGCATTCCCAGAAACCTCACGTTTTTCATTGAAATCTAGTATTACATCTTTAATTAACCACCCTCAATTTAATTCAGCTTTTTGGGGTATTCAAATCGTTTCACTCCAAAATAATGAGATCCTTTTTACCTATAACGAGAAAAAACGATTACCTCCAGCTTCTGGAATGAAATTATTGGTTTCAGCTGCAGTCCTCGATCACTGGGGAAAAGACTACCAGTTTAAAACCCCTGTCTTTTTCGAGGGGCGTCTAGACAAAAATGGGCGTCTATTAGGTAATATAGTGTTAGTTGGGAAGGGGGATCCCAACTTAGAGAAAAGAATCTATCAACCTAATGTTAAAAAAAGAATAATCTATAAGACTTCAGCATTTATTGAGTCTATAGCAGATCAAATTTTCAAATATGGTATTCGAAAAATAGAAGGGGATATCATTGCAGACACTACTTTATTTTTAAATGAACCTTTCGGTCGAAACTGGGATTACGAGGATTTATTATGGGGATATGGAGCCCCCTGCAGTGCCCTTGCTGTTCACGAAAATTCCTTTAACGTCTCAGTATTTTCTGGTGAAGCTATTGGAGATCCAGCCATAATTGAAATCAATCCTAAGCAGAAGAAGTTGGACGTTATTAATAAAGTTACTACTGCACCCACTGAAAAAGGAACTGATATAAGAATTGGAAGAGATCCTACTGGAACTGTTCTGACAGTTTCAGGTAACATCTCCAAAAAATCTCCCCTGATATCATATTTTCTTTCTATTTCTGACCCAGCCTTGCATGCTGCCTCCTCTCTTAAATTATCTTTGGAGAAGCGTGGCATATCTATAAGTGGCCAATCAATTACTAGAACTCTAAACCCTCTAGAGGTAATGGAGGAAGGTGATTTGTCCTTAGAGAAAGCACGTCAAAAACAAATTAACTATTTTCCTAAAAACCAGATTTCTAACTGGTATTCTCTGCCCTTAATTGAAAGCTTAAAAATTCTGTTGAAAAATAGCCACAATCTATATGCGGATATGCTACTTAGAGGATTGGGAGCTGAAAAATCAGGAGTAGGAACTTTGACAACCGGGTTTAATGCTATAGGGACTTTCTTAGAAAAAGCAGGTATTGCCAAAGCACATCTCAACCTAAGTGATGGTTCTGGACTTTCTCGTACTAACCTACTAACTCCTGAATCGATTGTTCGTCTTTTGCAGTTCATGGATCAACATCCTCAAGGTCAAAAATTCTTAGAAAGTTTGGCAATAGCTGGCAAAGATGGAACCCTTAGACATCGGATGAACAATAGCTCTGCCACAGGAAGAGTCTTTGCAAAAACAGGTAGCTTGCGTTTTGTTTCCTCTCTCTGTGGATATGTTCAACCACTTAACAGCAATGAAAAAATAGCTTTTGCTATTATTGTTAACAACTATGCGGTTTCCAAAAGCAAAGTTAACCAGACTATTGACAATATATGTTCCTTAATGGCTGATCTTCCCATTTTATAAACTCCTTTCAAGACTAAATTACAATTTAGTCTGCTTAAAGTTTCCTATTTTTATGACATTAAATTCCAAAAGAAAAAAACCTCTCTCTTCACCAATTGATACAAAACTTTTAGTCGCAGCAAGTGAAATTAATGCAGACATGCTATATGCCACCAAGTTTTTTGCTCCAGATTCCTTCATTTACTTTGAATTTCTTGGGAGGTCTTATTCGGTAATGAGTGATTTGGAAATTGATCGGGCACACCGCCAAGCTAAAGTTAATACAATTCTTTCTTTATCACATATTCAACAAGAAATATCCAAACAAGGACATAGAACGATAGATACTGCTGCTGTCATCGATTGGATTTTCACCAAAAAAAAAATTAAGACGGTACAGGTACCTTATGAATTTCCTGCGGGGCTTGCTTGGAAGCTACGTCGACGTGGTTTTAAAATAATTCCCAAACCAGAGCCATTTTTTGAAGAACGTCAAATCAAACAGCAACAAGAGATTAGAGAAATAAGTAAAGCCCAGAAAACTGCTGAAAAGGCTCTCATAGCTGGAATTGAAATGATTCGGAATTCTAGAATCAATTCAAATAAGAAATTGATTTTAAATGGTGTCCCCCTCACCGCAGAAAAAGTTAAACACAAAATTAACTCCATCCTTTTAAGCCATGGATATTTAGCTTCTCACACCATTGTTGCAGGAGGAAATCATGGATGCGATCCTCATAACGAAGGCCACGGGCCACTTCCAGCTCACAAACCTATTATTCTTGATATTTTTCCTCGCTGCCAGAACTCAGGGTATTGGGGTGACATAACTCGAACTGTGATTCGTGGTAACGCCAATAACAAAATTAAAGACATTTACAATGCAGTCTTAAGTACCCAGGCCCTAGCCTTAGACCAAATCAAAGAAGGCTCTAGTGGTAGAAAAATTCACCAAATGATCGTACAAACCTTTCATAGGCTAGGCTTTCCAACTGGTACTCATAATGGTCGTATGCAAGGGTTTTTTCATGGCACAGGGCACGGTGTAGGACTTGAAATTCATGAACCACCCTATATTGGTTCAAAAGCACAAGATATCTTAAAGAAAGGTCAGGTTGTTACAGTTGAACCAGGTCTATATTACAATGGAATTGGTGGAGTTAGAATAGAAGATCTAGTAGTCGTTACATCAAAAGGTTGTCGAAACCTTACTAAACTGCCCAAGTTCTTAGAAATTTAGTTACTACTGATCCACCTAATCACTTCTTTAGACATTTAAGCAATATATTTTCTTTCCATTCTAAAAAACTTGGTCTACATCTACCACAAGCACTCAAAATCAATTTAATTCTATACCACTTAAACCAAACAACTATTTTTGTTGGTTATAAGAAAGTTCGTTCAATACACCAATAAGTAGCAATCAAACAGATCAAAACTGATCCAGGCAATACAACTCTTTGTCTATACCAAGGTTTTTCTATAAACCATCCAAAAAGTAAAAAAGCTAAAGCCAACACAGTTATCTGACCAAACTCAACTCCTAAATTAAATGTTAATAAAGCTGTTAGAAAATGTTCCTTCGGCATGCTAACTTGACGTAAAACCTGGGCAAAACCAAGACCATGTAACAGTCCAAAAACAAAAACGACCATGGGTCGCCAAGGCTTTAGTTCTGTAGTAACCATATTTTCTATTCCTACGTATACAATTGAAAGTGCAATTAGTGCTTCAACCGGACGGGAAGGAAGTGTAAATAGACCAAAAATAGACAGTGCTAGTGTTATTGAATGAGCTAGAGTAAAGGCTGTTATTTGCCAAAGTAACGGCCTTAGGCGACAACTAAATAGGAAAAGACCTAGAACAAACAAAATATGATCCAAACCTTTCGGTAAAATATGTTCGAAGCCGACCAATATGTAACGAAGAATAACTGTTTCTTCTCCACCAAACATAGAGCGACTCTGTAAATCATATGGAGGACTGTCCTCACCAACACCCAAAAGTTGTTGAACAGTCCTTCCTACTCGTTTGTCGACAATTGTAAGGTTAACTACTTTAAAAGCCCGAGAAGCTCCAAAGGTTAATTCCTTAGAAAATTGAGGAATTTCCCCTGAAAGTCGGGCAGTCAATCCAAGAAAGGTGGGAAGTTCACTTTCAACAGAAAATTTCGTTCCATGATCTGGGAATGTAATGGTTGGAACATGCTTGGTTCCATCAAATCGCAGTCGGATACGACGTTGAATAGTCTGCCGGGCCTTTTGTTTTGCTTGTTCGAGATCCTGCAGGGACAAGGCCGTAAGAATCGATACAACCTGCTCTGAATCGGAAGTAGGAGAAACTCCTAGAGCCAATGCATCAACATCCACTAACATGTCAATTTTATATGTATTGGAACTATCTAAGAAAATAGTGGTTTCAGTAATTGAAAAGTCGTGGGCAAGGGCTATTGGTAAAGAAAATATATTTAATACAAAGACAGTAATGAACTTGGTAGCTTTGACTATAAGGGTACTTTGCATTGCAAATGAAAAAAAATGAGTTTAGACCTTTTATGAATTGATTGATATTCTGTTTTTCTAACTGCTTACCGACCGACTAAAATCACTATGGTCCAGTCATTTTTGATTAAGTTTTTTTTGGATATCACCAATGACTACTTGTCCGTGAAATCGACCGTTTTCAATAAAAACTTCGTTAGTCATCATTCCACCGACAACAACTCCTGCCAAATAAATTCCTGGGACATTACTCTCATAAGTATCTTTGCTAATAAGTGGTCTTTGACCTTTGGAACTTAGACTAATCCCGAGAGACTTGAAAAATTCAAGATCGGGACGGTATCCTGTCATGGCAAAGACAAAATCATTATTGATTGACCAAGTTTTCCCAGTTTGATCAGATAAAACAATTACCTTTGGAGAAATTTCGATTACATTAGTCCTGAAAAAAGCAGAAATTTCTTTAGCCTTAATACGATTTTCAATATCTGGCTTTATCCAGTATTTGATACTTTGACTCAAATTTTTTCCACGGTGAACAAGAGTCACTCGAGCGCCAGCCCGATAGAGATCCAGTGCTGCAACAGCTGCAGAATTCTTTCCTCCAATAACAACAACATCCATACCATAATAGGGATGTGCTTCCTTATAGTAATGTTTGACTTTTTCTAAGTTCTCTCCTGAAATGTTTAAAAAATTAGGAATATCGTAATACCCTGTAGCCAAAACAATTTTTTTTGCTTTGTAAAGGCACTTATTCTTTTCACGGGTTTGTGTTCTGACTTGAAAGCCACCATCTGTTCCTTCAACACAGACGACAGTCTCATAAAGATTTATTTTAATTTGATAGGTATCTGCAACTCTCCGATAATATTTTAAAGCTTCCATTCGAGTTGGCTTTTGATAGGGAGAGACAAAAGGCATTCCACCAATCTCAAGGAGTTCAGGTGTAGTAAAAAAGATCATCTGGAGGGGAAAGTTTTGAATTGAATTAACAATACAGCCTTTTTCAATTACTAGATAATCAAGACCACTCTGCTCTGCTTCAATGGCACATGCTAGTCCCGTTGGTCCAGCACCTATAATAATGACATCCAAAATTTTGATGAGATTTTGCTGCATAAAGTTAATATTTGTTCAAAAATTAATTTTTTCTATGACTTAATAACTTTAATCTCTCTACCCGTTTTAGAAGAGTGCTGCAAAGCCTCAATGACTGCCATGTTAGCTAGTGAATCCTGTAATGAAAGATTTGGTTCAACCTTTTCTCTAATACAGCGACTGAACTGATCTACCTGTAAACAATAGACATTTCCACCCCTTTTAGAAGTGATTACCTGTTTCTTAGTACCTAATTGCAATGTAAATGATGGATGGGTTGACTCAGGCTGCCATGGACTGGGAACAAAGATATTGCCTTTTGAGCCAATAATTTCCAATTGAAAATCTCTAACGGTTAAAAAAGTACAACTAAAAACACCCAAAATTTCTTTAGAAAAAGCTAATATTCCTCCAAAGGTTAAATCAACAGGATGTTTGGTTCCCATTAATTCATGACCATAAACTCTCAATGGCTCCGCTCCAACAATATACCGTATTACATTGATAGCGTAACAACCAATATCCATAAGTGCTCCTCCACCCGCTTGGTCTTTGAAACGAATATTAGAAGTACCTAAGTTCAAGGGAAATCCAAGAAACGCTCGAATTATTCTAATCTTACCAATTTTTCCACTGTCAATGATGGACTTGATTCTCATAGTTTGGGGATGAAACCTGTAAGCAAAGGCTTCCACCAAAAGTCGTTTTTCCATTTTTGAAGCTTTAATCATTTTTTTGCATTCACTCAGACTGTTAGCAAGTGGCTTTTCACAAAGTACATGTTTGCCCAATTTTAAAGCTTTAATCGTCCACTCACAGTGCAGCCAGTTGGGTAGGGAGTTATAAACTACATCTACTTTCGGATCATCAAGAAGTTTCTGATAACTACCATGCGCCTTGAAAAATCCATGTCTTTCTGCAAATTCCTTGGCCTTTTTTTGAGACCGACTAGAAACCGCGTAAGGAACTGCCCATCTTGATGATTGTATTGCTGGAGCCAAGATCTCTGATATTTGGCCAACCCCCAAAATCCCCCACCTTAGCTGTTTTTGAATCATTAGTTAAATACTCATTTCTATTTTGTTGGTTTCAGACTTTAGCTGTCTACTCGGATCCTAACACTGTGAGCATGGGCATCAAGTTTTTCAGCTAAAGCAAATTTCTCAATAGCTCGATAATTTTTAGTGATTGCTTGACGACTATACTTGATCAGATTTGTCCTCTTTATAAAGTCATAGACTCCAAGTGGAGAGGCAAATTGAGATGTTCCTCCTGTAGGAAGTACATGGTTAGGACCAGCAAAATAATCGCCAACTGTTTCACAAGAATTTTCTCCAAAAAAAATAGCTCCGGCCGCATCAATTTTCTCTGCAAAAGATTCTGCATCCTCCATTAATAGTTCAAGGTGCTCAGGAGCTATATTATTTACTATTTCAACAGCCTCTTTTATCTGTTTAACCACTAAAATGACACCAAATTCATTTAGAGACTTATGAATAGTTATCTTGCGACTGAGATTCTTTACCTGGTCAAGTAGACTTTTTTTAATAGCTTCCGCCTGAGTAACTGAAAATGTAATAGCAATTGCCAATGCAGATTCATCATGCTCTGCTTGAGCCATCAAGTCTGCAGCAACAAATACAGGATTAGCAAACTCATCACTAACAATTACCACTTCCGAAGGACCAGCTATCACATCGATGTCCACCGAACCAAAAACTTGTTTCTTAGCCTCAGCTACGAAGGCGTTACCCGGACCAACTATCTTATTGACCTGAGGAATAGTAGCCGTACCATATGCAAGGGCAGCTATAGCTTGAGCACCACCAACTCCATATACTTCTTCTAATCTAAGTTCCTTAAGAACAGCTGCTATAAGAGGATTCTTTTGAAAGTTTCGATAGGGTGTAGAGACAACAATCCTAGGAACTCCTGCAATCTGTGCAGGAATTGCATTCATAAGTACGGTTGAAGGATACGCTGCAGTGCCTCCTGGAACATAGAGACCAACCGTTTGTAAGGGAGTAATTCTTTGACCAAGTTTAACCCCATCTTTAGCTTCAAGTTCCCAAGAGTTTTCCCGTTGACGTTGATGGAAATCCCAGATGTTCTTTTTGGCTTGCTTAATGATCTTAAGTAATTCAGGGTCTGCTTGACTTGCAAGATCCTTGATCTCCATTGGATCAATTTTTAGTTCTTTAGGATCATATCCCTCAAATTGTCTAATCCATTTTCTAACCGCCGCATCTCCCATTTTTTTTACCGAATTTAGAATAGTGGCGACCCTAGATTCAAGCACTGTATCTTCCTGACTGCCCCTTAAACTCACCTTTTTCAGATAATTTTTTGCCTCAGCAGAAGGCCAATGGTAAATTGGAATCATTATTTCAAGCCTCTAAACTCATCTAAAAAATTACTTTAAGGGATTCGTAATCAAGACTTAATGCTTGGAGAGGATTTTTCTAAAAGCTCAATCAATCCAGTTATTGCTCGATGTTTAATCTGATAGCTAGCCCTGTTTACTACCAAACATGCAGAAATGTCACAGATTTTCTCTATAATTTGTAAACCGTTATCTGCTAGTGTTTGACCAGTAGATACCAAATCAACAATTCTTTCTGCTAAACCTAAGACAGGAGCTAGCTCAACACTGCCAGAAAGGTAGATAATTTCTACTGGCACTCCCCGCTGAGTAAAGTACTCGGTGGTAATTCGTGGGTATTTTGTGGCTATTCGCACCGCGGATAATTCGCGATAATCTTCTTTGGCAGTTCCACTAATACCGGCTACAACCATAGAACATCGACCAATTTTAAGGTCTAGAGGCAGATGGATGTCAGCTTTAGATTCAAGCAGAACATCTCTTCCAGCAATTCCTACATCTGCAACCCCATACTCAACATAGGTAGGAACATCAACTGGTTTTAACAAAAAAAATTGAAAGTTCTTTTCCCTATCTTGTAAAACCAATTTTCTCGATCCAATTTTGGAATCAATCAGTTCAATATTAACATTCTTAAATAATTTAAGAACCTCTTCAAATAATCTCCCTTTCGAAAGAGCTATGGAAATGATTTCTTTAGACTTAATCTTGCCACTGTGCTTCATCAATCACCTCTCACCTTTAACACACAGTTTTAGTGTCCACTCACTTTAAGAAAAAGGGCATCAATCGTTCTAAATAAAAAGTAAATCCCACTGATGGTAGATCAGAGCCAAAATTCTTCAACAAATTGTCATAACGTCCACCACTACCTACTTCAAAACCTGACCCTGGAACATAAATTTTGAAAACGATTCCAGTATAGTAATCCAGACCTCTAACTCCACTTAGATCTATAGTGAGATGTTTTGACAATTTCTGACGTTTTAACTTGTTATAGAGTGATTCCAAATTTTCTAAAGCTATCATAGATTGTTCATTTGTTACCAAATGACGGGCTGAGCTAATTACTTTGGACTTTCCTGTTAGATTCAACAGGGAATAGAGTACATTCTTATTTTTGGTGGATAGGTTTAACTGTTTCATTCTACCCGCTAAACCAATAGAGTCTTTGAGTTCCATTAGATTCTTGATATGTTTAAGGTCTACAGTGGAAATACCAATCTTTTTAATCAAACCAGAAAAAAATCCCATCTCTCCTAGATTAAATTGAAACTCTTTGATCCCTATTCGCTGCAATGATTCCATTGCAATCTGAATAACTTCTGCATCACACGAAACTTTTTTTCCACCAATATTTTCAATTCCAAGTTGAAAGAATTCTCGCTGTCTACCTCCTCTTGGTGCTTCATAACGAAATACATCACCGCTATAGCAAAGCCTGAGTGGCTTTGGCCAATCTAACAATCTGGTGGCAACAGTCTTGGCAATAAGAGAAGTAAACTCTGGACGTAAAGCAAGCAGATTGCCTTCCCTGTCGAAAAATCTATACAAAGTGGCTTCAGATTCTGATCCCATTCCTCTGGAAAAAACATCATAATAGTCAAAAATCGGAGGAATAATTTCCTGATAATTCCATCGTTTTAGAACAGTATAGATGAGTTTCTCCACGCGCCTGCGATGTTTGGCTGCATTGCCAAAAAACACTTGAGTGCCTACCGGAACTTGAGTTAACGTTTTCATAAGTAAAATTTCTACATCCTGTTTTCAAACCTAAGGACAATTTTGTCTTATGGTCAAAACAAGAATAATTCTATTTAATAGTCCTTCCAAAATGATCAATCTGGAGTTCAAAAGATTTACAATTAATACCATGTTGATTAAAAATACCTTGGATGCGATGAAAGATCTCTCTACTCTCTCCATCAAGAAAGCATAAAATACTCGGACCTGCACCGCTCAAACTCATTCCTAATAAGCCTGGTATATTCTCTAAATGAAGCTTTAACACCTCTTTCAGACCTGGCACAAGGGAACTTCGATAAGGTTGGTGAAGTTTGTCACTTAATGATTCACGCAGAAATTGGAACTGACCACTAGTCATGGCCGCCACAGTTAAAGCAACATGCTGTATATTAAAAATAGTATCATCTATCCCCAAATTATTGGGCAAAACTTCCCTTGATTGAGAAGTAAGTAACTGAATGTCTGGTACAACTAAAAGAATTTTAATTGGCTTACCTATTTTTAGCTGAATAAAAGAAACCCGCCCTACATCACTAGTGCAGCTAACGGTAAACCCTCCAAAGCGAGCAGCACAAAGATTATCGGGGTGGTCTTCCAAGGCGAGTGCGTAGCGAAAAAACTTTTCTTGTGTCAATTCTAGTCCTGTTATTGCTTCAAAAATGCCAAGACCACCAACAATTGCAGCAGCACTACTACCGAGGCCACGAGCTAACGGTATCTGATTAAAAACAGATAGTTTAATGTTTGGAACTGTCTTCTTTTCTCCAATAAATACCTTTTGAAGGACCTTCCAAATTAAATTTTTCCGCACATCTTTTAAATCATTTGATCCTTCTCCAGTCACATTAATTTCAATACCTTTGGTAGCACTTTCTTCAACCTGAATTTCAAGGTATAGGCTCAAGGCTAATCCAAGGGAATCAAAACCAGCACCTAGATTTGTGGAACTAGCAGGAACCTTAATAATATGATTAAACATTTAGTTTTTTTCTATCAAATTGAGTTCTAAAGATTAAGTTAACGGTTTCTTAACTGACCAAAAACAACCTCTCTAAGAGTTTCTTTTGAAATATCTTTCCCCGTCCATAAATGAAACTGATACGCTGCCTGCCCTACAAACATTTCTAAACCACTAATGATCTTAGCCTTTTTTTTAGCCTCTCGAAGTAATCTAGTCTCCAAAGGATTATAAATCATGTCAAATACAACATCATAGTTAAGAGCTTCCTCTGAAACTGGAGTTTCATGATTTGCTGGTGACATTCCAATAGGAGTGGCATTAATCAATAAATCACCTCTGTATTTTCCAACATCATCAAGAGATCCAAAACTGAAGCCAAAATCTCTTGCAAACAGCTTAGCTTTTCTTTGATTCCTTGCCAAAACTGTCACATCACATCCGCTTTCTTTCATTACCACTGCTGCAGAACGAGCTGCCCCACCAGCTCCTAACAAAACAGTTCTACAAGAAGAATCATGTCCTAAAACATCACGTAATGCAAAACGAACCCCTTCAAGATCTGTATTATAGGCCCAAATACCATCTATCCTCTTGACTAAGGTATTGGCTGCACCACTCTCTTGCACACTTCGATCCTTGAAACCAACATAATCTAAAATTGATTCTTTGTGTGGAAGAGTAACACTGAGACCTGAAAAGCTTTCCAAATAGGAACTAAATTCTTTCAAATTAGGAACATATAAAGGTAGATAACAGCTTTTTAGTCCAACTTTTTGAAAAGCATAATTATGAACATAAGGTGACATCGAATGTTTAATTGGACAACCAATAATCCCATAAATCAAAGTACTCTGATCAATTAGATTTAACTGGTAAACATCCTGTAGGCCTAAAGCAGTAAATTGTCCTGGAGCTGTTTCCTGTCCAATTTGACTAGAGGCATAGGTTAATAAAGCTCCTCGACTAGGGGCTATAACTCGGGAATAAACACCGAGTTCTCCCATCGCCACAGGAATGATCATTAAACCAAGCTCAGTTGCCTGAGATATCAGCTCTATTAGCCGAAAATTATCGGAAAAAGAAAGTGCCATTGTTGCTATTTTTACTACCTCAGGGCGAAATGCAACTATTCTCTTGAAAACTGATTTCAAATTAGAAGGTGTTTCTTTAAAATTATGATAAGAAGCAATTAATTGCATTGATCCAGCTCTTACTTTTTTTAATTGCTCTGAGTTAATTACCTCTAAGGTCTCTAGTTCGATGTCGACAAAATCGAAACCAGCTCCTTGAATTTTATTAATAATATCCATCTGTTCATTCGGACTCCCTGAAAATAAACCTCCAAAAGGTTTGCGACGTAGGGTAGCAATAACTGGTAATCCAGCTATAGCTATCCAATACCCCAACTGTTTAATATTTAGTTGAGAGGAATCAAGATAATCTAACCGGAACTCCATTAAATCAGAGTTATCTCGATTTTGAAGGATTGCTTTTTCAAAATCTTCGGCATTATGTTCTCGAATTACTACACAAATTTTTCCTTTAGCTGGCAAAGACATCAGGAATGGATGCTGGATGGCAATACTTTTAGGGGTATATCTAAAGTAGCAGTCAGCTCAGTTTGAATAAAAAAAACAATATAAAGAATTGAGTTTAACATAACACTTTTCGTCCTGCAAAGCAGTGGAGATCAACTACTGCTAAAACCTCTTCCTGTAGCTTAACCAAAAATACCTATGAAGATTTTATAACCTAATTTCAAAAATTTTAGAACCAAACATATTTTAGGGAGACCCTTTAGTTTTCTCGAAAAACTAAGGCAGTAAATCGTTCTATCTCCGCCCCATTTTTCCACACTGCCAATGGTAAACCAGCTTTGTAACAAGTTTGTTCTAAGAATTCTTTTTGATTCCAACCATTTTCAGTGGCAACTTTTGGCAATAATAAACCCCGTTTAGCTCCATAACTAACTATTAAACCATGTCTGCCAATTTCGATTTCTGAGGGAAATTGAATCTTTTCAAACTCTGAAAGAACTGAAAGTTCAATTTTAGTTGCACTTAGTTCCGAAAAATTCAGTTTAGTGAATCTCTTATCCTCAACAGCGGACAAAACACATTCAGTCACACCTTGTACAAGAGGTGTTAAAGAATGCGCATAACCAACACATCCACATAATGTTTCATTACGGTACAAGGAAACAAAAACTCCACGTTTTTGCTGGATTTCTTGGAGGCAACTAGAGGGGATATCAGGTTTGGTTTTGGATTTTAAATATACTGAAATTGTTGTGCGTGCAACCTTCAAAAGGTATGTCTGAGCAGCGTCACTAAGTCGAAACATCGCGTTGTTTCTTTTTAAAAACGACAGATTTACTATCCTCAACTACTTTTACACTATTATCAAAAGTTTTCCAAAACTTTTGAAAATAATCAATAGCTGAAACAAGCGCAAAAATCACAACTAACCAAAGAGTGACTAAACTAATAGGTTCCAACCAAGAATAAATATTGCGCAAGATAATTGTAGTGATAGCAACAACCTGCAAAACCGTCTTAATTTTTCCTAGCTCGGAAGCATTAATATTGCATCCCTGAGTTGCTGCGATAGCACGAAGACCTGCAACCGCAAGTTCACGACCTATTATAATTACTACCATCCAAGCTGGCACCCACCCGAGCTCTACAAGCGAGACAAAGGCAGCTGACATCAATAACTTGTCAGCAATTGGATCCAAAAGGATTCCAACTGTCGTTATCTGTTGACGCCGTCTAGCAAAATACCCGTCGAAGTAATCTGTAACTGAAGCGCCTAAAAAAATTAGCGTAGCAAGAATAATTGAGAGATCATCAATTTGGTGTTTTGAATTATAAACATGGCTCAGCAGCACAACAACAAGTATAGGAACAGCAAAAATACGCGATAGCGTTAGAAAAATAGGAAGATTCATTGAAAAAGTTTGAGTTCTTTTAAAATAAAATTCAATAAGAAAATGATGACCTTTAAATAACGAGTCCTAAACTTAGATTATCTATTTCTATACAATTGAATTGAATCAAGTCAGAGTTTAAAAATTTTGGAATTATTAATTCCCTTGGTAGCATTCCTAGTGTCTACAACCAGTTTGGCTTTATCCACAACCTTTTGATAATCAATCGAGCTGTGATCAGTAATGATTATTGTACAGTCAGCTTCAGTCAGTCCCTGCTCCAAAGGAATCCCCTTAAGCGATAAATCTTCTAACTGGATCATATCCACGTAGGGATCGTAATAAAACACCTCAGCTCCACGAGTTTTCAATAAATGAATCACGTCTATGGCTGGAGATTCACGCAAATCATTAATATCCTTCTTATAACTTACACCGACAACGAATACCTTTGAATCTCTAACTGACTTATTACAACCATTTAGAGCCTCATTAATTTTATTAACTACATACCGAGGCATATCACCATTAATTTCACTAGCAAGCTCAATAAAGCGAGCACGATAATTGAGGGTTTTTAGTTTCCAAGAAAGGTAGAGGGGATCAACTGGTATGCAATGACCTCCAAGTCCAGGTCCAGGCTTGAATGGCATAAAACCAAATGGTTTTGACGATGCTGCGTCAATAACTTCCCATACGTCAACTCCTAGTCTGCTGCACATCATAGCAATCTCATTGACTAAGCCAATGTTTACACTGCGAAATGTGTTCTCTAGTAATTTCACCATCTCAGCAGCTCGTGGTGAAGATACAGGAACAATGAACTTAACAAAATTACTATAAAGTTTTGTTGCAACTTCAACACAATTAGATGTGATCCCACCAATTACCTTAGGAGTGTTATATGTATTATAAACTTTGTTTCCAGGATCAATTCTTTCTGGAGAAAAAGCTAAATAGAAATCCCGACCAACTTTTCCATATGACTGTGCCAATCTAGGTAAGATCATTTCTTCAGTAGTGCCAGGATAGGTAGTACTTTCCAAAACAATCAGTTGTTGTTTCCCTCGATTCTCGATGATTTTCTCGACGGCTGAAACTACCATCGTCAGATCAGGATCTTTGGTCTTGTTTAGGGGTGTTGGCACACAAATAATGATGGCATCTAATGCTTTAATGATTTCAAAACTAGAGAAAGCTTTAAGACGTTTTTTTTGGACTTGCTCATTAAGGAGGGAGGTAGAAACATCTGGCACATAGGACCTTCCTAAATTGATAGCGTTAACTTTAACTTCGTCTATGTCAATTGCAGCTACCTCAATATCTGATTTAGCAATTTCAATAGCTAGAGGCAATCCAACATAACCCATTCCTATTACACCAATCTTGACATTATTGGATTCAATCTTCTTAAGTAAGCCGTCCATTTCAATATCCTCGAATCCAAGACGTAACTAGACTGATGATCTAGATCTTTGCAAATGGCTTTAAGCATTCTATAAGATAATAGGGTTGCTCAAAACTTCATCGCCACCTTGGTACAAATTGACTGTATAGCAAAATAATTTTGAGTAGATTGATATTAAAGCATTCCTAATTGAAGTTTGGCTGCTTCTGACATTTTTTCTGGAGTCCAAGTGGGTTCCCAAACCAAATCAACTTTAGCAGAAGCAACTCCAGAAATCGCTGCTACTTTAGATTCTACTTCTCCCGGTAGTGTCCCTGCAACTGGGCAAGCTGGCGATGTTAGCGTCATATCGATTTTAACAACGTTATCCGGATCAACCTCAACTTCATAGATAAGTCCAATTTCATAGATATTCACTGGAATCTCTGGATCGTAAATCGTTTTTAATACCTCAACAATCTTGTCTTTAAGGTCTTCCGCTCCAGATGGAGAACCAAGTGGTGTAGGAGGGGTATCCATAGCTATTACCTCATGACTATATTTAGTTCCATTTAATTATGATAATCCAATCGTTTCAGTTACTCAGTAGTGACTGGCTGTTCTTGCTTTTCTATAGCAGCTTTCAGGGTATGCCAAGCTAAAGTTGCACATTTTACACGAACAGGAAAATCAGCAACGCCTCTAAATGCTATAAGCTTACCTATTTCTACAAACTGGTCGGAAGAATTTACTTTACCCGTTACTAAATTGTGAAAACGCTCAAAAGTTAAATGAAAGTCTTCCAGTTTTTTACCTTTTAGGAACTCCGTCATCATAGAGGCTGAAGCAGTCGAAATGGCACAACCCTTTCCTTCAAAATAAATTTCATTGATTAACCCATTATCAATTTTCAAGCTAATAGCAACTCGATCTCCACATAACGGATTATTACCCTCCGCCTGGTGAATTGTTGCTTCTAATTTTCCATAATTCCTGGGATTCTTTGTATGGTCCAGTATCACTTCTTGATAAAGCTCATCTAAATCGGACACTATCCAAATACCTCCCTTACTTTATAAAGAGCCCTTACCAACAAAGCTACTTCCTCTCTTGTATTATATAAACCAAAAGAGGCTCGAGCCGTAGCAGTTAATCCAAAACGTTCCATCAGAGGTTGGGCACAATGATGCCCTGCTCTAATTGAAATACCCTCTTGACCTAAAATCGTGCCTACATCATGAGCATGAACCTCATCTACCAAAAATGAGATAACACCAGTCCTTTTGTGAGCCTCTCCAATAATCTGAACTCCTGGAACTGCAGAAATCTCTTGAGTCGCATAGGAAAATAGATCTTTTTCATAAGCTGAAATATTTTCAAGCCCAATTCTTTCTAAATAGTTTATTGCTGAACCTAGTCCTATAACTCCTGCTATATGGGGAGTACCTGCTTCAAATTTATATGGAATCTCCTTAAACTGAGTGTTACGGAAAGAAACAGAACTGATCATGTCACCACCACTTTGATAAGGAGGCATGACTTCCAACCAGCTTTTTTTTCCATAAAGGATACCAATGCCTGTAGGACCATAAAGTTTATGTCCAGAAAAAGCATAAAAGTCGCAGTCTAGCTCTTGAACATCAACTTTGAAATGAGGAGCCGCTTGGGCTCCATCAACGAAAACTGGGACTTCAAAGTCATGCGCTATCTTGATAATTTCTGCAATAGGATTAATGGTCCCTAAAACGTTGGAAACATGGGCAATTGCCACTAAACGGGTCTTTGGACCTAAAGCTTTTTTAAAATCCTCCAACAAAATTTCACCTTTGTCACTGATAGGAGCTACACGGAGAATAGCTCCTGCTTCCTCACAAGCTAATTGCCACGGCACAATATTAGCGTGATGTTCCATAGTAGAAATCAGGATTTCGTCACCTGGATCTAGGAATTTACGTGCGTAGGTACTTGCAATTAAATTAGTAGCTTCCGTGGTTCCTTTAACAAATATAATCTCCTTAGCTTCTTTAGCATTGATAAATTGCTGCACTTTCAATCTAGTTTTCTCAAACTTCTCAGTGGCTTTTTGACTTAACTCATAAACACCTCTATGGATATTTGCATAACCTGTCTTATAAAAAGAACTAATCTCATCAATAACCTGGTTCGGTTTTTGGGTAGAAGCAGCATTATCGAGATAGACCAATTGTTTCTTATTTGATTTAGAGGTCAAAATAGAAAAGTCTTGACGGACTTTGGAAACATCAAATTGAGCTTCCTTTGGCTCATCTATTTTGATAACTGAATTGTCAATTGTTCTCATTCGAATTATTGACCTCAATGCTTTTCCATTAAACGATCGGAGAGTGTTTTTTCAACATTAGACTTGATGGAGTCAATTTGAATTTGAGAAGTAAGATCATTAGCAAAGGCAAAAATTAGAAGTTGCCGAGCAGTTTCTGGAGGTATTCCACGAGATCTCAGGTAAAAAATAGCCTCTTCATCTAACTGACCAATGGTAGCACCATGGGTACATTTCACATCATCTGCATAGATCTCCAACTGGGGGTTTGTGTTAACTAGCGCCTGATCAGAAAGTAAAAGATTTTGGTTGGTCTGCTTAGAATCAGTCTTCTGAGCATCTGGTCGGACAATGATTCGACCATTAAAAACACCTCTAGAACGATCATTTAAGATTGATTTATATAATTCGAAACTTCTGCAGTGAGGTTTTGCATGGTCAATTGAAGTATGGTTATCAACATGTTGTCCATTCATAGTCAACGATAAACCATTCAGTGTAACTTCGGCGTCTTCTCCATTCAAAATTGCGTTAACATTGTTTCGAACTAATCTACCTCCTAACGAAATTGAATGAGATGATGCAGTAGCACTTTGATCTATCTGAAATTGCTGTGTTGAAATATGAAAAGCTTTTTGACTTTCTTGTTGTATTCTATAGTGATCTATAACAGCATTATTTTTGACAAATAATTCTGTAACAGCATTCATGAAATAAATTGAGTCTTGTTTTCCAGTATAAGTTTCCACAATCTGAGCTTGACTATTAGGGTCAGCTACTACTAAACAACGTGTATGGGATACGATTGGACGACCATTTGCTGCGGAAAAAAAAAGTAATTGAATAGGGTCTTCTACAATTACACCTTCCTCTAGGTGAATTACTGCACCGTCTTCGATAAATGCTGTATTCAATGCTGCAAATACTTCATTACTGGGATGCTGTGCCAAGTGCTCTTCAATAAAGTCCGGGGAACCCTTAAGCGATTCTGACAAGCTTTGAACCCGAACCCCTCGGGGAAGATTAGCTAGCGAAGAGTACTCTTGAGAAAAACACCCATTTAGAAAGACCAGATAGTGACCTGCTCTACCTACTTTAGAAAAATCATTCAGTGCATCGGCAGATGAAATTGGGGGAGCCATTTTGGCCGGAATAAAGGAATGATGAGTCAAGGGAGCCAGACTAGTAAAACGCCATTCTTCATCATGAATAGTAGGAAAGCTAAGCTTTGAAAACTGGGTTATACCTTCCTGACGTTTTTCCTGAATCCAAGTTGGATCCATTTTAGTTCGTTCTTTTTCAAAACTAGAAAATTGTTCTATATATTGAGTCTGATCTTTACTAGGGTCTACCATTGCTCAGTGGCCTCCAGTTTCAGAATCTAGAGTAACCTGAGAATCTACCCAACTATATCCTTTAGATTCTAACTCAAGGGCAAGATCCTTGTCCCCTGATTTCACAATTCTACCTTCTGAAAGCACATGAACTCGATCTGGAATAATGTAATCAAGTAAACGCTGATAATGCGTAATTATTATGATCGCACGGTCAGATCCTCGCAGGGCATTAACACCCTCAGCCACCGTTTTTAGCGCATCAATATCCAAGCCAGAATCGGTCTCATCAAGAATCGCTAGCTTTGGATTGAGTACAGCCATTTGAAAAATTTCATTTCTTTTTTTCTCACCACCTGAAAATCCTTCATTTACTGAGCGACGAATAAAATCTTCATCCAAATTAACTAGCTTAGTCTTTTCTCGAACCATTTTCATGAAATCCACCGCATCATACTCTTCCAAACCATGATACTTTCGAATTGAATTAAATGCGGCTTTCAGAAAATAGACGTTACTAACCCCTGGAATTTCAACAGGATACTGAAAAGCCATAAAAACTCCCTCACAAGCCCTCTCCTCCGGTTCCATGTCTAACAAGTCTTTGCCTTGGTACAGTACGTTACCATCAGTCAACTTAAAGCTATCTCGACCTGATAAGATTTGGGCTAAAGTACTTTTCCCAGATCCATTAGGCCCCATGATCGCGTGAACTTCCCCAGCTGAAATTTCCAGATTGATTCCTCTCAGGATGGCCTTCCCTTCAATTTGAGCATGTAAGTTTTCAATTTTTAGCACCGTTTCTTTTCTCCTAAAAAGATCATTCATTTTCCCTTTAAATTCTGATCTGTCAATTGCTTAAAAAGTCAACCAACGCTTCCTTCTAAACTAACCCCCAAAAGCTTACGTGCTTCCACAGCAAATTCCATTGGCAGTTCTTTGAAAACCTCCTTACAAAAACCATTGACAATCATAGAAACCGCATCTTCAGCAGAAATTCCTCTTTGCTTACAATAAAAAATCTGATCTTCTCCAATTTTTGAAGTCGAAGCTTCATGTTCCATCTGTGCAGTACTATTTTTCACCTCAATATATGGGAAGGTATGGGCACCACACATGTCACTTAGTAACATCGAATCACATTGAGAGTAATTACGTGCCTGACTGGCACCCTTAAGAATTTTGACAGCTCCACGATATGTATTTTGTCCATGGCCAGCTGAAATGCCTTTAGAAACAATAGTGCTGCGAGTATTTTTTCCAATGTGGATCATCTTAGTTCCAGTATCTGCTTGCTGATAATTATTGGTCAGCGCTACAGAATAGAATTCTCCAATCGAGTTATCTCCTTGTAGAATACAACTAGGATATTTCCAAGTTATGGACGATCCCGTTTCAACTTGAGTCCAAGAAATTTTTGAATCTCTTCCTAAGCACTTACCCCTTTTGGTAACAAAGTTATAAATTCCTCCTTTTCCCTTTTTATCTCCTGGATACCAGTTCTGTACTGTTGAATATTTAATTTGGGCTCGGTCCAAGGCCACAAGTTCAACAACTGCAGCATGTAACTGGTTTTCATCTCTTCGAGGCGCCGTACAACCCTCGAGATAACTGACATAGCTATCTTCCTCAGCAATTATCAAAGTACGTTCAAATTGACCAGTATCTTTGGCATTGATTCGAAAGTATGTTGATAGTTCCATCGGACAGCGAACACCTTTAGGAATATAGCAAAAGGAGCCATCACTAAAGACCGCTGAATTGAGAGCAGCAAAAAAATTATCCGTATGAGGAACTACTGATCCTAAATATTGTTTAATTAACTCTGGATGTTCTTGAACAGCTTCAGAAAAAGCACAAAATATGATACCCACTTCAGCTAATTTTTCCCTGAAAGTGGTAGCCACGGAAACACTATCGAAAACCGCATCCACTGCAACCCCAGTTAAACGTTCTTGTTCTTGCAATGAAATCCCTAATTTCTCATAAGTTTCAAGCAATTCAGGATCAACATCTTCCAAACTTTTAGGGCCCTTTTTATTTTTTTTAGGTGCCGCATAATAAATTATGTCTTGATAATTAATTTTTGGATATCGAACATTATGCCAAGTAGGTTCTTCCATTGTTAGCCACTGTTCATATGCTTTTAGACGCCATTCCAACATAAATGACGGCTCATTTTTCTTAGCAGAGATACTCCTAACAATCTCCTCACTCAATCCTCGAGGAATGGCTTCTGACTCAATTTCAGTGATAAAACCATACTTGTACTCTTTATTAGCTAGTTCCTGAATTGTGTTGCTTGTTGAAGGCATTAATTACTCCTTAAGTAAATAAAATATCCCTTGGTCAAATTTGATCTAAATTAGGATCGATAGACCACTCATGCTATTGGAAGGCTTGAAAATGTAACCAAATTATTCGAGCTGTTATCAGAGTTATACTTTGGTTGCATCATTCCTTGGCCAATCATTTGAGCCAATGTTAATTGTTTTAAAATCAAGTGCACAGCATCGTTAAGCAAATGAATCGGGCTTTTGATCGTACATTTTTCAAACTGTACACAATAGCCGGTCTCCGATATGCAATTAGTAATAGAGAATGGACCCTCAATTGATTCAATTACTTCAACTACGTTAATTAAATCTGGTTGTCGTCCTAGAGCATAGCCACCATGAATTCCTTGATGTGACTTAATAATCCCACTTCGTGCCATTTTCTGAAGAATTTTTGCCATTAATTGAGCAGGAATATTATAAGGTTGTGCAATTTCACGAGCACTCCAAGAGCACCGTTCTGAATTTTGGGCCAAATGAATCAATGCGATTAGCCCATAATCTACTTTTTTTGATAACTTTAGCATAACAATCTAATATAGGACTAAATTAGTCCGATTTATTATCGTTTCCAATGCTATAGTTGTCAAGCCCTATCCTGAATCAAAAAGGAGGTATTTTTTAGATTTACTCGCCAACTAAATTAGATTAGGCATTTCTAGGATTATTGAATTTATGACACACATTCTTTAAAACAATTGTATTTTAATTACATTCATGAATTATTTAAAATCATTAATTAAATAGGTAAGTTTATATAAATCTTTAAGATAACAAATTTAGTTACTATTGGAATAATACTTGCAGTACATATATTTAGTTGTTTAATCATGGTCTACTTTTTAGGATATTCATATTTTGGAATTCCAACACACAATTTCATCTCCAATCAGCTTTTCCGGGGTTGGCCTCCACACTGGTGTATTCACCAAACTTCAAATTTTTCCTGCAGCCCCTGAAACTGGAATAGTGTTTCGCAGAGTGGATTTGGATAACTTTGAAATTGAAGCTAACATTAAGAATGTTGCAAGGGTAGCCTATGCTACAACTTTGATGAAACAAGGAGTGCTAATTTCTACAGTAGAACACCTTTTGTCCTCGTTATATACATTTGGAATAGATAATGCTTTGATTGAAATTAATAATTTAGAGGTTCCCATTCTAGATGGAAGTGCGCTCCCGTTTACAAATCAAATCCAGAGAGTTGGACTCAAAAAGCAACCGGCCAACCGTAAATACATAGTCATTAAAAAGTCCCTCACAATTGAAGATCGGGACCGCATTATCTCTGTTCATCCAGCTAAAAGTTTTCAAATTGGTTATTCAATAGATTTTGATCACCCATTAATTTATCAACAAGATTTCAACTTTAATGTTTCTCCTGAAGCTTTCTCTACCGAAATTGCACCAGCACGAACCTTTGGATTTTATAGAGAGGTAGAAGAATTGAAAAAAAAGGGATTAATTCGTGGAGGGTCATTAGATAATGCAATTGTTTTAACTGAAAAAGGCATTCTTAACGATGCTCTTCGTTTTAAGGATGAATTCGTTCGACACAAAGTTTTGGACAGTATTGGAGATATAGCCCTAATAGGTAAGCCACTGATTGCTCGAATAGTTGCAGATAAAGCTGGTCATGCTTTACACACTCACCTAGTCAACAGAATTTTAAATACCCCATCATTATACAGTCTAAAAAAAGCAGTCTCAGCTTCAGTTAGATCTGACCTGTAACTCTGACTACTGATCATGCTATGTTCAGAATAGTTGCAATCCAACAACTAATTAACTAAGGGTTGCTTGTCTGGACATATTTTTTAGGTATACTGGTTCTGCAGCAACATTTTAGTTCAATAAATAAATTTTTTGATAGTCCTAAACAACAACATTCAATGCTAAACCCTTCATTCATAAGAAATCACATTGATTTGATTAAACAAAAGATTGAGCAGAGACATATCTCTGTACCCCTTCATAAACTGGAACAATATGACCGCCAATGGCGCAATTTGCTTCAGGAAACCGAACAGCTTCGACACAAAAAAAACAAGAATAACAACGAAATCATTCTTCTCAGAAAACAAAAAAAAGACACATTAATAAAGATTGAAGAAATGAAGGAGATATCTGAACAAATTAAACAGCTCGATAAAGAACTTCGATCCTGTGAGGAAAAATTAAAAGCTCTGCACCTGACTATTCCAAATATTCCTCACGATACAGTTCCAGTAGGAGTTAACGCTTCAGATAACAATGAAATCAGTATATTTGGAGAAAAGCCCCAGTTTAATTTCAAACCCAAACTTCACTGGGATTTAGGTTCACAACTTGGCATTCTTGATCTTGACCGCGCAACTAAAATTACTGGAGCAAGGTTCAGTTTATATACTGGAATGGGTGCCAGGCTGGAAAGGGCTTTAATTAATTTTATGTTAGACATTCACACCCAGGAATTCGGTTACCTTGAAGTATTGCCTCCTTTTATGGTTAATTCTAACAGTTTAAGAGGAACGGGTCAGTTACCTAAATTTTCAGAAGACTTGTTTCAAGTCAAAGGAACAGATTATTGGCTGATCCCCACAGCAGAAGTCCCCGTTACTAATATTTTCGCAGGGGAGACTTTAAAGGAAGAGCAACTCCCTATTAAACTGACATCTTATACTCCTTGTTTCCGTAGTGAAGCTGGTGCACATGGAAAAGATACTCGGGGACTCATTCGTCAACATCAATTTAATAAAGTAGAATTGGTTAAATTTACTAAACCCGAAGATTCCTACCACGAATTAGAAACCCTTAAAAACAGTGCTGAAGAGGTCCTAAGACGTTTAAATTTACATTATCGAGTAGTATGTCTTTGCACAGGTGATTTAGGTTTTTCTTCAGCAAAGACATATGATTTAGAAGTGTGGCTTCCAGGACAGGAAACTTATAGAGAAATATCATCATGCAGCAATTTTGAAGACTTCCAGGCTCGACGTGCAAACATTCGTTTTCGTAGAACTCCTAGTTCTAAACCCGAACTTGTTCATACCTTGAACGGCTCCGGACTAGCTGTAGGACGGACCTGGGTTGCAATTATTGAAAACTACCAGCAAAAAGATGGGAGTATTTTAATCCCTGAAGCACTGCGTCCATATTTGAACGGAGAAAACAAGATTTTACCGGAACAAAAATGGCTGAAATAAAAGAGTCTATTCCACAATTAAAAGAGGATCTTTATTATTTACTGCTTGATTCTCAACAACATTTATCTCGTTTATTCTCCCTGCTTTTGGAGATTTAAGTTCATTCTGCATTTTCATTGCCTCTATTATTATAAGACCCTGTCCCTTTTTCACTGTTTCTCCTTTAGAAACTAGGAGCTTAATGACCTTTCCGGGCATTGAGCTTGAAACAACCGTAGGTCCAGAATCACCCATTTCACTTGAAGCAAATAAACTGGCTTTTCGAGGATCATACAACTCTACATTAAAAGGCATTCCATTTACAAAAACTTGGAAACTACTTGGCTGAGAGTTAACAATTACATCGTAAGAGTACCCGTTCAAAATTAGGGAAAAGTTATCCTCAGATATTTTACCTACATTGACCTGAAAAGATTTTCCAGCAAAACTGACCTGAGCATTTTCATCGGACCATTCGAGCTCCAGTTTTTTAATGCAACCCCCCACTGCAATTTCATAACAAAATTTTCTAGAGCGAACACCCTTCATTTCAGTATATCCTTGCCAAATTCATTCAAAAAATTAGAAATACTCTATATCATTGCTACTTTCGCAGGCCATTCCATCTTCCCCAAAATTTCCATGGGCTTTCGTTTTCAGGAGATTTACTAAGAATCTTCTCCTGAGTCTGGCTTGAAAAAAGAGCAGCAGCAATGATAGCTATTTCTTCTAACGACTCATGACCAGAACCAGAAGAAATTCCACGATAGTACTTTTCAATAAAATCAGTACTCAGATCTGCTGAAGAAAATTTATCATTTTTTAGTATTGATTTTAGAAAATTAACATTTGTTATAATTCCAGAGATTTGGTACTCACTTAGAGCTTGTTGCATCTTCCTAATTGCCTCAGAACGATTTTCTCCCCAGACGATAAGCTTAGATAAAAGTGGATCGTAAAAGATGGGTACTGTATAACCTTCATAAATTCCACTATCTTCCCTAACACCCGGACCAGAAGGACGCTGCAGTTTTTTTATGGTACCAGGTGAAGGAAAGAATTGATTTTCAGGATCCTCGGCATAGATACGACATTCTAAGGATGTACCTTTCCAAAATATATCTTGTTGCTGGAGATCTAATTTTTCACCGGCTGCAATTTTAATTTGGCGTTTTACGAGATCTATTCCAGTCACCATCTCGGTTATAGGATGTTCAACTTGGAGGCGGGTATTCATTTCTAGAAAAAAGAAGTTCTGTTGAGAATCAACTATAAATTCTACTGTTCCAGCATTTCTATAAGAACACTTCTGTGCAATTTTAATTGCAGCCTGTCCCATCTGTAACCTTAACTCATTAGTCATTAGAGGTGATGGACATTCTTCAATCACTTTCTGATGACGCCTCTGAATAGAACACTCTCGTTCACCTAGGTGTAATATATTCCCATGCCCATCAGCTAGTACTTGGATCTCAATATGCCTCGGGCTTTGAATAAATTTTTCAATATAAACTGATGGATTTCCAAATGCTGCTTGTGCTTCTGACTGAGCATCTCGTATAGCAGATTCGAGTTCTTTTGGTGAAGATACTAAGCGCATTCCTTTGCCGCCACCTCCAGCAGCTGCCTTAACCATTAATGGATACCCTATATCCTGTCCAATTTTTTCAGTGTGTGTTATATCATCTTGTATGGTGTTTGTACCTGGAACAACAGGAACTCCGGCCTGACTCGCTGTTCTCCGAGCAACTATTTTCTCTCCCATCAATTCCATGGACTCAGCTGAAGGACCAATAAAACTTATTTTTTTTTCACAGCATTGTCTGGCAAATTCGGGATTCTCAGATAAAAATCCATAACCAGGATGAATAGCATCACATCCACTGCTTGTAGCAACAAAGAGTATCTTTTTAATGTCGAGATAGCTCTCTAATGCAGGGGATGGTCCTAAAAAGTAAGCCTCGTCAGCAAAGCGAACATGCAGAGACAAACGATCACACTCAGAGTAAACAGCTACCGTTTGAATCTCCATTTCTCTAGCTGCCCTAATAATTCTTACAGCTATTTCACCACGATTAGCGATCAAGATTTTTTTAAACATTGCTAATTAAAATGGGTATTATGTATAAGTTGATTCACAAGATTTTCAATTTGTCTTAGGGAAGTCTCATTCACAGCATATTTCTGAATCAAGGTATCCTCCAAGTCTTCGGATTCTATTTTCTCATTAGTTCCCTTTTCCACAAAAAACCTCAAATATGATTGATGATATTCAGGAAAACGTACTTTCAAATAGAGATGACCAGCATAAATGGAAGCATTTTCACGAATCTTGTTCAAAGAGGCTGTTCGTTCATTCTGATTCGGTGAGGATCCAAGTATCACAAGATCGTCAGTAGAACGATGAACTGTTTGCTGTAAAATGACAAAAAACGAATGAATGGCTTCTGATAAAGTCTTTGGTAATGGAGCCACTACAAAAAATGATAAATCACTCCCCTCAATTAATTGTTGCCTTAAACCATTTCTATACATAACCGGTGACAGGTAAATCTTAAACTCCTTTGCCCCAGAATAAAAAGCCCAAGGCCATAAAATTTTCAGTCCTTTTGTTTTCCAAAATTCAGAAAACAACTCGATACTACCCTGGTCCAACTCCATCCGAGCTTCCCGATACAATTGATAAAAATTAACAAACTCTTCATCGAGACAAGCTGCAAATTTTTTGACAAAATCTCTTTCCATTTTAGTTGAAAAATGTTTTTGAAAAATTGGTATGAGACGCTGACTATTTCCAAATATCAGTGGCAACTTTCTTTCTTCTCCTTTACGCTCTGATTGAGTTGATTGAATTCGAAAATTATAATCAATTAATTTTAATGCCTGTTTGAATGAAGAAAAATCATCAGCTATGAACGGTGCTTTATATAAGAACCGCAGTTTAGAATATTTATGGTAAATAATTCTTAGTGTATCCCTTTCTCGATCTAATCGAGTCATACCTATTTTGAGATCTTCTTTGGCTTGACGGATTTCCTTTAAATAACTTTGAGAAAAAAGATTAGAGGAAGACTTTAAAAGATCTAAGTGAGCTAAAGTGTGATAAACAATGTCCAAATCAGTTCGAATCAAAATTTTGATTCGGTTAGGATCAAAATTTGCTAAAGAAAAGCTACCTTCAAATATGAAGAAAACAAAAATAATTGAAAAGGTTAACTTCATCAATGTTTTATTCAACATATCCAAAAATGACTGTCCAACAGTGAAATTAAAACGATTGCTGTGGTAACAGTTTTAAATAAAGTCCATTGATATTCTAAAAAAAAACTGAAAAAGTCTCGATTATCTAAAGAGGAATGTTGCCATGTTTTTTTGGAGGAACATTATCTTTTTTGTTTTCTAACATGTTTAGAGCACAGATTAATTTTTGCCGAGTTTCGCGAGGCATAATTACTTCATCTACAAACCCTTTTTCTGCAGCCACATATGGATTTGCAAATTTTTGACGAAATTCTTGGACAAGATTGTCCTTTTCTAACGCTAAATCTTCAGCTGTATCTAATTCCTTACGGTAAATAATATTGACGGCTCCATCTGGTCCCATTACAGCTATTTCAGCTGTAGGATAAGCAAAATTGATGTCCGTGCGGAGGTGTTTTGAAGCCATTACACAATAAGCACCACCATAGGCTTTTCTAGTAATTACCGTAATCTTCGGTACTGTTGCTTCGGCAAAAGCAAATAACAACTTAGCTCCATGTTTAATAATTCCCCCAAATTCTTGAGCAGTTCCGGGTAAAAAGCCTGGAACATCTTCGAAACTAACTAATGGGATGTTAAAGGCATCGCAAAAGCGAACAAACCGGGCAGCTTTCGATGAAGCATCAATGTCTAAACAGCCAGCCAACACTGCCGGCTGATTTGCTACAATACCTACAGAACGCCCCCCTAAGCGAGCAAACCCCACTATAATATTCCTTGCAAACAAGGCATGAACCTCAAAAAAATAATTATCATCAACTACTTCACTAATTATTTCCTTCATATCGTAGGGTTGGTTAGATTCAGTAGGAATTAGATCATCAAGCTTATCATTGCTGCGAACCAAAGAATCCTCACTAACTTTCCTAGGAGGATCTTCCATGTTATTTGAAGGAACAAATGAAACTAACTCCCTAATAAGTCTCAGACACTCCTGGTCATCATTGACAGCAAAATGAGCAACGCCACTCCGAGAATTATGAGTACTAGCTCCACCAAGTTCTTCTTTCGATACATCTTCATGAGTAACGACTTTAATAACATCTGGCCCAGTAATAAACATATAGCTGCTTTCTTTAACCATAATCACAAAATCAGTAATTGCCGGTGAATATACTGCACCTCCTGCACAAGGACCCATTATAGCTGAAATTTGTGGTACAACTCCTGAAGCCAAGGTGTTCCTTAAAAAGATGTCAGAGAAACCTGCTAATGATGACACTCCCTCTTGTATTCGAGCCCCTCCTGAATCATTAAGACCAATAATTGGAGCACCCATTTTCATAGCTAAATCCATAACCTTACAAATCTTAGAAGCATTAGTTTCAGATAATGATCCGCCAAAAACAGTAAAATCTTGGGCAAATACATAAACTAAACGACCGTCAATTTTGCCAAAACCTGAAACTACACCGTCTCCAAAAAATTGTTTTTCTTCCATTCCAAAATCTAGACATCTATGTTTGACAAATTTATCTAATTCTTCAAATGAATCTCCATCGAGCAAAAATTCGACACGCTCTCTGGCAGTCAATTTACCTAATTGATGCTGACGAGCCTGACGTTCGACACCACCTCCTAGTTCTGCCATACGATTAAATTCCTCTAATTGTTCTAAAGGAGATTTTTTGTTTTGTTTTTTTGAGGGCACTTGGACACTCCCTTCACTTTAGTAAAGTTTCTTTATTCTATTGCATCACTTACTACTTCTGAATAGCCACTTTCATTTTTTGACTGATCAATAGCGGTAACCTTATAAAAATAAGTGGTACCCTTTTTAACAGTACTATCTGAAAAGGAAGTTTGACGAATTAGGTCAGATGAAATCCGTATAAATCTAGATTTTTTTTCTTTTCGATAAATATGATAACCAGCTATATCTATCTCAGAATTAGGGAACCAAATTAGATCTAAAGAGGTCTGGGTACTAACAATAGTTATTTGTTTTGGAATAGTAGGAGGATAAATGTCATTGTTAATGATAGAAGCTTCATTTGAATCTTGACTTTCAATCAACCCTTGGGGAGTTTTAACAACTGCACGAACTTTGTAATAAGTCTTTTTTCCCAAACCAGTTGATCGATCTCTAAAATAGTTTCCTAATATAGGTGTAGCATTAATAGGAGTACTCTCATAAACTCCCGAGTGTTCACTCCGATACACATTAAATTTAACTTCAAGCATCACTTTTGACCCATCTATACCCTTACCAGAAGGAATCCATCGTATCTCAATAAATCTTTCATTAAGTACAAAGTTTAAAGTTGTGGGGGGTAGAGGAACTGGAAAGATGGATAGAGTGACAACATTGGAGAACCCCGCACTCTTTTGCTTATTGTTAAGCACTTCTAAGGCATAACTAACGTCACGATCAATAATTTCCTCTGGTTTGAGATCTTCCAGTAAATCGAGGAATACTATCTTACCTTGAGCATTCTGATCATTAAGCTCTCTATACTGCACACTTTTCCATGGATTGCTATCGAAGTTTACTGAGGAAAAATTAGGAGAAGAATTGTCCCTATGTCTAATTAATCTATAAATATTAATAGCTGAAATTGTTCCTGCAGAACTACCATCGACATTAAACTGGGGCATTGTCCAGCTTAAAGTCATCTTCTGGCCTTCTTGTTGAACCATCAAATCCAAAACAGGTCTAGGAATAGTACTCAGTGGGGGTAGAGGCTCACCAATTTTTCCACAGGCTCCAGCTATAACAGATAAAATGAGCCCTATTATTAATGCTAATTGATACTGGAAGTTGATTATATTCAAACTCAGAGATTTAACTCTTTTATTCTAATTTAAAGGATGTACCGACTAAGATCTTGATCTTCAACCACTGATGCTAACATCTTTTGAACGTACTCCTCGTCAATAACAACATTCTTTTGCTCAAGATCAGGGCCTTCAAAAGAAATTTCATCCAGCAATTTTTCCATAATAGTATGTAATCGCCGAGCTCCTATGTTCTCAGTTCGTTCATTAACCAAAGCTGCAAACTTAGCAATTGTTAGGATAGCTCCCTTACTAAAATGAAGTTTAATACCTTCTGTATTCATAAGGCCAACATATTGTTTGATCAAAGCACTTTTTGGCTCCGTCAGAATCCGAACAAAGTCATCAACTGAAAGGGATTCAAGCTCTACACGAATTGGAAAACGCCCTTGTAGTTCAGGAATTAGATCAGCAGGCTTACTAACGTGAAATGCTCCAGCAGCAATAAATAAAATGTGATCCGTACGGACCATCCCATAACGCGTGTTTACCGTTGTACCTTCAACAATTGGAAGAATATCACGTTGAACTCCTTCCCTGCTTACTTCAGGGCCACGTGATCCTTCTCGACCTGAAATCTTGTCAATCTCATCAAGGAAAATGATCCCATTTTGTTCCACACGTTCAACTGCAATGCGAGTTACCTGATCCATATCAACAAGCTTTTGTTCTTCCTCTTGGAGAAGGTATTCTCTAGCTTCATCCACTCGCATCTTGCGCTTTTTTGTTTTCTGTCCAAAAATCCCTGGCAACATATCTTTTACATTAATATCCATATCTTCGATACCAGAATTTGAAATAATTTCGAAAGCAGGCATATTTTTGGTTTTTGCTTCTACCTCTACCTGATGATCGTCTAACTTTCCTTCACGTAGTTGGTTGCGAAGTTTTTCTCGAGTTCTTTTAAAAGCTTGTTGACCCTTTAAAATCTCCTCGTTAGAAGCTTTCTCCTCAGTAGGTTGGGGTCTTGGAGGAAGTAGCAGATCAAGAATTCTCTCTTCTGCATTCTGTTCTGCTTTATCAACAACTTCTTCTAACTTCTCTTCACGAACTAATTCAACTGCAATTTCTACCAAGTCACGAATCATTGACTCTACATCGCGACCAACATAACCAACTTCGGTATATTTAGATGCTTCAACTTTCAAAAAAGGTGAATTAGCTAATTTTGACAATCTACGAGCAATCTCAGTCTTACCAACTCCTGTAGAGCCAATCATAATAATGTTTTTTGGCATCACCTCTTCAGCCATCTCTTCTGGTAATTTCTGTCGTCGAAATCTGTTACGGAGCGCAATGGCAACTGCTCGTTTAGCTGATTTTTGACCAATAACATGCTTATCTAAATGAGTTACAATTTCCCGAGGACTCAAATTATCTAAAATTCCCACCTCGTCCATCGCACCAGGCAAATAAATAACCATTTCTCCTCTTTGATTTTTCATTTGTTCTAAATCTAAATTGAAACAAGTTCTTTAAAGTTCTTCAATCAAAGTCTCTAAGTTTGTATAAATACAAATGTTACCTGCAATCTTCATAGCTTCAGTAGCTATCTTTGAAGCTGATAAGCTAGAATGCCTAGCCAAAGCTTGAGCAGCTGCCATTACAATAGGACCACCAGAACCTATAGCTGCAATTCCATCATCAGGCTCAATTAAATCTCCATTACCACTAACTAAAAATATTTTCTCTTTGTCAGCAACTACCAATAAAGCTTCAAGATGACGAAGGGCCCGGTCTGTTCTCCACTCCTTCGCTAGCTCAACAGCAGCCCTCGACAGATTACCACGAAATTCCTCCAGTTTACCTTCAAAGCGAGTAAACAAAGCAAAGGCATCCGCTGTTGATCCAGCAAAACCAGCTAAAACTTTCCCATTATATAATCGGCGAATTTTTTTAGCGCCCTTTTTAATGATTGTTTCTCCAAGAGTTACTTGGCCATCAGCGGCAACGACCGTTTTTCCATCTTTTCTAATACAAATGACAGTTGTTGATCTAATCATAAGTCTCCTAGCAGAAAAAAATGACTATTCCTTTGGAGGTAAAAATAGCGAATCCGAAAGACTAGAACTCACCTTAACTGAACTAAGCTGGGTTTCCGTAGCCTTAAAACCATTAGAGTTAAGAATTGTAGTAAAAGGAATTTTAATCCCATTAATCTTATGGTAATTATGAAAAAATAATTTATCTTCAGTAGCCCACCGCTTTCCAAATGGAGGTGATTTAAACTCCATTTTGACGGGCAAGAAGTCATGGGCATTTACATAGATTTTGATTTTGTCTCCCTCTTTATCCATTAATTGTACACCCTCTAAAATCAAAAGATGAGATCGAGTTTTTCCCAAATACCTAATCTTCATACCTTTTTCTTTTTGACGGAAGCGCAAAACATGATCCAAAGTGTGCTTCATGCTTATTAGAAAAAATTTGATTTCCTCTTTTGACTGTTCTTTAACATCCTTATATTTGATTTTCCAGCCTTTAGTAGCATCATTTATATATACGATTTCTCCTTTGTCACCGAATTCAACTCGCCGTTTTAAAGGATGTTTTTCAAACATCCGGAATTTGTTAGCAGCCCTAAGATTCTCCTGACGGAATCCAAAAATTTTACCTTCTTTTACTATATTTTCAGCCGTTATATAGGAAGAACCTCCTAAAGATAAAATAGTTTTTTTTAAAATCTGCCGTGCTTTTCTTTCAGACCTATTTAAAAAGTCGGACTGGGTAAATAGCGTTTGTGGGGTAAATAGAGTAAACAGGCAAGTCAAAGAGAGATAGCTAATACTTTTTTTAAAAACTACAAAATAAAAACTATTAGTAATCATAATAATAGTTTAGTTAAAGCCCAGAGATCAGTCAAACCATAACACAAGCCTAGATTTATTTAGAAAACTGGGAATAAACAGTTAGAGATTTTTAAGTTAAGGTATGTTCTAAAAGTTGGTCATAAATTTAGGCAACAACCCACCCTCTTAGCAGCTCATCGAGCTGCTCAATTGAAAGTGGTCCAGCATCAGCCAATCGTTTAATTTCTAGAGTAATCTCTCGAAGCTGGGTATCTCCAAAATGAAGTCCTAGTTCTTGGGCTCGGGTTTGAATGGCATTTTTACCAGTTAGTCGGTGACCAATACTAATTGTCCTATTCAATCCAAAATCTTGTGGGTCAATTGGTTCATAGGCTTCCGGATTAAGCATTACAGCTTTGGTATGCATCCCTGCCTTATGAGTAAAACTCGTCTCTCCTGTAATGAAGTTATTAAAAGGAATCTTAACTCCCACAATTTTGGCAACCATTTGCTCCAAATCATAGAGCTTTTCTAATCGGTATTTAGTAACTAGATTTCTATCATAAGAATAAAGACGTGCAATTAACCCGCCCAGTGGAGTAATCCCATTCCTTTCACCAATTCCAAGCACACTAGTATCAATATGAGTTGCACCAGCTTCTAACGCTGTAAAGCTGTTAGCAATTGCACATCCACTATCATTATGACCATGAAATTCAATTCCAGATTTTAAATGCTGCCTTAATTCTGATACTAAAGAATAGAGCTGCCGAGGGGTAGCAATACCAACTGTATCCGCTAATCCCACTCTGTCAACCCCTAGTTCATCTACAGCTTGGTATACTCTCAAGAGATCTTTCTCTTCACTTCTAAAGGTGTCCTCACTCGAAAATCTAACTTCACGACCAGACTTTTTAATAAAGTTAATTACCTCACGGGCACTGTCAATTATCTCACTGATATTTTTGCCATGGCTGAAACGTCGCAAAAAAGAAGAAGTACCAAAAAGGATGTCAACTCCTGCAACTCCTGTCTCTACAGCCTTTTGAGCGTCCTCCATGTGACAGCGGGTATGAGTCAGAATTTTACACTTGAGACCTAGGTTGGCAATAATCTTGCAATCTTCAAAAGATTGCGGCGAAGCTGCAGGTGAAGTAAGTTCAATATACTCAACACCAAATTCTTCAAGTGCCTCTGCAATGCGAATTTTTTCCTCTGTCGTATAATGGGCTTTTGAAAACTGCTCGCCCTCCCTCAGGGTTGAATCAATTATAGAAAAGTCAACAATAGGCATTATTGGAACTCATTCGGTATAGCCACGTCTAAAACCAAATCTTGGCACATCGAAATTAAATAGCAAACCAAAAAAAAAGTGAGAGCATCTCTCTCACCGATTAAATGAACAGTTGGAGGAACTTATCAATAACCATTTACTCCAACTTTTTCAAAAGCTTTTTCCTTAAAAATCTTTTTTCACCGTTCTTTAATAATCATTACTAAAACTTATAATATAAAGAAGTAGAAGGACACGAGAATTATCCCTCATTCTATTTTTTCATTCATTGGAATGGGCATTTCCAGTTTTTTTACTGACTTCCATGCGAGTTTTAGCTCTTTTTAAACTAGAAGCAGCCCGATCAAAATCAATGTCAGTAGCTTGGAGATTAGACAGCCTTTCTTCAGCTCGATGGTGGGACTCTGCAGCTCTAGAAAAATCAATCTCCTCAGCCTTTTCAGCTTTCTCAGCTAATATATTAATTCTGTCTGACGAAATTTCGCAATAACCAAAAACTATCGAAACATACTGAGATTGTCCTTCTTTTTTATAGCTCATCTCTCCAATATCAAGCTCAGTTACCAAAGGTGTGTGGCCTGGGAGAACACCTATATAGCCAGCTTTACCGGGAATTTGTAACTCTTCCACTTCCTCAGCTAGAACCAACCTATCAGGAGAAACAATTTCAAGCTTCAAAGTTGTCATTGCTTTTATACCACCTATTGATCTTTTGCAGCTTTTTCCAGAGCTTCTTCAATGCTTCCTACCATATAAAAGGCTTGCTCCGGAATTTCATCGTGTTTACCTTCAACAATTTCTTGAAAGCCCTTAATTGTTTCATTCAACGGAACGTATTTTCCCTCTAAACCTGTAAACTGAGCAGCGACAAAGAAAGGCTGAGACAAAAATCGCTGAATCTTCCTAGCACGGGATACGGTAAGTTTATCCTCTTCAGACAACTCATCAATGCCAAGAATAGCTATGATGTCCTGAAGATCTTTATATTTTTGCAAAATCAATTTTACATCTCGTGCGGTATTATAGTGCTCCTCACCAATAACCCTAGCATCAAGAATTCGAGAAGTTGATGCCAGTGGATCAACTGCTGGATAGATACCTAATTCAGCAATTGTACGCGAAAGATTTGTGGTAGCATCTAGATGAGCAAATGCTGTTGCTGGAGCGGGATCAGTATAATCATCGGCAGGTACATATATCGCCTGTACTGAGGTAATAGATCCTTTTTTCGTAGAGGTAATTCGTTCCTGGAGTTCGCCCATTTCAGAAGCTAGATTTGGTTGATAACCTACAGCAGAAGGCATTCGGCCTAAAAGAGCTGATACTTCTGATCCTGCTTGAGTAAATCTAAAAATATTGTCGATAAAAAGAAGAACATCTTGGCCTTCTTCATCACGAAAGTATTCAGCTACGGTTAAGCCAGTTAAACCAACTCTTAACCTAGCCCCAGGGGGTTCAGTCATTTGGCCATAAACTAGAGCTGCTTTATTAATAACACCTGACTCTTTCATTTCTAACCATAAGTCATTCCCTTCACGAGTACGTTCGCCCACTCCAGAAAATACGGAAAATCCCCCATGTTTGGTAGCAATGTTATTAATCAGTTCCATGATAATAACTGTTTTTCCAACACCAGCTCCACCAAAAAGTCCAATCTTTCCACCACGAAGATATGGTTCAAGTAGATCAATCACTTTAATACCTGTTTCCATCATTTCTTGTTTGGTATCTTGTTCGTCAAATAGAGGAGCCGGTCGGTGAATAGGATAACTTTTTGAAGTCTCAACCGGCCCCTGTTCATCCACAGGTTGACCGATCACATTTACAATCCGTCCAAGCATTTCACGACCAACTGGCACAGAGATTGGAGCTCCCGTATCAGTAGCTTTCATTCCCCGAACTAGACCATCAGTTGGTTGCATTGCGACAGCTCTTACTCGACCTTCACCTAAATGTTGTTCCACTTCAGCAATAATATCGATTGGATCAGGAACATCGAAACCTTCGCTCGTGACTCGAATAGCTGTAAAAATTGGTGGAAGTTCTTGTTCTTTAAATTCAACATCAATGACTGGGCCAATTACTTGGACCACGCTACCTATATTCATAATCTTCTCCAAAAAAAAAGATAAAAAACCTACTTCAATGCAGCTGCACCACTTACAACCTCAATTATTTCGTTAGTTATTCCTGCTTGACGGGCACGATTCATAGTTAGGGTTAAGGAATCAATCATTTCAATTGCATTATTAGTAGCTGCATCCATAGCTGTCATACGTGCACCGTGTTCAGCTGCTGAAGATTCTAACAATGCTCTAAAGATCTGAACTTCAATATGTTTAGGAATTAAACTTGCTAAAATATCAACAGGAGATTGTTCATAAATATAATCAACGATAGAATCCCTAGCTTCAGGCTCAAATGTGGGAATTGGTAAAAGACGTTCAACAACAATACGTTGTTGGATAACTGATTTGAACTCATTGTATAAAAGATAAATAGCATCGATCTCCTGACTTTTGAATTGGGAAATAAGATTAGCCCCAATTTTTTGGGCCTGGTCATAATCGATCCGATTAAACAAATTTACTAATTCCTCTTTTATGGGAATTGCACGTTTTGCAAAGTAATCCCGTCCCTTTTTACCTACACAATATAAACTTAAAGACTTACCTTGATTTTTGTTTAAAAAGGCTTCTGTTGATTTAATAATGTTGGTGTTAAAAGCCCCACATAATCCTTTGTCAACAGTAAAAACAACCAACTGAATTTTCTCTTCCTTTCGCTCTGCTAGCAAAGGATGGATTTTTTCTTCAGAAGAGCCAACTAAACTCTTAATAACAGAAAGAACACGGTTAGCATAAGGACGAGCATTTAACATATTTTCCTGGGCACGCCTCAGTTTTGCAGCAGAAACCATTTTCATAGCCCTAGTAATCTGTTGAGTATTTTTTACAGAGCGTATCCTGCGACGGATATCTAAAACATTAGGCATATGGAACCAGTGGAAATTGTTTTATTTTATCTAAGATAAAACCTTCTAACTTAATTTTTTAACCAAAAGCTGACAAACTCTATGAATTCATCCAGGCGAGTTAGAACTCGACACTTCCTTCTCAGCAACAAACTTTTTACAATATTCATCTAGTAACACTTTAAGTTGTGCTTTTAAGTCATCATCAAGTGTTTTCTTTTTTAAAATATCTTGCGCCAAAGATGGATTTTGAGTATCCAAAAACGGATAGAGACCTTGTTCAAAAGATCCACAATCTTCAACTTCTAGTGAATCCAAGTATCCATTGGTTGCAGCAAAAACAATGATCACCTGTTTTTCTACAGATAGTGGGGAGTATTGATTTTGCTTTAGCACTTCCACAAGGCGTTGACCTCTGCTTAATTGAGCTTGTGAAGATTTATCTAAATCACTACCAAATTGAGCAAAGGCTGCCAATTCTCGGAACTGGGCCAGCTCTAAACGCAAAGTACCCGCAATTTGACGCATAGCCTTAATTTGGGCACTCCCTCCAACACGAGAAACCGACAAACCCACATTAATAGCTGGACGGATACCAGAGTGAAAAAGATCCGACTCCAAATAGATTTGTCCGTCTGTAATTGAGATGACGTTCGTAGGAATATAAGCAGAGACATCCCCAGCTTGAGTTTCAATTATTGGCAAAGCAGTCAATGAACCACCACCTCTGCTTTCACTAAGCTTAGCAGCTCGCTCCAACAAACGAGAATGAAGATAAAAAACATCACCTGGATAAGCTTCTCTGCCAGGGGGACGACGAAGTAACAGGGAGATCTCCCGGTAAGCTGCCGCATGTTTAGAAAGATCATCATAAATACAAAGAGTATGCTTGCCTTGATCACAGAAAAATTCACCGATGGCACACCCTGCGTATGGTGCTATATATTGCATTGGAGCAGGATCAGAAGCAGAAGCAGAAACCACAATTGTATAACCCATCGCATCGTTGTCAAACAAGGTCTGAACCACCTGCGCAACAGTAGAACGTTTTTGTCCAATAGCAACATAGATACAGATAACATCCCCATCTTTCTGGTTAATAATTGTATCTACCGCTACAGCAGTCTTACCCGTCTGTCTATCTCCAATTATAAGTTCCCTCTGTCCACGTCCAATTGGAATCATAGAATCAATCGATTTGAGACCCGTTTGAAGTGGCAACTTAACTGGTTCCCGATCTACAATTCCTGGAGCTATCCGTTCAACAGGATTGAATTTTTTTGCATTAATAGGACCTTTACCATCAATCGGTTGCCCTAAAGCGTTGACTACCCGTCCCACCATCGACTCATCAACAGGTACAGCCATAATTTTATTTGTTCTTTTTACGAGATCACCTTCCTTGATCTCAGATGCTTCACCAAGAAGAACTGCACCTACCTGATCTTCTTCCAGGTTAAGTGCCATTCCAGATACTCCATGGGGAAATTCAAGGAGTTCGCTATACATAACCTTTTCAAGTCCATGAATACGAGCAATTCCATCTCCAACCGAAATAACTGTTCCAACTTCGCTAACTACTACATTAGACTCATAGTCTGCAATCTGGGCACGAATAATCTTGCTAATCTCTTCTGCTTTGATTTCCATTTAGTTTCTCCATGGATAGGTCAAACCTACGAACTGAGCTGGTCCTTAATTAACTGTAACTGTTGTCGAACCGAACCATCATAAATAGTATCGCCAACACGTGCGATGACCCCACCTAATATTTGGGGGTCAGTATTAAACTGCAGCTGAACCTCTTTCCCACTAAATTTAGAAAGAGCTGCCATTAAATGATTCTGAGTATCTCCATCAATGTCAATAGAAGTTGTGACATTAACCCAAAGAACTCCTAAACGTTCTCTTACTCCTTGTCTGAAAGCTTCTAAAATTACATTGAGCCGATCGATACGGTTCCTATCTACAAGAATAAAGAGAAAATTAGAAGATATCTTACTAAAACCTAACTTGGAAAGAATCTGTGAAGTGCTGCTTTTTTTCTGACTTACCAAAATAACTGGATTCTTATAAAAAGCATTTAGCTCTTGGTTGTTCTGGAGTAACTGATTGAACTGGTTTAGATCACGATCGACTCTTTCATACTGATTAAGCTCAAAGGTAACTTCGACCAATGCCTTGGCAAAATGATTATCGATTGCTGCCACGTTTCAACCCCATCTGGAAAAAATTTGATAAGCTAACTTTCAGTGAACCTTACACACCTTGTTGAAATTACTTTTCTTTCAGTGACTGGACAAACCTTGAAATAATTCTTTGATTCTCAGCAGGTCCTAGTCCGCTTCTCAATTGTTTTTCTGCTATCTGTACCGTTAACTCAGCAACTTGTGCTTTTAATTCCAAATATGCTGATCGCTGGAGACCCTTGATTTCTCGTTTAGCCAATTCTAGAATTTTTTCGGCTTCTAACTTAGCATCATTTATAACTCTAGCTTTGTCAATTTCTCCTTCTTTTGTGGCTTTAATCTTAAGGGCTTCTATTTCATTGCTAATTCCAGCCAACCTAGCTTCTACTTCTGCAATTTTTTCAGACGCCTCTCTTTGTGCTTTTTTTCCACTAATTAAACCTTGTTCAATGCTATGTGCTCTTGCATTCAAGAACTCCTTCAGCGGTTGGCGCAAATAGTAAGCAAGACCACCAAACAATAAGATAAAATTACCCCACTTCCAGATAATTGACCAAGGATTACCATGGTGTTCTTCATCTTGCTTGTTTCCATGTTCCAATTCAACTGAATCAATCTTAGATGAAGTTTGAGCACCATCAGGATGTAGTTCATCCCCTAACCCAATACTTTTCAAGGGAACACAAAGGACTACCAGCATACAAATAACACTGGTTACGAAATACTTCCCTAAACGATATTTAGCGTAGGATCGCTTTAACAATTCCATCAGCGATAGGCGTTAGTTCAGATTCCAGATCTTTCTTTACATTTACTACCTGGCCCTGAAGTTCTTTTTTAGTAGATTGAATAATATCTTCTGATTCTTCACGTGCCTTATGAATAATTTGAGTTCGTTCATTTAAACCTTCGGTTCGAAGAACTTCTTGTTGGTTATATACTTCCAAACGAGCTGTATTCAATTTTTCCTGGTAGATCCGAGATTTCTCCTCCAATTCTTTTCCCTTTTGGAGAGACTCCTTTTGTGCCCCATTGATTGCTAAGTCCCTTTCCTCCAGTATCCTATTAATTGGATCAAAAAATGACCGTTTTAATATAAAATAAAGAGACCATACAAGTAAAAGTATGATGACAACTGAAAGATCTACTTGAACTAAGTCCATTTTTAGCTATTTGACAGGTCCGTAAATAATTAGAATTTGATAACCTGCCAATTTTTCTATAATAAATAGAAGATGAGTAGGTTGGAAGTCCTCGAACTAAAGTATGGGAAAAATATCACAAGTAACAGGCTTGGTCAAGTTACGTCTTTCTAGGACCGTTAGACTGAAAACCAGATAAATTCTTTTAAAATACTCCGGACACCATTAATCACTTTAATAACCAAGGACAACCATTAATCACTTTAATAACCAAGGATAACCATCCTGTGATAAAACCAACAGTTGAAGTTGCTATAGGTCTAATTTTTCACCAAGGACGAATTCTCATTACTCAAAGGTTAGCCGATGCCCATTTACCTCATCTCTGGGAATTTCCTGGAGGCAAAAAAATGTCTAAAGAATCTTTTGAAGAATGCTTAACTAGAGAACTTTTGGAGGAACTCAAAATCCAAGTGGTTATAGAGAAAAAAAAATTTCTCATCAAGCATGAGTACCCTGAAAAAATTGTTCATTTGATTTTTTTTTGGTGTCGCTATTTAAACGGAAACGTCAAAGCCGTAGGGTGTCAACAATTTAAATGGGTGTATCCAAAGGAATTAAAAAATTATTCTTTTCCTGCTGCCAATCAACCTGCTTTAGAAAAAATTTTTTGCACTTATCCAGAAGTCTAGTAAGTTTTTTTCATTAACTTAAAATTGCTAATATACAGTTCTAAGTCGACGACACTATTCAAAAAATGATTCTTGATAAAAGGTAGTATATAATTCATTCCTCTACTATATAGAATATATGGTGTCTTTAATGGGATTTAATGCAATACAATGAGCTATAAGAAGCAAATGAAAAATAAAACCTATCAGTACTTAATCGCCATTCTATTGTTTGCAAACTTCACAGGAATTCTGTCGGCGAACCAAGTTTTTACAAAAGATAGCAAAAGAAAAACTCTTGAATCTCATAATTCTAAACAAAATTCCAATCCCATAGAATTTTCCACTCTGCTTGTTCCTAGAAATTCTACAAGTCAAACAGCTTCCAAATCCCAAAAGATTCCACCTTCTATTGACAAGGCAATTGATGCTTACGAAAACCAAATTGAAAGGATTTCGACCCAATATCCCAGCAATCAGAAAGGGAATGGATTTCAGATTAGACGTCGTGACTATCGAGGAAACTTTTATGAGTACTTTAGGAATGATGCTTTAGACGCCTTACCACATGAAGTAAGACAGGCCAACAAAACAAAATCAACTCTGCGAAGACATCAGTTTGGGCTTAATTTAACAGGACCTCTCATGATTCCTAAGCTCTACAATGGAAAGAATAAGACTTTTTTTTCAATAACTTACGAGGGGACCAGAGAGAAGCGATCAGATGCAACACTAGCTGAAGTTCCAACTGTTCAACAGCGATTAGGGGATTTTTCAGACTTGGTAGACCATGCTGGCCGACCAGTAACTATATATGATCCAGCTACTACTCGCCTCAATCCAGATTATGATTCCTCACAGCCAATCTCTAGATCAAACCTTCAATACCTTCGTGATCCATTTCCAGGAAATCGTATTCCAGAGAACCGCATCGATCCAGTTGCAAAAAAAGCTGTCGCCTATTATCCGCTTCCTAATGCTAACATTGGTCCTTTCTTACAAAACAATTACTTCACTAATATGGTTCAAACCAATACCCCCAACGGAACAATCCTGAAAATTGATCACCGTAGGGGAATGAATCACAAATTAACCTGGAATAGCCGATTTTCATCTGGCATAGACGGTACAGCACCAATTTTTGATAATGCCGCAAATCCTGCAAGACCTGATCGTCGTGTAACTTCCAGCGAGGGTGACTTCACTGATACTCTTAATATCTCACCAAATGTCACCAATCAATTTAAGCTTGGTTTCTATTTCCGGTCTGATGCAAGTGTTCAAGTCAACGATTCCCAAATAGACTTTCCGAATCAGCTTGGGCTCAGTGGGATACAGCCCGGAGTGTTTCCTAACTTTGAGATTGATGACATGATTGATTTAGGAAGCAGTAATCGGACTCAAAGACGTTATAAAAAAGAACTATATTTCGCAGAAAATGGCCTTATCGTCCGTAAGAATAATCATACTTTCAATCTCGTTTTTCAGGGATTTTTGAGACGTTTAAATAGTTTTCGCTCTAGGCATCCTTCAGGAAGCTTTGACTTTGGCGGACAATTAACTTCACTTCCAGGGATTAATAATACCGGTAGTCCCTTTGCCCAATTCCTGCTGGGAATGGCCGATCGTGCGGTACAGTCAATAGTCCTGCACCCTTCCTATCATCGGGCAGAGGTGTACAAAGCTTCGGTTAAACATGAATATAAGATCACTCCTCAGCTTAACTGGAACTTTAGACTTCGGCTGAGAACTGATACAGGACGTCGTGAAAAATACAATCGGCAATCAACCTTGGATCTAAAAGGTATAAATCCAGCTAATGGCCTACCTGGGGTTCTCATTTTTGCCGGCAAAAACGGGATACAACGTTCCTTTATTCCAACCCACTATAGTTGGTTGCCTGGAGCTGGATTGGCCTTCAGCCCAAGTGGAGACCGTAATACTGTGATCCGTGCTAAATATACTCTGGGTTCATATTCATTACCCCTTTATCCTATTGACTACACCTCTTTAGGATTTAATTCAACTCCGCTACTAGTTTCATCAAACAAACAGCTGGAACCAGCCATGTTCCTCAGGAAAGGTTTTCCCCCAGTAAATTCCCCACAACCAACTCCAGATGCTGCCAACAATTTGGACGCTGATTATGTTAATCAAAAAGGCAAACTGAATGATACTCATGAGTGGAAATTGGAAGTAGAAAAAGATGTCTTTGATTTCTCTTTTAAGCTGGGATACACCGGCGAAAGAGGAAACCACCTATTCAGAGGAGCAGGACGCCAATTTAATCCCCTTCATCCAGATTTTCTGAAATTTCGGGACCAGCTGAATGATCTTGAATTTCGTCAGTCTCTCCGACCTTTTCCACATTTTCAAAGTATTGTATCTGGAGATAGTGATCCAACAGGCTTTCTTTCCCATCACGCAGGATCATTGCGAATTGATAAACAATTATCGTCTGGCTTAACTTTTAGTAGTAGATATATTTTTGCCAAGACCATAACTGACATGTCTCACTGGTCCAGGCCTCAGAATTCAACTAATCTGCTAGTTGAAAAAGGACTTGCCGATTCTGATAGAACACACCGTTTTTCTGCCAGTTATTTTTATGAACTACCCCTTATAAAAGCTATTCCTGTCCAAAAAAGCAGCTGGTTGGTAAATACCTTGATCGATGGATGGCGCTTGAGTGGAATTGCTAACGCAGCTGGCGGTAACCCCATTGGTCTCAGGCCCCTTTTCAATAACACGGGTGGTATTGCCGAATCCCTACGAGTCAATGTAGTGCCCACCATTGACCCCCATGTCGACAACCCTTCTCCTTTGCGTTGGTTTAACCCGTCAGCCTTTGTTCAACCACCTGATTTTACTCTAGGGAACGGACCTCGGAGACATCCAACTTTGCGCAATCCTAGCTTATGGAATGTTGACATGTCCCTAAGTAAACGCATGATACTTAATGAGGATTGGACCATGGACTTAATTGCTGAAGCCTTTAATACCTTCAATCATGCAAACTGGAATAGACCCGATTCAACAATTGGATCCATTGAAAATCCCAATATAAATGCTGGAAGAATTATTGGTTCAAGAGGGGGACGTGTCGTACAACTCGGGTTAAGATTCAATTTCTAATAATTTCTATTATTTCTTTAATCTTTAATTTTAGGAACTAGTTTTGCCAAAACATTTGTTTCTTTCAACATTAATGACTTTTTTTTTGTTGTGCTTCCACTTAATAATTCCCACGGTATTGATCTCGCAGGAAGCACCGAACAAAAACATGATTCGTTTGCGTTTACCCTTATGGATTTTAAATCGATCAATTCCAATTGACCCTAAATTTGATGAAAATGCCTTATCACTATTATTCGACTCAAAAAAAATTAATGTTACTAAACAGGCAAAACCTGGGAATCCAACTCTTATCTTTTTAGCTCTAGATTTAGTTGGCAATCCTACAATTAGCAAAACCACAAAATTAGCTCTTCGTTATCAGATCCAGCAAATGCCCTCTGACTATTGGGTTTGTTTAATTTCAGCCCAAGAGGACATTGCCGTGATCCAATCTCCAACAAATAATAAGCAGCTTCTTCAAGACAAGCTTGATTCAACTAACCAAATTGGTAAGTCAGGTCTGTTAGAATCGTTTCAAGCCTTAATGGACCTCTCCTCATCAGTTCTAAATCAGAGCAACATTAGAGTGATTGTGTTATTTGTAACAGATAGCGATGCTAAAAATTATAGAGATGATTATGAAAATCCCACCGTAAATGAAAGCGATGGCCAAGATTTAAGTCGCCGTTTCATTGGACGAAAATTACAAGAGGATATAGGGCGTTTATCAGAGACAATTTTGACTTTCATAGCCCCACTAGTGGTGGTTCATGTTGACCCTGAAGACGATGATTTAAACTTAATTTATCACAGGGGTTTACTTCAACTTACTAAAACTCTTGGTGGTCATATCTTAACCTCAAAATCAGTGGGAGACATTCCAAATACCTTTCAAGAGGCATTTGATTGGATAAATAAAAGTTTTGTCATTGATTTTATGATACCTAGACAGGAGAAAAGAGGACCTTTTTCAATCAAAATTCAACTAGATTCTTCTGTCAAATCCTCAGTAAATCTAAGCTATCCACAGCGGCTTATTTTATCAGGGGAAATAAAGAAATAGTATCTTTGATCAGCTTCTTTAAAATTTTTCTAATAAAATTAAGGTTTTGTAGCAATGTTCTAATCCATTGAGTGGTTTGGAACTATTATGCTAAAATTAAAATATTAGTTGGATTTTGTTTGAGACTTAGGAGATTTTGGAACTATGGCAGAAGAAACAAACTCAAAGTTAACTTATTTTTTGATTGGTGGAGGCATTGGAGCTGTTTTAGCTCTAATATTTGCACCACGAACTGGTCAGGAGACCCGTAAAATAATCTCTGAAAAAACTAGTGACAGTCGGGAAAAATTATCTTCCGCTACCCGCACTGCTTCGAGTAAAGTATTAGATTACATCGACAAAAGTAAAGAATTAATCGATAATCAAACATCGCAGATCTCATCAGCCATAGATGCTGACAAAGAAGGTTATCCAGGGAGAATAAAGCCTGCACCAGAGTCTGAATAGTTTTCCCTCAAATGATTTGCTGTCGATAGTTAAAAGACGAGTTTTCATATTAGGATTATGATTTGATTCAAGCAACATCAGGAGATTAAAAATGGAGGATTCGTTATTTTACTTGGTTATTCTGGTGGCTATCTTTATTTGTATTCAGGTTGCTACTATGCTAGGCATTTTAGTTATTCTTCGAAAGTTGGGGGGAAATCTAAATTGTATACAAACACTGGTAGAACAAGAAGCTAAACCAGCTGTTTCAGAAGTTCGAGAAGCCATTGTTGAAGCCAAGGAAGTGATCAAAATTGCAAGAGGAGCCGCTGAAAACCTTACCGGAGTGACTGATACAGTTCGACTTCAAGTTGAACATGTAAATTCAATCATTCAAGAGACAACTGATAAAGCAAAAGTGCAAATTTCACGAGCTGATGAAGTAATAACCGGAGCGATAGAAAAAATAGAGACAACCTCTACTAATATCCAACAAAATGTCCTGACTCCAATTCAGGAGCTTTCTAAAGTAATCCAAAACATTTCAAGTGGATTGAATCTCTTCCTTGGCCGGCGAAAAAATCCAGTTGACAAAGCCCATCAAGATGAAGAAATGTTCATTTGATGAGATCAACTGCTTCCCCAAAGATTAGTATTTAAGATCTTAAATACTAAGGAACTGTCTCCCCAGCACTTTCTTGTGCATCCTCTAAACATAGCCAAATAATCATCTAAATCTAGATCATAATGAATATAATAATTTATCTAAACCTTTTATTATTTTGTATATAGAATAATAGCCACCTAGTAATAACAGTTCTTGGTCGTAATTTTTCTCTTATTTATTCTCTCTATTTTTGCTATATTTTCTAGTACCCTTTGTATAACAATTTCAGTAGGTTACAGTTGTCTAAAATAATATTCTTTTATTAAGGAGGAAGATTCGTTGTTAATGATTAGGCTGGCACGAAACGGGAAAAAGAAACACCCCCATTATCGGATTGTTGTCCTTGAAAAATCTAAGCGTCGCGACGGAAGATACATTGATATGTTAGGACACTATAATCCAAAAACTAACCCCGCTTCTATCCACTTAGATAAGGAAAAATATGACTTTTGGATAGGAAAAGGGGCACAGGCAACAGACACTGTGAAGAGTTTCCTTGGCAAGATTGAGTAGTCAACATTAACTCATTTTCTTATTATGCCGTTATTTTTGAGGAAATTCTGGCATTATTAGGAGCAGTAATGAAGGAACTAATCGAGCAGATAGCTAGGACACTGGTAGAACATCCGGACCAAGTTTCAGTAAAGCCTATCGAAGGCGAACACGCAACCGTTCTCGAATTAAGAGTAGCGCCAAGTGACATTGGAAAGGTCATAGGGAAGCAAGGAAGAACAGCTCGTTCTATGAGAACAATTCTAGCCGCATCAGGTATGAAGCTAAATAAACGCTTTACTCTTCAAATTCTGGAGTAGCAGAAGTTGTTAACAACCGATTTGGTCAGTATTGCCAAAATAGTTAAGCCTCAAGGGAATAAAGGTGAAGTTGCTGCAGACTTTCTTACTGATTTTCCTCAGAGATTTAAGGACTTAAAGAAAGTTTTATTAGATAAGGATGGCCAAAATTCACTTCCTTTCACTATAGACTCCTTCCGATTCCTCAAACAGCGGATCATTATAAAGTTTTCTGAAGTTAATGACATTTCAGCTGCAGAGAGATTACGTGATTGCGAAATAAAAATTTCAAAGAACGAAATTGTAACCTTACCTTCTAATTCATACTATCAGTTTGATTTACTTGACTGTGTTGTCAAAGATCTAAAGGGTTGTAGTCTTGGTACAGTAACTGACATTCTTGAAGTAGCTGGAAAGTTTCTTCTAAATCTTCAACGAGGTCAAAAAGAAATTCTAATTCCATTCACTAAAGAAATTGTATTGGAAGTTAATCTTTCAAAAAAAGAATTGATTTGTAATATTCCCAAAGGACTAGATGAGCTCTAAAACTTAGATATAGGTTATTACATCTTTGTCAATCACATCCCCAACTCACTTTGATCTTATCACCATTTTCCCTGAGTTTTTTCAAGGACCTTTGGAATATGGAATTATTAGACAAGCTATAAAAAAAAATCTAGTCTCAATTAAAATTCATAATCTAAGAAAATTTACGTTGGATACTCACCAAACGGTTGACGATCGTCCTTTTGGAGGCGAAGAAGGAATGGTTCTTAAACCAGAACCGATCTTTCGAGCAGTTAAAAACATTTTAGGATCAGGTCGACCTAAAAAAACGAAGGTTATTCTACTTTCTCCACAAGGCAAAAAATTGAGTCAAAATTTAGTCTGGCAATTATCCCATAGTCATCATCTCATTTTTATTTGTGGTCGTTATGAAGGAGTCGATGAACGAGTAGCTAACAATTTAGCTACTGACGAAATTTCAATTGGAGATTACATTCTAAGCGGTGGTGAACTTGCAACTTGTGTCTTAATTGATTGTCTTGTAAGAATCACCCCAGGAGTCTTGAATAATTACAAGAGTGCTATCAATGAATCTTTTTCCTGTTCTAGAGCAGCCCTAAAGGGATCTACTAAAAATCTGAACTACTCACTTTTAGATCACCCACAGTATACAAGACCAGAAATATTTGATGGAATGAAAGTCCCAAGTGTATTACTGTCTGGAAACCATAAAAAAATTAAACGGTGGAGAAGAAAAAAAGCTTTAGAAAAGACTTTGAAAAACCGGCCAGATCTACTAGAATACGACGGTTTATCAGAAGACGATAAACTAATTTTAGCTGAACCCTATCAACACTAGATTTTTTTGGATCTTACCATGCGTGCATTAAGTGATTTGGAAAATCCTGAGCTTCGTTTAGATCACCCAGATTTCGATGTAGGTGACACTATAAAGGTTCATGTAAAAATTCGTGAAGGTGAAAAAGAACGTATTCAGATCTTTGAAGGTGCTGTTATCGCCCAAAAGCGGGGAGGTCTGTCTTCATCATTTACAGTGCGAAAAACTTCTTTTGGCCAGGGGGTAGAAAGAATTTTTCCACTGCACTCTCCAATTATTCAAAAAATAGAAATTGCTCGTAAAGGTAGGGTCAGAAGAGCCAAACTTTACTATCTTCGCAAAAGGCGAGGTAAAGCAGCTAAAATCAAAGAACGTAGGATTTACTAAAAACCCTCTAGAAACTAAGTTCTAAATAAACCTTGTTCCCTTCAGTTATTATCAGGCCGAGTTTATTGATTGCAACATTCCATCAAAAGTAGCTCTTCAACATGTAGCCTAAAATTTGAAAAACAAGCTTGGGATAAAGGCTTTAGTTGGATAGCTGGAATTGACGAAGTAGGTCGTGGAGCTCTTTTTGGGCCAGTATGTGCTGCTGCAGTAGTCCTCAATCCTAATAATATTCCATATGGAATTAAAGACTCTAAAAAGCTTACTGCTCAGAAAAGATTAAATTTATCTAAAGAAATTAGAAGTGCTGCTCATGACTGGGCAGTGGCCTTTATAGATTCATCGACAATAGACCAAATCAATATCCTAGAAGCAACTCGTAAAGCAATGTATTTGGCTATTAATAAGTTAAAGATAAAGCCAGACTACCTGTTGTGTGACGCTATGGAATTGGAATCGATTAAGATTCCTCAAAAATCAATTGTAAAGGGTGACATACAATCAATTTCCATTGCAGCTGCCTCCATTATAGCTAAGGTAGAAAGAGATCATTTAGTCATAAACTTGGATATTGAATTCCCCGGATATGACTTAAAAAATAATATGGGATACGGTACAAAGAAACATTTAGAATCTCTTAGAAAATTGGGACCTACTGACCTTCACCGTCATAGTTTTCGAGGCGTTTGAAGATTGACATAGCCATGTGCCGATGCTAAATTTGCATTTTCTTCATTAGAATTAAGAGGTTTTTCTCTTAAAATAACTAAGAAATTCAATCCTAATGAACAGATGCTCCTAGAAAATTTAGCCCAGGTACCAATAAAAAACTTAGATGCTTTAAAACCAAAACTCCCAGCAAGGTTACAAAAACTCCATTAAGTGCATTAGGCATTGGAACTATTGTTAGTAGGAATAGGATTTGGTCTTTAAAACCAAGCTTTGTTGTTCCAAAAGACCTTACCTTTGCATCAGACTTAGGAAAACTAGCAAAATCTTTTTCCTGACTAAATAAATATAAGCTCAAAACATCTTAAAGATCTACAGCTTTATACTTAATGGTAGAGTTTTGGATGCAGGAGAAAAATTTTCAAAAGGTTAACTAATGGCTAACAAAATTCTAGTCATTGCATTCATTTTTTTCTGCTTTGAACTTGGATTGTTGTTAGTTATTTTTCCATGGTCTCCTTATTGGGAAAATAACCTCATTCTCAGCTATATACCCTCGATTAAACACCTCATCCTAAGCAATTACTTTAGAGGAGCCGTTTCGGGATTAGGAATTGTAGACATCTCAATTGGACTATGGGAAACTGTCCACTTTAAAATTGCCGTAGCCCACCTAGAGAAAAAATAGATGGCTTGGACCTACTATATAACTGATCGTAAGATATGTACTGTGCCTATTCTTAAACAAATTCATCTTGCAATAAAAGCTGGAGTTGATCTACTTCAAATTCGAGAAAAAGATTTGACCACCCGAGAATTATTAACTTTAGCTCAGCAAGCAAGAGCATTATCTCAAGGATACCCAACACAAGTCCTAATAAATGATCGATTAGACGTTGCTCTTTCAGCTAATCTCCATGGTATTCACTTAAGTCAAACTTCTCTACAGACATCAACTATTCGAACAAGACTTTCAAAAAAAAAGTTCTTGATTGGAGTTTCCACTCATAACATAAAAGAAGTTGAGCAAGCATTTCAAGAAGGAGCAGATTTCGTAACTTTTGGACCAATATTCGCTACTCCCTCAAAACTAAGGTTTGGGTCTCCATTAGGAATCCCAGCCTTAAAAAAATTATTACAGAAGTCAAATCATTCGACTCTAGCTCTCGGTGGTGTTAATGAGAAGAATTATAAAAAATGTTTGGAAGTAGGGGCTAGGGGCATCGCTGGAATCCGAATGTTTCAACAACCAGAACCAAACGTCAGAAAAATAATCTGTGCTATTAGATCACACTCAAGTACATGGACAAGCGAATCCAACCAATAAATTAAAACAATTTTAATCACCATCAAATTAGGAGAAAATTGATGAACTCTTCAAATCAGATACAACCAATCGCAAATGAAAATGTACTCACTGAAAAAGAATTCCAACAGCTTTTAGAAGTTGATTCTCCAACTGTTGCTAATATTATCGAATTATTTAACCTCCGCTCTCGGGTTGCAGGATTTACTAATCACACTTTGAAAGCTATTTACCCTAAATTGGCCCCGGTTGTTGGATATGCTGTAACCGCAACATTTCGTTCTGGTTATCCTGCTGAAAATAGCGATTCTTATTTAGGAATGGGAAGCCTTATCCAAAATTCTAGTTCAACGCCTGCACCCAAAATTATGGTCATTCAAGATATGGATGAAATTCCAAGATCGGCAACTTATGGAGAAGTAATGGCTACGGCTTTTAAAACATTCTCATTCTCAGGTCTCATAACTAGTGGAGCAGGTAGGGACATCGAACAGGTTCGCCAACTTAATTTCCCTTGTTGGGCATCTTCTATTTTGGTCTCCCACGGATATTGTCATTTCGTAGATTCTCAACTTCCTGTGGTCGTAGGTGGTTTACAGGTTAAACCAGGAGATCTACTTCATGCTGATGGCAATGGTATCGTAAATATTCCAAATAACATCGCATCTCAAGTTGCAGCCCTTTGTCAACCATTTATAGGAGCAGAACAACAGGTGTTGGATTACTTAAACTCTCCAAATCCAACTGCAATAGGATATGCAGAATTAATGAAAAAAATGAGAGCTGATATAGATGGACTTAGGGAAGAAATCCAAGTTAAAAACTAAAGCTACCACGAGTATTGTAAAAACCAACCTTAAGCTTGAAACTTCAGATTATTTAATGGACCTCTAAAAGCAAAAGGATTTTTTCCCACTCTTCATAGAGAAGACTTCGTTTCTCTGAAAGCTTCTTATGACGCAGCCCTAATTCCTGTAGCTGATTGTAATCATTAGAAATTGAAGTCAAGTTCATTTTGACAGTAACAACCTCAATTTTAGATTCTATCTCTTGAATTTTTTTTTCGAGATACTGACATTTTTCCTTAATTCTCTTCAATTCATTTTTGCTAAGTTTATCAGAGCTATTATGACTTCGGCTATTAGGTACTTTGCTGTCAACGGAGCTAACCAGGACTTTTGAAGTTTGAAAGGACTGACTAGATTCCCACTCAAAGTATTTTCCTTCAAAAAATGTAGATTGGGGAAGTGTATCTAAAATTAGGAGTTTCTCAGTAACCTTATTTAAAAGATATCGATCATGAGTTACTAATAACAATGTACCTTTATATCCTAAAAGAGCTGTCTCTAAAGCTTCACGACAAGGAATGTCGAGATGATTAGATGGCTCATCCAAAACTAAAAAATTCGCCTGAGACAAAAAAATCTTTGACAATGACAGTCTACTTTTTTCACCCCCGCTCAAAGAAGAAACCTTAGAAAAAACTTTTTCTCCTTGAAACAAAAACTGAGCCAAGTGATTTCTTAAGTCCCTGTTAGACAATGTAGGAAGAGCCTCTCTTATTTCCTCTAGTACAGTAAGCTGAGGATTAAGTTCTAACATGTGCTGGTGATAATAGGCAGAATCTAAATCCTTGCCTATAATCACTTTTCCTCGTACAGGGGGAATTTCACCCAATATCGTTTTTAACAGAGTTGTTTTCCCGGAACCATTCGGACCAACAATTCCCATACGTTGCCCTCGATATAATTTAAAGTCAATATCCTTAGCAATTGCTGTCTTTGCATACCCAACAGATAGGTTTTCCGCAGTTAATACCTGATGAGAACTAGACCGTTTTATATTCAGTTTGAGCTCAATTAATTTTTCTGTTTTATAGGGTTTTTCTTGATACTGGAACCTATTCAGCATATTTCGGCGTGATTTAGCTTGCTTAGTCTTTTGTCCTGCTAAATTTCGTTGGATAAATTCTTCCGTCTTTTTAATCAAGTCATTTTGCTTCTGAAAAGCCTTTTCTTTGGATCGTAATCTTCTGTCTTTCTCTTTATAAAAAGTCGAATAGTTACCTGAATAAAATTCTAACCTACCCCTATCCAGCTCAATAATTTTGTTCACTGTTTTATCCAAAAAATATCGGTCGTGAGAAACAATCAAGTAGGAATTACTGTAGTTATTTAAGAAATTACTCAACCAATTTAACGCACTTAAGTCTAAATGATTAGTTGGTTCATCCAATAACAACATGTCGGGCTTTATCAAAAGTAATTTTGCTAGGTTTAAACGACTCTGCTCTCCACCACTTAATTCCCCAACTTTCCGCTGAATACTAAATCGATCGAAGCTTAACCCAAAGAGTACCTGCTTAGTTTCTAATTCATAGGTATAGCCTCCTAATGCTTCCCATTGGACTTGCACATCACCAGATCTCATTAAAAGTAAATCAACTTTTTCATTCTGAAGATTTGATTCAATTCTTGAGATTAGATTTGTTTGTTCTTTTTCCAAACTGTGAATTTCTTCAAATACTGAGAGGGCTTCTTCTAAAACAGTGTGCTGACAGGGCACGTGGACTATTTGTTTCAGAAAACCAACTTTGAGTTGAGAAAGGTGATTGATCTTACCAACTTCAGGTTCTAGATCTCCATGTATCACTTGGAGAAGTGTTGATTTTCCAGAGCCATTTGCACCAACTAACCCAATCTTATCTCCTCGATTGATCTGTAAAGAAATCCCTTTTAGAATTGGGTTTCCCCCAAGGCTCTTGCTAATATTATCCAGAGTGATAAGCATTGCTATGCAGGCAGGAAAATTGACATATTTCAGCTGTTAGACTGTTTGAATAAGTATTCTAAAACAGGTTTAAGAACAGAACTTAGGCCGTTTTACGTTCTTGTTCTAAAGGTTTTGTAAGAAGTTCAATAGCCTTTTGAAGTTGAATATCTTTATGTTCTCTTGGTGGTTTTACTTCTTCTGCAGTAGGCGCCCCTGGAAGACCCACGCTAACACCTGAGCCATCCGGAATCTCATAGTCTGGAAGAACCCCTTTGTTTTGTATTACTTGACCTGACTGAGAGTAAAACTTAGCTACTGAAAGAAGAACTGCTGATTGTCCATCTAAGGGTATAATCCTTTGAATTGCTGCTTTGCCAAAACTCCGGACTCCAACAATTTCACCACGTTGGTTTTCCTTAATGGCAACAGAAACAACTTCAGCAGCGGAAGCGCTGCCATAATTCTGTAAAATAACAAGAGGAAGTTTTGAAACTACCTTATCTGGATCCGCTGTAAATTCTTTTCTTTCAGACTGCTGCCCTTCAGAATAAGCAATTACACCATGATCTAAAAATAAATTAGCAACTTCGATGCCCTCATTAAATTCATCACCTCCGCAATTTCGAAGATCCAAGATTAGTCGATCAGCCCCTTGAGATATTATAGTTTGTAAGTTGATACGGAGTTCTTGACCCACACCTTTGACAAAACGAGACACCCTCAAATATCCAATCTGTTTTTTTATTAAGCGATTTCGTACTGGCGAAATTTTTATTTTTTCCCTAACCACTATTATTTCTGCAGGATCTGGCCTGCCACGCCTAAGAATCTTCAGCTTAACTTCTGAGCCAATTTCTCCGGATAGTAGATATTCAGCTTGAACTAAACTAATGTCCTGAGTATTTACACCGTCAATAGTCTCGATTACATCACCTGATCGTACTCCAGCTCTTTTAGATGAACCTGCTTCAATGGGATGAATGACATAAATATAACCGAGCATCTTTTCCTTAGAAAGTTCTAAGCCGATTTCTCCATCCCCACTTGTTCTACTTATTTGATAACGAGCATATTCTTCAGCTGTAAGATAAGTACTATAGGGATCTAAGGATTCTAGCAAACCAAGTAAAGCACCATGCATTACTTTAGATAGATCAGGATCTTCTACATAATTTCCTTTAATTTTAGCAAGGACCTCATTAAAGATTGCTAATTGGGAGTAAGCGCCCTCCTGACCCACTCCCCTAACCATAAGCCCACCAACTACGGCATAACAAACAAGTAATGCTGAAACTATGATCAGAGAAAATTTATTTCTGTAACTCATGTTACCTCCATCTAGCCTAACCCACTCCCTAAGTATACCGAAAAACTAAATTCTTAATCTAGCTTATAGCTATTGTAAGGAACAAAGTTCCTCTTGATTCTTCAGTCACCATCTCTTTGTCTTCCAGCCTAAGATCAACTACTCCTGTGGTTCACATTAAACTTTTCCAAATCTTTCTAACTTGAAGGAAAAAATAAGGATAAGAGTTAAACATATGGATTGTAATAACATGATACTAACCAAGAAGTTAACTTTAATTTACCCAAAAAAGTCGCTACAATTGAACCGTGTTTAAACTTAGGCTTTCCATTGTTGGTTATCTTAACTCTCTGCCCTTATCATGGGGCTTTATTCATAATCAATCTAAAGATGTCTTTGATTACGATTTTTCTCCTCCGTCACTTTGTGCTGATCAAATAGCAGTTGGATCAGTTGACGTAGGCCTTATTCCAGCTATAGAGTACCAACGAATAACCAATTTAAAAATTGTCCCCAACCTATCGGTTGCATCAAAACGAAAAGTAAGCAGCGTTTTGCTTATAAGTAAAGTACCTATTCAAAAAGTTAACAGTATAGCATTAGACAAATCTTCACGTACCTCAGTAGCTCTTCTTCAGATACTACTGAAAATTCGTTTCAAGCTTAATCCTTTAGTTACCAGTCATGAACCAGACTTGAAAAAAATGTTGCATTACAACGATGCGGCACTACTAATTGGAGACTCAGCATTAACAGCTAATATCACAGGACTCTACCACTATGATCTATCAGAAGAATGGAGAAACGAGACTGGCAAACCCTTTGTGTTTGCCTTCTGGGCCATTAGAACTGAAAGTGGATTAACAAGTTCTACTCAGTTTCTCGAATCCTACCATTATGGAGTGTCTCATTTAAAAGATATTGTTAAACAACAATCTCGAAAATTGTCATTGCCTCAAAAGCAAATATCCAATTATCTAAAGCACTGCATCGATTATTCCTTGGATGAAGAAAACCTTGATGGGCTATTACTCTTTTATGAACTCGCTAATCAGCTTGGAATAATAAAAGGAAACAGAAAGCTGAAATTCATTTAAATAAAAATCCTCCAGAAACCATTTTAATCTAAATAGCTAACTCACATAAAAAAGACTTTCAGATTAAGTAATTTTAGCATCCAAAAGCCTTTCTAGAAAAATCGGTCTACTCCAAAGAAAGTTCATAAAAACTTTGAAGGTATATAGATAAATGTTGGAGTTCCTATTTTTGCATTGGAGAATTCATTGCCAAGTTTGCCAAACGGTCAGCCTCTTTATTTCGATTTCTGGGAATATGTGCCATTGAGAAATCCTCGAGTTCTCCAATAAGACTTTTTGCTTTTTCAAATAACCCACTGAGAATTGGACTTTTGACTCGGTAAATTCCATTGATTTGCCGGACCATCAGCTCAGAATCAGAAAAGATTCTAACCCTTTTAAAATTATTAGTACTGGCATAATTTAAAGCAGCGATCAGTCCTGAGTATTCTGCAAAGTTATTAGTTTGGATTCCCAGATTTTTAAATAAACTTCCCAATTCATTTCCATTTTCATCTAGGATGTAGACACCATAACCTGCTGGACCTGGATTTCCTCGAGAGCCCCCATCTACATAAGCAACAAGCATTTTCAAATTTCTGTTTTCTCCTAAATCAAGAACTAACCTCGTACGGTCCATCCGGTTGCCAGTAAAGAATGCGGTTACAACTTTCACAAGTTAGGATTTCTTGATTGCCCATAACTCTGCTTAAAATACTAGGTCGAATACGTACATGACAACCCTGACAGCTTTCAGTAGCGCGAGCCAAGCCAATTCCTTTTCGAATATCAGAAATAGACCGATAGATCCTATAGACCTCTGGGCTAATCAACTTAATTAATGTGTCACGTTCTTTTTCACTTTGTTCTAATTTAATTTCCATTTCAGCAGCAGACTTTTGAGCAATTTTCTTCTCGTCACTAACCTGGGATACCTCCTGCCGATGCTTCTCTTCAAGCTCAGCATAGTTAACTTTCAATCTATCTTCTTTTTCCATATCCTTCAAAATATCGTCTTCAACTGTATGAATTCTCTCATTTTGAAAATCAATTTCTTGGAGCAGAGCTTTATATTGTTCATTAGTTTTAACATCAGAAAGCTGGACTCTATACTTAGAAATTTTTTCTTCTACAACTTTTATTTTATTCTCTGCTTGGCGGCGATTAAATTCAATTACCTTTACATCTTCTTTACCTTGCTCAAGTAGATCTGACGTTTTCTCTAACTTTTTCTCCATCAGTTTTAATCTTTGAGGTAACTGCTTCAGTTCTTCACCGAGCACCTTAATTTGGATTTCAATTTTCTGAAGTTGGATAAGTTTTTCTATATTTGGATGCATGCCCATTTACTTTGAGGGTATTAATGGTGGGCCCAGTAGGACTCGAACCTACGACCTTCCGGTTATGAGCCGGTGGCTCTAACCAACTGAGCTATGGGCCCAGAACCAAACTATTACATAACAAGATAGAATCAATTAAAACGTTAATTTAGTTCAAGTCACGATCAGGGTTGTCCATAAAAGGTTTCAATTTTCGGCTACGTGAAGGATGCCTAAGTTTGCGCAAAGCCTTGGCTTCAATCTGACGAATTCGTTCTCTAGTCACAGCAAAATTCTGGCCTACTTCCTCTAAAGTATGATCACTACCATTATCTAATCCAAATCTCATTTTAATTACTCTTTCCTCCCTAGGAGTGAGTGTTTTTAAAACATTGCCTGTCATTTCCTTCAGGTTAATGTTGATTACTGCTTCTGAAGGAGAAACTACTTGACGATCCTCAATGAAATCTCCTAAATGAGAATCTTCTTCCTCACCAATAGGAGTTTCAAGGGAAATTGGTTCTTGAGAAATTTTTAAGACTTTCCTAACTTTTTGAACTGGTATTTCCATGCGAGTAGCAATTTCTTCAGAAGTCGGTTCCCGCCCAAGTTCCTGTACTAAGCTCCTTGAGGTACGGATTAATTTATTAATTGTTTCAATCATATGAACTGGAATCCGAATTGTTCGTGCCTGATCAGCAATAGCCCTGGTAATAGCTTGGCGAATCCACCAGGTTGCATATGTAGAAAACTTATATCCTCTGCGATATTCAAACTTCTCAACCGCTTTCATTAAACCAATGTTACCCTCCTGAATCAAATCTAAAAACTGGAGACCTCTGTTAGTATATTTCTTGGCTATTGAGACAACTAAACGCAAGTTAGCTTCCACTAATTCACGTTTAGCAAAATCTGCTGCCGCATTAGCCCTATCAATGGTTTGAATAGTTCTCTTTAACTCAACTCCACGTGTCTGGGTATTTTTTTCCATTAATGAAGTTTTCTGTTTGATTGAACGCAACTCTCTTTTCAGCGCTGAAACATTTTTTACTCTGGGATGACGGATCTTTCTGCTCAATCGATCAATCTCTTTCTCTAATGGACGTAGGGTCTCATAATGTCTCCTTAACTGATCAATGAGTCGTAAGTGTTCAATAGGACTCATTGATAAACCCCTGACAGCTTTAGATAAATTGATTCTCTGACGTTTAACTTTAGAGAGTAACTTGCGATTTAGTTTTGGCTTTTTAGATTTCGGAGTATTTAAAAAGGATTCTAACGATCTATTGTATTTTTTATAAAGCTTGTTGACCTGGATAATGCCGTCCACCATTTCAATTAGTCTTTTTTCTATAGCTTTTTCACTAACCACTTCTTCTTGAAATACTACAACTTCACTTATCGATCGTTCTCCACGGGATAATTGCTTGCCAAGATCGATGATTTCCTTAATAACGATAGGTGACCGGGAAACTGCCTTTAAAACATTCATTTGACCACGTTCAATTCTCTTAGCTATTGCAACTTCACCTTCTCGAGTAAGAAGGGGCACCGTTCCCATTTCCCTCAAATAGAGACGAACTGGATCATTGGTCTTATCTAAAGTCCCTGGTGTTAGATCTAAACGCTTAGTTTCATTGTTACTTTCACTGGAATAACCAAGTTTTTCAGTGCCAACTGTCTTTGGATCACTATCAATGACTTCAATCCCTTGTGACCTAAACATTGTAAACATTTCATCGAGTTCATCAGAGGATGTAACGTCGTTTGGGAGAAGATCGTTAACTTCATCGTACAGCAAATAACCCTTCTCCTTTCCAAGATCTATCAAACGCTTTATTTCTTCGTACTTGTCCTCAAGGTTAACACCTAGATTTTGTTCTAAATTGGCTAATGGATCATTATCTTCTATATTAGGCATATTTGTCCTTTTCCTCATTCTATTCTCTATTTCTTCTTGATATAAACCGACAAAACAAAAGGTAAAAAAGTCAGAGGACTTAATCCAAACTCCGCTTTTCTATTTCTTTTTTGGAATAAAGATTAGAGAGCAGTTTATAATCCTGGGACCGAGACGCTTCCTCAATTTCCTTTTGTAATCTTGCAATCTCTTTAGTACTCTTTTGACGTTTTATCCATTCCATACAACTATCGATCCGAGGTTCCACCCCTTCAGAAAAAACTACTCCATTAATTACATCTCGTTCCATCGCTGTAGGTAATAGTTCTTGTAAGCGTTCAAAATCAACCTTTCCTTCTTGTTTGAAAAGACTAATGATTTTTTGAAAAATATTTTCTGAGTGCCAACCTACATAAACCTTTGAATCTTCAAGTTGGTTTACAATCTGTCCGGCTTGCCCATCAAGCTCCAAAATGGCTTTAATTGTCTGCTTCTCTCCTTCCATTAGCTGGACACTTATCCGATCATGATTCATAGTCAGTCTTTTTTGACCAGCTTGAGTCGTTTTTTTTATTTCTGTTCGGATTGCATTCTCATCAATTCCAAACACTTCAACCACACGACGAGTATTTTCTTCTCGTTCAATACGATTAGAAATTCTGGATAAATAGGGCAACAACTTGTCAATTGCAGCTACTTTTTCCTCAACTGTAGAAAGCGAACTTTCGCTCCTCGCCTGAAGGAGCAAATGTTCAAAATAACTAGGTGCTTTTTGCAACAATTTTCGATACTCAATAACTCCCTGGGCTTTGATATAAGCATCTGGGTCAAGTTGATCGGGAAGTGAAAGAACATTAATTTTAAATCCGTTTTCCAATAGAATATTAATCGATCGCAAAGCAGCAGATTTACCAGCTTGATCAGGGTCAAAATTTACAATTACTTTTTTTGTAAAACGCCCCAAGAGCTTAGCCTGCGGTTCCGTCAGGCTAGTTCCACAGGATGCTATTACATTATTGATACCTACTTGATGCAGAGCAATACAATCTAAGTAGCCTTCCACCAAAATAGCTAGGTCTTGCTTCCTAATCTCTGCTCGAGCATAACTTAAAGCAAATAGAGTTTTACTCTTACTATATATAGGTGTTTCAGGAGAATTCAAATACTTAGGGTATCCATCTCCTAAAACTCTACCCCCAAAACCAATGATCTTCCCAGACTCATTGTCTATTGGAAAAATGACTCTTTTCCTAAATCGATCATAGCTTTGATTCATTTTCTCACTATTTTGAATTAATCCACTAAGTTTGAGATGCTTAAGTGAAAAATCTCTCTTTAACTTTTGTAAAAGCCCGTTAGCGCCCCCTGGTGCATAACCAAGGTTAAATTTCTTGATACTATCCTGACTAACCAATCGACTATTCAAATACTGTTGAGCCAAACGTCCTTCACGACTTTTAAAGAGTTCTTCTTGGAAATATTGTGCGGCTCTTGAGTGAATAGCAAAAAGAACTTCGCGTTCTTGAACTTTAGGATTCTTTGAGCTATTTATTTTCTCTACTGAGATTCCATATTTTTCCGCCAGCCATCGTAAGGCCTCGGAAAAGCTCAGTCCCTCCATCAATTCCACAAACTTCAGAACGTCACCTTTTGCATGACAACCAAAACAATAAAAGAATTGCCGCGATGAGTGAACGTGAAAAGAAGGAGTCTTTTCAGAGTGAAAGGGGCAAAGACCAAGAAAATTCGCTCCAGATTTTCTAAGTTGCACATAAGCCTGAATGATATCGACAATATCAGCAACACCCTTCACACGATCAACTAAATCGTGAGCTAAGTTCATCCAAACCCCGCTAAAGACCAAAAAATCAAATGTTATTAGTACACTCTACAAAGGAATTACCCTTTAACTTTTATAATTAAAGTATAATTTAAATTCAAAAACTTCCCATTCTCCTCTTCCTGGTGGTCATATGTCAATAAATATAAGTCACATGCTACTTGTGATCTATACTCAGACAAAAAAGACCATCTAAAAATAACGGATTATCGATTCTTTTTTTGATTATATCAGTGTATAACTATCCTGGTAATCTCTGAAACTCTTCTATCCTATAGACAAACTCCAGTTAATTGAAACTTCCCTAAAATTAACTACTTGAATGACAAAAGTGATCTTCTTGATCTTCCAGACTCTTTGCCTCAAGCTGGATGGTAGAGTGTTTTACTTCAAACTTGTCGTTTAATACAGATCTAAGTTCTTTTAAGATTTTATGTTGTTCTCCCTCCCCAGTCAAAACCACATGGCAGGACATTGCATAAAATCCCGAGGTTAGAGTCCATACGTGGAGATCGTGGATGGACTTAACACCCCCAACATTACACAATTCCTGATGAATAACCTCTAAATTAATGTGTCCAGGGGTTCCTTCCAAAAGAATATTGATAGAGTCACGTACCAATTTTCCAGCGTTATAGATAATTAATACTCCAACAGTCATACTAACTACGGGATCTACTATATACCAGCCTTTATATTTCATAAGAATACCAGCAAAAATAGCCCCTATAGAACCAATAGCATCACCCATAACGTGAAGAAAAGCAGCTCTGACATTGAGACTAAGTGACTGAGACCCATACAAGAAATAAGCATTGGTCAAATTAACAAATAATCCTACTACTGCAGTAGCAATCATCCACTCAGTCTTTATTTCCGGAGGCTCATAGAATCGATGAAAGGATTCATAAAAAATGCCAAGTGCGATCATAATGAGAATAAGCCCATTTAAAAGTGCAGCGAGAATTTCAATCCTATAAAAACCAAATGTTTTGTCAGCAGTTGCAGGTCTTGATGAGAGCCAAACAGCTAAAAGGGCCACACCCAAAGCCAGTGCATCCACAAGCATATGGCTAGCATCAGCAATTAGTGCAAGACTTTGGGTGTAAAGTCCGACCAAAAACTCAATTACCATAAAGGTTGCCGTAAGAAAAAATGCTATCGACAGAATTGAAACTGGATTTCTTTGCTCATGAATTCTTGATTTACTGGAAGGAACATTAGTATGCATTATTAAATGTTTTTAAAGAACCTCATTTGTTCTGGGTGTTTTTAGGCAACCCCAACATTATTCCTAGTTCGTTGCTTGATTTGATAAATTACTTGATCTGCTAAAAAAAGCAATTCATTACTATCTTTCCCATCCTCAGGAAAAGAGGTCACACCAAAACTGGCCGTTATTGTAACGTGAACAGCCTCTTTTAATTTAATGGAAGTTCGGGAAAAAAGATGACAAAACCTTTCAGCTACGTGGAAAGCACCTTTCTTAGAGGTTTGCGGGAGTAGCAATAAAAATTCATCTCCCCCATAACGATAAGCAGAATCAACGCCCCGTAGATTCTGTTTTATTAGGAATCCGATTTCTTTTAATAAAAAACTACCACAGATATGACCATATTTATCATTCACTTTCTTAAAATGATCTAAATCAAATAGGACAAGAGATAAGGTATGGTTATATCGTCTTGATCGAGCTAATTCTTTTTCAATCATGTTATTAAAGTGTCGGATATTGTACAAGCTAGTACACTCATCAGTTATGATTAAATCTTGGATTTGTTCAACATACATTGCATTTTCGATAGCTATAGCTGAATACTCGGCAATAGCAGACAATAAAAAAATATCTTCAGGATGAAGCATTTCTTCGGGACAATCAGCTAGAGCAATGATGCCCAAAATACGATCTTTAGTTTTTAAGGGGACACAAACTATTGAATTAATGTAGTTAGGGAAACATTTGTATATGTCAGTTATGGCATTTTTATTTCTGGTAATATTATTTAAAATCGAAACTTTCCCAGTTCTAGCAACCTCACCCAATGCTCCCTCACCAACTTTAAAACGAAAATTCTTAATTTCTTTAGAGTGTTTTCCAGTCGCAATCTTACAATAAACCTCTTTTTGAGTACTATCAATTAGAAAAAGTGAACTACTACTAGCACGAAATAACGCATTAATTTTCTTTATAACGAGCTTTAAAAGTGTTGAAAAATCTAAAGTTGTAGTGAAACTCTTACCAATCTCATTCAGAGTGGACAAAACTGCAACTTTCTTTTTCAATACTTGTATTTGTTCGAAATTTGACATATTTGAAAATCATAAATCAGACAAGCAAGTAAAGATAGCGATTTCCTTCTTCCTAAGAAGTCGTTGTACCCATCTAGAATTAAAAAAACTCTTTTGATTACTGCATAATCATTTGCCTAGATTGATTTATTGGAGTCCTTTAATAAAATAATAAGGCCAAGTGGATTAAGAAGATTAGCTTTCATATTGAATTAATTTTTCAGGTAGCTCAGAATGATAAAAATAAACTAACTTGTTGGTGGAGTTAAAAGACACTATGATCTGGAATATTTACCAACCTGATCCAATAAAGATTCGCAATTTAGCTCGAAAGTTGAACATTCCTGGAATCCTAGCTAGCCTTCTGTTGAATAGAGGTATTGATTCTGAAGAACCAGCTAAGAAATTCTTAGATCCTCAACTAAGAGATCTCCATGATCCTTTTCTAATGTGTGACCTCGACAAAGCTGTCAAAAGAATCCAACAGGCGATTCAACAGAATCAGAAAATTCTCATTTATGGGGACTATGATGTCGATGGTAATACAGCTGTAATTGTTTTGAAAAAAGCTCTAGAAATGTTAGGGGCGAACTGTACATACTATATTCCAAGAAGATTTATCGATGGATATGGATTGAAAACCTCTTTGTTAGAACAGGCTGTTAATCAAGGCGTTCAGTTAGTAATTACTGTTGATACTGGAATAAAAGCATATGAGAGTATTCAAAGAGCTCGACAGCTTGATTTAGACTGCATCATTACTGATCACCATCTACCAGAAAATAGTCTTCCAAACGCCCTTGCTGTAGTAAATCCAAAGAGAAGTGATTGTCCTTATCCAGACAAAAATCTCTGTGGGGTTGGAGTTGCATTTAAACTAATTCAAGCCCTCTTCATTCAAGAAAAGAAGGAGAAATATTTACTCTCTTTCCTCAAGGTGGTAGCTATTGGCACTATCGCTGATTTAGTCCCTTTAATAGGAGAGAACCGTATTTTTGCTAAACTTGGTTTAGAAGGTTTAATGACTCCATCTAATCCGGGACTGAAATCACTTATTATGGCTGCAGGTTTAGAGAGAAAAGTGATCACCAGTAGCGACATTAGTTTTAGATTAGCACCTAGGATCAATGCTGTAGGCCGTATGGGAGGAAGTTGTGAAGCTGTAGAGTTATTTACTACCAAAGATCAAGAAGAAGCTAAACGTTTAGCTATCAAGATGGGTGAATTTAATCAAGAAAGACAATTCATCGAAAATCAAATTTTCAACAAGATTTTGCAGAAAATTGATTCTGATATAGAACTAGCGGAGGCTCCAATCAAAGTCATTGATGGCGAAGACTGGCATCTTGGTGTATTAGGTATTGTTGCAAGTAAAATTACTGATCGTTTTAACTGCCCAACTTTAATCATCTCAAAAATCGACGGAATTGGTTCAGGTTCTGGTAGATCTCCAAAGGAATTTCACCTGTTAAAAGCTTTAGGCAGTTGTAATGACTTATTTGAAAGATATGGTGGACATACTCAAGCAGCCGGCTTCCAATTACCAGTAAAAAAAATCGGAGAATTAAGGAAAAGGCTTACTCAATATGCTAAATTAGCTCTTGATTCTAAACCGACTGAACCTAGCCTTAATGTTGATGGAGAACTCCGTTTTTCTGACATCGACACAGAAATCTATCGAAATATTCAACGACTGTCTCCATTCGGAAATGAAAATCCTAGCCCCTTATTCGTAGCTCGAAATGTAACTTTGCTTGCTGAACCCAGAATTTTAAAACAGAAACATCTCAAATTTCGAGTGGAGCAGGATGGAAAAGCTATTGATGCTTTGGCTTGGAATTTTGCAAGCTATCTGCCTAGTATCCAAAAATCTAGTGGGTTGATTTCTCTTGCTTTTGAGTTATCTGAAAATCTCCAACCAGGTTACAAGGTATTTCATTTTAAAGATCTTCAGTTAGTGGTCCGCGATATTCATGTTCATTGATTTTTAAACTTCTCTATGACAAAAAATCTTCTAAAACTAGGACGAATAATCCCAATAATCGTTGTTACATCAGTCATTGGCGCAGTGTTTTTTAACTACTTTCAGAATAACGAACCTATTGAAAGTCCACAAAGTCAAGAAGTTCAAATACTTCCGAAAGAAGTTACTGATTTAACCGAAGGATTTACAGTTTTTCAGTCTGAGCAAGGCAAAACAACTCTTGAAGTAAAAGCCAAGCTTAGACTAGGTTTCAATGGAGGAAAAAGTTTATTGGAAGGAGTCAATGCTACCATTTTTCGCAAGAATAATAATTATTACGACACCATTAGCAGTAAGCAGTGCGAAGTAGATCATGCGAACGGTGACATTGTTTTTATAGACGATGTAGTCATCACGTTAGCCAATGTTAAAAGTGATAATGTCTCTAATTCATTTCAACGATCTCCTACAAAAATCGGAATTATTAAATCCAAAAAATTGAAATTTTCAAGATCATCTGGACAAGTTTTTACTAAAGAATTCGTCAGTTTGGAGAAAGGACTAATCCGGGCAAGTGGACTTGGCTTAATCTATGATTCTGGAAAGGACCTGATTAAACTTGATTCTCGAGTCAAAGTGACCCTGCTTCCTAAGATTGAAGGGAATAATTTGGTACAACTCAAAGCCGATAACTTAGAATATCTCAGACAAAACCAAATGATGACATTACATTCCAATGTATGGCTTAGGAACGGTAAAACAGAATTGACAGCCTTAAAACTCAGGGTTTTATTTAGTCCTTCAGGCTCACAATTAAGTAAAATCGAGGCAAGAGGTAATGTTAAAACCAAATCTCTTGAACCTGGCACAATGCTCCAGGTTCAAGCTGAAAAAATTGACTACAACTTTACAGACGATACCGAACTGTTTGACAATATTATTGCCCATGGCAATGTAATAACACGACCCCTAAAAACCCATTCACTTAAAGAAATATCTGCGCAACAAATGACCCTTGATTTTCCTCCCAACTCTCAAACAATTAATTCGCTGACTGCCAAAGGGCAGGTCCGAATCTTATTCGCAAACCAAGTTGTATCTAAAAAACATAAAAGCTCTAAAAATGATAACCCTTTACCGAAGGATCAACAGCTCCCTGCCCAGCGCATCCTTACTTCCCCCTACATACAAGCCTACTTTATACCAGGAACTAGTAAAGTAATGCGAATCGAGGCAGTTGGACCAAGTACCTTTAAAGAAACTCCTAATCATCCTAGTCTAGAACAAAAAATATTATCAGCCCAAACCTTCACACTATTTTACAAAGAACCTTTAGGAAATTTAGAACGATTCACTGCTGAAGGAGCAGTTCATTTTAAAATGATTCCTGCTTCAGGCCCTGCACGGATAACTACCAGTCATCAATTGATTGCATTATTTAACCCTCAAAATCACAAGATGTCTCAACTGCAACAAACAGGCAATTTCACTTACCGAGAACTTACTCAAAGAGCTAAAGCAAAAACAGCCTTTCATTATATTGATCAGTCAATAATTCAGCTAAAAGGTGAGGCTGAAATTGAAAACGATACCAGTAAAACTCAAGCTGAGGTAATTGAACTTGATCAAGTCCAAAAGCTTGTAAAGGCAAAAGGTAATGTAAGATCAACCTATTACCAAGGTGGCACAGTTAGTGGTCAGATTGTTTTTCCTATCCATGCCTCTGCCGATTCAATGGAATTTCACACTGAAAAAAGAATTGGTCATTACTCGAACAACGCTAAGTTTTGGGGAAAAGGCAGGGTTGTTTATGCGGAAAAAATATTATTTGATAGTCCCACCAACAAACTAACAGCCTCAGGAGAAGTAACCAGCATCTTTTCTTTGCCAAATGAAGAGGATAAATCCCAACATACTACAATCAAGGCTAATCGAATGATTTATAACCATGCTGATAAAAACATTTTTTATCAAGGCAAAGTAGAAACCATATCTGGCCAAGACTCTTTACAATCAGAACAACTAAATATCCTTCTTAATCAAGAAAATAATAACACATCAATAAAGCAAATTATTGCTAAAGGTAATGTAAGAATAACCCAACAAAACCGTTCCTCATCATCTCAAGTAGCTGAATATTTTAGCCAGAAAAAAGAAGTGGTCTTATGGGGGGGGTCTCCTAAGATAATAGATCGTGAACAGGGTTCTACCACTGGGACTAAACTGACTATTGATTTAAATGATGACACCTTTACTATTCAAGGCAATTCTAACAGTAGAACAGTGACTAGACGAAGCCTATCTAAATAAATTAATATGCAAACTTTAAAAGCAACCAACTTAGTCAAATCCTATAAGGGGCGCAAGGTTGTTGATGATGTGACTCTTGACATTCAACAAGGAGAAGTGGTCGGACTGCTTGGGCCAAATGGTGCTGGAAAAACTACCACCTTTTATATCTTAGTTGGTCTAACTTCACCTGACCAGGGACGGGTCTTTCTCGAAGGAAGAGAGATAACCGATTTACCTATGTATCTTAGGGCTCGAAGTGGTATAAGCTATTTGCCTCAAGAACCTTCAATTTTTCGAAAGTTGTCTGTAGAACAAAATATTTTAGCTATTCTTGAAACCTTACCTTACAAACGTCAACAACGACATGAACGTCTTGATGAATTAATCAAAGATTTAGGACTAAACCATGTCCGCAAGAATTCTGGAAATACTTTGTCTGGAGGGGAAAGACGGAGAGTAGAAATTGCCCGCTCGCTTGTTATATCGCCATCTTTTATATTACTAGATGAACCTTTTTCAGGCATTGATCCAATTGCAGTGCTAGACATCCAAGGAATCATTAATCGACTCCGTAGTAAAAAAATTGGTATCTTAATTACTGATCATAATGTACGAGAAACTCTCAAAGTAACTGACCGAGCATATATAATTAATGAAGGAACAATTTTTCAAACAGGCACTCCTAATGAATTAGCCCTGAATGAAGAAGTAAAAAAATTGTACTTAGGAGAGCATTTTCGCTTGGAATAACCGCTTATGGCTTTTTTAGAACAACGACTAAATGTAAAACTCAACCAAAAGCAGATACTTACCCCAAGCTTGGTTCAAATGGTGAGTGTCCTCACTCTTAACAAACAGGAAATTTCAGAATTGATTTCCCAAGAATTAATGCAAAATCCTGTACTTGAAGAACTGACTGAAGAAACTAACGACACAGGTGAAGAGATCCATTCAAAAGAGGATCGGATTACTGATCCATCCGACAAAGAAATAATAGATGCTACCTCTCTTCATAACGATGAACTTTCAGATCCCTTTGAACAGATTGACTATGGAAATTTTTTTGACGAATATCTAGATCCGGGCTATAGAACCCAAGCATCTAGTGAATTAACTGAAAACCGATCTTTTGAAAACTCCCTGACAAAACCAATCAACCTCTATGACCATTTACAGTGGCAACTCAATCTCTCTGTGCTTCCAACACGAATTGTGCGCGCAGCAGCATCTGTCATTGGCAATTTAAACGAAGATGGTTATTTAACTGCCAATCTTGAAGAAATTTCTGTATCTGGGAAACATACCGTTCAAGAAATTCTAGAAGCCCTCAAAATCGTCCAATCTTTTGATCCATCAGGAGTTGGAGCTAGAAATTTAAAAGAGTGCCTCCTGATTCAATTGGAACACCTACAGGGTAACCAATCTACAGCAAAAGAAATTGTCGAAAAGCATCTAAAACAGCTCCAAAAAAGCCAATATCCAGAAATTAGCCGTTCGCTGCGAAAACCACTTAAATTGGTATTGGCAGATGTCAGTATTATTAAGGGATTAGACCCCCGACCAGGTCAGCGTTATAACAAACAAACAACTCGAGTTGTTGAACCAGATGTTTTCATCGTCAAGGCAGAAAATGATTACTCTGTGATTTTAAATGAAGATGATATGCCCCAGCTCAGGCTCAGTAGAACTTACCGTAAAATGATTAAACAGGAGGATTCATCTAGGGAAGTTAAAAACTACATAAAAGATCGTTACTCCTCAGCCATGCAGTTTATAAAAAATATTGAACAGCGTAAGAGAACAATTATTCAAGTTTGTGAGTCAATAGTACAAAGACAAGTAGCTTTTCTAGATTCTGGACTAGACCATCTAAGGCCTATGATGATCAAAGAACTAGCTGATGAAATTGGAGTCCACTCCTCTACAGTTAGCCGTGCAGTTGCTAACAAGTATTGTCATACACCCCAAGGTGTTTATGAACTCCGTTATTTTTTTTCAGAAGCTGTTCGAGGTCCAGCTGGCAATCTAATTCCACTCATTGTCGGCAAACGAAAACTTAAAGAACTCATTGACCAAGAAGACCCCACTAAACCTTTAACAGATGAACAGCTTACTAATATCCTCAACGAAAAAGGTATTATGGTAACTCGACGTTCTGTTGCTAAATATCGCGAAGATCTTAAAATTCCTAGTATTCATCAAAGACGGATTAAAAATGATCATTCATTAGTTCCAAAGCTAGTTCAGTCAAAAAATAAATCAATTATCTAAAACATTGTTCTTAAGCATTTAAACTTTAAATATTTAGATGATGATTCAGGAGGGACTATACATTTACCCAGTTATTTAATTCTTGCTGACAACTTTGGTTTCAAGATCAAGCACAGTCTCTAGTGAGTAAAACTTAAAACTGGTCTTTATACTGGCTATATCTAATGTAAACGCTCAATTTATCTCTTGGAATGAAAGGTTATGGCAAACAAATATAACGCCATACCTTAAAAAATGGTTAAGCCTCATGGGAAGTGTAAATAGTCCATTTGTGATCATTACGGGTCTTAGTGGTTCTGGAAAAGGAACCGTACTAAAAGTATTTGAAGACCTAGGGTATTTTTGTGTGGACAACCTACCTTTGGAACTGGTTCCAAAGTTTGTTGAACTATGTGAAAGAGCACGAGCACAAATTAAGCAGGCCGCTATTGTTATTGATGTCCGAGAGGGTTCTGAATTAACTAAATTCCCTAAACTCTACCAAACTTTAAAAAAGAATACCCTTACTGTTACCCTAATTTATCTCCAAGCCACAAAAGACTCTCTGATTCGACGGTATAGTGAAACACGGCGACCTCACCCTCTTAAACTCAATCAGTCTATTGCTGAAGCACTGGAAGAAGAACAACAACGTTTGATTCCAATCAAAAAATTGGCGGATCAAATAATTGATACTACAAAATTTAATGTGCATGAATTAAAACGTCATGTAATTGATAAGTTTCAGACTAAAAAATCTCCCGCACTACTCATCTCATTAGTTAGTTTCGGGTTTAAGCATGGCATTCCAACTGAATCAGATTTGGTATTTGATGTCCGTTTTCTCCCTAATCCTAACTACATAAGAAATCTTAAACACAAAAATGGTAATGATCCAGAAGTCGTCACTTATATTGAGGGCTTCAAACAAACACTAGATTTCCTTGGTTATTTAGAGAACTTTCTTTTATTTCTCATTCCTCAATATATCGGTGAAGGACGCAGCTATTTAACCATTGCAATTGGTTGTACAGGGGGGCAACATCGATCAGTAATGTTAACTAATCGCATTAAATATTTATTAACTTCTCATGACTTCAATACTAAGATGACTCATCGCGACTTAAATCTCCATTGATTTAGGAAATTTGACTGATCCAAAACAGAAAGTAACCCGTTTCAAAGATCACAAAAAAGGTTGGATTTGTATATTTTCAGAATTTTGGTAGGAAGAGCTGAGCAAAATACCTGCAATCGACCCTTGTCCTCAAATTGTTCTAAACCTACTTAAACAGCACCTAATTCTTTGAGGAAAGATACTACTTTTGGACTAGTCCAATTAATTTCGCCCATAATTTTACGAACAACTATTCCTTCTTTGTTTAAAATATAAGTTTCGGGGACTTTATGGGTGCCATAACGTTTTGCAACTTTCCCTTCAAAATCTGAATAGATATTTAAATCAAGATTACTTGATTTAATAAAGGTATCAACAGGATCCCATGAGTCATCTACACTAATCGCGATAATAGAAAATTTCTCTTGATCTAATGTTTTCTGCAGACTGTTCATAGAAGGCATCTCCTCTATACAAGGAGGACACCAAGTTGCCCAAAAATTTACTAATACAACCTTACCACGAAAATCATTCAAACTGTGTAACTGACCACTTCTATCCTTTACAGAAAATTGAGGGGCTAAGCGACCCTCAACAGCAGGGCCTGAAACATCTTCAGTCTCAGAATTTTCTGGGACTGAACAGGCTATCGTGACAATCCAAAGCGCTACTAATGCTACTCTAAGGAAACTTAAACTAGATTGGCCATTGATCCGATTAAAGTAAAATATCGATTTAATTCTCTTGCCCAAGTTATTTAACCCCCCCCACTAATTTATACGTTACTTAATAGATGTCCAAGCTTATCCTTTTTTGTTTTGAGATAGTGCTTTGTAGAACGACTAGGTTCTACTTCGATAGGAATTCGTTCCAATACTTGAATCCCAGATCTTTCCAATGCTTTTACTTTTCCAGGATTGTTCGACAACAAACGAACATTCGATATTCCAAGGTCTTTAAGGATCTCTCCACAAGCTGAATAATCACGTTCATCAGCGTTAAATCCCAGTTTTGCATTGGCTTCAACCGTATCAATCCCTTGATCTTGAAGTTCATATGCAAGTAGCTTATTGAGTAAACCAATTCCACGCCCTTCCTCTGGGTGGTATATAATGGCACCTCTACCTTCTTTTCGAATTGCCTTCATAGCAACTTTTAATTGGTCCCCACAATCACACCGTGTTGACGCAAATACATCACCTGTAAGGCATTGGGAATGAATACGGACTAGTGGAGCAATTGTACCTGAAAGATTCCCCTTAACAAGCACCACATAAGAACTCTTGACCTTACCCGTTTTTACTTCGTACCCAACGATGTTAAATTTACCAAACCGAGTAGGCAGTGCTGAACTAGTTATTTTCCTAATACCCATTGCATTATCACGTAAGTCAGTTTGCAGGATCTCTAAATTGAAACCCTCTAATTCTTAACTAGGAAAAGTGTGATGCTAACTAATACATTCCTGACTGTCAAATCACAGATCTACTGGATAACAATAACCCAAGTCTGAAAAAAGAACCATTACTCGTTTATTTGTGATTCCCAAAAATCTTACTTGTCTAGATCAAGACTATTATCTATTTGAGACCAAAAATGAGAAATATCTTTTACGTACGACTTGGAAACCAACTCTATTGGTGATGAGTCATACCAATCCCTTGGGAATAAATCCATATAGGCTTCATATCCAAAGCGTCGGCCTATTAGCACAATTACACCATTATCACTTTCCGAACGAATAACTCGGCCTGCTGATTGTATGACTCTGTTCATACCAGGGAATAAGTAAGCATATTCAAAACCTTTACCAGATTGTTCTTGGAAGTAGAGTCGAGTTAGATCCGTTTCGTAATTCATCTTGGGCAGTCCTGGACCAACAATGATTACTCCCAACGCTAGTTTTCCGAGATAATCTACTCCCTCAGAAAATACACCACCCTGTACCCCCAATAATAAATGGGATTGTTCTCTTTTTGCAAGACTGTCTAGAAAAGCGTTTCGGGAATGATCTCCCATGGTCCTTTTTTGAACAAGTAACCGGTATCCAACCGGATTTAAGTACTTAACTACTATCCCTAGAAATTCAAAGCTAGGGAAAAACACCAAGTAATTTCCTGAATGAATTGCTACAATTTCTTCAATAATTTGAGCAATCCTGGGTGCCGAGGAGCTCCTATGTCGGTAAAGTGTTGAAACCTCATTAATAATTGTTACTTTTCGATTTTCTGGAGGAAATGGTGATGGTAAAGACAGCAGTTTACTATCGGTATCAAACCCTAATACATCTCGATAGAACTCAAGTGGCGACAGTGTAGCTGACATTGAAATTACTGAGTGAAAATGTTTGTGACGCTTTGCCAACTGAGGTGCAGGATTTAAGCAGAGAATTCGGAGTTGATCAGAATTATCTTTTCTATCTAATACGTAAACAAATTCTTCCCCCTTGAGCTGTAAAACAGTACAAAATTCATCTACACTTCGGGCTAATTCAATAAAGTCATCTTCATCAGTCCACACACTAACCTTTTTTTTATCTATAAGATACCTACGCAGTAGTGACTCAAAGTCATTCTGGATGTTTTCAAAAAATTCCTTATCTAAAGAGACACAAAATTGGTTATTTTCAGAGTTTTCTGGATTATTTGAACGCAGCTCTAAAATGAAACGTTCTAACTCTGTTAGACAGTCTGTCAAATCTCGCACAAAAGAAGGTTCCCCATAGCCCATTGACGTATCACGACCATTTTCTTGGTTGTCATTGGAATTAAGCATCATTTGTGGAGATTGAATTTTGTTTTTAAGAGTCTGGATCTTTTTCAGATCTAATCTAGGAGAATAATAATCTCTAGCCCTTGAGTAAAGATTATGTGCTTCATCAATAATTACAATTGGAGAACTATCTTTTCCTATAATTTTTCGATTGAAAAAAATATTGGGATCATACAGATAGTTATAGTCACATACAACCAAGTTAACTTCCGACAAAAGATCCAGCGAAAGTTCGAATGGACAGATTTCATTTTTAACAGCAGTTTGAAAAACTAAATCGGGGGTTAGTAAGGAGAAACTTGCCAAACTATTACGAACATTGGAACTTTCAAGTTTTCCATAGAAATCGCGTGCGTAATCACATCGTGACTCATGACAACAAACTACATCATTGGCACAACTTTTTTCTTTCGATCTTAGGATTAGCGCAGAAAAAAAACGTCCCCAATCTACTTCTTTCTTTGATGAACTCTCCCACAATCTTAGAGTATCAGCTACTATCCGTTGTTGAGTTGTTTTAGAAGTAAGAAAAAATATAGGTCTATTTTGTTTCTGGGCAATACTCAACGAAGCAAATAGGGCTGCTACTGTCTTTCCAATGCCTGTAGGAGCAGAAATTAATAGAGATTCTCCTAATTGTAACGCTGATTGAATAGATTCAATAAGCTGTCCCTGATATTTTCTCATTCTTGGGAAAGGGAACGTTAGTGATCGTACTTCATTTAATCTTTCATTTTTTCTTCTAAGTTGTTCCCCGACTTTTTTGACAATCTTTATCAGCTGATCTTCAAGAAATTGTTCCATAGCTGGACTGTCTAACCCCACCTCAGTGAAGACTCTTTGAAAATTAGTGCAATTAATAATTACCAATTGCCCACGTACATTTTTTGTTTTTTTGATTTTTGACCAAAAATAAAGATAAAGCTTTAATTGAAGAAGATACTTTGAATGAACTAGAGATAGATCTCCTGTCTTAACAGAACGCAAAGTTGATTTAATCTCTTCAACAACCCACTTATCTTGATTGAGGAGAACCCCATCTAATCTTCCTTGGATAATTATCTGAAAACCTTCAATCAGATATTCGTAACAAAAAGGGACTTCGCATCTGTATTCAGAAAAAATCTTAACCTGTTCAGACTGGTATCTTTTATGCGCTTCCCTACCCAGTTCCCCACGAATTTCTCTAAATGGAAGAAGATTAAGACTTCCAGAGCAGAGTTCTTCAGAACAAAGCTCAGTAACACTTACGGTAATTATTCGATTCGATTCATCCACCTTCCAAGTCATAGAAAATTCCTTAAGTAAAAAGCTCACTTAAGCTTTTATCAGCCAAGATAGAAATATTATTAATGTAGATTTAGAAACAACCAAAAACTTAACTCTATTTTGAACATGCCAATTCTAAGATCTATCTCGTTAGAATTTACAGGGGATATAATATAGTAATATCTAGGAGACAATAGATCGTTTAACTACCACTGACCTCTTAGAACTAAAGTTTATTCCCAAGACCAATAGAATTGTTATTTAAATCGAAGCAATCAATAGATCCATTATGGCATAACTGGAAAATCAACTTCAGAGCAAAAACATCAATTCCTCTTCAAATCTAAAAGCTAGATCATGCTTTAACTTAAATTTATTTAAGGGTCTCCTTGCGGCAATCACGAAACAACCATAAAATGTCTTGACACATTAAGAATGGAATCAAAGATAACACTAAACAATATCTGCAGAATTCTCTTAACAACTGAAAGGTACCTTTACTATGACTAGTCTAATTGCTGGGACAGGAAAATATCAGTATGAAGTAATCCATGACTGGGGTGAGGTGCCACCAGAAATTAAGTATGGAAATACTCATGGAGTAGTCACGGATTCTGAAGGCTATATTTATATATTTCATACCGTCCATGCTAGCAGCCCTAGTAAAGATGCAATGGTTATTTTCGACCCTCAAGGAAAATTTGTTCGATCATGGGGACAGGAATTTGCTGGTGGGGCTCATGGTTTACACATTAATCAGGAAGACAATCAAGAGTTCCTCTATCTATGTGATATCAAAAGATCTTTAGTAGTAAAAACAACTCTCAGTGGAGAGGAGATTCTTAGACTAGGCTACCCTGATGAATCACCCCATTATCATCTTGATAATCAAGGAAAACCAAGTACAAAGTATGTTCCCACTAATGTTGCTGTTGCCCCTAACGGAGATATTTATGTAGCTGATGGTTACGGTTCCAGCTTCATTAATCAATACAATAGAAAAGGTCAATTCATTCGGACTTTTGGGGGCCACGGTAGTCAATCCGGACAATTAGCATGCCCACACGGACTAATCATAGACAAACGAGGTGACCAGACAGTTTTAATGGTGGCAGATCGGGGTAACAATAGAATTCAAAATTTTACGTTGGAAGGAAAACATCTCAATTATATAGAAGGAACTCATTTGCCGTGCCACTTTGATGAATACCAAGGCCTCATTGTCGCACCCGATTTAGGGGCAAGGGTTACATTGTTAGATCATAATAATCATGTAATTAACCACTTAGGAGAAGATTCTTCAGGAACTTGGCGTGAGCTTCGTCTGGAAAATCGAGAAAAGTTTCCTTTAGGAAAATTTGTGTGTCCACATGGGGCATGTTTTGACCAAGAAGGAAATATCTTTGTTGTTGAATGGGTGGAGATTGGCAGGATAACGAAATTAAAAAAGTTGTCTTAAATTGTAAACAATCGGAAAAATTAATTTTTCTAAAAGTCATGCAATCTAAAAACTAGATTGTATAAAAAGAAAGTAGATATTTCTTTTTATACGATAATTTTCAGAACACTTCTCCACTGCTCAAAATTTTTAATATGGATGAAGCTAGCCTTAATTCCTCCCTGATTGATCGTATTGTTGATCTGTTACAAATAGATCAAAGTTATCTCTTCATTACTGGCGCAGGTATTTCAGCTGATTCAGGTCTTCCTACTTATCGAGGAACTGGTGGAATTTACGATGATAGTAACACCGAAGATGGAATGCCTATTGAAGTAGCATTATCAAAGCAAATCTACGAAAAAAATCCAAAAATAACATGGAAATATCTCGGTGAGATAGAAAAAGCTTTACGCGGGAAAATGTTCAATCGTGCCCACAAAGTATTAGCTGAAATAGAGCATCATTTTGAAAGGGTATGGATTCTAACTCAGAATATCGACGGATTTCACCAAAATGCAGGTTCTAAGAATGTGATTGATATTCATGGTGACATCCATACATTAAGATGTACCACTTGCAAGTTTCAAAAATGGGTGAAAGATTTTAGTGGTTTTTTAATTCCGCCATGTTGTCCAAAATGCGATGCTTTCTTGAGACCTGACGTTGTCCTCTTTGGAGAAGCACTGCCTTTAGAGAAGATCAGTAGTTTTCAAACAGAACTTAATAAGGGATTTAATTGTATTTTTACCATTGGAACTACTAGTGTGTTCCCCTATATTTCGGAACCAATTAAAATTGCTAAGGGTCTAGGGTATCCGACAGTAGAAATTAACCCAGACACGACTGAAGTATCACACCTAGTTGACATCAAACTTTCTTTAAATGCTGCAAAAGCTCTAAATTTAATTTGGAGTCGCTACCAAGAAAATAATTTTTACTAAAGGATTAAATTTCTTCGAAAAGTTTAATTCAAATCAAGATCAGTTAAACCATTGAATTAACTGATATTTAAATCTAGCTGAGACATCCATTTTTTAATTAATTGCTGAGTTACTCCAGAACCCCCACAAACTACTATTAAAATCTTTTTAAAAGTTGAAAAGAGTTCGAGCTTTTCATAAATGGGAGCTAGTGCAGCACCACAAGCTGGTTCCACCAAAATCCGGTGATCATCAGAGAATCGGAGGACAGCACGGACAGCAGACTCATCAGAAACTGTTAAAGAAGTAATAGGATGTGATTTAATCCAATCAAAGGCTTTAGAAGCCACCCGCCTTGCACCTAAACAAGTAGCTAAAGAAGTAATACGGTCTAATGTGACTCGCCTGCCTGAATTTACCGATTGAGCAAATGAGGCTGCACCCTCGGTTTCTACTGCACAAATAGGGATGTCCTGCCAACCAACTTTATAGAGTCCTTCTAGTATTCCACACAAGAGGCCACCACCACCCACAGCCAAAACAATTAAATCAGGACATAAATTGGACTGTTTGATCTCTTCTATTAAACTAGCATGACCAGTCCAAATATGCGGGTGGTCAAAGGGATGGATATAAACTGCATTCTTTTTTCTTGCTAATTCAACAGCAGCTTCATGGGAATCATCCCAGGAAGCACCTTGTTGAATTACCATAGCCCCTTCATCACGCAGTTTTTCCTGCATTAGCAAAGGTGTAGTATCAGGCACAACTACAGTAACTGGTAAATCTAGATGGCGACCGGAAAAGGCAACTGCATGCCCAGCATTACCTCCCGATGAAGCTACTAGTGCTTGAGCACCGTTTGATATTGCAATTTGACACGCTCTACCAATACCTCGGATCTTAAACGACCCGGTTGGTTGAAGAGCTTCTAACTTAAGATAAACTCGAGAATCTAAAATTTTACTTAAAGGTAATGATTCAATCAAAGGGGTTTTATGATGGAGACATTTCATATCTTAAAAACATTAACCTCTAAATTTTGAACAGATCAAAGAAAAACTCCTGTCCATTAACTATGTAACTTAAAACACAAATGCTACCGATTTTTCAAAATAACAGATTCTATTTAATCTTGCTCACAAAAAAAACAAATCTCATCAAAAAATAAACATTAAAAGTACTGTTCCAACTCTTAATAATTTAGTTACTATACCTAAAGATTACTAGACACCTATAAGAAAATAATTTTCAAACTATTACAATTAACTCTTAAATAGGGCTTTTATTAATGAGTATTCCATTCTCTGATTTTCCTGAAATGTTCCGGATTCGTCAAAAGTTCAAAGATCCTAAAATCGATCATTTGACTGATGAAGTTAAAACTCAGTTATCTAGGCTCAACTTAAAAACAAAGGTCAGACCTGGGCAAACAGTTGCCATCACCGCTGGCAGTAGAGGGATAACCGGAATTAATCATATCCTCAAAGCTATTGTTGACCATTTTAAAGAACTTAAAACTCGCCCTTTCATCGTACCAGCTATGGGAAGTCATGGTGGAGGAACTGCTCAGGGACAACGACAAATCATAGAATCCTACGGCATAACTGAATCATTCTGTGGTTGTCCAATTCTTTCAAGTATGGAGACTGTGGTTGTCTGTCATTCACCAGAAGGATTCCCAGTTCATTTTGATAAATATGCTTATGATGCTGACCACGTAGTAATTTGTAATCGTGTTAAACCTCACACTTTATTAGTAGGAGAGATTGAAAGTGGTCTTATGAAAATGATGCTAATTGGTTTAGGAAAACAGAGTGGTGCTAAGATCTACCACCAAGCTTTTCATGACTATAGCTTCAACCAAATTTTAAGGAGTGTTGTTAAAGAAGTTGTTGTAAGGACCTCAATTCTAGCTGGAGTTGGCATTGTAGAAAACAGTTATGGACAAACCGCCAAGATTGCAGCGATCCTTCCAGAAAAATTTGAAAACACAGAAAAAACCTTGCTTACCCAGGCTAAAAAGTGGATGCCACGGCTACCATTTAGAAAAGTTGACGTCTTGCTGATCGATGAGATTGGCAAGAATATAAGTGGGTCAGGATTGGATCTTAATATCGTCGGTCGAAAACATCTGTGGCATGCATCAGCTGAAAATGAATTCCCTAAAATCAGAATGATTGCTATCCGGAATCTAACTGCTCTAACTCATGGCAGTGCAGTCGGTATTGGCACCGTAGAATTCTGTCACAAGCGGGTACTAGAAAAAATGGATGTGAATAAGACCCGGATTAATGTTCTAACAGGAGGATACCACATGGAAGCTATGATTCCATTAGACTACCCTACCGATTATGAAATGATTCAAGTAATGCTTTCTCAAATAGGCCTCACCCAACCAGCTGATGCAAAGCTTCTATGGATTCGCAATACTCTAGAATTAGCGGAAATTGAATGCTCAGCTGCATACCTTGAGGAAGCTTACTCTCATACTGACCTTGAAATCTTAAGTGATTCTCGTCCATTACCCTTCGATGATAACGGAGATCTTGATGACCAACACATGAACCCAAAGAAAATCAACTGTTAACTTCTTTACACACACTGCTTAAACCAAAAAAATCTTTATTCAAGGAATTCAAAAACTATTAATAAAATGATTTTAATAAAGAAAGTACCATTTTTACCAAACAAACAAAATCAACCCAGATTAATCACTTCTTCTCTATCAACATTCCCTTTACCTCCAGGCGTTTAAACATGGCCCGGTATTCAGGGGTACCGTCATCATCCCAGTAGTCGGTAGAAAGAGGAGAATCAAAACTCAAGGGAATAAGTCGCCACCGGTGGGGTAAAACCATAAAGTGACTTGTTTTAGGGGGACGCATCAGGTTATACATGATGGTGCCGTTTTTAAACCGGGTTCTTAAAATGTAGGGAGGTTGTTCGGGAGGTCTGTTCTGCTTAAGCTGTTCAAGAGCTTCCCGGTCCAGGGTCACGCCTAAACCAGGCCC
>JAKUNG010000017.1:5000-98451 GCA_022452285.1 Terriglobia bacterium | reverse complement strand
CAGGTGGGTTTTGCCCCCGATATTGCCTGGGATGACCATGAGGATATTATGTGCCACATACCTAGGGCTAAGGACTCTGACCAGGCCATTGCCGGCCTGTTAAAGGACCTGAAGGCCCGGGGCCTGCTGGATGAAACCCTAGTCCTCTGGAGCGGAGAGTTCGGGCGGACACCAACTTCCGACCCTAGTACGAATCGTCCTACAGGAAGAGACCACAACCACTATGGCTTTACTGCCTGGATGGCAGGGGGCGGTGTTAAGGGAGGATTCAGCTACGGAGCCACCGATGAATTTGGAATGAAGGCCATCCATAACCGCATGCACGTCCACGATCTCCATGCCACCATCCTTCATCTGATGGGCCTGGATCATGAACAGCTTACTTACCGTTACTCTGGAAGGGATTTCCGGTTAACCGATGTCCATGGCCGTGTCGTTCACGACTTAATCGTTTAGCTAATCTAACAAACTTTCAACTGCCCTGTTTAGAGCTCACCAGAAAAGCTTTTGCCAACTGTCAACCAGAAAAATCAATGCAATGAGACAACTTTCTTCGTACGAGCGGATTTATAAAGAGCTAACACACTTTTAAGAAAAGAACGACTAAGATCTAGTGACACAATGGGTTTTGTGCCATCAAGGATACATTCTTCCATTGTTTTTACTTCCGCTTCGTATGCATCCACGGCAGGAATTTCTATATTTTTCTTATTCCCTTTTACATCAGAAAACGTTAAACAACCTAATTTAGGTGGGTACCCAGGCCATTCTGCTCCTGAGAGATGATCAAGGACAACTAGCATGCCCTGGGTACCAATAATCCTAGCTCCACGTCGACCTGGAGATCGCATGCCACAGGAGATTTGTGCTACCAAATTATTGGCAAATCGCATCTGCCCAATTAATGTAAGATCAACCTGCGTAGGTCCGACAATTTGCTGTGCCCATACCTCTTCAGGAGGGTTTCCATCAGCCAGGGCAATTGCAAAAGCATTAGGATAGACACCAACATCCCATAGTGAACCCCCAGCCAGTTTTGGGTTTAATCGGATATTCGTCAAATCTTCTGGAGACAAACAAAATGCGTCCCAGCAAGAAATCAATTCTACATCACCTAATTCACCTGCCTTGATCATTTGCCTAATCTTATAAATTTGTGGATGATGAAGAAATGAAACTGCTTCGAACACGGTAACTTTATGCTTGAGAACCGCTGCTTCAACTGCTTGAAGTTCCTCCAAAGTGGTAACCATAGGTTTTTCACACATCACATGCTTCCCAGCTTTGACAGACCTAATTGTCCACTCAGCATGAAGGGTATTAGGTAGGGGGTTATAAATAACATCAACCTCAGGATCCTCAATCAATTCTTCATAATTTCCATAGGCTTTAGGAATATTATTTTTCACAGCAAAAGCTCTAGATTTTTCCAGAGTACGACTAGCTACAGCAACCAATTCACTTCGATTGGAACGATGCATTGGACCCACCATTGCAACATTGATCCAAGCTGTCGACAGCAATCCCCATCGAATTTTTTTTGGCATACTTTAAACCTCAAAACTTCAAAAAGGACTCGAGTCTAATCCAACCTATTTTAAGGGCCAAGATTGCCCAGCTTCTGTCGCAGCAATCATCTTCTTCATTTTCGCAACAAAAAAATCGGTTGCCTTACCAATAAGTGCTTCCCCCTTTTCCGCAGAAGCAAATAAAGACAGTCGTTGTCGTCCCCTGTCAAGTTTGTTCTCACCCTCTTCGTAAATTTTCCCATTCTTAAAAGTTCTAGAGTCAATACGTAAAAAATGTTCAACATCCGGAGAAAATCCAGATTCATAGTTCAGTTTAGCATCATCATATTGCTTCATCGTTATCCGACGGACTCGTCCTTTAGGATGTCCTGCCAATGCGATTGAAGTTTCAAATTCATCGGCATGTGACAAATTTTCCTCAGAGGTTAAAACTCGATCCCTAAACTCTCTAGGGATCCCCCTCCAGAAAGAATCCACCTCTAAAGTCACACCAAGTTCTTTACGCCACTTTTCTTCAGCTTCCTTGAGAGGTTGATGATTTCCTCCGTGGCCATTAAGAACTAACAAGGTTCGAATACCATGAGTTTTTAAGGAATGAAGAACATCAAAAACGTAAGCTTGAAATGTCTCACGGCGTAAAGTTATGGTACCTTTTCTCGACATCCAATAAGGTGCATAGCCACAGGGGCTAGGAGGTGCCACAATTACCTGTGGATAGAGTTCTAGGGCAACCAACTTTGAAATTAAAGTGGCTTGAGCAATATCTTGCACTAAAGCTAAATGTTCATTGTGTTGTTCGATTGATCCAGTTGGCAAAATAGCCGCTTTAAGATTTCCACTTTCAAGAAGCTCACGAATTTCTCTCCGTGTATTCTCCCACAACAAAACTTTCTCAGGGTGCATTCGACTCTTTGATCTAGCTAAAGAATTTCCCAAAACCTGTCCAGCCATCCCTGAACCAATTATCCCAGCAGTTACTCCCCCTGTAAAAGAACGCAGTAAACTTCTACGACTAATACCGTGAATCATATCTCCTCCTATATTAAGAATATTTTCTTGACTAAAATCATCTGCAAATCTACCTCCAATTGCTTTAGATCGCAATGAAGGAAAATCTTTTAATGAAGTTTTTTGAAATTAATTGAATAAATAATCGTTAGAATCAGGAAGAAATTAGTCCGGCCAGTCAGCTCATCATCGAGCAAGCTGACCTGACCGCAAAGGCAACTGGGGTTTTGTTGGTTCATCCGGATAAAGATGTCCCACCTGATCAGCATATCCGTTAAAAATTTCAGTGGGACGGCGGGGACCTCTTCGTGGCATAACATTAGCAACTAACATATAATCCCATTTTTGGGACCACCTGGGATGGGGAACATTAGGATTGACGTTGCTTAAATATCCGTATTCATGCTGATAGGGTTTAGCGCCCCAAAAAGTTGAAGGTTGATCTCTCACAAGCTCAATCCTAACAACAGACTTACACGATTTATAACCATATTTCCAGGGAGTAATGATCCTTACAGGTGACCCATGTTGTTTGAGCAATGGCTTCCCATAGACTCCTGTAACAATCAGGGTTAGATCGTTCATTGCTTCATCGAGACGTAAAGCTTCATGATAAGGCCACTGATAGTGTCTTTGTGACAGCCCTGGCATCTGCGCCGGTTTATTGGCAGTAATAAAACGAACATGGCGAGCCCTTGAATTAGGCTGAACCTGCTTGAGTAGTTTATTTAAGGGGAATCCTGTCCAAGGAACATTCATTGCCCAAGTTTCAACACAGCGAAAACGATATACTCGTTCTTCCTGTTCAAATTTAAATATGTCGTCCAGATCAAAGGTCTTGGGTTTGTGACATTCTCCTCCCACTTTTATCTTCCAGGGTTGCACTTTAAAGTTTTCGGTATATTTCCAGACTGGTCCCCCTCGATTAGGAAGAAATTCATAGAAATTATTGTGGGTTGCAGCCACCAAACGGTCAGTCATTTTAAGACCTTGACCTTCATAACGACCATTACGCTTTGCAGGAAAAACGTCATTACGCTCAAAGGGAACTGCCAGGGGTCCACTGTTGGCTTGAAGCTGGAAAGGCACGGGTAAAAGAATGGACCCGGCGCTTGCCAGTGAGATGTGTCTAATAAACTGCCGCCGATTAAAATAAATTTGCTCGTCAGTAGGATCAAGTCTAGAGCCGTCAAAGTAATTTTTCATAACTCTCATCTCACTTCATTCAATTGATTCATCCAAAAGAATTTTAGGGCACCATAAACATCTCAACCATTTTTTAAGCTGATTCCAAAATATACATTACCAAGAATTTTATCACGTAATAAGAGTGAACTGAAAAGAGTCATTCTACAAGATCTTTCTGTCTAAAAATTCCTAGTCATAAAATTAGTGAAACTTTTATCTTCCTTTTATTCTAGACTAGGACTTGAAATGATCACATGGTTTCAGTACATACTACTGAGATAAAATTCCAAACTTAATTCCTACGAATAGAGAGAGTCATTTTGAGATCTTCGTCCGATCTAAAGGCCCAGACCCAAATTAAAAACTATCTTCAACAAGATCCCTATGCTCCGAGGTATCACTTCATTGCTCCTGAGGGAGTCTGTAGACCCTTTGATCCTAATGGAGCTATTTTTTGGAAAGGCAAATATCATCTTTTTTATATTTTCCAAAATTCCAACTTGCCCCATGAAGGACACTGCTGGGGACATGCTTCTAGCCATGATCTGTTACACTGGACTTACCACCCAACAGCGCTATCCCCTGCTAAAGAAGATCCTGAAGTAGGAATATTCAGTGGCAGTGCATTTGTAAGTAAAGAAGGACAGCCTATTCTTATCTACCATGGAGTTGGTGCTGGCACCTGCATTGCTACTGCAAAAGATGACCAACTGATCCAGTGGCAAAAATCTTCCCATAACCCAGTCATTCCAGAACCCAAAGTGGGTCATCCAGGTTGGGGTGTATACAATGTGTTTGACCCTCATGCCTGGGTAGAGGGATCTGGTTATAGGGTCATTCTAGGCGGCCAAATAAAACCTAACGACTTATATGATTCGGCCTACCTGTTTAAGTCATCTGACCTGACCCATTGGGAATATGTAGCTCCCTTTTATAGACCACACATTGAATGGACTGATGCAGATGAAGACTGTGCCTGTCCAGATTTTTTTAAGCTTGGTAACAAGCATGTTCTACTCTGCATTAGTCATCCGAGTGGAGCCCGATACTATGTTGGCCAATACCAAGGTGACAGGTTCAAGCCAGAAGCACATTACAGATTAAACTGGCCTGGGGGACCCTGTTTTGCTCCTGAAAGTTTAATCGATAATAAGGGCAGAAGAATTTTCTGGTCTTGGCTTATAGATCAAAGAAAATCTACAAGCTATCCTTCACCTGCTCTTGGCGTCATGAGCCTTCCCAGAGTAATGTCACTTGAACAAGATGGAAGAGTTTGTATTGAACCTCCGGAAGAATTAAAACAACTTAGAACAAATCATCGTAGGATAACTCAGATCGAACTAAAGGATGGAAATGAAAAATTACTGACAGACGTAAATAGTCGATGTATGGAAGTGATCATGGAAGTGGATGTCCCAAGGGGAGGTATAATCGCCATTGCGGTTTGTCAATCTCCTAATAAATCGGAACAGACAATGATTATCTATGATTCATCACAAAAAACGTTGTCAATTGATACTACCAATTCTAGTCTCAATCCTAACATCTGGCGCCCATACCCAATTTACCGAGGAAAAGCAGAACAACAAGATTATTCAATTCAAAAAGCTCCACTAGACATTCCAGCTGATGAGCCACTTAAACTGAAAATCTTTCTGGATCATTCGGTCGTTGAGATATTTGCAAATGCCCACCAATGCCTGACTCAACGAATTTATCCAACACGATCAGACAGTTTAAATCTGTCGATTTTTTGTCAAAAAGGCCCGATACAGATTACCAGCTTGGACATCTGGGAAATAACTCCAACAAATAACAGCTAACTTTTTGAGCAGAACTAAATTGAACCAACATTAAATCTTCCTTCAATGTAAATGTACTTTATACTAGACTCTTTAGCTGGTTAGACTAGATTTTTTCTGGAAAACTACTATTGAATCTGACTTATTGAATTCAGAGGTTATTTATGTCGGACACTATCGAAAAACTTGTAATTATTGGGTCGGGTCCAGCAGGCCATACAGCAGCCATTTATGCAGCAAGGGCTAATTTATCCCCATTAATGTTTGAAGGATTTTTAGCAGGAGGGGTTGCCGCTGGTGGACAACTTACAACAACGACTGAAGTAGAAAATTATCCTGGTTTTCCGAAAGGTGTTGATGGACCTCAACTCATGGATCTATTTCGCGAACAGTCTCTTCGATTTGAAACTCGCATCCATACGGAAACTGTAGAAAAACTGGATCTAAGTCAAATACCTTTCCAGGTTGTCAGTTCGGGTCGAAAAGTTCTAACGAAAAGTCTGATTATAGCAACAGGAGCAACTGCTAAGCGACTAAGTATCCCTGGTGAAGAACAATTTTGGCAACAAGGTATTTCTGCCTGTGCAGTTTGTGATGGTGCATTGCCAATTTTTCGTAACAAAACTTTGGTTGTGATAGGTGGAGGGGACACCGCAGTTGAAGAAGCTACCCATCTAACCAAATTTGGAACTAAGGTTGTCGTTGTTCATCGCAGAAATAGCCTTCGGGCATCTAAGATCATGCAGAAACGTCTTTTGTCTCATCCCAAAATTGAAATGCAGTGGGACTCCGTGGTTGAAGAAGCGTTGGGCAATGAAGGATTGACTGGTGTACGAATTCGAAATGTCAAGACCCACGAATCTAAGATCCTAGCAGCTGAGGGACTATTCTATGCTATTGGTCATATTCCAAATACAAGTTTTCTGGATGGGCAACTCAAATTAGATGAAACTGGATACATTGTCACTAAACCAGGAACAACACAAACCTCAGTCAATGGTGTTTTTGCTGCTGGAGATGTACAAGACAAAGTCTGGAGACAGGCAGTTACAGCTGCAGGAACAGGATGTATGGCTTCTCTTGAAGCTGAACGATACCTTGCTGAGTAAAATTCAGTCGAAAATTTTACTAAAAAATATGAAACGTTATTAAAAAAATCCTAATCATGTAATAACGGCAGTAGCATTAATCTCAATCCAGTAATTTGGATCAACCAAAGCTGAGACTTGAACAAGTGTACTAGCCGGATAGTTTATTTTCCAAAATTCAGAGCGAACTTCATGAACAGCAGCCAAGTGTTCCATATTAACTAAAAAGACATTAACAGATACAACATCATCTATTGTTCCCGCGACTTCTGACATGGCTGCTTCGATGTTTAAAAGGACCTGACGAGTCTGGGCTTTAATGTCACCTTTACCAACTAAATTTCCTTCTGAATCAACAGCAACCTGTCCAGAAATAAAATAAAACTGGCCAGCAGGCGCTAAAACAGCATTGGAAAAAATTCCAAAAGGTTTACACAATGTCTTGGGGTTGTATATGATTTTGCCCATCTTTTTCCTTAAAGAACATTTAGATGTTAATAGAAATTTATCCCTCTCGAATTTAATTGTTAAGTTAATCTTTCTGATCAATAGATTCTTATTGCAGTTGTTCCTCATCTATCTCACGAAAATAGTCTTTACTTTTGAGAACTGCTCTAGGTTTACTACCATCTGGCGGACCAACAATTCCATCTCGTTCCATGATGTCGAGAATTCGGGCTGCTCGGCCATAACCTATACGGAGTCTGCGTTGTAGAGTTGAAGTTGATGCTCTACCCATTTCGACAACAATACGTACTGCTTCATCAAACATTTCGTCAGTCTCTTGATCTAAGTCCTCTAATTCCCCTCGGTCAATTTTCTCCTCAAGAATTTTTTCGTTATAAACTGGCTGACCTTGCTCTTTGAGATGTTCCACAGTTTTGAAAATTTCCTGTTCCGTTACTAATGGACCATGAACTCTAACTAATTTTGAGGTGCTTGGAGGAATAAAGAGCATATCTCCCCTTCCCAAAAGCTGCTGGGCTCCCATTTGATCCAGAATCGTACGAGAATCAACCTTTTGGGCGACCCTAAAGGAAATTCGAGCAGGGAAATTAGCCTTTATAAGACCAGTTAGAACATCAACTGAAGGTCGTTGAGTAGCTACAATCAGATGAATTCCAACTGCTCTAGCCATTTGTGCTAGCCGCATAATTGAATCCTGTACATCCTTTGAAGCAACCATCATGAGATCTGCCAATTCATCAATAACGATAACAATGAATGGTAAGGGTTTTAGAGGGTTTTCCTCAGAATTTGCAAAGAGCTCCATATTCTTAGGCTTTCTAACAAACGTATTAAATTGATCGATACTGCGCACTCCTACTGAAGCCAATAATTTATAGCGATCCTCCATTTCCTTAGTAGCCCACTTTAGTGCATTTGAAGCCTTTTTAGGTTCAACAACAACCGGTGTTAGCAAATGAGGGATATCATCGTATACTCCCAGTTCTAATCGCTTCGGATCCACCATAATCAGTTTTACTTCTTCAGGAGAAGCCTTATACAAAAGTGAAAGAATCATAGAGTTGATGGCAACACTCTTACCAGCTCCTGTTTGCCCTGCAATTAAAAGATGAGGCATTTTAGCCAAGTCAGCCACAACAATCTTTCCTACAATATCTTTCCCCAAAGCAATGGTTATTTTGGATGGAGATTTTTGAAATTCTGGGGATTCCAGAATTTCCCGAAGAAGAATTTCTTCTCGCTCAGAATTAGGGACCTCAACTCCAACTGTTGACTTTCCTGGAAGTCGCGCAATTCGCATAGATTCTGCTTTCAAAGCAAGGCACAAATCGTCAACTAAATTAATAATTCGACTGTATTTAACGCCAGCCTCCGGCTTAAACTCATAAGTTGTTACGATTGGTCCTGGGTGGACATGATCAATTTGCCCAAGAACACCGTATTCCTTATATTTTTCCACAACTTGACTGGCTCGACGCACCAATTCCTCTTCATTAACAGAAAGTCGTGCACCGGGTTGGCTGAGAAACTCTAGTGACGGTAGGAGAAAATCAGATTCAGCAATAAAATCAGAAACTTTCCTTTTTCCTGTAGTCAATCTTGAAGAAGTTTCAACTACATTAATCTCACTCTGTCCTCCATCACCTGAAAGCCCCTGGGCTAAAACTTCATTCCTTTTTTTAGAATCTGAAATTTCTTGTGTACTAGCATTTTCTGCTTCTTTTCTCCGTTTCAGTTTAGTCTTTAATCTTTTCTGTTCTTTCTTTTTCGCTACTTTCTTTCTCCAAGACCTCCATCGAGTTTTTAAAGCTCTGATAATTTCAAATTTTTTGTCTATCCAAACCAACACTATAGCGAAAGAAAATCGGGTAGAAACAAAAAGTGAAACGAAAAGAATCATCACTGCTACAATCCAAGAACCAGTCCAGTTAAATTGAGCTTGGAACCAATCGGATAGTAAGCCACCTACGACACCACCCGCTTTAATAGGCCAACCAATGGTCAGATAGTGGTGAAAATAGTGAGGGAAAAACAAGGATAAGAGAAGACAAGTTGACCCTCCTAAACCAATCAAGCCAACAACCTTGATTATAGGTGAGTTAATCTCCCTTGAACGTAACCATTTCCAACCAAAAATCAGAAATACAATTGGCAGTATAAAAGAAGAAAAACCAACTGCTGTCAAAAGAAGATCAGCCGTGTAGGCTCCAAATTTTCCAACGAAATTCTGAACAACATCCTCGGTAATTGCATTGCGTGAAACGTTAAATGACGGATCCATCGGGTGATAGGAAATCAGGCTGAGAATTATTAAAATAGCTGCAGTAAATAATACAAATCCCACTGCCTCATTCAAGCGTGTATACTTAGTCGGTGTCAGCCAATTCATGGTTGAAACTCACCAAAATAAATCACTAAAAGAATGACCACACTCAAAAGGATACGATAATAGATAAAAACATAAAGGGTTTTTTCCTTAAGAAACCGAATGAAATACTTAATTGTTAGATATCCAACAACTAAGGCTGTGGAAAAACTCACTAGCATGGCCATAGCCTGTCCATCTGGGATGTCGAGGGATTTGATTCCATAAATTTTATATAAAAAAGCTCCTAAAATGATTGGCGTAGCTAGCAGAAAGGAAAAACGTGCCGCTGCCTCTCGGGTCATTCCTCGAAAAAGTCCTAAAGTGATTGTAATGCCCGATCGGGAAGTCCCTGGAACAAGTGCAACCGCCTGAGCAATTCCAATCAAAAGCACATCCAAAACCGAAAGATTTTCTAGGCTTTTGTTAAGTGAGGCTTTTTTTTCAGCCAACCACAAAAGTAAAGCAACAGCGAATAACATAATTGATACTACTGCGGGATGACGTAGGTTAGTGGATACCAATTCCTGTAACCAAAATCCACTGATAGCAGCTGGAATTGTACCTATTGAGATCAAAAGCAATATTCTTCGCCCAGTCAGACTACCCTGGGTTTTGAATTTCAACGATGGTTGTAAGGTTTGTTTTATAATTTTCAGCCAATCACGCCAAAAGAAAGAAAGAATAGCTACAAGAGTAGCTGCATGTACAACAACATCAAAAGTTAGTCCCTGGTCAGGCCAATTCATCAGCCATGGAACCAAGATTAGGTGAGCTGAGCTACTTATGGGCAAAAACTCGGTAACACCTTGAATTGCCCCTAAGATAATTGCTTGCGTAAAAGTCATGATTGTCTAGGGTTTTTGAGATCTACTAAAGAATATGTCTAATCTTCTAATTACTCAAATCTCCATAATTACTGGTAAAATTAGAGGTCGTTTAGAGGTTTGCTTGAACAAAAATCGCTTCAAGTCTTTACCAATTTTCTTTTCGATTAAAGTCCAATCTGTCTCTTCTTCACAGTCGGCCAACATTTCAATTACCCGAGACTGACAGTCCCTAGTCAAGGATTCATCTCCGCTAGCGGAGATGAATCCTCGCATGACAATTTGAGGTTGAGTATGCATTTTTTTTGTTTTTCCATTAATAGTCACGATTAGGAGGACAATACCATCTTGCGAGATATATTGACGATCTTTTACTAAACTTTCTTCTACCTTGTTCCTACTTCCTGAATCAATCAGGATACGACCTGATTGAACCTCTCCGGTAATCTGAATATTTTCTTGACTTAATTGGATATTGTCTCCTGATTTAGCAACGAGAACCTTTTCTTCCACTACACCCAAATTTTTAGCTATTTCAGCATGGCAATACAGCTGACTATATTCCCCGTGAATAGGAATAAAGAACTTAGGTCGAATTAAATTTAACAACAGCTTGAGTTCTTCAGCACTGGCATGACCCGAAACATGAACTGGAGGAAGTGAACCATCTTCATAATGGACAACTGCACCTCTTCTATAAAGATCATTGATCATTCGGGAAACAGGTTTTTCATTTCCAGGAATAATCCTAGCGGAAATAATGACAGTATCTCCTTGCTCTATTGTCATTTTTTTGTAGTTACTAAAAGACATCTGAGGCAAAACAGCCCGAGGTTCTCCCTGACTACCGGTGGCAATTAGGATGACTTGATCAGGAGATAGTCTTTTAACATCTTCCGGAGAAATTAAAAGACCATCTGGAATATCAAAATATCCCAGATCATAGGCCATCTTGATTGTAGCAATCATCCGCCGACCTCCCACTGCAACCTTACGACCATGTTTAAAGGCCAAATCAAAAACAGTTTGAATGCGATGGATAGAAGAACTAAAACAGGAAATTACAACTTTCCCAGAAGCATCTTTAACAAGTTGCTCTAACTTTTGAATAACTGTCTTCTCAGAAAGAGTATGCCCTGATCTTTCCGCATTGGTACTGTCTGATAATAAAGCCAGAACACCCTTACGGCCATACTCTGAAATTTTAGGTAAATCAGTCACCAAATTATCTAGAGGTGAGAGATCAATTTTGAAGTCTCCGGAATGGATAACGACTCCCACAGGAGTAGAAATCGCCAGCATGACAGCACCCACAATGCTATGAGTGACATGAATAAATTCTATTTTGAAATCTTTAATTTGGACAACCTGACCTGCCTGAACCTCGACTAATTGAGCTTCATCCAAAAGATTATGTTCTGCTAGTTTTGCGGAAACTAAAGCTAACGTATATTGGGTGCCGTATATTGGCACCTGATTCAATTTTGGAAAAATAAAAGGAAGCCCACCGATGTGGTCCTCGTGGCCATGGGTTAGAACAAAAGCCTCAATTTCTGAAGCTAACTCCTCCAAAAATGAAATGTCTGGGACAATTACTTCTACACCTGGTAATCTTTCATCAGGAAACATTAATCCTGAATCAATAATGATCGTATGGCCTCCATAACGAAGAACCATCATGTTCATTCCAAATTCCCCTAGTCCTCCCAGAGGAATTAATTCAATAAACTCTTTAGAATGCAATTCTTAACCTCAAAAAATAAATTTAACAAGGCAAAGTCTAACATAGTTAAATGGAATTGAAGGCAGACTTCCTTGGTTACTAATCTTTAAGTCCAATTACCTGTTTAAATTTTCTTTGAAAAGGACCCTTCAACGCTAAAATGTTCAATTGGACTTTAGACTAAGATTCAACCGATAGTACTCTTTTGGATTGTGCCAGAAGTTTCAAGCGAAACAGTTCTGAATAATTCCACAAAGTGAGTCAAGGGTATCTCTTCTGCACGAACTTGCATTGAATATGAAAGCCTATCTAACTCAAACTTTAATCTCTCTTGCTGCAAGCTGGAAAGTATTTTCAAGCAATTTATTAAAGTTTTTCGTCTTTGAGAAAAAGCTTTTTTGACAAACTGAAAAAAAGGGACTTCATATTGCCTTGATAAGAGATAATTAGAATGAGGTATAAGACAAACTACTTTGGAGTTAACCTTAGGTTGCGGTTTAAAAGCTTGAGACGAAACAGTAAAAAGTAACTCTGGATCAAAATAGTAGTGAACGAATAGAGTAAGAAATCCATAATCCCTACTACCAGGAGTAGCCACCAACCTGTCAGCTACTTCAGCTTGTAGCATAACTATGGCTAAATCTATAAAATCAATATAATGGGCAATGTGACGAAGAATGGGAGAGGAGATTCCATACGGAAGGTTACCAACGATTTTTAAGCTAGAATTGTCAGTGTCTACCAACTGAGATAGATCCAAAGACAAAATATCTCGGTTCAAAAATTTTCTTTTTGGACCATCAAACTCTTTCTTAACCTTTAAATAGAGAGATTGATCTAACTCCACTCCATTATAAAAACATTTTCCAACAAGAAGCTCTGTAAGGGCCCCGGTGCCATAGCCAATTTCCAAAACTTGATCATTTGGTTTGAGATTCAGGCTGTCAACAATCCTTTTGGCTAATAGTCTATCTTTTAAGAAGTGTTGACTCAGCTTCTTTTTAGCTTTTATGGGTTCTTGTTGCATCTATCACCTAAATTCTGTAAGTTAATCAAGTTACATTTATTTTTTTCTTAACGAAATTTCTGGTCAAAGCTATGGGTTTTACAAGTGGCCCAAAAAAGAGTTTAGATTATATATCATTACAAAAGAGCTTATAATTTTCAGAGATATGTTAGTTTATTTTCCTTTGCCTTAAGATTAAAACTAAGAAACTGCAACCAAATTATTTAATGCCTCTAGTATTTTAAAGAATAAATCATGGCTAATGTCATTATAATTGGAGCCCAGTGGGGGGATGAAGGAAAAGGAAAAATCGTTGATCTTTTGACAGATCAATTCGACATTGTGGCCCGTTATCAAGGAGGTCATAATGCGGGTCATACTGTCATGATTAATGGTCAACAATTTATTTTGCATTTAATTCCTTCCGGAATCCTTCGCGGCAATCGTATGTGTATTATTGGCACAGGGGTTGTTATTGATCCCAAAGCCCTCCTTGAAGAAGTAAGGATGTTAGAGGAAGCTAATATCAAGGTACGTGGAAATCTTTTCATAAGCAATCGTGCTCATTTAATTCTTCCCTACCATCGAGCCCAAGAACAAGCCTCTGAAAACGCAAGAGGTTCCAAAAAAATTGGAACTACAGCACGTGGAATTGGACCGGCTTATGAAGATAAAATGGCACGACGAGGACTGCGGATGACTGACCTTTTGGACCCTAAAGCCCTCAAAAAAATCATTTTTGGAATTACTGAGGAGAAAAAACGTCTGATTGCTTCAGTGAATGGATCATCACTCTTAGATCCTAACCAGATTTACTCAGAGTATGTTTCATACGGAGAACAACTTCGGGAATTTATAGTGGATACTGCATTTCTTTTAAATGAGAAAATTCAGAATGGCAGTAGAGTATTATTTGAAGGCGCACAAGGTACATTGTTAGATATTGACCATGGCACCTACCCTTACGTGACTTCCTCAAATTCAATGGCTGGAGGTGCCTGTGTGGGAACAGGAGTAGCTCCATCTTGGATTACTGGTACCATTGGTATTGCTAAAGCCTATACAACCAGAGTAGGCGGTGGACCATTTCCCACTGAACTCTCCGGGTCTATCGGTGAAAAACTTCGCCAACAAGGTGCTGAGTTTGGAGCTTCTACAGGAAGACCACGACGTTGTGGATGGTTTGATGGTCCTGCAACCAGCTACTCTGTAATTCTAAATAACTTGCAAGCAATAGTAATTACTAAATTAGATGTATTGGATGAATTTGAGGAAATCCAAATTTGCACAGGATACAGTTACCGGGGAAATCGACTAAATGAATTTCCTGCTGAAATTAAAGTTTTAGAATCTGTCAAACCGATATATAAATCCATTCCAGGATGGACATGTTCTACAGCTGGCATCCGTAATTACGACGAATTGCCCTCCAAAGCAAAAGACTACTTACAAATGCTCTCCGACATTACTAAAACAGAATTCTCATTCATTTCTACTGGTCCAGATAGAGAACATACCATTTTGATGGCAGATTCTTGGATCAATAAAGTCATCTATTCTAATAACCATAAATAGCAGGTTCTGGATAGTTTATTGATTAGTTGATAGCTTTGCTATCATGACTCATTGTTATCTTGAATTGATTTTAGTGACCTAAAATTTGGTAATGTAGACCAACACGGGCATAAATTCCAGAATTTGGAAATCCAATGAATTCATGATATTTTCGGTTGAAGACATTATCTACTCGGCTATACGCAACCAGCCCATAAGGTAATTGGTAATCCAAAACCAAACTTGAAGTTGAATATCCCCCAACAATCTCTCGACCTTGCACTGGAAGCTGAAAATCAAAACGAGGACCAACCCAAAGAGTTTTCCAACGTAAATTAGTTCGACGGGTAACCTCCCAGTTAAGACTAGTGCCCCCTCTCCAACGAGGCCTATCTCTTAAAGGTTCACTAGTACCATAAAGTTTCCAGTCCACAAACTGGAGATGACCCTCTATTTGCCATCGCTCTTTTACCGGCAGAACTGTTCCGAATTCAACCCCTCTTGTTCTAGCCTCCGTGCGATTAACTAACTGGAATAATTGAGGACTAAAATCAATCAGATCCTTAAAAGAATTATTAAAAAAAGATACCGAAACCTTTATCCCCGATTCTCCAAGAATATGTTCTGTTCCAATGTCAATACCCTGACTTTTTTCTGGCTTTAGTTGAGGATTCCCTACGTTTGGCTCTCCTAGCGCAAAAAAAGAAGGCAGCTTAAAACCTTCACCCCAGCTAGCTTTAACCCTACTTTTCTCTGAAAAGGACCAACTGATCCCCGCACGAGGAGATAGTTCCATTTCAAATCCCTCGGGGTTGTCTAAACGTCCCCCAAAACTAGCTGTCAGTTGATTTGATCTGTAGAGTAATTCTCCATAAGTGGCAAGCGTTTCACGCTGCAAATCAAACCCACTCGGGAATTGTTCGGCAATAAGAGTACTATTTGTTCCATCTTCACTCCTAACTTTAATCCCAAGATTCAATGATAACTCCGGTTGCAGATCTAGGTGACTTTTAAATCCATATCGTATTCGTTGAAAATCAGATTGGGTATTTAAAGAGGGCTGCGCCCGAAAGGATGGCGGCATAGCATCTAGAATAGATGGAGTCAAACTATCTTGCCAACGAGAGAAGAGATCAAACTCAAATCCATAAATCCACCAAGACTTATACTGCTGTTCATGCTTTAATCCAAAGATTAATTGTTTTGAATTAACAATCTTAGATTCACGGAGAATTGAAAATTCAGGGCCACCACTATTTTCTGGAAATCCCCTTGCCCGGCTATCCTGGTATCTAGTAGTTAACTGGAGAAACTTGTCTTGACCCAATGGTAAAGATGAATTGAAAGACAGCGCTCCCAAAGATAATCCATCTTTTTCTGTCTGCTCATCAACATTAAAGTGAGACCCTGCCAAAGAATAGTTTCCTGATTTCAGGGGTCCTCCAGTCCTGAATCCAATCTGACGGGAATTAAAATTACCGAGTATTCCATTAACAAAAAGATTTGGTTCATTTTCACCACCACGAGTAATAATGTTAATTACTCCACCAACACTTTCAGAACCATAAAGGGCTGACATCGGGCCTCTCACAATTTCAATCTGCTTGATATTCTCGACAGAAAGTGTTGAAAAATCAAAAGAGCCACCCAAAATATTAGTTGGGTCATTCACTGGTATTCCATCAACCATGACTAAAGTAAAGTTCGGATCCCCTCCCCTAATTGTTACTGTCGTTAGACCTCCTCTCCCTCCCGTCTGGGATAGATACAAGAAAGGAACTTGACGCAGTAAGTCCATCATATTCCCAGCATGGCTACCTCTAATAAATTCTTCAGTTAGAATCGTCACTGCAGCAGAACTAGCCGAAAGAGGAAGAGCCTCAGCCGATACTGTAACTACAGTGGGCTCAATCTCCAGAGACTTTTGTTTTTTTGAAGTAGTATTTTGACCAAATATTTCACTTAAGGAAAAGGCGAGAAAAACAATAATTTTCCCAAAATAACTTCTGGATCTATTTTGAATCATTTTTTAATTGGTTGTTTACCGTTTCACTAGAAAAAACGTAAACACCCTTACTTTGTGATATTGCAGTTAAGAAAATTTAAAGATTTACTAGATCAATTAACTTTTCTGAGAAAACATTTTCAGAATGGATAGACTGTCAGCTCGGGATATATCAATAGCGCCTAGTGCATCACTAACATAGGATTGTTTTCTCATTCCATTGAGAACACAAGAAATTCCGTCGATATTAATCAGAAGACTAAGGGCAATTTGACTTAACGAAGCTTGGTTTCTTTGATAACCAATTTTTTTTAAACTCACCCGCACATCATTGGACATGTCTTGCTGTTTGAGAAATAAATAGCCTTGTAGTCTTTCCAAAACCTCTTGAAACTCTTGCAAAAAAAGTTTTTGCCATTGTTCCCAAAATTCATCTCCTTCAAATTTCCGCCTAGAAGTTTCTAACCATTGTTTTAAGGGAGGGATAAAATATCGTTCGATAACCCAATCCCAATGGTCAGCAGAACGTACCTGTGGAACGATTTGTTTTATAAGATCAACAAACCCTGAATTTGGACCTGACAACAAAGGAGCTTCAAGCTGTTCAACTAGAGAACATTCTGCTTTCTGCAGAGGAATCAGTAGTCGATCTATTTCTTCAGGACCAGGAATTTCCTGTCCCGGTTGAGAGAAATCGGCCAGTCTTATCATCTGATTAAGATGAAAAGCATTTAGTGGGCGATTAATAAGAACGCCCAATCCTTTTTGATGACTAAACTCAACAGCACTTAAGCCGGAATTATTTGTTTCTAGCACACCACCTGTCTCATATAAATTCAAAGGCAATTGGATAACCCGAAAATGATGATCTGGTGAAATGCTCTCAGCTTCAGTTAAACATCGCTCAACACTGCTCATTACTGGATCAGTAAGTGGCAATCCATAATTATTAGAGCTAATTCCATACCATTCGATTCTGCCCTTTTTTACTTGGTTCTCTAAATAAATGAAGGCTTGGCTAATCCTTCGATAAAACTCTTCTTGATCTTGACTGTTTGGAACATGATTATGTGCTTGATGACTAAGAAAATATTCTGGATTATGAAGTAAAAACACATTTAGACACTCTCGCTGTAAACGTTCACATGATGCCGTTAACTGTGTTTCTAGAAAATCTGGATGAATACAATGCCAGATTCCTTCACCGTATTCTACCACTTCTGAAAAAGAGGATCTCTTAGCTAAAGCCATATTCTGTCCCTGAATATAACCAGCTTTAGTGACTACAATCACATTAGAGTCTGAAAATTCTTTTAAAGTTTTTCCAACCAGCAGTTCAGACTGTCCGTCTGCATAATTAGTACTAGTGTCAACAAGATTTCCACCAACTTCCAAAAACTTCGTAAGAGATGCCTTGTGTTCTACCACTCCATCAGCAACCCTGTAACAGCCATATCCCAAAGGGCTGCAACGTAAACCCGTAGATCCTAGAGGGCGTAATACCCCAGAGTTTATATTTCCCATGAAAATCTAATTTCCATTATGTAATTCTCTAATCTCTTAGAGAAAACTCAGTAAATAGATAAAATTAACACTGTCTTGACCTAACCTATTTGATTTTTAGAAATAATAATCACATCAGATTATATATGAATTGCCTGTTGGAAAGCTGCTAGACTTGCTTCATGAATCGCTTCTCCAAGAGTTGGATGTGCATGAATTGTTTCGTCAATTTCCTCAAAAGTAGCTTCAAGAGTCATAGCTAGTCCAAGTTCGGCAATCAATTCAGTAACATCAGAACCGATCATATGAGCCCCCAAAACGGCTCCGTCATTTTCACTAAAAATTATTTTGACAAAACCCTCACTTTCTCCAACAGCCAGAGCCTTTCCACTTCCCTTAAAAGGGAAACGTCCTATGCGATATTTTGCCCCTGATTCTTTAATCGCTCTTTCAGTAAGTCCAATGCTAGCAACTTGAGGTTGACAGTAGGTACAGTTAGGAAAGTTTTGAACTCGCTTAGGTTGACTATCCGTAAACATACCATTAACAGCTTGAATTGCTTCATAAGTTGCAACATGTGCTAACCAAGGTGGTCCAATAATGTCTCCTGCAGCATAAACACCACTTATTTCTGTCTGATAACATTCATCTACCTTGATAAAGCCGGTATCATGATCAAGAGTTAGACCGATAGGATAAACTGCTTCCACTCCACTGGCCACAAGAACAATCTCAGCATTTATTGTTTCATTATTTTTACCGACCAAAGCAACTTGAATCTCTTTTTCATTTACCTGAGCTCTTTCTACTTTTGTTTCAGTTAAAATTTGAATTCCTTGTCGCTTAAACGATTTCTCTAGTGCTTGAGAAATTTCACTGTCTTCAACTGGAAGAACCTCCGATTTCATTTCAACTAGAGTCACATCCGTTCCAAAGGCATTGAAGAAGTAAGCAAACTCTACACCAATTGCCCCGGCGCCAACAATAACAATGGAATTTGGCCTTTTGGGTAATACCATTGCTTCCTTACTACTAATGATCGTTGTTCCATTAAAATCCAGACCAGGCAATGGGCGGGGTTGGACACCACTACACACCAGGATATGGGAAGATTCCAAAAGTTGAGTTTCGCTATTTGTTTGTTTAACTTTAACAAGGTGCAAATCAGCAAGTTCAGCTTCACCTTTAAGGTATTGAACCTTATTTTTCTTGAATAGAAACTCAATACCTCCAGCAAGCTGATCAGTAACTCTTCGACTTCGTTTAATGATTGTAAGCCAATCAAAGTCTAATTGTTCAAATTTAAAACCAAAATCCTTACTGCGGTTTTTCATGAATTGATAAAGTTCTGCATTTCGTAAAAGCGATTTGCTTGGAATGCATCCCCAATTAAGACAAGTCCCTCCAACTCGTTCCCTTTCTATACACGCAACTTTCTTTCCAAGTTGAGCTGCCCTAATTGCACCTACATAACCTGCCGGCCCTCCTCCTATAACTATTAAGTCATAACGCTCTGGCATGTTCTACCTTCCTCATGAAATGTTGTTAAGGATCTAAAAAACTGGGACAATATTTCTACACCGAAAATACATTATCCTAGAACTCTATTTTTATAAATTAACATTATTAATCGATACCGGATTCTTCATATTTCCTTGCTTACTAATTGCTTATTGCACCTTATTCCGTAGGGAACAATAACAAGGAAAAGAAAAATCATAAGAACCTCAGAATCCCCAAAGTTAAACTCAAAAAATCCTGCTAAGAAAAGTACAACAACATTCAACAACCCAATTGCATGTGCGGACTTCAGTAGCGATGGAGTCAGAAGATTTTTAAATGCCCGATAGTGATCTATGCCAATCTTCAACATCAACCAGAGCCAAGCTAATGCACAAGGAATGCCCCGTTCTGCAGCAAACTGAAGAAAATTATTATGCATGTGCATGAAAAAGAATCCACTTCGCTCCCGATCTTGAGGAAATGGATGGTAATCAAAAAATACCTCGGAAACCTGTTGGGGTCCTACACCAAACCAAGGATTGTCTTTAACCATTTTTAACCCAGTTTTCCAGATCGCCACACGAGCATAGTTAGATGGATCATTAAGATCCCAGATACTTTCAAGACGTTTTTGCACAGATTCAGGGGCAAAAAATACCAATAAAATAACTCCTCCACACAAAAGAATTACTATTTTTCGAAGTGGAAATTTTAACCATAGAGCTGTTAATAAGCCCGCTAAACTGGCAATCCAAACACTCCGGGTTAGCGTTAAAACCAGAGTTATTCCAAGAAAAAAACATGCTAGCACCCAAAAGGTTTTTCTTTTAGGCGATGCATTTAACGTATAACCAACTAATGTAATAAATACCAACATTAACCCACCACTGAGGGTCATCCAGTGGCCCATAAAGCCAGTAATTCTACCTTGGACACTTCCCAGTGAAGGGAAAATATACTGAACAAAAGCAAAACTACAAGCAACAATACCAGCAGTAAATAATGTTTGGTAAGCCAAAATTGTTCTTTTTTCAGAAAAATAATTTGCAACCAGAAGAATAATCACAAAGAGCCACAACTTATTTATTGGAGGTAGGCCCAGTGTAAGATCAGGAGATAATAACCAAGATAATACTGTAGTTAGAATAAAAAAACTTAGGGGAAGCTTTATCGGTGGGAAAAAAACGGATTGCTGCTCATTTAGCAATCGATCTAGGATGAATCCAAGAATCGCTAACGATAAAAATATCTGAGAAATAGCAATACTAATCACTGGAAAAACTATTGATAAAGTTATGAAAACATAGGTTATTTGATTGAGATGTTTTTTAAATAATGTCATAAAAAAAGAAATACTATTCTACCTTTAATCTTTTTCAATATATTAATTGAACAATGTAAGCTATCTATTATTCCATCTACTTGCTTGCTACAACAACTCCTCGAGAAAACCCCCAGCCAGTAGGATCATCACCTTGAACGATACGAGGATGGTGAAAACCAACAAAGTCCAACCTGTCTACAATATCTTGACCATAATTTCGAAAACAAAGAACAGAGTTAAATCCACGGATTCGGTCACCATGATATTCTGGAGGAAGAAGATACTGAATCTCTCCATCAATTATTTTAGCCCGTTCAACAGTTTTAGATACAGGAGAGAGAGGAACCGTTAGCATCAGGACTCCTCCTCGTTTCAGAATACGGTACAACTCCTTGAATCCTTCTAAATCATGAGGGACATGTTCAAAAACTTCAGTGGAGGTGCAAATGTCAAATGATTCTTTATCATAGGTCAATCGCTCTACATCCTGACACTGAATTTTCCCTTTGTACTTACCAAGTGGAACATCATCAAAATATTCTGAAAGGGTTACCTTACCTGCACTCCTTAAAAGGAATTTAACAAGAGGACCTTGAGCCGATAACTCATAAACATGTTTCTCCGAAAGATCTGGAATCAAACGATTTACCACACTAACAAAAGACATCGTTGCAGCACTCGAACGACACCTTAAGCAACGAATTGCCATCTCATAGTTATCAAGTTTCACAAAGAAAGTGGGACCACACAAAGGACAATAACCACTCTTAAAATCAAGATTCCTCCATTTAAGAAGTTTAGTAGCTATTTTAATTTTTCGAAACAAGATTGACCCCTTATTTCAATTTCTGACCTATGTTCAAATTCCAAGCATCCTTTCATTTTTATAGACTACTCTGATTTGAACACACCCCATTTGGAGATTATTGATAGCTTCAACCAGTTCTATTTATTTTTCTGAAATTTAAAGAATGAGATCCTTAAACTAGCTGTAAATCAAATTGACTCATTGAAGTCTAGTTCTAGCTTTTAAAGGTTTTGGAGAATCGAAAAATGTCTCGATCACACGTCGGGCCGATTCTAAATTGCAACAGCGGTTGACCTGTTTTGAAAGGTAGTGACCAAAAAACACCCATCTGTGTCCCCAAGCAAGAAATAATCGAAGACGTGACAGTTGTTCAGATGGAGAAAAACATAGTTCTAGTTGATCACAGAAAAATCTTAATGCATGTTGATATTCTATACCTTCTTCTTCAGCTGTCCTAGGTGCTCTTTGACCTTCTCGACCATTAGGTTCAGCAAACCCTAAGCTTTCAGCAATTTGCCAAAAAATCCAGGGTCTTGCTGTAGCTGCTCGTGCAACCATCACACCATCACAACCAGTTTTGTTAATCATCTTCAAGATATCCGAAGATTCTTGAATATCACCATTGCCAATCACAGGGATTTTTAAAGCCTCTCTAACGCGTCCAATGTAATCCCAGTTAGCCTGACCTCTCCTGTGCTGAGATTGAACTCTAGGGTGTAATGTTATCCAGTCAGCACCAGCTTCTTCTAACATTTGGGAAAACTCAACCAAATATTTAAGATCATCTTTCAGGCCAGTCCTTATTTTAACTGAGAGAGGTAAAGACGTCAGTTTTCGAGTATTACGAACAACCTCTTCAGCATAATAAATATCTCCCATCAAAGCGACACCCCAATTGTGCCTTAAAACCTTACTAACTGGACATCCCATATTAATGTCAATTCCAGCTGGAGATAATCTCATCAATTTTCTTATTGAGGGAGCAATCCATGATTCATCATTACCTAACAATTGAGGGACAAGATCCTCTTCTCCTTCTGCTATCTTTGTTTGAGGAGTTTCTCCTACCTCTTCGCTCGGAAGCAATCGAGTTGACAACATTTCAGTGAATAAAAGTGTTTCAGCATTAGCTGGGAGATAAGTCCGAACTAATTGTCTAAATGCTACGTGGGAGAGACCTGCCATCGGGGCAAAAATAATTGGGAAGTTGACTCTACGTTGATTGCCAAAAAGAATTTGGGAAAGGCGTCTGTCCAAAAAATCGTTACTCTGGACTCCCTCAGCAGCACTCCTATTGGGAGAAACCTTTTTTAAAGATTCAGATTCCAATACACTCAATCCGGAAACCTCAATAAGGTAATAGACTCAGCAGAAACTACTTTGAGAATGCAAATACCTAATTAATAGAAAGTTTCATTCCAGCTATAGCCTTGAGGGCAACTTTATTTTCAGGATCAATATCTAAAGCTTGAATGTATTCATCAAGGGCTTTCATTTGATCACCCTTCTCCAAATAAATACGTCCCAAGTTTAAGTAGGGAAAATGTCTTGGTTCATATCGTTTGGCTTGCTTAGCCTTTTCCAACCAAGGAACAGCTTTATCATTTTCTCCCAAGTTCATAAGATAAACACCAATGTCGTTATATGGATTTCCAAAGTTTGGATCAATCTGGATAGCCTGACGACAATCATCAATTGCTTGATCCAACATACCTAAAAAAGAAATTGCCCAACCCCTATAAGTATAACCCTCTGCAGTTGCCTGAATGGCTAAACTTTGATTAAATTTATTGATAGCCTTAAGAATATGGCCTCGGTTTAACTGGTCCATTCCTTCTTGGCAAAGATTTTGAGCTTCCTGTTGAGCATCATCGTGATTTTTAAGTGTCATTTTTCAGTCCTAGTTTCATGAGAAGATTTTGAAGGACATAGTCAAAAAAATTCAAGATTGGATCAAACACCTAAGCAAAGCTATGACATGATTAAGTATTTACATTACTCTAAATCAGTCTTGCTGGATAGTAACACATCAAATAAATATTGAGAATGGAGACTGGAGGTTAGGATGAGAAAACAGAACTGTTCAGCAGCAGATTTGGAAAAAATAATATCTTTATTATGAAAACAAAATTCCTTAGAAAATTTTACAACCAATGACTTTGTTTGACTGACTTCAGCCGTTGGCTTGACCAGTGTCGCTCTATCCTTTAATCTGTGGTTGCAATAGGTTTTAAAATGACCTGAAGAAATATGTGAATAAAATGAGAAAAATTGAAAAACGTTCCTCGGTAGAAGTCCGAATTGGAAACGTATTAATAGGGAATGGAAATCCTGTAGTTGTACAATCCATGACAAATACAGACACAGCTGACGCTCTGGCCACTGCAAATCAAGTGGCAGCTCTAGCTCTATCCGGGTCTGAACTTGTAAGGATTACTGTAAATAATGATGAGGCAGCAAAAGCAGTTCCAGAAATTTTAGAACGTCTTTTAGAGCAAGGCCTCACCGTTCCTTTAGTTGGGGATTTTCACTATAATGGACACCTACTATTGAACCGTTATCCAGCTTGCGCACGAGCATTAGCTAAATATCGGATTAACCCTGGAAATGTAGGAGCAGGAAAGCATCGGGATGAAAACTTTAAGCAAATGATCGAAGTGGCTAAAGAAAATGAAAAACCTATTCGTATCGGAGTTAATTGGGGTTCTCTAGATCAATCCCTACTTTCTAGACTGATGGATGACAATGCTACATTATCTAATCCTCTAGATTCCCGCCAAGTAATGCTCAAAGCTATTGTGGAGAGTGCCTTAGAATCAGCCATTCTAGCAGAAAGCTACGGTTTGCCTCATGATCGAATCATTCTGAGCGCAAAGGTTTCGGGAGTTCAAGATCTAATCGATGTTTATCGTACCATGGCATCCCGTTGTGACTATCCACTGCACCTCGGTTTAACTGAGGCTGGAATGGGAACTAAAGGGATCGTATCAAGCACAGCAGCTCTATCAATTTTACTACAAGAGGGAATTGGTGACACCATCAGAGTTTCCCTTACACCAGCTCCAGAGGGAGACCGAACTGAAGAAGTCTTGGTCTGTCAGCAGATCCTCCAGTCCCTAGACATTCGCAGTTTTTTTCCCCAAGTGACAGCTTGTCCAGGATGTGGAAGAACCACCAGTACCTTATTTCAAAAAATGGCTGATCAAATACAAGTCTATCTCCGCTCTCAAATGCCCGAGTGGAGAAATCAGTACCAGGGAGTTGAAGACCTCAAGGTAGCCGTTATGGGATGTGTTGTAAATGGTCCTGGAGAATCAAAACAAGCTAACATTGGAATATCTTTGCCAGGCACTGGGGAAGACCCGAAAGCTCCAGTATTTGTAGATGGACAATTCACTACAACTCTTCGAGGTAAAAACATCGTAAAGGAATTTCTTAATATTCTAAATAGATATGTGAAGTCTAATTATGACAGAAGGGATAACTTAAATTAGTATTTGAATTAAATGGCATTAACTCTAATCCAAATTATGTTATTTTCTTTCCTGAAAATAGGCCCATTGGAACTTAAATGTTGAGAAGTTGAATGAAAAAAAGTATGGCTCTGTTAGCAATCTTGTGCACTATATTCTTTTATTCGGAATCTCTTCACGCCTCCTTATCTAAAAATCCATCAGATGTTATTCCCAAAGGTGAGACACTTGTTTATGAAGTTCGTTGGAATCCTCCATTCTGGATGTTCTTCCTGCCCACTATCAGTGCTGGCGAAATGATGCTCAAGTTCCACAACTCTATTGATTACAAAGGCGAAAAGGCCTTTAGAATAACTGCAGAAGCTGTTTCTTCAGGATTCCTGCCTAAACTCACTGGATTCACTGTTAAAAATTATTATGAGTCATTGGTAAACACAGAAAGATTTTGTTCAACTCGGTTTACTGAAATCGCACGAGAAGAAAAAACCACTAGACCAGGTCGAAGGAAAAGATATCGTAACAAAATATTAACTATAGATTACAAAAAGCGTGTTGGTAATTATCTGACCTATGATGCTACTCAGAATCCCCCAAAGGAACTTAAAAACAAAAACTTTGAAGAATTCCCTGTATGTGTACAGGATTTTTTGTCTGCCGTTTATCAAACTCGACTCAAGGAAATTAAGGTTGGCGATACTTATCTTATAAACATAAGTAATAATGGGATTATCAAAAAGGTTAAAATCCGTGCTATGAAAAAGGAAACAGTAATAGCTCTTGCAGGAACCTATTCCACGATAAAGATCAAATCTAGCTCAGTACGTGGCCTCTTTAAAGGAGGTGGAAGCTTGGTAGTTTGGATCACAGATGACAACAGAAAAATGCCTGTTAAATATGAGGCTAAAGCCTGGCTCGGAAAAGTATTTGGAACAATTATGAAAATTGAAGATGCATCAGGAAAAAAACTAACCCTTGAGCCACTAATCTTCTAAACCAACTCTTTAATTGGAACTCCAGTTTCATCATTGATAGAATTAGCTATTTTAAGAGGTCGACCAATTGGATGCATATACTCTTCGGTCCAATCAATTCCAAATGCTTTGTATATAGTCGCAAGGAGGTCACCTACTGTTACCATTCGGTCAGCTACATAGGCTCCACGTTCGTCGCTTGCCCCAATGACTTGTCCACTCTTGATCCCTCCTCCTCCCAAAACCATTGACCAACAGTGACACCAATGATCCCGACCACCGCCACGGTTTAAATCATAAGTGCGGCCAAATTCCCCCATGGCAATTACGACTGTTGATTCAAGTAATCCCCTTTGTTGAAGATCTTCTAAGAGAGTAGAAAGTGCTTGATCTAACACAGGTACAAGATAATCTCGATGTTGGTAGTCATTACCAAAATGAGTGTCCCAGTCCCGTCCACTTTCTGGTCTATTTAAATCTAGAGCCGTAACAAAGCGACTTCCGGCCTCTACCAAACGACGGGCAATTAAAACACTCTGTCCTAGAGTATTACGCCCATAAGAATCTTTTACTTTTTCGGACTCATCAGATAAATCAAAAGCGTCACGAACCGCAGGTGAGGTAATCATATTCAACGCTTGTGCTCGGAAACTATCCATCTTAAGGTGTTCAACACTTTCAACCCGCTGCCGATAAAGATTATCTACTAACGAAAGGAATGAACGTTGTGACTCCATTCTTTCGATTGAAAGTGAAGCAGGCAAACTTAAGTCAGGAATTTCAAAATCTTTTTGGTTTGGATCGGGAATCTCCATAGGGTCATATTGGGGTCCGAGAAAGTGAGCTCCATAGTAATCCTTGTACCCCGAGTGAGGTGCCGGAATGATAACATTGGGAGGAACGCTATTACGAGCACCCATTTCTTTGGTAATGATAGAGCTAAAAGCAGGAAACGTCATGGATGGATTGGGTCGATGACCAGTCAGCACATAGTGGTGTCCCTTACCATGGTTATTCTCTTCACTATGCATAGAGCGTATGATGGATAGCTTATCCATGTGTTTTGCTGTCCGAGACAACAGTTCGGAAACCTGGATCCCAGATACGTTAGTGGAAATAGGTTGAAAAGAACTATTAGGTTTGGGATCCCACATGTCGATATGGCTAGGACCTCCATTCAACCAGATCAGGATACAGGATTGTGCCTTCCCTGTTTTAGCGATCCTATTAGATGCCATCAACCGTTCAAGTTGCAGGATTTGATTAAGACTAATCCCTAAAAAACTTAAGGAACCTACTTTAAGAATTGAACGGCGATTGTAATTAGGTTTCGAATTTATCCCAACTTGTTTACTTTTGATAACGCCACCTCATTAAAACAATAAAATTCAAATTCTTGGGTTCGTTAGATGTTTCCTTACTATCTCAGCTGACAACTGAAAAATCAATGTTTATGCTCTAGTATACTGCACCAGTAATATGCTTCTCTAATGATTTTCAGAAAATTCACGAGAACTGATCAAAGCTAAAAGTATATCTTCTAATGCTTCCTTACGTGAAGAGTGGGCCTTAATTCGCTTCATTAGTTGTTTTCTTTCCAGCACAGAGGGAAATCGGCAAAGACTTGCCAGATATAATTCATCGATGATTTTTTCATCGGAAGCCTTTTTCTGAATAAGCTGGTGAAGTCTACCATCTTCCTTAGAAAGCTTTTGTAGATAGGTAGACCCAACTAACATATGAAGGGCTTGACTAAGATTTACTTGATTATTTCGGTCACCCACTGCATCTCTTTGCGGTCGTCCAAATACATCAAGAAAAAGAGAGTGATAATTAGAGGGAAACTTGAGGTTAATGGCTCTAGTTTCAGGAGGAGCAGTTTCAAAATCATAAATTCCTTCTGGAGGCAGAAAAGCTTCGGCAACCCCAGTTGCACTTGATAGTGCGTCTAAGAGCACTTCAGCCTCAAGGGCACGAGGAAACGCACGAGAATAATTAATTGTATCTCTGCGATTGGTTTTGTTGGAAGAACTTGAAAGCTGATAGGTCCTTGATAAAACAATGCGCTGAATAAGATGTTTTAAATCATGGCCGTGGCGCTGAAAATCATCTGCCAATATTTGTAGAAGCCTCGGATGAGTCGGTGGATTACCCAGACGAAAATCGTCGACGGGATCAACTAATCCTCGGCCAAAAAAATGTCCCCAAACACGATTAACAGTAGCTTCAGAAAAGTCTGTCTGTGCTGTCATCCAACGAGCTAGATCCATTCGCAAATCAGTCATAGAAGTGTCTTGGAGTCTTTGACCATCTAGAAATGTTGGATTCACAAGCATCTTGCTTCGTGGATGGGTAATCGGTGCAAAGGTCAGATCAGTCCTGCCCTCAGTCCCAAAATTCTCTTCTTGTCCTAATGGATCGTCATAAACCACTGCTGGTCCAGTCCCCATACTAGTGGTCCGACCAAAGAAAGCTGCAAGACCCCAGAATTGATTTTGGGTCCAGCGATCATAGGGATGATTATGGCACTGCGCACAATCCATTCGACGACCAAAAAAGACTCGAAACTGTTCAGCGACTACCTGTTCGGCATGAAAGTCTCCACCAGTACTAAAGTGGCTGGAAGGACCCTGACTACCCTGAGCAGCTATTCTTTCCTGAGCAATTAGGTCATATGGTTTGTTAAATTTGAGACTACGTCGAATCCACTCCCAATAAGAATATTGTGAAACTTTGACACGGAAAAGATCCGCTAAACGAAAGGTCCAATATTCAATGTATTCAGGAGAATTCAACAGGGTTCTAACTAGTTTTTCTCGTTTTTGTGAATCTTGGTTAGCAATAAATTCACGGACTCTGCTTGGGGGAGGAAGTGTTCCTGTTATATCAAGACAGACTCGCCGCAAAAATTCACTATCACTGGAAAGTCCAGAGGGAATGATATGGAACCTTTCAAGTTTGTTAAAGATTTCTTCATCAATAAAATTAGTCCGAGATAAAAGAGGGTAATCTTCAATAAATTTAGAAATTACACCAAAGCGAGCAACAGCAACCTTACCAGGGTATCTCACCAAAATCACTGCTTCACCAACCCGTTTTGCTTTTACTAAACCCTCTGAAGTTACCTGTAAAATCTCAGCATCTAATGATTCATAATGTACCTGATTAGTTACATCTTCCTGACGCCTATTGGAAAAGTGTGCGGTTACCAGCATCTGATGCTTTCCTAATCGATCCAAAATGGCTTCCTCTGGAAAAACTTGTATGCGCTCGACAACTAGGTCTTTTTTCTCAGGTTGGGTATAGGGAGCACCAGCTTGAATCCAACTGAGCAAAACATCATAATCTTCAGAACCTTCTTCAAATCGCTGGCCACCGCCATGTGGCTGCAGCATAGCTGGTTTCTGCAAAATCAAACTTTTCTCGGGAATCTCTATACTAATTCGAGGATTTCTGGGTTGTATAGGCTGATCAGTAAGAACTTGGTATCCTCCTCCCTGTTTAATCCACTCATAATCTTCGAGAGGGTGACTTGCATTAGAAGAGAGTCGAAAACCACCCCTTCCTTTTACTCCACCATGACAACTACTACTGTTACAGCTTTGCTTAGTTAATATCTGAGTAATATCTTTAACAAAACTGACGGGCGATTCCAGAAGGGAATTTTCGCACCAAAGTACTGCAGTAGCTGTATGCCCATCAATTTTTGCAGTAATTGTTGTCTTTCCATCTGATAGTGAGACAACTCGACCATGCCCATCAACTTTTGCAATACGAGGATCAGAAATTGAGAAACTAGATTTTGAAGTGATCTCTTGTTTCTGCCCATTTGAGTAGGTAGCCAGAACCAAGAAACGTTGGGAAGCACCGGTCCCACTTAGAACGACTTTTTGGGGTACAAGACTTAGAGACAGTAAGGACTGCTGCGAATTTCCCCAGAGATTGGAACTCAGTATTAAACTGAAAAAAAGTACAATAGACAGACTATTTTTTGCAAGAGAGAGAGCCCGAGGAATTTTGGAAACCAACATTCTGTTTATTACGTTATCCACCAACACTCGCTTATTCTCCTACTGTTAATCGACTAATAACACTGGCAGAGCTAGGGTCAATCAGCATTAGATGTAAATCCTTTACAGGTAGAAACATTCCAGGCCTGTCTTTAACAACTCCCCTGGCTACTACTCGTATTTTATAGGGTACAGCGCTGGGAAGTACACTTTTCTCCGCTACCAAACTAAAGGCCAGCTTTTGGGTTTGAGGAAAAAATCGATCCTTATGAAGTCCCCCCCTAGGTCCTGCATCACGAACTGATGTTTTTACTTCTTCTATAAGACTGGGAAGAGCACTTACACCGGAAGGTAAATTTTCAAAGCCTAAAACTACCGGATGGTCAAACTCCTCTTCTTTTTCAATGGTTACTGTTATCTTCTTGGCCTCACCTGGAACTAAGTTAACATGATCTAGAGTTCCCAAAGTAATTTTTCCGATGTGGGGTACCTGGGACCTGACTAAAACTCGATAGGAAAATTCTTCTCCACCCAATCGTGATGTCAAATCCTGCAGGCGCAAAAAATAAGTACCCTTTTTTTGGAAAGTAAATATTATTTTGGGCCGGAGAAATTTATTCCAAAAAGCTGAATTGTTTTCTACAATCCGATAAATATTTGAACAAACCCTTTGACCTTTTGAATCCAACACCTCTAATAGGAGACTTAATCCTGGCTCCATTTGTTTGGTTGTCTCTATTTCAAAAGCTAGTCCTTGTTCTGTTTCCACCGGAAAGGTAAAATAGTCAACATCCCCTGGTTGATTAATACTTCCCTCAACCACCGTAGGTAGGGAAAGAGGAATTGCTTGTTGCTGAGAGCTTTTAGGTTCTTCATCCATGATCCATTGAAGCTTTTCAGACTTCTGTCCAATTGACACTTGGTCAGTATTTTTTAAGGCCAGTTTACCATTCGAAAAAACTTTTGATAACTGCCCAGTACGAGACCATAGCTGATTATGTCGATCAGTCGAAATCTTACGGGCAAACGATCGTTCTTCCCAGTGAAAAAAGTCCGGAACATGGGCTTGTTTTAGTTCAGTCCATTCTCTCATCTTAGAAGGATTTCCAGAGACACTCTTTGAGATCCGGAGCTGATATGCATGCCCTGCACCACCTTTATTAGTCACGTTCCCAACAGAAACCAAATAACGACCAGATTGAGTGAAATGATGCTTTAACCTCGGCCTCAAAACTTTTCCTTCTACTGGTAAAGGCAAAAACGTTGACTCGTCCAACACTTCCATTCTGGTAACTTTTTGACTATCAAACCAGCTGCCAGTTGGTTTGTACAAAATAATTTCTGGAGACTGAAGATTAATTGGAGAACCAGGTAAAACTCCTCCAGTTGTGAGAACCTCAAATTGTAGTTCTTCATCCTTTGAGGTAAAAAATTCATAAAAATCCACTTCTCCATGATTGGCAATCTTACCATTAAGATTAACAGGCACGGCGATGGGTTGCGCTGTGCTGGCGGTTCCATGAAAATCATCTTTTTCAAAGGTATTTACCTCAGAACTGACAACCAAGCTCAGAGGACTAGAAATACCCCAGTCGGCTATGAGGCGTAACTCATGGACACCAATGGCAGCCTGAGGAGAAATTTCAATTCGAATCAAGATTTCTTGGCCAGGATCTTCCCAGCGTCTACTAAATCGACTCTTTTGAATAAAAAATTGACTAACTTTTTGAACCTGACCAGTTATATGATTGCAATCAAACCAAACAGTATGAACGCCTTCAAGACCTTCACCCCTAACAGTTGTATCAAAAAAAGATCCTTGATGAGAACCCTGTGGAAAAAGAGAAATCAACCGAGGGTTTTTTCGTTCCTTTTGTTTGTCAGTTGTTGCTGCGAAATTTGGCTCAAAAATCAAAAATATAAGGAGAAGACTAAATAAGGAATTCATTGCAGCTACACGGATACATAACGGGTACCATTTATTTGAGAAAGTAGCACTATCTGATCGGGTGAACATTGGATTAATTACTCATAAATATCAGTTCTTCTGCATGATCTGTTTCTGCAGAATCAATAATAGGTGATTAGCAATACTACCTTAGAATCGAACGTTAATAATAATTGAATGAGCCCTTCAAAGAATATAGTTGAATCAATATTCTATCTAATGGGCAAACCTTGAAGGATGGAGGTTAAAGTTAGCTGTGGGTAATTCTTAACAGTCTAAATTAATTCGTGTACAGGGTGGCCTTGCTTATCTCCTATAGAATTAGCAATGTAAAGTGGTCTTCCATCTAAACCAGTATAGGTTTTAGTCCAATCAATACCCAATGCTTTATAAACAGTTGCAAAAAGATCTCCCTGGGTTACCTTTCGTTCGGCTACATAAGCCGCTCGTTCATCACTAGCACCAACGATCTGACCACCCTTAATACCACCACCTCCTAGAACCATTGACCAGCAATGACACCAGTGATCTCTTCCAGCTCTTGGATTTATATTGGGAGTTCTACCAAATTCACCCATTGCTAAAACTACTGTAGACTCCAATAACCCTCTTTCATCTAATTCTGTTAACAAGGTTGACATTGCCTGGTCAAAACGAGGTGCTAGGTTTTCTTTAAGTAACTTGTCATTATCAAAATGAATATCCCATTCACTGTGGTTGAAACCCTCAGCTGTAACAAAACGACACCCTGCTTCCACCAGTCTGCGAGCTAGTAGTACTGATTGCCCAAAACGTGTTTTCCCATACGATTCTTTAACCTTGTCCGATTCTTCTGAAAGATCAAAAGCTTTTTTGACATTAGGAGACAAGATCATTCTTAATGCCTGCTCTTGATAACTATCCATCTTATTAAACCGAGCAAATTCTTCTTTCTGGCGAAACTGGTGATCTACAACCTTTAAAAAAGTTTGCCGGTCTTGAATTAATTCAGCTGACAATGATTTTGGTAGAGTTAAATCTGGGATCTTGAAATCTTCTTGACTTGGATCAGGCACAATCATGGGATTGTATTGTGGACCCATGTTACCAGCCATATAAGAGTGATCATATGAAAGTGGAGGTGTAACAACATAGGGAGGAACGTTATTCTGTACTCCTAGTTCACGTGAAACAATAGATCCAAAACTTGGAAACCGAAAGGCTGGATTAGGACGATGACCCGTCATACCATAATAAGTACCTTCAGGATGATTGTTCTCTTCAGTATGCATGGACCGAATGATGGAAAGTTTGTCCATGTGCTGGGCTGTTTTAGGAAGCGTCTCAGAAATTTGAATCCCAGCTACGTTGGTTCCTATTGGTTTAAAATTACTGTTGGGCTTAGGATCCCACATATCCATATGCGGAGGTCCACCCGACAACCAAATTAATATGACAGACTGGGCCTTAGTGGGTATTCCTTTACCAACTGCAGCAAGGGTTTCCTTCATTCGGAAATAGTCACTTAGCGTTATACCTAGAAAACTTAGGCCACCCACTCGAAGAAACTGTCTACGTTCATGTTCAGCTTCCAGAAAATTTAAAACTGGTTTTTTATCACCCATGATCATCCTCACCAGAATAAATGGTCCTTGGTTATTTAGACTTTTTAGTACTACGGACCACTAAAAGTTTCTTAAAACTCCCATGTAATTATCAATTATTGTGCAAGAATTGTCTAGAACTAATTATAGCCCAAGTTAATGATTCTAGAGCTTCTTTTCGAGGCCGTTTTTGAACCATTTCTTCAAGTCTTATCAATTCTCCACGACTTGGAAACCGTGAGAGGGATCCTAAATAAAGTTCTTCAATAATTTCTTTATTAGTAGCATCACTCTGAAGGATTTGATCTAACCACCCTCCTTGTTTAGTAAGTTTTTCATTAAAAGTTTTTCCTGTTAAAACATGCAGTGCCTGGGACAAGGCAGGTTCAGGTTTTCCCTCCGGAAGTGCTTTACGCTCATTTCGTTCAAAAAGCTTCATAAAGCTTGAAGGAGTGCCTGGCAGTAAAGTAATTGCTCGAGTCCCTGATGGGAAACCCTGTTTGCCATTTATGTATTCTTCTGGAACACCTGTCACATGGGAAATTGCATCTAGAAGTACAGCTGCATCCAGGGGTTTAGGTAGAGCATGAGAAAAGTTTATCCGATCTCCTTTATTAGTGTCGTTAGGATAGCTAGACAACTGGTAGGTTCTAGACTGAACAATCAGTTGCATTAATTTCTTAACATCATGATTATTTTCTCTAAAGTACTTCGCCAGAGCTTTGATGAGTTTAGGATGGGTGGGCGGGTTAGTCGGACGAAAGTCATCTACAGGATCTACAATACCTCTACCAAAAAACCAATCCCAAGCCCTGTTAACAAAGGTTTCAGCAAAGTAGGGGTGTTTCACGATCCACTGAGCTAATTTCATTCTCAGATCCGTTCTCTCGTCCAAGGGTAGTACATCACCATCCAAGACACGAGGTTCAACAACTTTACTTGTTTTAGGATGAATCACCTGACCAATATGTTCTGGATCATCGACGATTAATGAATCAACCATGACATTTTCCCTAACATCAATCATCCGACCATAAAAAGCAGCCATGCCCCAAAATTGATCCTGACTCCAAGCTTCAAAAGGATGATCATGACAACGAGCACAATCCAAGCGACGACCTAAATATAAACGCACCTGCTCAGCGATCAAATCGGGTGGTGGAATGATAAAGCGTAACTGGTAATAAAATCTGGACGGACCATCATAACCCTGAGCCGCAATACGTTCTATTGCTATTTGGTCATAGGACTTATTGATAGCAATACTTTCCCGTAACCACTCTCCATAGAGATTGGTGTCTTTTGCCACTTGAGTGGCTCCACCATACCAACGAAAAATTTCGGCATAACGAAAGTGGAGAAAATCCTGAAATTCTGGCGAATTCAACAAAAGTTCTATAAGATTTTTGCGCTTATTCGGGTCTCGAGAAATTAAAAATTCACGCACTCGATTAGCAGGGGGTAACGTCCCTGTTAGATCCAAACAAATGCGTCTTAGAAACTCAGCATCACTGGAAAGTTCCGAAGGTATGATATTGAATTTCCGGAGTTTGGCAAAAACGTGTTTATCAATTAAATTGTTCTCTGGTATTTCAGGATAGCTGGACAGTGGACTGGCAATAACCCCAAATCGAACACTAGTAGCTTTACCTGAAGCCCTAATTAAAATGCTGGTCTCTCCTCGTTTTTTGGCCTGTACCAAACCATCTTCAGCAACTTCAACAACCGTACCATTTTTAGCTTCATAAACCACCTGACCTGTAACATCCTCTTTACGACCATTACTAAGGTGAGCAGTTACCAAAATTTGTTGGCTTCCCTCTAAATTCAGGACACTTTCCTTCGGATAAACCTCTAATTTTTCGATTCGAATACTTTCAGACTCCCCTTTTTCACCATAGGGTGCCCCTGCTTGAATCCATGTTAAAATCGTAGAGTATTGTGGAGAATCCACACCAAATCTAAGGCCACCGCCATGGGGGACTTGAAGGCTTGGTTTAAGTAGAAGCGCACTTTTTTCGGGATTCTCTAGATTAATCCGTGGTTCTTTCGGTTCCTCAGACTTTTCCGTCAGTACCTCAAACTTGCCTCCCTTGACAATCCATTTAAAATCATCACGAGGATAAATAGAATTAATCGATAACTTAAAACCTCCTCGTCCAGGCACAGATCCGTGGCAGGCAGTTTCATTGCATCCTTGTTTAGTCAATAATGAACCAATCACTCTTGGAAAACTAAAGGGACGTTTTTCCTGAGCCTCCAGAATTTTAATAGTAGACCTAGATTTTTTATCTTTTACCTTAGCTATCAAGAATAATTCTCCATCCTTGATTGGACTTACTTTGTTAGTTTTATCAAACACAATGAAGCCAGGTTTTGATGCCGAAAACTGTCCCTCTGATGTAATGTCTCGGCGAAGTCCATCACTAAAAGTACCCATTAATAGAAAACGCTGCGAGGCATCCGCACCCCAAAGGGTAATTGCTTTTGGTACCAATTCAATGGATATTAGTTTTGCAGATAAATTAGTAGAAAGAGGGGTATCAGGAGGTTGACTATCCATTCTTACCGTGGAGGCTGTCACTAAAACAAGAATGGCACAAGATAGAATCCCAGCCTTAACAGAAATGAAAAATTTTCCTATTTTTGAAACTCTCATATTCTTTAGTCCTATGTCATTCACTGGGAATCCCCTAGTCGACTCACTTTCATCGAAGAACTTGGATCTAAAATCATCAGTGGAACTTTTCTTACAACAAGCTCCAATCCAGACTTGCCCTGGACAAATGGACGCACTTTAACCGTTAACCAAACTGGCAATCGCGTAGGCAAAGCGTCTTCTAAAGCATGGAGAACTACATTGATTTTTTGGGTGTACGGCAGGTGATTTTCAGTATCTTTAATTTTTGGGGGTCCTCTCCTCTCCGGGAATTGATACCTGCTAGCTGCAGGAAAAGCCTGAACTCCATTTGGTAATCCTTCAACCAAAACAGCAACCTGATTAGAGGGTAAGGAAAATCCTTCCTCCTGATCTAAAATCAACGTAAATTTAGCAGATTTTCCAGGAACAATATTAAGCCTGTTGGGATCAGTCCGGCCATCTTCAAATTCTAGGGTTCGAGTTTCAAGAACCATATTCCCAACATGAGGTACCTGAGGCCGGATCAACAGGCGATAGGAAAATAAGGATCCTCCTTTTCTCAGAGTAACATCCCTCACTTTAAGATAATAATCTCCTGCCTGTTCAAAAGTTCCAATTATTTTAGGATCGACTGAAATCAAGTGAGGGGAATTAACATTTTTATACTTTTCCGATCGCCTCAGATTACTAAACTTTTTCTCTCCTTTAGAATTTGAAATTTGAAACATTGGATTAAAGTCTGGGCGCTTCAAGCCAACAGTCTCTATTTCAAAGGCAAGTTTTTGTCCTGCAGCAACGCTGAACTTGTATATGTCAAAGTCACCAGGAGTTTCAATCACTCCTTCAATAATAGCTGGAATTGGAAGTTCGTTAGCTTTGATAAATTTGTTATTGGGCTCCTTCTCTATCAATTTATCAAGTAAACGAGTTGGGCTGGAAAGCTCAAAATCAAGAAAAGCCGAGTCAAGACCAGCCTCTTCAGCGTCATCTTTACCTACCTTTTCTTGATTAGAATTGGCTACTGGGATTCTAACTCCTCTAGCCCACAACTGCTCCAGACGATTAACCGTCAAATTTCTAGTAAAGCTCCGTTCATTCCAACTCACTGATTGGGATTCTACTTGAGATGAATGTTTAGAAGAAATAACTTCCAGCTGATAAATGTAATCAGGTTCTGCTTGACCATTTAATGAACCAACTGAGACTATATATTGTCCCTCTTCAAGAAAATGGTATTGCAACTTTACATAAGAACCTGTAGTACGCCGCTGGTCCTTATTATCAACAACCCTGGTCCCACGATCCTTGTCACTAAAGGCTAATCGAACCAACCGTTTTGAATCGAACCAGCTCCCTGATTTTTCGTAAATCCCAAGCTGGGATCTAAAAACATTTGCAACGGCACCCCGACTGGGAGTAACTTTCAACAAAAGTCGCTCTCCTTTTGGGACTTGGACTTCATAGTAATCTATCTCTCCAGGATTAGTTATACTGCCATTAATTATCACTGGATAATTTATAGGTTGAGCTTCTTCCGGAACATGGTGGGGCAGGTCTGACTCGTTAATAACTTGTAGTCCATTAACCCTAAAATGGAAGGGATTGGAAATACCATTTGGTGTGACTAAACGAATCCAGTAGTCACCAACATTGACAAAAGGTTCAATTTTTGTTGATACAAAAACCCTAAAATCTTTGTCTTTTTTCTTTTTTGTCTCTGGGCCCTGTGCCTCTATCTTAAATTTCTTTTCTATCACCTCTTCGACGCTGGTTATCGAACCCGTTATACCCTTTTCCTCAGTAACTACAGCGTAGGCACCCTCAAGGCCCCTGCCAGTAATTGCAAGATTAACAGTACTTCCTCTTTGGCCACCTAAGGGAAAGAGATAACGAATTTCCGGTCCGGTAAAAGCATCGCACGATGGAAGACAAGTTGCTGACAAATCTACTGACCACGGAAGTAAAAATCCCCCAAGAACAATAAAACTTGTCCAAAAAAGCTTTTCCAGCATAAAGAATCCTCTCAGTATAGGATTAAATTATATCAAAGCTTTTACCGTAGTTACAAGAACCTGATTTTTAAAGCTGAAACTTAAATTACTTTTAAGCCAATATGCTGCCTTGAGAAAAGTTCTTACCCTTCCCCTAACTGGTAAACCATTATTTTAGATATTGAGTAGCCTACTCTGCTAGGTTCACTGGTCTATCATCCCGCTCTCTCAGTAATCGCTGGAAAATAGTTTCTTTTATTATACCCTGACGAGTAATGAGGACAGAATCAGAACCCATTTTATCCTTTTGAGACCTTTGGTTCCAAATCTGGATCGCATTGTTTCTTGCAGACAGACGTTGGACCTCGGATGCAACAAAGTCATAATCAAAATTTCGAAATGAGGGTAGAGTGCGCAGTGACCAATAAGCAAGCAAACGAACAGCATCGTAGGGATCAACTAAAAGCTGTGCCAAATAGGGTGGCATCCATTCCTTGCCAGAAGCCCGACGTGCTGGTTCCCAGCCCATGCTCCAAGCAATAAGAGCACGTTGACCCGCATCTCCTCGAAGAAGCCACAGTAAGGAAGCCGCCACAGATTTTTCATCAGAGGAAAGCTGTGGTTTAGGCACTTGGTACCACTTCTCGAGATAGGTAGCAGTCCAATCCAGGGTTTTATCTAAATGGCATTGGTTGCATGCATTTGGGCGCCCAAAGTCTGTACTTTCAGCCACCGTTGGGTTACTAATCTGATGGCTCCGGATAGCCTTAAGGAGACCATATGTTGAATAGGGCATATGGCAGTTAGTACATTGGCTACCAGGCGAATTTTCAGAATGGTGAGTATGGTTTACTACCTTGGAGGCAAATGACTTGTGACATTGCAAACATGCCTGATCCGTCAGCATTTCCTTCTTCATAAGATCGTTAGCCCACTCCTTGTAGGGCCTGGAATCGCCAGCCGACTTGTGCAGCTCATGACAGGAGATACAAGTCAATTCTCCACGCTGGTAACAGGGTGATTCCATCATTCCATTAAACTCTCGCCCCGAAACTCTAACCATGCCATCTGGCCAAAAACTCTGCTCCATAAACTTCGGATTAGCCTTGATCAGGTTTTGAGCCGGAACCTTGTGTTGATTTGATTTTCGAATATAAAAACGACTCTTGTGTAAATCGTCTCCTGGCCTATATGAAAACCCCTTTGAATTCCATTCCAAACCATCCTTAGTATTATTGAAAGTAAAGATACCGTGACACTGTCCACATACTTGAGCTGATCTGCGGTGAGTCAATTTTCGAGGATTAATTAATGACTTCTGTTTTTTTGAGGACACTTTAGATATTTTCTTCGTTTGATTCTGTAAATTACTATATTGACGAATATGATCTTCACCGGGACCATGACAGGCTTCGCAGGCTATGCCAAACTCACCAACTAAACTATCTATGTTGTCTCTACCTCCATAGCGTGGACGCCCAATGGTTACATGGCATTTAATACAGGAAATATTCCACGATCCCGGCTCAGTGGATACTACCTTTGTTGGTTCCATGACAAAATGAGTTTTCTGTGGAATCCACTGTTCCTCCCCCAGCAGGTAAACAAAAGGAAACTGTTCAAGCTTTCTGGAATTTCCACTAGCGAACCAATAAATTTGCTGGTGGTGGGATCCCGTAACCATGACAATCTCCTTTTCAAGCCGACTCTGATTAGGCCCTGGAAGATCTGCCCAAAATCTTTTCCCTTTCTGAAATGCACGATAAGTTTCACCATGAAGGTTCCACTTATCACCATTAAATGGACCCTTTACTGACACGGGACTAGCCACCTGGGTCATTGTGCGATGATAGCTTTCTCTCCAACTATTGTATTCCTCTATATGACAGGATTTACAGTTTTTTGAGGAAACAAAACCCTTGGGAAGAACCTCAACTGGCATGTTTTTACCAGTCTCTTCGCCACTTTGTACCGCCCCAAAGATTCCTGCCTCATAAAAACTAAGTATGATCACTAGGAGCAAACCACCTCCAAGCGAAAAATACATCAGCGGACTTTTGAAACGCTTGATCATAATAACCAACCATCAATCCCTTTGATCCAAAGATGGAATGATAACATCACAGTTTTACATATTTTTCCACAAAATCAGATCTAATCTAACCGACAAACCGATGAATTTTTCCTTATCTCAAATCTTTCAACCAAAAAAAAACCAGGCAGCCGTTGGTCTGGCTGCCTGGTTTACGTAAATAAGGTCTAGACTCTTTAGAAGCCCAGTCGCAACCGGAAAATAATACTCCGGGTATGCCAACTTGCAGCATACCGTCCGAAGCGGGGATCATTAATGTTCAACGAATTTGGTCCGCTAGGATTGGTATGGTTCATTGGATTTGTGACAAAAGCTTCCAGCTTGAAGTATGGTCCATTCTCATACTTGGTAAGCGGGAAGACCTTGAATACATTGATATTGAAATGAGGATCTCGGGGCTGTTTTAACATGCCACGAGTCGCATTTCCATATTTTCCATTTTTCGGTTGCGCAAAGCATGCACGGTTCCAAACAACCTTGCCACCTTGATAGCTTCCATCGAACCCACTGGCTCTGCAGCCAGGAAGGATGTCAGGACGTCCACCAGAGCGACCGACGTTGGGCGTATCTGCACCACCGAAACTAGGTGTACTGGCTCTTCTCGCATTCATCGTTACGATGGGTGAGAAGGTCCAGTTACCAAGCATGATCTGTTGGAATCCTGTGGCATCGGAGAAGTACTTCTGTCCTTTACCAAAGGGAAGATCATAAATGGCCATTACACGAGCACTATGCTGAACGTGACCATCGGCCCAGCCTTTGTCTCTTGATCGGTTATAGGGATTCTCTGTTTGGAATCCTCTAACTCCAACCCATCCGAATTTACCACCTTCAACGTCGTTGAGTGCGGTGCGGAATTCATACCAAGCTCTCATGTATAAACCACTTGAGAACTGACGGAGAATTTCCCACTCCATACCATGATAGGTTTGGTTTGCACCCACCAATGCTTCGGTGATTTTGTCAAATGGATCAGCGCCATAGACCTTGCGAGCGGCTGTAAATGGAATGGTGCTGGCTTTAGGAGTCTGTCGGTTCACGCTGTAGGGCCAATGTGTTCCCTTGGCACCAACGTAAGAACCACGTCCTGTGAAGCCATTACCCAATTCCTTTTCCAGAGTGATGTTCCACTGCTGGTCAGAGGGCCAGTCTTCTCCACGAGTTTTGGGAGCTAGTACTTGCACACTCTGCAAAGGAATTGATCCAGAGCCAGGAGCCGGAAAGGCCTTCGAGAACGTCAGGGTTGGTGTACCGTTGACGATTTCGTTAGGTCCAAAAGACTCGGTTAACTCAAATGGTCCGGAAGTAAAGCCATTGAGTGCTTGCCCGATATCATAGGCAGGCGTCAAAGGCACATGGTAGACACCCCAACCTGCACGGATCACTGTGGTGTCGGTAACTCGAATTGCAATTCCCATGCGAGGCTGAACTAATGGGTTTTTATATCGGAAAAGGTTTCCAGGATATCCAGCTGCGGATTGCGTAACAACAGGAATCTTTGCAGTTGGATAGGCTGGGACCACACGACTAATAGCATTGTTTGGAACAACCACTGACATGGAAGCCATGTCAAAGTTATACCATAGGCCACTTTGGTCGTGTGCAGCACCATAGGTCTGGAATCTAATTCCGGGAGAGATTGTTACTCTAGAGGTGACTTTCCAGTCATCCTGAAGGTAGAACCCTAATTGTCCGGAGCGAGGTCTTCGAGGTGGTCTCGAAGTGGCGATCGCGGTCTTGTAAGGCAATCCTAACAAGATATCTCCAAGATCCCATCCAGTAAAGTTTCCAGTAAATTCCCATCGGCCGTAGGAGTTACGGTTTGCACCACCATGCTCATTAAGACTCCAGATGTTGGAGAACCCTAGTTTAACTAGGTGATTTCCTGACTGGATTGAGACACCTTCTTTAAGCATAACGGTGTTATTTTGGTCGCCGTAACCTTGTCCGGCAGAACAGCCACCAAGAGAGCAGGTAGGTGCAGGATTGAATGACCCACCAACGTTCGATAGGTTTCCAATGGTCTGACCAATAATTTGAGGCGCTCCTGGCTCACCCTTCGGAAATGATCGTCCACCGAAATCAATGATTCCGCCGGGATCTAGAACTGCCAGAAGGTCGCTACCATTACAAAGGCTATAGTTTTCACTAAATTGGTGGCCTCGACCTATTGAAAGCTCATTAATGACCGTAGGTGAAAAGACATGGCTATTTTGAATACTCCATGAACGATTGGGACCTTCACCTGAACGGCCACAATCAAAGGGACCATGATCCCACTTTGATTCAGTCCCGACATGGGTGAATCGGAAGTGGCTGATCGTTATCGTATTGTTATCAGTAATCTGATGGTCAAAACGATAATGCTCCCAAGGATCGTTGGAGTAGTTTTCGTTAATCCCTGTCATGTTACTAACAACGCCAGCCCTTTCTGGAACAGGGGCTAATTCGATAAAGCGGGTACCCAGAGGGTGCCACATGCTTGTCGGAATTGTGTTGTTAGCAAATTGCGTGCCCGTATAAGGATTTTTGACCATTCCGCCACTCGCAAACTGCGCGATTTCGGAAAGATTTCCAGTCCTCATTTGAGCTGTGGGATACGTAAGGTTATTATTAATTTCCAGTCTAAGACTACTAACTGGCTGATAGTTGGCATGGAAGAATGTGCGGTTTCGACCATCATAAACACCAGGAATCCACACAGGACCAGCACCCTCATAAGACCATCGGATTCGAGCAGTTTCCGGCTTAGGTCGTTCTGCGATAGAGCGGTTCTTCGCCTTTAGCCGGGCGTGATCAAAGGCCATGAAGATTTCACCATGAAATTCATTGGTTCCACTTCGGCCCACACCGAGGATGTTATTAGCGTGTTGGAATTCGGCACCAACGTTCTGGGTTTTTAACTGGACTTCCTGCAGATGTTCCTGAGGAGCCCGGAAGAACCCGTACGCGTTCGTTAGAATTCCGTCCTGAATTGGAGCGGTGTTATTGGAATACATACCCTTGAGCTCATTACGGTTCATGGCTCCAGGGGCTGCACCCACCTGATAGATCAAGCTCGCCTGCACGTTTTGGTAATACACTTCGCGAGAAGGCGTCTTGTAACTCAGGGTTGGTGTATCGGTATCAATTCGGAACCCTTCTTCACTAACCGTAATTGCATCAGCAAGTTCACCGAGTTCCATCGTAATGTCAACACGGCGAATATTCTGATCAAATACAAGCACACCGGTATTCTGATAACGCTTGAATCCGCTGGCTTCGGCAGTCATTGTATAGGTTCCTGGCAAAATGCCACGAATTTCAAACCGACCCACATCATTCGTTACCCCACTATATTCCAATCCCTTGGCTTCTTCAACGACCGTCACATCAACACCAACCATAACTGCGCCAGTGCTATCTGAGATTGTCCCGTTGAAACCGGTAACGTTTTGGGCTACCGCAAGACTAGGGATCAGAAGTATGCCCAGCAGCAAAGCTAGTCCGCTTTTGAGCATTGTGTTTCTGATCATAATGTTGATCTCCCTTTTTATTGGGTTTTGACCCCCAGATGGAGGCCATTAATGGTAATAACATTAAATAAATAGTGCAATCGAGATGCCAGACTTTGAAATATTTAAAAAATATTTTTAAGATAAAGAAAATAAAAGAGATATAATTTATAAATATTTTTCCTTTTCAGAATGTTCACAACCCAAAACTCTCTGATTCTCTATTTTTTCGGATTTCGTTACGTAATCTCGAAAAAAATGACTAGTTAAGGCAAAAGTCTGCTATTTTCCTGTAATTTTAGTAAATCCTCCTGAATGATGCTTTTTAAAATTAGGGGTTAAATTTAGATTTCAAAACTCAAAACCGCCAGAATTCAAAAAAATATTTAAAATCAATAATTTAATGGTAGGGAATAATGGATAAATCTTATATTTTCATTTGAAGCTTTTTATGAATAAGGCTTGAACAGTTTATTTCTATAAGGAGGTATCTTTTGTTGGGTACGCTTGTCTGTAATCAGCCATTTAATTCGCATTTTACTAAGAGAAATTTACAACTAATGATTAAAGTTATCCAAACCCTCTTTTTACAAAATCCTCGTACATCCTCCATTATAAAATACGCTATAATGTAACCTATAAGTTGTATAATTACTAGGATTTATGCTATTAAAGTATAAAGGTTTAGAGATTTTATTTGATCTGGTACCATTTCAAAACCTATCTCTAATAATCTTTAAATTCGAAGGTCTTCTTACTACTATCATTGATAGTTGACCGGTTCATTTTTAGGGTGACCTTCAACAATGAGGAATTAAAGACAAACCTACTGGACCAGCAGAGTTAATTGTGAATACTGAAACCCTGATTGTATTACTAACTATTGGAATTGGTATCCTGCCTATTATTTGGATTAGGCGGTTTTTTAAAAACTGGCTTTGGGGGCTATTATTGTGCATTGGAGTTTTTACAGCCACCGGAGCCTTTATTTGGCACAATGTAACTTCATCCACTGTTTCAAAAAAGAAACTTCAAAGTAAAAGTTTGCCTCACCCAAGATTAGCAGGAGGTTATGTTTCCTCTTCTAAATGTCGCTCCTGTCATCCTTCGGAGTATGCAAGCTGGTACCATACCTACCACCGCACCATGACCCAAGCAGCAGGTCCGGAAAGTGTTGTGGGGAATTTTGATAAAGTCACTCTAAAATCAAAAAGCCACAGCTTTTACCTAGAGCAAAAGGATAATGAGTTCTGGGCCCAAGAAATTTACCAGAACCCAAAAACCAATCAGAATGAAATTGGAACTTGGAATCAAATATTAATGACAACTGGTTCCCATCAAACCCAGATTTACTGGGTTCAAGGGCCCCAATCTAATCAATTAAGAATCTTTCCATTTGCCTATCTAATTCTTAAAAATAAATGGGTGCCTCTAAAAGATGCCTTCCTTAAATACCCAGAACAAGTTGAGAATGAGAACCTATTTTGGAATTTTAATTGTATCCAGTGTCATGCCACTGCTGGACAATCCCGTCCCCAAGTAAGAGGAAAAACTGATACGCGAGTTGGTGAACTTGGCATAGCCTGTGAGTCCTGTCATGGACCTGCTGCTAATCATGTTCAGATTAACCAAGAACCGCTTCACAGATATCAAAACCACTTTAGTAAAAATTCTGATTCAACCATTGTGAACCCAAAACGAGAATCTCATCGCTCTTCATCTCAAATCTGTGGACAATGCCACGGAATTTTCTATATCCTTGATCTTGACCATGCAAAGCAACATGGTTTCCAATACCGTCCTGGTGATGACTTAGAAAAAACTAAACCAACTATCCGCCCAAAACTAGCTAAGTGGGAAAAGCTCCTTAATGACTTAGAAAAACAAGATCCCACCTTTCTTAGTAACCGCTATTGGTCAGATGGAATGGTCAGAGTGGGTGGAAGAGAATACAATGGACTGGTTGAATCCCCCTGTTATCAAAGAGGGACAATGTCCTGCTTATCATGTCACTCTATGCACAACTACCAAGCCCGCGTTGACCAATTATCAGAGGGTATGGAAGGCGATCAAGCCTGTTTGGATTGTCATTCGTCTTACAGAAAACAAATTACCCAGCACACCCACCACCCGGAAAATTCTGCAGGGAGCCGATGTTACAACTGCCATATGCCCTATACCGCATACGGTCTACTAAAGGCTCAGAGAAGTCATCAAATTGATAACCCTTCTGTACAGAGTAGTGTTGAAACAGGTCGGCCCAATGCATGCAACTTATGCCATCTTGATCAAACTCTTGACTGGACTCAGAGATATTTGAATCAGTGGTACCAGATTCCTACTGTCAATTTAACCCAAGACCAAAAAGAGATCTCGGCAGTTTTATTGTGGCTTCTACGAGGTGATGCAGGTCAACGGGCTTTAGCTGTCTTAACCATGGGTTGGGATGTTGCCAAGGAAACTTCTGGGGATAAGTGGTTAGCACCGTTCTTAGCTGAACTCCTAAATGATCCCTACACAGCAATTCGTTTTCTAGCGGGTCAGTCCTTATGGAAAATTCAAGAATTTAAAAATCTAAAATATGATTCTCAGGCACCCCCTAAAGAACGGATAGACTCTAAGAACAAAGTTCTTTCTATTTGGAAACGAGCCCAAACATCTAAGATTAGTCAAACGGGGAAATCCATTCTCATCAAGCCTGACGGCAAAGTGAATAGGGGTAAAATGCTTCAGTTCCTCAGCCAACGCAATGATCGAAGGATGGACTTAAGCGAGTAGACTGTCCAGTTACAGATCACAATCCCTCCCTTGTAAATCTTAAAACATCCCGTTAAAACCCCATATACCTCACTCCTCGAATCCAGCAGAATATTAAGCTTTTAAAATTCATAGACTGATGCTTAAACTAAGCTGGAAGAATGTTTTAAAGGGAAGAAGGTTTTTCTTTAGCCAAATCAATACGAGCCTGTTCTAGTAGTTCTCCCAACCCATCTGAAGAACCTTGATTAATACTTTTGTAGACAGATTCCAAATTCTCCTTAGCGATATCTAAAAAGGCTCCTTTTAAAACAACGGCTCTCGCTAAAGAGTGAAGAGCTTCATCAATGCTATTTCTGGCACAAAAGACAAGTCCTAAATGGAACTGGGCAAAATCAGATTTAGGGTCTAACTTAACTGCCAGACTTGAATATGTATAAGCCTTATCTAGGGTAAGCCCCGGATCACGAGAAAGTCTAACCCTGTCGATTTCGTATTGCGAGAAATAAGCACTGCCCATATAAGCATAACTACTGGCTAAAAGGTCATCAATTTGTGATTTCCAACGATTTTCCTCAAGATAGTCGGGTTTATCAAGACCTCTCAAACTCCGAATGGCTTTTGAAGCAGACCTAATAACCTTAGATGGCTGACCCAAAATATGATAAGCACTAGCGAGAATCATTAAGGCCTGGGGATTTGAGGAATTAAAAGTCAAGATATTTTCCCCATGTTCTATCACTTTATTGAAATCTTGCAACTGCCAGTATATTAAAGCTGCCATCCTATGTAGACCAATCATTCGATCAGAATCAGGGTAATTATGCAGAAAGGCTTCGATCTGATGAACCCGGGCAGTTAAGTCTTCTTCTTGGGTTATAGCAAGGTAATCAGTACTTTCTCTGCGGCTTTCCTTGCTAGGTTCAGGCAAATCTAAATTTTGGGCGGTTACTTCGCCATAATTGAGACTCATTTGAGACCCATCACTGGGTAAGATCTCAATCTCCTTGGCTCTAGCTACAAAAGACTGTCCAGTAGAAAGATCCTTTGTCTCAACTACCAACTGATATTTTCCTGGAGCCAATTGCCTTGTAGGCAATTTAAAGGCAATAGCTGCCTTTTCATCATTGGTTCGACGAATCCCCTTTTCTAGTCGAAAAACAGGAAATTCCCTTATTTTTCCTTTTTCATTTACAACTGACACCTGGGCAGCAAATTTACCACTCTGAGAATTAGTATCAAAAAATTTCGTTCGGTAGAAAACAGTGACTGGAACATTTCTATGAAACCGATAATCTACGGATGGTTTAATTTGAAAACCATTGTGAGATAAGGGATCAATTTCCTCAGTCAATCTTTCCTGAAGATTAAATATTGAAGCAGGAATCTCTATCAATTTTTGACTAAGTAACAAATCACCTAATAGTAGAGCATCGGTTTGAGGCTGTGATATAACAATCTTTTCTTTAGCCGTAGCGAGATTTCCCCTAGGATCCATTACGGCCAATTTAAGAAGATAATTGCCTGGAGCCACCTTAAGATAGTTATTAAATGTTATTGTTCCCCCATCAGGAGTCAGTTGTACTGAATCACTAAAGAAGGAAGCAATACCGCCATTCGCAGCTCGGACCTCCCCTACAACTTTGAGTCGGTCATGTGATGAAATTTCCCTACCAGCATCATCAACATTAATAGCCAGAACTATTCTAGATTCCTTCGAGTTTTCATTAAAAGAATAAGTCCGAAATTTCAGAGGAAGTTGTTTTATGGGGGTCAGTGACCTAAGGGCTGCTATTAAAGGATCTTTTCTTTTTTGTTTTTTCTTCTTGGTTTGCCTATAAATCTCAATGGTTTCATTACTCGATCCCAAAATAGAATCAACACTTTCACGAACGACTGCTTTAAGCTTGTAACGACCCGGTGGCACCGTCAGCGTAACTTTGGAAGTCAACCCATGTTTTAGGAGAGACTGGTATCCCAGCTCTCCTAATTTCATATCAAGCGCTTTGTCCTGCCCCCCCACATACCGATTTTTTTCGTTAAAAACCACTAGGACCAAATGAATAAGATTGGTCCGGAATTGTTTTTCATCTAAAAAAGGTAACCCTTTAAAGTCAACACTAGTATAAACATCCAGCTGGAAGGTGTCCGGCTTGGTTGAGTAATAATTGTATGACAGTTTAACTGGAATCTCATTAAGATTGCCTGGAGCTCTAAGTGCCTCCACAATCTCTTTTTTCTTAAGAGCACTAAAGCCTTGTTTTTGTTTTGGCGCAAAATATCCTTTTCGGTGTGTAATCTTCAAACCTGGTCGATCAACCGTAACTTTAATCTTATGAAATTTCCCATCGGGCTTATTATCTGGAGCAGCATAGGTTAAAACATAGTAGAACGATTGGGCCTCAGTAATCTCTTTCAGTCCCTGAAAAAGATTATTACTGTTGCGGAAAAAAACTCCACCCGTCTCATGAGCTATTTCTGCTAAAGGCAAACTTTTTTGTTGCATATCCTCCTGTAACATTCCCAATTTTGGCCGTAGATAGTCTGAACTAGCCATAATTGCAGACCCTTCGCTAGCTTGATAAGAAACCGTGTAAAGACCTCGCATATCAATGGTGTTAAGGATGACACCCGAACGCAATGCTGAATCTATTACTTTCTGGATTTCAAAACGAAGTTCTCTGGAAAGGAAACCTCCTGAAAATAAGACCGCTGTTTTTCTACCATCAAAATGCCCCAGAGAACGAAGGTGATTGCCTAACACCCTCAGTAGTTTTTCTCTAGCATTCCGATTCTGCTGGTGAATCCGACTAGCATGAAATCTCACTGATCGCTCAGCATTCACTTGACCCAGAGTAGTCGATTCACTAATCCCCAAAGTCGAAAAATTAGCATTTCTCATGAATGGAGAACCTCCATCGCTGGCACCGGAAAGCATGCCTGATGCACCCCCGATTGAAGTTTCTCCGCAAAGAATACTTTCTGAAATGGCCACTTCTAAAGCCAAAGGATCCGTATTGTTAAAAATTCTCTGGGCTTGAAGATCAGTGATATTAGGACAATCTGGTCTAGATACTCGTTGCCGATTTAACTTATGGGGAAGCATTTCAACAGCTTCTGATAAACGATCTTGATCCTTAGTGAAAGAAAGCTGAAACCGTCCTGAGGCAGCCAATATAGAAACCTGATCCTCAGATTCTAAATTTTCAGTTAAAAACTTTTTCACAGCTTTCACTGTCTGATATAAATCACCATTTGACGGAGAAGTAACATCATCGATCACTAAACTAAGGAAACGAGGACGATTCGCCGAAAACCTTTGTTTTTTTGTTGCCGGCTTTTCAACAATCGCATTCTCCTCTGAATTAGGAATACGGGAAGAAACCTGAATAGATTTATAGGACTCACGTACAAATGTTTGAATAGTTTGAGGACGACCATCTTCTTCAATAGAAAAATCTTCAGCTGTTAAATCTGTTACAGGGTGACCTTTTTGATCGGTAACAATAGTATTAACAACAACTACATCAACCGGCACCCTAAAGGTAAATTCAGAATCCAGATTACTTTCAGAAGAATCTTCCACCCCTAACTGCCCAAAAATCTGCAGAGGTAGAAGTATTAGCCAAAAAACATAGAACCAACGAAACGAAACATGCATAATAGCTATCCCCTTAAAACTTGAACAATTCCAGAATTACTAAGAGGTAAAATTATTTAAAAGGTAACTACGAAATTGACTAACAGCCCTAACCAGGATAATACCAGTAGTGCTGAAAGCAGCTAAACTCCCAGAAAATCTTAAGAAAAAGTACAAATTATTTTCTAGTGTTATGAGGAACAATAAACGTCACTGCACTGTGAATCTAGCAGTAGGAGCAATTGTTTTGGCGGATAGATTGTCGGTGACATTAACGACTAGACTGTACCTTCCTGGTTGTAGATTGTTTAGTGGAAAAAGTTTTTGCAGTGTAATCTGTTTTGTCGGACCCGATAAGGTATCACTAGCCTCTTTATACCGGCGCATTTCTTGATTGCCCTTTTTTAAAATGTATTCAATCGTTGCTGAAGGCTTTTGGGTATTTTTGTCTAATGAAAGATTATAGACTTGAACATAAATCCCCATTGGGTCAGCTCGATGAAATGTTTCCGTTACATTGGGAAGAACCTTTGCACCACCTAAAATAAAAGGACCAGCAGATGCTTGATAAATAGGTAAGCCTTCAATCTTATCTGCCAAGATAATACTACTGGTAGATAACTGGTCTTCCGGAAATTTAGGCACTCGAATACTCCGATAAATCGTCCCAACATTACCACTATTCAAGTCTTTCAGGACTAATTCAACCTTGTATACACCGGAGCGCAATGGAACAGTGGTTTGATACAAGGAAGTCCTTTCCATCGATTGCTTGTATAAAGAATTCGGAACCACCTGTCGAATTGGCTCCTCAAAAGTATGTACTCTTCTTCCGGTAATTGTGGTAATTCGACCAAAAACGTTGACTGACGATCTATGTACACCAGCTTCTTGTTCAAAAGTCATATCTTTGTTTTGTGTAGCTACAGTAATCGCTGTTAATACTGTATCGTCAGTAATTTTTAAAAAATCAGTCCGAAATTCAAAAGGGAAAAGATTATAAGAAAGTTTGGTCTCGACGAGATGCTCCAAATCCTTAAATCTAATTTCAGGAGGTTGACTCAAAGCAGCTAAAGTCTGGTTTCTATAGTTTTGCATCTGTTGATAGTCGTCTAACAACAAACCAGATGCTAATCTAGTGCCTGGAGGTCCGATACCCATTTTATTCAAGGCGTCCATGTCATAAAAGGGCGTGTGCTTTAAAGCATCTTTCTCAAATGGATCCCGGGCAATTCGGAATTCGCCGGTGTGAGTTTTATCAACAAACTCAACGACAACTTCGTTACCTAAATCAGCCCCGGCAATGTGGCGATACCGCCAATAAATATGAGGATAAGTGCCTGCTCCTCCCCCTACAGTATACATCGCACCCTGACCTTGATTTCGAGGCATTTCCCCACCCATATTTGTTTCAATCGTATCTGGTGGTCCATACATAATATACATGATTCCACGATCCGTCTTCCAACCAGGCTTACCCGAAGTAAATCGTTCATTAGCATAGGCAATTCGCCGATAGTGCTCGTCACGTGTTTCATTAACTAATGTGTCTGGAGTTGGATCCCTTCTTAACCAAAATTGTTCAATAAACTCGTAGCGTTCATCATCACTACTTAATTGTTCAAATGCTTTCCTCTCGTCAGGAGTTATAATAAACTTAACATCTTGCTTTAACCATTTCTTGAGATACTTGTCCTGGGTTTCTAGCCGCAGAGACTTTTCCCTTTCTTTATCTCTTTTTTTCTTAGCTAGCACGGGAGAAAAACCTACACCCACCATCACTATCAATAAACCGAAAACCGTTATTAAGCCCTTTAATTTGGCCTTTCGATTTTGCATTTAGGAATTCCTCCAAAACTCTCGGTGAATTCGGTTTCACCAAGATAAACATCAAGAAAATGATTTAAAAATATTAACCTTATTCTCGCATATTTTTAATGCTAAGACCTAGAAAAATAAAAATTACCAGAAGACAATATCAATAACTGGTTCCTCCTGGTTCCTCAAATAATTATTTTCGACTGCTAGGTTGATCATCCATAAAACCCAATTTTTTCTGACGTTCTTCACGGTAAACCTTCTGAAACGTTACCATCTGCTGACGGGCTAACTCCGGCTTACCCATTTGCTGATAGATTTGTGATCCAAGATAATAAGCATTAGGAACATTCCCATCCAGCGCAATAGATTGTTTCAAAAGTGTTAGAGCTTTCTCCAGCTTTCCTATATCACGATAGGCTTTTGAAAGACTTAAGTAAAGAGCTGGTTTGTCTTTAGAAAATAATGCCTCCTCCTTAACTGCTAGCAATTCTTTTAAGGCTTGCTCTGAATCGCCAAACTTAAGAAGGACCTCTCCTAGTTCAAGGCGTGCTGAGTGGTGTTCTGGATAGAGTTCTATTTCCTTTTTTAATGACTTAATAGCTTCCTCGACAGAACCCTCATCTATGTAAATTACAGCGAGAGAAGAATGAATCCAAGGATACCGGGGATTCTTATCAGCAATTGCTTGAAATTGTTCTAGTGCCAAATCATGTCGGTTTAAATCAGTATATGCCCTACCGAGACGATGACGAGCCTTAAAGTGCTCTGGATTCAATTTTATAGCCCGTTTTAATAGCTCGACACCCTCTTGATCAACATTTCCAAACCGGGGTTGTCCAATGCCAGTCCGGAGTTCTTTCATAATTGCAACATCACTTTTTTGAGTAATCAACAGGTCAGCTAGGGTGTATAGAAATTCAGCGCTGTCTGGATCTAATTCTACTGCTTTTCGAAGATTAATTTCTCCTTCGGAATGCTGTTTAAGTTCTAGCAGGATGGCTCCATATAAATGACGATATGCAGCATTTTCACTACTCTCTTCAACCGCTTTTTGCGCAGCCAGCATTGCCAATAAGAATTCCCCCTTTTCGAATCTTTCCCGGGCCTCTTGATATTGAAGAGATTCTGCCCCGACTTGAATTACAAAACAAAAAAGCCAGACAAACAAAAAAAATATTACTTCAATTCTTCGAAATCCCTTGAAGGTTGGATTAAAGGAATGATCTTTAAGGCATTTGCTTTTTGAATCCATTGATCCCTTTCTGCAAAGTTTAATAAAACTGTCCTAAGCAAAAGCTAACAAGAAAATCCATCTCTCTTTACAACATTCTGCCCAAATTACTTTAATGGGATAATCCTCTCGATGCAACTAAGATTTCGTTGACAAAAAGTCTCGTACTGACCATGATTCCACGTAGCTTAAACTATTCTCGAATTTTTTTTTTTTTTGATTAGGGCTCTAATGGCTCAATACCTCTTAAAATTAATCTCAAAAACAAAACCAGCAGCTAAATTTAGCACTCTAAAATTCCTGTGGAAAGATACTTTGCCGCTGGTTCTCATTGTGGTTGCTATAAGCTTGATAACCAATATCTTCATGTCGCAACCTTCTGATTCTAATTCAGACTTTGTTGGCTCAGAAAAATGTGGTGCTTGTCATGGAGAGATAACAGCTTCCCAACTGAATAGTCACCATGCTCATACTATGGTTCGCATTCACGAAATCACTGATTTGATGAACTCACTTCCCATTGAATATTTTGATGAAACTAGTGGAACAAAATATCGTTTAGAAAAATCTAACTCTCAGCTACCCAAAGTTGATTTGATAGCTTCAAAAGGATCTGTCGTGGAAAAACTGGAATTACTCTGGGGATTAGGAGCGGGAAGAAAGGGAATCACTTTTGTAGGTAAAAGCGAAAAAGGAGACTTTGGTCAAAGTCGTGTAAGTTGGTATCAAAAAATCAATAAACTTGATATCACTACTGGTCTCGAAAAAAAACCAGTCGACGTTTATGATGCCCTAGCTGGTTGGATGAATCCGGCTGAAACAGAGCATTGCTTAAAATGTCATATGACTCGAAATACGAATCATTCCCCTGAAATCATCAAGGTTGCTGATGCTGGTGTTAATTGTGAACGGTGTCATGGACCGGGTCAACAACACATTCAACTTATGACCCAAGGCCAAAAAGATCCCAGTGGGACGATTACAAGCCCTGGAAATTTAGGTTCTCTTGAACAAGTGTATTTTTGTGGTACCTGTCATGGAACTCCTCCTGGCGGAGCAGACTTGCGTGCTTTAGATCACGCTATGGCCCAAAAACATAGTGTCCGTTTCCCTGCTAAGCGATTAGTACTTAGCCGCTGTTACAATGAAAGTGGTGGAAAATTAAAATGTACAACTTGCCATAACGTACACGAAAATTTATCGCTTTCTTTCGACCAAAACTGCCTTAGCTGTCATAGCGGTATGGATTCCTTAGCTAGTCCCTGTCCTCAATCAACAAATGACTGTGTACGATGCCACATGCCCCAGGAAACAGGTTTCATGACTCATTCTGAGTTTGCTGACCACTGGATCCGTATTGTTTCACCACCTGAAAATAACTAATCTTCAAAAAGTTCTTGAGTTTACATGGCCTTCGGAGGTCGATAGGTCTTAGTTAGTCGGTTCTTCAATTTATCTGCAATTTTTAATTCCTCTCGTGCCTTATCAATTTGATTATTTTGATGATAAAGCTGTGACAAGAGGTACCTAGGTGAAAGAGACTCTGGTGCAAGCTCGACACATTTCAGTGCTGAGGCTAAAGCCTTTCTTGGTTGCTTTAGGCTGCGGTAAGCTTTGGCTAAGGCATAATGAAGGTCAGGAGTGTCTGGACTTTTCTCTTCAGTTATAAGCAGGTGTTTCAAAGCCAGCTTGGGTTGAGCTAACTGCAACAAAAGATCTCCAAGATCAAGATGTGACATAGCATCGTCGGGATAATATTTGACTTCAGTAGTCAATTCCTGAATAGCTTTAATCGCCATCCCTAACTCGAGGTAAAGAACAGCCAAGTAGGAGTGTATTTGAGGATATCGCGGAGCTTTTTGAGCAACCGTTTTAAATTGAATAAGAGTCTCATCAAATCTGTTTTGATCCGTGTATGCTTTCCCCAGTCGGACTCGAGCTTCCAAGTGGTTTCCATCCAGTTCTACACTTTTTTCCAGCGCCTGCAACCCTTCCGTATCAATTCCCTCACTCCTTGAAAAATTTAAGCCAACCCTCATACTTTTTAATATCATAGCTGCTTGACTCTGATCCAATAAAGTCGATCCCAAACGATATTGAAATTCTGCATTTCCAGGGTCCAATGATACAGCTTTCCTTAAATGGCTCTCGGCTTCAGAAAACTGTTTCAATTCAGTCAGTATCACACCGTACAAGTGACGATAGCTCGCTTGTTCTCCGTCTTCCTCCACAGCTTGTTGAGCAGACAGCATTGCCAACAAGTATTCTTCATTGTCAAAATGTTTTTTTGCTTCGATAAAATGAATTGATTCAGCTAGTAATTGACCTCCACAAAGCACTAAGAAACCTGACAAAACTAATCTGTTCAGTAGGTGCTTTATAAACAGTGGCCTATATAAAAAAGAACTCTTCTTGTTCAAAAATCAGTATCTCCTCAAAACCATTTTTCTAATCTAAGGAAGGTTAGTTAATTCCAAGGTGCCACCCTCTTTCAGGTGATAAAATTGGTTAGCTTTTATGTTTTGAAATTCTTGTACTGTACCATCTACCCAGCGAATTGTAAGCGTGTCAATATTTTTGGCGTTCGCGAGTCCAAAATGCACTCTAAAGTCATGCGTTGATTGGTAACTGGAACCCCCACGAATTTCCCTCATTTGCGTTTTTGAACCTATCCTGACATATGCCCTTGCACCAATTGCGCTCCGATTTGACTGAACCCCTTCTAAAGTTAAAAGAATCCAGTTCCCAACTTGGTTACCTTGTTCATTTTGCAAGAGCCATGGTTGTCCATCAAGATTGTTTACCGCCACATCCATATCTCCGTCGTTGTCAAAGTCAGCAAATGCCACCCCTCGACTTGACCAAGTTTTTACTTTGTTAAGTCCGGCTGAGATCTCTTCAAATTTACCATTGCGCAGATTATGAAAAACCTGGCTCCGTTGATGAAAACTCATACCAACCTTGTAGTCGTCTACCTGAGGAAAAACATGACCATTGGCAGCAAAAATATCTTCCCAACCATCGTTGTCTAAGTCTACAAAACCCGTACCCCAACCAACCATTGGCCAACTATTAAAGGTCAAGCTAGCTGCTCGAGTCACATCTCTAAATCTTCCCTTTCCTAGGTTACGCAAGAGAGTATTGTAATCATCAGAAAAGTGAGTCAAGAAGATATCTAGTAAACCGTCACGATCGTAGTCTCCAAAATCAACACCCATACTACCCTGAGCAGTACCATCATCACTGAAAGCAGCTCCAGCAAGTAAGCCTATTTCCTCAAAGGTTCCATTGCCCTTATTCTCAAAAAGAAAATTAGCCATTTGGTCATTTGCAACATATATATCTTGATCACCATCATTATCAAAATCACTCCAAACAACTCCAAGGCCATAGGAAGGGATCACATTACCTACCCCAGTTTTCTCACTGACATCCTCAAAAGTACCATTCCCCCTATTCCTATAAAGGATGTCTGAATCACCCCTCATGCCTAAGGGGCCGCACTGCACTGTAATGCCACGATAGTGACAGTCCATTGGATCAGGCTTTTGGTAATCAAATTGAACTGTGTTAGTAACATAAAGATCTACCCACCCATCAGCATCATAATCTCCAAAAGCAGCACTAACCGCCCAGCGTTTATCCCCCAGATTTGCTTCAGTTGTTACATCAGTAAACGTTCCATTTCCATTGTTGCGGTATAAAGTGTTGGAATCATAGTTACAGACGAATAAATCCACCCAGTTATCGTTATTGTAATCTCCAGCGGCAACTCCCATACCCCAGTAGCGACTACTCAACCCAGCTTTTTGAGTAACATTAGTGAAGGTTCCATCACCATTATTTTGAAAAAGAGCATTAGAAACACTACGCTTCCCCTCAAGTAGTTCGTTCCAGTGGCCTCCGTTAACAAGGTAAAGATCAATGAACCCATCACGATTAAAATCGATCCAAGCCACACCACCACTCATGCTCTCCAATATATACTGCTTTTCTGGACTACCACTAAAATGTTGAAAATTCAGTCCAGCTTTTTTTGCAATATCTTTAAAAAATATTGAAGATAAAGATTTTATTGGACTAATCCGATCGTCTCCAACTGGAGCTTGAAGATAGATGAGAAGGCCAGTTATAAAAATCAAGAGGAACTTAATCATTGTAAATCATTAATGACCTTTCTGAATATTGCTGATCGCTCGCAGTTTTCATCAGTTATCATGAAAATCAGATTCCATTTCTAATGTACCGATCATTTGCCACTAGAGTTAAAAAAGAATAATAACATGGATCTTTGACCACACCGTAATTATCCCAAATATCACTCTAAAACCCATTCAAATCAAAATATTTTAATAATCAATCTCGATTCTTTTTCTAAAAGGTCAGACAAAAGCCTAGCCGCTACTTAAATAAAATTTCTCCGAGAGTTTTCTCTTGCTGCGCTACTATATTTGTTTAAAGATTTTCTAATCATTATATTAACCTTGCCATGTCTGCATGTTGGTGTAAAATTTTTCTGGGGAGATCTGAAAACCTTTAATTAATCTCCCAAATAATCCTTCTTTATAAGAATAGGACCAATCTAATTCCTCATCATACTAAAGAGAATGGCAAACTGTAAGAGACTCCAACTAATTCAACTGATTCATTTGATTTTTTCAAACAATAGATCAATTTTCTGTGTTTTGCTTTTATTAGAATTACTTAATCCGCTTCATTCTCTTTTAGGAAATCCACTTCTATCTGAGGAAAATAACTTTGTTGGATCAAACCAATGCACCAACTGCCATAAAAACATATTCACTACCCAAATAAATAGTGGACACGCTCGTACCTTAAGAAAAGTAGAATCTATACCAGAACTACTTAAAGCCATACCCCTTCAATTCTTCGACAAACAAAATAATGTTAAATATCAAATCGAAAAATCCCCTAACAAAAACTTTGTCCTAGATCTCATCGCTACCAAGGAAAATGAAAGCAATAGGATGCATCTTTTGTGGGGATTAGGTGCTGGGAGAAAAGGGGTAACTTTCGTAGGATTAACAGATAAAGGTAATTATGGGCAAAGCCGGGTAAGTTGGTATCAAAAAACTAGTGGTTTAGATGTTACCACAGGATTGGAAAAACAGGTGGAGGACACTTATGAGGCTTTAGCGGACTGGATGTCACCACCTCAACAAGAAAATTGTTTTGCTTGCCATACCACTCAAGAAGCTGATTTGCCACCCATTGAAATGAACCCCAAAAATGCGGGCGTACATTGTGAACGTTGCCACGGTCCGGGAGAAAAACACATTCAGGCAATGATGAGTGATAACCATCAAATTGTTAATACAATTAAAAATCCAGGAAAAATGAAAGCGATAGAACAAATTTATTTCTGTGGAGCATGTCATGGAGTACCTGCTGGTGGCACGGATTTACAGACTATTTCCAAGCATATGGGAGACAAACAAACTGCTCGTTTTCCAGGTCAAAGGTTAGTTTTCAGCCGATGCTACACAGAAAGTAAAGGAAAACTACAATGCATCACCTGTCACGATCCTCATGAAGATCTTGTTCAGCAACCTAGAGCTTATGACACTAAATGTCTTACATGCCACCAAGCCAAGAATCCCCTCTTACAAGCTTGCCCCATATCCAAAAAAGACTGTACAACATGCCATATGCCCTACGAAAAAGGATTTATGACCCACTCTGAATTTGCTGACCATTGGATACGCATTCTTTCAGAAAATAATTCTCCATAAATTGAGGATTCTTGTCCTTTAGAAACAAAAACAGGTATTTCAAAGTGAACCAAAAAATAGAAAAAAATGGGTTTTGGAAAAGTAATTTGATGACTAACTCTTTGTTTATAATATTTCTTAGTGTCTTTTCGGTCAGTAAGTTTTCTATGGAATCTCAGTCACAAGCTTTTCGAGAGGCTCAAGAAAAGTTTGAAAAGAAAGAATACTTGCTAGCTATGATAGCAGCCCAAAGAGTTACCGATGATGAAAAGAAAAACTCTGATTTCCACCATTTATACGGACTGATTTTGGTTCAACTTAAACAATTCAGTGAGGCCTCTGTCCATCTGAAAAGGGCAGTTGATCTAGATTCCACCAACGCAGAATTTCACTATAGCTTGGCGGCTATGCTTATGCAGGAGCAATTAGAAACTCAAGCTTTGTTTGGACCAAACGGAATGGGGATGGGAAAAACGAATAATGAGACTAACGAAATCATTAAGCTTCTGCAACATACCCTTAAATTGGATCCAGAACACCTGAAGGCTCGATTGCATTTAGGACGAACTTTTCATGAACAAAATATGAGAAATAGGGCATTTCAGGAATTTGCCAAAGTTGCCGAAAAAGACCCTACCTACCCTTGGGTTCATTATCATTTAGCCACAATCCAATTAGATGCTGGAAAACTTTTGGAAGCTATTCAATCATTTCAAAAGGAAATTCAATATCATCCAAATCATGGTCAAGCCCGATTAGAATTAGGAGATCTACTACTTCAGATTGGGAAATTAAATGAGGCCTTAATTCAACTTCAAGCTGCTGACCAAGAAAATGTCTCGCTCCCTGATTTACACTACGGATTGGCCAAGGTTTACAAAGAACTAGGTCAATATAAAAAAGCTATTGAAGAAATTCGCCAGTGCTTGAAACTAGTTTCTGACGTCCCTATAGTCCATCAACTTCTGGCTGAACTCTATTATCAGACGGGCAAGACAGAACTTGGCAATAGGCAAATGAAAATATTTCAACAACTTAAAAATCAAATTACAACTTCTTACACCAACTAAGAAACTTTTTGCATTTATTTTTTTGGACGTCATTTTATTCATTAAATAAATTAATTTGGAAGGATTGTAATGTGCATTAACACTCGTGACTTATTAAGAACAAACTCTAAAGGGCTTTCAAAATTGTATTCACTCTCAATCATTTTCCTTTTCAGCTTAATTTTACCTTCCTGCACTAACAAGATTTTAGATCAACAATCCTCTCTATCAACCCAAAAAAAATCTAGAATTGCAGCAGCTGATAGACAACGAAGAATAATTTTTAATGATGACACATATGAACTTTCCCGCAATGATGCTAATACGGCAGAAGGCTTCTTAAAACGTCGACTTAAACCTCTGGTCGGAACGCAAGTTGATACTATTTCTTGGTCAATTTTAGGTGGCTGGGCAGATGCGCCCGTTTATGATAGCAAGCTACAACCTATCTATGGTGATGCCCATGGAGGGCCTCCAGAATATTGGTCAAAAGTTACCTCTAATGTTAAAGAATTAATCCAAGCCGGAAGAGGTCCTCTCCAAATAGTCATAGATTTTGCCCACAAAGAAGGAATGGAAATCTTTGCATCAGTTCGAATGAACGATGTCCACGATAGCTTTATTGGAGGAGGTCTAACTCTTTGGAAAAAAGAACACCCTCACTTTTTAGTTGATCCACTAGGTATCAAACAACCTTCAATGGAACTTTATATCACTGCTCAAGACTTTTCTCACAAAGCGGTTCGACAACGAAAATATGAAATCATTGAAGAAGTTGCACAAAGATACAATGTGGATGGTTTTGAGTTAGATTTCATTCGTCATCCTGTCTTCTTTAGCCAAACTCTCCACGGTCAACCTGTTAATCAAAATCAAATAGACATTATGACGAGGTTTATGGAACGAATTCGCCAAATGACTGATAAAGAAGCAAACCGACGAGGAAGGCCTTTATTGTTGGCTACTCGAGTACCTGACAGTTTTAAATTAGCCCTCGATGTAGGCCTTGATGTAGCGCACTGGGTAAAAAAAGACCTAGTTGACATTCTTATAGCGGGTGGAGGTTATTCTCCTTTTAGTTTGCCCACCAAAAAATTTACTCAATTGGCACATAAGCATGGGGTACTTGTTTATCCTTGTATTAACCAAGGAGCTGCTCAAAACGTATCACGCGGGTCTTTTCTAGAGGGTGTGAGAGCCTTAGCAACTAATTGGTTTCAATCTGGCGCCGATGGAATTTATTTGTGGAATCTGGGGACACCTTTTGAATATAAAACTGGACAGGATTTAGTGAAAATCCGAACACAATCCTACGCTTGTCTTGTCGACATTGGCGAACCTCAGACTTTACTTTGGAAAAACAAGTTATTCTGTGTAGATAACATTGGTACTAATGTCTTTGACTACTATCGTCATATTTCTAGCAAGCCTCCCCTACCTGTTAGAAAGATTGGACTAATTAAACATGGAGTTGTAGCAAGAGTACCTTTAGTTGTGGGAGAAAATCTAAAACTGGCCAAAAAGAATGGCAAATTAAAGGGCATGAATCTCGTACTTGATGTAAGAGGGCTAGAACATCCCGAAACAGTTGTCTGCAGAGTCAATGGAATAACTCTTGTTAACCGATATTCAACCGTGAAAAAAATTCGCGAACAAGAGTATATAATTAGTTATCCCGTTAACACTCCTCCTTTCAAACAAGGGGAAAATTATGTAGTTATGGCCCTTAAAAGCTCTCCCAATAAACCAAGCAAGGTACGACCAGAGTCCCGTCGTACACCAGCCTCACATACACAACTTTATGGACTGCGTCTGAAAATTGATTATGTTTCTGATTGATCAGTATTTTTCCTTTTCTCACGCAATCAGAAGGGATATCAAAAATGAACTTAAAGATTAATCACGTAGCTAAGAAGTTTCAAGACGATGGCTTTGTGATTGTAAAGAATTTTCTTGAAAAGAGTGCAGTTGATGAACTAGAAAGGGAAATCAATCGCTACATTTTAAAAATTCTTCCTACTGTACCCAAGATTCATGTGGTTTACGAATCAGGATGGAGTGGTCCTCTCAAGCAGTTTTCCAGAATGGAACTTTACGATAGGTATTTTAAAAAGATACTTAATAGACCAGCAACACTAAAACTGCTTGAGGCATGTCTTGGAGAGCCCGTAGAGCCCCTAACCACCGAGGTCTTCTACAAACCAGCTCGGGTAGGATCTCCAGCTCTTTTTCATCAGGAAAATGCTTACTTCAACTATATGTCACCTTATGGTTTAGTCCTTTGGATCGCTCTAGATAAAACAACTTTAAAAAATGGAGCCGTACACTTTATAAAAGGTAGTCATAAACTAGGAGAACTAAGTCATATCAAAACAAACCTTCCCTTATTTAGTAAGGCCCTTCCTGGACCTCCTGACCCCTTGAAATATCCTGAGGTGCCTGCATTGCTTGAACGCGGGGATGCGTCCATTCACCATTTTTTAACCATACATCGAAGCGGCCCCAACAAAACTCCGCTCAACCGGCGTGGTTTTGTACTCGACTATCGAGCCCGCAGTGCCCAGATTAATCAAACAAAAACAAAAACTCATGAAGAATACAAGAAAGAGATTCAGCGTAACTCTGGAGCTCTTTAAAATTCTAGGATTTAGATTACTAGAGGAATAATTTGTTCGTTAAACAAAAAACAAAATCTAACGGGCTGGAGTGGTTTTTAGTTTTTGAAAAAGTTCCATGGATTGACGTGACAATTCTATTTGGCCAATTTCACGATAGATCTGTCCTAATAGGTAATGGGCATCCGTAAATTGAGGGTCTACGTTAAGGCATTCCTTGGCCAAAGTTATTGACTTCTCTTGATCTCCAAGATTTCTGTATACCTTTGCTAAAGCATATTTCAGATCGGCAGGGTTTACTTCACGCTCGTCAGCAGTTAACAAATGTTTCAAGGCAAACTCAAATTTACTTACCTTCAGAAACAGTTCACCTAATTCCAGTTGAGCCTGAGCATGTTCTGGATAAAGCTCAATCTCCCTCTGTAATTCGTTAATGGCCTCCTCTACATTGCCAACATTCGAATACAGCATTGCAATGTGGTAGTGAAGCCAAGGATAACTAGCATCTTTTTCAGAAACAGCTGAAAACTCCCGTCGAGCTAGATCGTGCAAGTTTTGATCATAGTAAGCACGTCCTAGGTGAAGGCGAGCCTTAAAATGATTCGGCTTAAGTGAGATTGCTTTCTTTAAAGAATTAATTGCCTCCTTCTCAGTTCCAGTCACCAACAAAGAATTGTCGTCCCGACCATCCAAAGATAACATTGCTTTTAATGCCATTTTTTCCTGTAACAAAAGAGCTGCCAGTCTATAATGAAATTCTGCGTTTTCTGGCTTTAACTTAACAGCCTTACGAAGATGTTCCTCTGCTTCAGTAAATTGCTGCAACTCCGTTAACACAAGTCCATAGAAAAAAATATGGTCCGCATTTTGAGGATTTTCTTCCAAAGCTTTCTGCGCTGAGAGCATAGCCATTAAATATTGTTTCTGATCATAATAATCTTTAGCTTCTTTATAATACTGGGACTCTGAAGAAAACAATAAAACTGGCCAAATAACTAAAAAAAAGAACCAACGAAACTTTGCGTTCATTAGCCAAACTAATTGTTTTTGCGCTCTAATTCTCATATCAACAGTCAACTAAAACTTTTTATTGATTCAACAAAGTACAAATATCGAAGCTGAATAAACAATTACTTCTTCTAGAAAATAAACTTGGAAAACTTAATCAATTTTTCTTAGCTCGCCTCCTTCTTTAAGGCGATAATGCACATTAGCAGCAATCTGATTAAATTTCTGGATAGAGCCACCTGGCCATCTTACTTCTAGGGTTTTGACCATCTTGGCAGTGCCTAATCCAAAGTGCACCCTAAAATCATGCGTAGACTGATAACTAGACCCACCTCTCACTTCCCTAATTTGATTTCCTGTAGAAGTTGATGCTGTTACCCTTGTTCCTATGCCACTTCGATTACTCTGCACTCCCTCTAAAAGTACACTAAGCCACGCTTTTTGGTTGCCACCCTCATTCATTAGGAGCCAAGGGTTTCCATCCAAATTATTAACAGCAATATCTATGTCACCATCGTTATCAAAATCGGCAAAGGCGGCCCCCCTACTAGACCAAAGTCTCACTTCGTCAAGGCCAGCCATAAATTCTTGAAACCTTCCGTTACCAAGATTTTTAAATAGCTGACTACGCTGATAAAAACTGTGACCCATCTGATAGTTCTCTACTTGAGGGAAAAGGTGTCCGTTAGAAATAAATAGATCTTCCCAACCATCATTATCGACATCAACAAATCCAGTGCCCCATCCTAGAAATGCCCAACTGGGAAAAGCAATTTCACTCAAGTGACTAACGTCTCGAAAATTTCCATTTCCTAAATTTCGATAAAGAGTATTGTAGTCATCAGCAAAATGAGTTAGAAAAATATCCAGTAACCCATCATGGTCATAGTCTCCTAAGTCTACCCCCATACTACCTTGTGCCAAGCCATCATCAGAGTATCCCGCCCCTGACATAAGGCCAACTTCAATGAAGCTGCCATCCCCTTGATTCTGGAATAGGAAGTTTGCCATCTGATCATTAGCCACATATAAATCCAAATCCCTATCATTATCATAGTCACTCCAAACAACACCAAGGCCATAGGAAGGCTTAACATTACTTACTTGCGTTTTTTTAGTCACATCTGAGAAAGTTCCGTCACCATTATTATGATAAAGAATGTCTGCATCCGCCACTAAACCAAGAGGACCACACTGAACTATGATACCTCGATAATGACAGTTCATAGGCGGTGGCTGATTATGATCAAATTTGACAGTATTCGTAACGTAAAGATCCAAGTGCCCATCCGAATCATAATCTCCAAAAGCAGCACTAACTGCCCAGCGTTTATCTCCAACCTTTGCTTTATTTGTCACATCAGTGAATGTTCCATCTCCGTTATTACGATAAAGTGTGTTTGGACCGTAGTTACAAACATAAAGATCGGTCCACCCATCATTGTCATAATCAGATGCAGCAACACCCATCCCCCAGAAACGATTTTCTACTCCTGCTTTTTTGGTCACATCAGTGAATGTTCCATCTCCGTTATTGCGATATAGGGCGTTAGAAATACTTCTTTCCCCTTTTAACAACTCATCCCAAAGCCCTCCATTAACTAGGTAAAGGTCTAACCAACCATCTCTATCGTAGTCAATCCAAGCAACTCCTCCACTCATACCTTCCAAGATATAGGTCTTTTCCGAACTCCCACTGAAGTGTTGAAAGTTTAACCCTGCTTTTTGAGCTACATCGATAAATTTTATTCCCATAGTCAATAAACCTTGGTTTTGACTATTAGAACCAAACGGAGCCACTATTATCAAAAGCCCCAAAAACAAAATTAAAAGACAGGAAATCTTTCTCATTTTTCTCCAATAAGGAACTCTCCCTTTAATTTAGGAGAAACCACTTACTTTGTATGTATTACCTTCATAGTTAGAAAAAACAAAGGCCTCACATCTATCAATGGGGCATCAGTATCACCGAATATTTTGATTACCGATCACTCTATCAGTTTTCTTTACTTCACTTAAAATCCACTTAGTCATTTCCATTGATTATTTAGTGTTTTATCTTTTATCCTCATCAATATCCAAGATGACAAAACATTATTATAGTGTTTATAGACTCAAACAACCTAAAATTAAGACAAATTGGTTAAAACTATTAAAGACGATCTTCGAAAAGATATTATCTTTCAAGCAACTAAAATAAAATGATCCTAGGTTAATTAGATCTTGATATATATAAAACAATTGCAGGTCAAACTATCATCAAACGTGTTATACATAAACTTAAGACCAAGGTATAGAAGAACATTTCCTGTGCTACAATTTTGATACTTTAATTTTAAGAAGGGGACATTTTGCAGAAACCTTACTACCGACCTCGCCGCCTACGAGCAAATAAAACAATTCGTTCCATGGTATGTGAGACTCGATTATCCTTAACGAACCTCATTTATCCACTCTTTGTCTGCCCAGGTAAAACAGTAAAAAGAGAAATTACTTCCATGCCTGGAAATTTCAACCTTTCAATAGATCAAATAGTGGAAGAATGTCATCAGGTAAGCTCTCTTGGGATCCCTGCCGTTCTGCTTTTTGGAATACCCACCTCTAAGGACAAAATGGGTGCTAGTGCCTATGATGAAAATGGCATTGTCCCCTCAGCTGTGCGAGCTATTAAGCTGGCTGAACCCCATCTATTAGTAATTACTGATGTTTGTCTTTGTGGTTATACAGATCATGGACATTGTGGCGTTCTCCACAATGGTGATGTGGACAATGATGCAACTTTGGATTTACTTGCAAAGACTGCCTTGGTCCATGCTAGGGCAGGAGCCGACTTGATTGCACCTTCAGATATGATGGACGGGCGTGTTGCGGCTATCAGAGAAATTTTAGATTCAAGTGGATTTGAACAAACCCCAATTTTGTCTTATGCAGCTAAATATGCCTCTGCTTTTTACGGACCATTTCGAGAAGCAGCTTCCTCTGCTCCAAAAGCTGGAGACCGAAAATCCTATCAGATGGATCCTGGAAACCAGAGAGAAGCAATTCGTGAAGTGGCCCTCGATATTGAAGAAGGAGCTGATATCATAATGGTTAAACCTGCTATGCCGTATCTGGATATAATTTTTCGAGTCAAATCAGAATTTAGTGTACCCGTAGCAGCGTACCAGGTGAGCGGTGAGTACGCTTCTCTTACAGCAGCTCACAAGAATGGCTGGTTGGACCAAAAAAACACTATTATAGAATCGTTGACGTGCATCAAACGAGCAGGAGCAGATTGGATCATTACTTATTTTGCAAAAATAGCAGCACAATACTTAAGATGATTCTTTCGGACCGACCGTCATGATAAACCTCTGTATTTAATCCAAGGAGGAACCTTGTTTCAGAAGTCAGAACAGCTTTATCAAAGAGCTAAAAAATGTATCCCGGGAGGGGTTAATTCTCCAGCCAGAGCTTTCAAAGCAGTGGATGGTAATCCTTTATTTATTGAGAGAGCACAGGGCTCTCGGATTTATGATGTCGATGGACATGAATACATTGACTACGTAGGTTCCTGGGGGCCACTTATTCTAGGTCATTGCCATCCAGAGGTTATAGATTCATTGCAGGAAACTTTAAAAAATGGAACTAGTTATGGTGCCTCAACAAAAAAGGAAATTGACCTTGCTGAGCTGATATGTGAGGCCCTACCTTCAGTGGAAAAAGTACGACTCACGAGTTCTGGAACCGAAGCAAGTATGTCAGCTTTACGATTGGCCCGAGCATTTACCAAGCGTCCTATGATTCTTAAGTTTGAGGGTTGTTACCATGGTCATGGAGATAGTTTTCTAGTAAAAGCAGGTTCAGGAGTTGCCACGCTAGGATTGCCAGACAGTCCTGGAGTACCCTCTGAACTGGCTCAGTTAACTTTGACCTCCTCCTTCAATCAGCTTTCCCAAGTCGAACAACTTTTTTCACAACATCAGGGGAAAATTGCAGCTGTAATTGTTGAACCAGTGGTGGGAAACATGGGTTGTGTTCCCCCTAAGCCAGGATTCCTTAAAGGATTGCGAAAGTTAACAGAGGAAAATGAGAGTCTACTCATTTTCGATGAGGTTATGACAGGATTTCGAATTGCTTATGGAGGAGCACAGTCACGCTTTGGAATTACCCCAGATTTAACTGTCTTAGGAAAAATCATCGGAGGCGGTCTTCCAGTTGGAGCTTATGGTGGTCGACATAAGATCATGGATCAGCTCGCGCCTAATGGTCCCGTCTATCAAGCAGGTACTCTTTCGGGAAATCCACTGGCTGTAACTGCCGGTATCGCTACCCTAAAAATTCTGAAACGGACTGGGACCTATGAAAAACTTGAAAACCTAACAAGTCAGCTTGAAAAAGGTTTTATCAAGATAGCTAATGAAACCAACATCCCTGTTTTCATAAACCATATTGGAAGTATGTTTACCTTGTTTTTTACTCCTCGTGATTTAAACAAAAGCCCTGATTTGTCTGATCAAGGCATGGGATTACCTGTTTTTAACTGGGATTCAGCCAAACAATCTGATCTCAGTCGTTTCTCAGAATTTTTTTGGCAAATGCTAAATCGTGGTATTTATTTGGCTCCTAGCCAATATGAATCTGGCTTTCTGTCTACAGCTCACACCAGTATGGACATTCAAAATACAATAGATTCTGCTGAAGTTATTTTTAAAAACTGGGCTCATTGATATACAACAATTTGAGGCCTGTTGCTTGTAATATCCTGTAAAACTAGATCCTTTTCTTTAGGCTAAATTATGGGATTCCACTGGATTGACTATTCAATCATATGCGCTTATTTGGCCGGTGTTACTTATCTCGGAATCCGAATTGCTGGAACGCAGAAATCAATAAATGATTATTTTCTAGGAAGTAAAACACTTCCCTGGTGGGCTGTTGGTTTCTCGGTTGTGGCGAGCGAAACTAGCACTTTAACGTTCATAAGTGTTCCAGGACTTGCTTACCAAGGTAATATGAATTTCCTACAATTGGCCTTTGGTTATTTTATTGGCCGGTGCCTTGTTAGCACATTATTTATTCCGGCTTATTACGAGGGGAAATTAGAAACAGCATATCATTTTATAGGTAAACGCTTTGGATTAGCTCTTCGGCAATTCACTTCTTCTGTTTTCATCATTACCCGCATACTCTCCTCTGGAGTTCGCCTCTTTGCATCCTCAATCCCCCTCAGCCTAATAACCGGTCTAGATTATTCTGTAAGTATCCTTTTGATTGCAACATTCACCTTAATTTATACCTACGTTGGTGGGCTTAAAGCTGTCGTATTTATGGATGTTGTTCAGATGTTTGTTTATCTAGGTGGAGCATTTGTGGCTATGGCTATAATCTTAAATCACCTACCTGGTGGTTGGAACGATGTATTAGTCTTCAGCACACGACCCGAAAATAACAAGTTCTCAATAATCAATACCCCAAATATGACCCCATTTATAGACTGGCTAAGTTCACCGTATACTTTTGTTGGAAGCATATTGGGAGGAACTTTTCTCACGATGGCATCGCATGGAACTGACCACTTGCTAGTTCAACGACTTTTAGCTTGTCGTACTGTTAGAGACAGTCAAAAAGCACTATTGTTAGACGCAATCGTAATCGTTTTACAATTTACATTTTTTTTAATCTTGGGTTTATGTTTGTTTACTTTTTATAGGGGAGCATCCTTTCAAGAACTTGGTCTTAGTAGTTCAGATGAAATTTTTCCAAAATTTATTGTTGAACATTTACCGATTGGACTGGCCGGCTTAGTTATTGCTGGAGTACTAGCTTCAGCGATGGGAACTCTTTCTTCAGCTATTAATTCTCTAGCGTCATCAAGTTATATCGACCTTATCCAATTTTTTAACAAGGCAAAACCTTCTAGTTTTAATAATCCGATGCGCTGGTCAAAGATACTCACCTTATTCTGGGGTTTATTTCTTATTGGAGGAGCACTTTTATTTACTAAAACCCAAACTCCAATCATCGAAGTCGGTCTTAACATTGCTTCCGTTACCTATGGAGGGTTATTAGGAATATTTTTTTTAGGATTATTTTTTCGACGACCAAGACAAAAAGATGCTTCGATTGGATTTATAATCGGTCTCCTTGTCATGGTACTAGTCCTTACATGGACTAATATCGATTATACTTGGCACACATTAATTGGCTGTATTGTTACCATCTGGATTGGAAATGTTGGACCTCAACTGAAACGTTTTAAAGCTTTAATAGGAAAACGCGATTAATTTTTTTCCCTAAAATAACTTTATGTCTAGAATCCCTTAATAACTAAAAGATCATTCATTTTGAACCTGTATTTAATAGACAGTAACCCCGCTGACTTTTTATGAAAAAGTCAGAAAAAAACCAAAGTCTTGAGAATATTCTACTTGCTGATTGGAACAACCACACTAGTCATAGGATTGATTGGGGTTTTAGTCCCTTTGATTCCAACAACACCACTAATTTTGATTTCAGGATTTTGTTTTTCAAAAAGCTCACCTAGAATCCATCACTGGCTTATCACTCACAAAACTTTTGGGCCGATTCTTAACGACTGGGAAAATGGCAGGATTATTCGTCCAAAAGCAAAGTGCTATTCCATAACATTGATGTCCCTTCTCATAAGTTATTCCATAATTTTTGTTACTGACTCACTTTATCTAAAAGTTCTACTATTTACGTTATGTATATCAGTAACATTATTCATTCTTAGTAGACCCTCTAATTAATTATGATGTGGTAAGTAAGAGGTTTTTTGGATTATGAGCTGAAGTCATCCAACTTCATTTTTAATGGGGTCTGAATGTTTTCGACTTGTCAAAAGAGGGAGACACATGCTTATAATCAGTTTAATAGAATGCTCGTCCTGTCTGGGGCGCTTAACTCAGTGGTAGAGTGCCATCTTCACACGGTGGAAGTCACAGGTTCAAATCCTGTAGCGCCCACCATACTATTACTTTTTCAGACTATTTTAAGTTTATGATTGAAAAGGTTTGAAATTAATCGAAGACCCACTAGTCAAAAGCTACATTACAAGTGTAAAAAAAGAATCAGGCAAAACTATAAAAAAACTAAATACCAGAATTAAAAGTACTAAGAACTCAAACAAATCTTAATGGTTTCCCAGTTACTAACTCCAGCAAATCAGCTTACCATTTTGCGAATGGCTTTCATTCCAGCTTTCGTAATTCTTGTTGTCTATAATCAACTTGGTTGGGCATTTTTAATTTTTCTCTTAGCTGGAATTACTGATGGTCTAGATGGTCTAATAGCTCGATTGCTACATCAAAAGACAACTCTAGGTGCTTTGCTTGACCCTATTGCCGATAAATTATTATTGACTTCTTCCTTTGTAATTCTTTCAGTCAAAGATCTAGGTTTATCAAATATACTTCCACTATGGCTAACCATTACAGTAATTAGTAGAGACATATTTTTGGTTACAAGTGCCTTAATTATCATGCTCAGTACAGGACACCGAAATTTTCCCCCTTCGTTTTATGGTAAAGCTAGTACTCTAATCCAACTTGTTACTGTAACGTTTGTTCTTTTTCTTAATTATAAAAGCTACACAACCCAATGGTTGTTGCTCCTCTATATTTTAACCGGAGCCATCACAATTATTTCTGGTATGCACTACATTTATCGAGTTAGAAAAATACTGCCCAGAAGTTCAACTAACCCTAAATAGTAGATTTTAAACCTCGAGCATCAATTATGTCCCAAAAATCCTCCTTTTTAGAAACTTCTATTGAAAAAATTGTTCCTGGATCAATTGCTGAAGAAGTAGGAATGAAAATTGGTGATCGGGTACTGACAGTCAATGACCAGGAAATCGAAGATGCTTTAGATTTTCAATATAAAATTTCTTTATTCCCAAATAGACTAACTATTAAATTGCTAAAAAGCTCAGGAGAACTTTGGAATGTTGAAATTGAAAAAGAAGAGGAAGAAGATTTGGGCCTGGAATTGGGATCTATACAAACGAGAATTTGTGATAACAATTGTATATTTTGTTTTGTCCATCAACTACCCCGGGGAAAACAAGTTCGCCGTACCTTGAGAATAAAAGATGAAGACTTCCGACTCTCATTCTTGTTTGGACATTATTTAACACTAACCAATTTATCTGAAAAAGATTTTCAACGGATTTTTGAACAAAGGCTTTCTCCTCTCTATGTTTCTGTTCACGCAACAGATCCAAAACTTCGAAAATATTTACTTCAAAATACTAAGCCAGATAATTTATTGAAAAACATGGATCGCCTTATAAAAAATGGAATCAAATTACATACACAAATTGTATTAATTCCAGAAATAAATGACGGTTTAAACCTAGAAAAAAGTATTCAGCAACTCCTTCAGTTTTATCCCAAAGTCATGACTCTCTCCATCATTCCAGTTGGTCTTACGGATCATAGACAAGGGTTACCTAAGCTTAAGTCTGTTGATGCAAAATATGCGCAAAAAACTATTCATCATGTTTCCAAAATACAAAGAGAAATTAAGCAATCCCATGGAACTCCATTCTGTTTTTTGGGGGACGAATTCTATATTCTGGCAGGAGAGAAAATTCCCTCTCGCTCCCACTATGGAAATTTTCCTCTTGTTGAAAATGGGGTGGGAATGGTTCGAAACTTCATTGATAACTTCCAGAAAGAGTTAGTTAAACCATGGGAAGAACCTATAATGCCGATTCAAGGAACAATTGTCACAGGGAGGATTTTTTTTCCAATTTTGAAGAAGTACATCAGCAAGATGAATAGAACCTTAAAAATAGACCTCCGATGTATTGCTGTAGACAACCATTATTTTGGAAAAGGAATGAATGTTGCTGGATTACTCACTGGCCAGGACATCTTTACAACTAGCAAAAAACAACTTTACGGAGATTTCTTGGTAGTACCCTCTGAAAGCATGACTGGTTCCCAAAATCTCTTTTTGGACAATTGGACATGTTCGGATTTGGAAAAACATTTGGGAGTTCCTGTTTGGGGAGGAGGCTTTCAGGTTTCTGAATTCTTTAACTCTATCCTTTTAAGAATCCACTCGAAAAACTCAGTGCCTGTAATCTAGAACTATCTCTTTATCCTTCCCAATAGTGCAATCAGTACAAAGTTATTTAAGAAAAATAGAAAATGATAAATAACGCCTTTATGATTGTTTTAACCCTACCAGCTCATCGTAACCGTTAACTCGTATTTCTAAAAAAAGAGTTGCGTGAACGTATTCACCAGCACTAACATAAGGCCCCATTTATCAGGATGATTTATTGAGAAAATTTCGCCTAGTATTTCTCTGTCTGGAGCCCACTCAACCAATTAATACTTTTGTTGATCTGGAAGAGATTCAATAGTCCAAGATAATTTGGTTTTTAGAATCTTAACATTCATGAGATAAAGCCACTGTTCCATTAGTTAATATTTCAATTTTCTTTTATAGATAGGACTGTACTTCTGCGTCTGCCTACCATAACCACTTCTAATCAATCATCAAATATCGCTGGTATCTTTCTAATGATTGCTTTTACTCTATTAGTTTCCGGCATGCTAGTTTGTATTCGGATGATTCCAGGTAATCTCCACCCATTTCAATTGGCTTTCTTTCGCAATCTGTTTGGACTTCTATTATTGATGGGTTGGCAGTCAAGAAAAGGCTTAGAGTTTCTAAAAACTCCTTACTTGAAACTTCATCTTATCAGGGGTGTGTTTAATGTTTTAGCTATGCTTGCTTACTTTTATGCAGTATTTATAACCCCCATTGCTTCCATCGCAGCTTTAACCTTTACTTCCCCATTATTTGCTTCTTTGCTAGCTATTTTTTTCTTGAAAGAACCTCCTAGGTTTGAGCGATTGTTTACTATTGCAGTTGGAGTAACTGGAGCTTTTGTCATACTGCGCCCTAGCAGTGAATCAATCCATCTTGGTCCTCTATTAATATTACTTTCTGCAATGTCATGGGCAGTTGTTCTTTTAGTGATTAAGAAATTATCTAAAAATGATTCTAGTCTGACTATTGCAACTTACATGGTGATATTTACTACACCTTTTACATTCTTAGCAGCATTACCTGTTTGGCAATGGCCAGATTTATCTCAACTAATCTGGTTACTACTAATGTCAACTTTTGGAACAGTTGGGCAAATTAGCTTAGCACAATCATTTAAATTAGCTGAGGCATCCGCTGTACTCCCACTGGATTTTCTTCAGTTAGTTTGGGGGGCTCTAATGGGTTTTCTGCTTTTTGGAGAAGTACCTGACCGATGGGTCTGGATTGGAGGTTCCACAATATTTCTTAGTGCTACTTACTTGGCTCTTAAGGAATCTCGAAGTCCTGAGACTTCTGTGGCTAGCCCCTGAAAAATTTAGTTTCCACTTTAAAACCTGATTGATTAGGTTTTATGATGTTATTTCGTATAAAATTTGTATACCAACATTAAAATATTTAGCATGATTCAATGATCTGAAAACGTATTAGAAAATACAAAAATTTTCGAGGTTAACTGCTAATGAAACTTAAAAACAAGGTTGCAATTGTTACTGGATCATCCCGTGGAATTGGACGTGCTACAGCTATTGAATTAGCACGAAATGGTGCTGACATTGCTGTTAACGCACTAAACCATCCAGATGAAGGTGAGGAAGTTGTAAAGGAAATTAAACAACTTGGTAGAAAAGCTTTTTTATTTCAGGGTAGTGTAGCTAACCGAAGTCAGAATGAAACAATGATTCAGGAAACCTTAGAAAGATTAGGACGCCTAGACATTATGGTTGCTAATGCTGCCTTTAGTGTTCGCAAACCTTTTCTTGAATTAGAAGTTGAAGATGTAGAAAAAACCTGGGGAGTCAGTTTATGGGGTGTTTTTCATTGTTGTCAACTAGCAGCTCGACAAATGGTTAAGCAGGGAGGAGGCAATATTGCAATCGTCAGTTCGGTACACGCCTCTCGACCTTTCCCTTTATCCACTGCCTATAATGGTGCTAAGGCTGCAATCAATCACATGGCAGCCACTTGGGCCAGTGAACTGGCCCAACACAAGATTAGAGTTAATGTTCTTGAGCCTGGCTGGATTGACACTCCCGGAGAGCGAGCTTATTCTTCAGATGAACAGATCAGAGAACATGGGGAAAAACTACTAATGGGTCGTTTAGGAACATCTGAGGAAATGGCTAAAGCTATTCTGTTTATGGTCTCAGAGGAAGACTCTTCTTACATGACCGGAAGCTGTTTACGAGTTGATGGAGGATTTGTTTTACCCCAGCCTTAAATCAGAAATCAAAAGTAACATTCATTATAGAAAAGCCACTAAGAGGTATTTTGTTTGAGCCCACAAGATGACCAGTCTAGACCTTCCTCCACATTCTCTCAAAATCCTCGAGAAAGGTCAGAAATTCTTTCCGAACAAGATGAGCTCAGTGAACTTACTCCTGCTATGGAACGCAACAATGGAATAATATTTTTTCTTTCATATATATTGATCTACCTTGCTGCTCCAGTCACCTATATTGGGATTGTTCAAGCTGCTTTAATTGATAAGCTAGGGGCAAATCATATGATTGCCAGTTTGCCAACATCTCTAGTTCTTTTAGGTGGTCTTGGTCCTTTGATATTTTCCTGGTTAATCCCTTACCACCGGGAACGATCCGTCATTGTCTGGGCTTACGGCATCAACTCTTCAATTCTAGCTCTAGTTTTTACAACCTTGATTTTTCCAGTTTCAAATACAATTCGAATTGGTGCTCTTCTGTTTCAAGGGCTTGTTCAAGGGATTTGTAATTCAGTGGCTCACGCCTTTAAATATCAAATTTTGCGTCGTGGAACCACAACCCAGGGTCGAGCCAGAATACTTAGAATTTCTTTTGGATTTACGCCCTTGTCTGCAGTAGTGGGCTCACTAGGAGCGCAATTTATACTGAGTGAAAAATTCTCTTTTCTCCAGTATCCTCTAGATTTTGCTTGTCTATATGCCATTGGTATACCCTGTATTGTCGCTGTTGCTTTCTTGAGTAGCCGGTATCAAATAATTCCGGTTAAGAAAAAAAAAGAGAATTTCCCTCTGTTGCCTTATCTTTGGAAAAGTATTAAATCATTTTTCTCCAATCGAGCTTTATCTTTAGCATGGATTGCCTATGTTCTTTGGTACTTTTCTATGTCATGTATGCCCAATCTTTCACTTTATACTAAGGTGGCTATGGGAAGAGTCCCCCAAGAATTTTCTGGTTTAATCATGGCACTTCGCTTTGGGTTTAAATGTGTAGCTGGATTCTTACTGGGATCAATTGCTGTTAAATGGGGAATCAGAGCTCCCGTAATTACCGCGGTTTTATTAACTGTGGCAGGACTAGCCTGGGCCTGGTTAGTCCCTGGCTATGGCTACCTTCTTTCTTTTGGGTTACTGGGGGCAGGAGAATTAGGAGGTGCTTATCTACCCAATTACGTGGTTAGTATTTCTCCAGCAACAGAAGGAGCAAGGAACATGTCTGTACTCTCTCTAGGCCCCTTATCAGCTAGTATTGGACCCGCTACTCACGGAGCCTTGACAGACGGCTTTGGCTTTAAAGCTAGCTTTGCTGTTGCCATTATTTCTGCTCTTATTTCACTCAGACTGGTATTTCGCTTGCCAAACTTCGAAAGAAAAATCACCTAAAGAAATGACTTATAGATAATGATTTGCCATTTAATTTTTCATCGCTAGTTTGACATACTGCACTCCCTTACCCGATGGCTGGGCACACCAAAATGTTACAAGTAAAGTTCCATCTTGAAGAAGTGTTACCGAAGGTTCTCCAAAAGCAAAATCTGTCCACTCAGAATGTCCCCCTGAAGAACTACTCTGTGTTGCTGTTTGAGCCTTCCAAACAATTTCATTTGACTCAACTCCAAAATTTGAATCTGTCGGGTTAACAACTGCCAACCAAATCCCTACTTCCCCATGCTTTCTTTGATTGTAAATAAATAAAGCACGACCACCTGGTAAAGCCGCCAAAGCTGTTGACTGTCCCATAATTCCCGTTGAATGTGTTGGTCCCCACGATTTTCCACCATCATGGGAAATGGAAAAAGCATTGGGATACTCCTGTTTTTCTTGATGGTCTACATGCCAACAGGTTCCCAAAACTCTTCCATCATCAAGCTCAATTATCCAAGCTTCTGCCCCACCAGAATGTTCTTCAGGAAACCGCAACATTGCTGTATGTTCCCAAGTCTTTCCCTCATCTTCACTTATAATTGCAACAATCTGCTGTCTATCCACAATCACCTTAGGATCAAAGGTGTTATAGGGTGCAAAACAAGCAAGCCAATGACCCTGTCGACTCACACATAATGCTCCAGGAGCTTCAGCAGAGCCTTTAATCGGAAGTGAAAGAAGTTGAGGCTCACTCCATCTTCTTCCTTGATCGGTTGAAGTTGCCCAAAATAACTTATTCTCTTTTATGCCCTGACTTTCATTTGACCAAAATAGTTCTCCTTCTTGGTCAATTGGAATGGAGATTCCATAAAGAAATAGTTTGTCTGCAGGAGAATGACTAATCGATCCTATAATGGAATAAGTATCCTCTAAGTGGGGCCAAATAGGGCCTTGTTCTTCCCAGGTAAGCCCACCATCTTTTGAACGGGCTATCCCCATCGCAAAATCATTAACCCCCAAACCTGAATTGCGTCCAAAACTGCACAACAGTTCTCCATTCGACAAGGCAACCGCTCTAGAACCTCCTGCAGCAGCTCTTTTACCCCCGGGCTTTCCTTGACAGATGAATCCTTCGCCAATAAGTTCAAATTTCATCGAACATAGTCCTTTCTAATATTTTTGATACTCTTATACCTAAAGGTAGATTTGACCTAAAGGGTAGAACTTTAATAAAATTATCATTGATTTTCATACTAAACATAGCTCTTTTTGAACACACAAACATTTTGCAAAAGCAAACAACACTACAAAAAGTAAAAAATATCTGTACCTTTTTCATTCTATCGTTTGGGTTCTCCTGGACCCTTCATGCTCAGGATCCCCTTATCCCTCGATTTGAAACCGATGTTGCACCAATTTTGATTGAGAACTGCATCAAATGTCATGGCAAAAATATTCAGCAGGGTGGACTTGATCTGACAACACGAAATTCTCTACTTGTAGGAGGAAATTCTGGACCAGCAATTGTTCCCCAATCCCCACAGGATAGCCTGATTTTACAAAAAACTACATCTGGAGCTATGCCTCTGGGTGAAAAAAAACTGTCATCAAAAAAGATTGAATTGATTCACAACTGGATCGAGGACGGAGCTCTTTCTAAAGGGGAAGATCGAAAGATACTGAAGAATTCAAAAGTGAATCCCCGCCAAATAATGGTTGGGATACTAAACCTCAAGTGTTTACTTTGCCATGGGAGACGACACCAAAAGGGTGGTCTTGACATTCGCACTAGGGAATCTCTTCTTCGAGGAGGTGTCTCCGGCCCAGCAATTGTTCCTGGAAAACCAGAAGAAAGTCTTCTTATTAAACGAATTATGAATGAGGAAATGCCTCCCCAAGAACATCAAGCAAGGTTATCCTATCGCCCAATTACATCTGCAGAACTGGAACAATTAAGTAGCTGGATTTCCAGCGGAGCACCATTTGACAAAGAAATACCTTTGTCGGTAGATTCAGCAAATGATCCCCTTGTCACCAAAGAAGATCGAAAACATTGGTCTTTCCAACCTCCTAAAAAACCATCAATTCCAATAATTCATGAACAAAAGAAAATTAGGACTCCGATTGATGCCTTTCTTTTAAAAAAACTAAAAGAAAAAGGACTAACCTTTTCTCCTGAAGCTGATCCTCAAATTTTAATGAGGCGCGCTTACTTTGATATTACTGGATTGCCTCCTACCTCAGATGAAGTTGAGGCCTACCTAACTGATAAAAATCCTCGGGCATATGAAAATTTAGTTAACCGTTTGTTGGAATCTCCACATTATGGTGAACACTGGGGACGTCGCTGGCTAGATGCAGCCGGTTATGCTGATTCGGAAGGTCAAGTAGATTTTGATGCAATACGCCCTCATGCATGGAGGTACAGGGATTGGGTGATTCGAGCGTTTCAGAACGACAAACCCTATGACCAATTTTTAACTGAACAAATAGCAGGGGACGAACTATTTGATTATAAAAAAGATGGGTCTACTATAAAACCAAAGGTGTTAGACGCTCTCATTGCAACAGGATTTATGAGAATGGCTCCTGATGGAACTTACAGTACTTCCCAGGCATTTGTTCCTGAAAGACTAACTGTAGTTGCAGATCAATTGGAAATTCTTACTTCAACTATTATGGGGTTGACTATGGGTTGTGCCCGATGTCATGACCATAAATACGATCCAATCCCACAAAGAGATTATTATCGGTTTAGTGCTATTCTACGCAGCTCCTATGATCCCTATGACTGGCTTTCTCCTAACAAAAGAGGTGTTGGTCCTGATAATGACTGGAATGATAGTAACACTCGTTTAATTTCTGGACTGCCCCAAGAAGAAATTGACCAAATCAAGCGTTTTAATGCCCACATTAATCAAGAAATCAAAATGCTTGAGGATAATTTGAAAACTCTGGCAACCCCATTCATAAAAGAGATCCTTCCTAAAAGGTGGTCTAAAGTCCCCGCTGAAATCCAAACGGATCTTCGAATGGCCTTAAATACCCCTACAAAAAAACAAAGCCAAACACAAAAATACTTAATAAAACACTTCGGGAAAGGACTCGATATTTTCCCTATTAAAATTAAAGAATTTCTCGGATCAGGGATTTCTAAAGAAATTTCTGAAAAATCTGGAGATTATGAAAAAAAAGTTTCTGAAATCGACACTAAATTCAAACAGGCAAAGAAAAAGTTAATTGCAAGCCCTCGAATTAGAGCTTTGTTCGATATGCATGGAAAACCAACCCCAGTCCATATTCTTTTTCGTGGAGAACACTACACGCCAGGTTCTCCTGTAGAACCTGGCGTTCCCTCCGCACTGAGCCCTGAGATCAAACCATATCGAGTCCTAAAACCTTTTGAGAAAAACGGAACAACCGGTCGTCGACTGGCCCTAGCAAAATGGTTAGTTCAACCAAACCATCCACTAACGTCGAGAGTAATAGTAAACCGAATCTGGCAACACTACTTCAACCGGGGAATTGTCGAAAGTTCAGGAAATTTTGGTCTTACCGGTTCACCCCCAAGTCATCCTAACCTACTAGACTGGCTTTCATACGAATTTTCAACTAAAGGGTGGAGCCTGAAGTTGCTGCATCGGATAATTTTAAATTCAACAGCTTACCGTCAAAGATCACATTACATTGAAACAATCCATAGCCAAGATCCAGAAAATATTCTGCTATCCCGTTTTCCACTGCGACGATTAGATGCCGACGCGATTCGCGACTCTATTCTGGCAGTTTCTGGGCGCCTTAATAGAAAACCCTATGGACCTCCTGACGATATAGAAATCCACCCCAATGGAGAAATCGTAGCCAAAAATTTACCAACTGGCCAACGAAGAAGTATCTATCTTCTACAACGGAGATCCCAGCCAGTCACTATACTAGAGGCCTTTGACGCTCCACAACTCAGACCTAATTGTCTACAAAGAACTCATTCAACTGTTTCCTCTCAGGCACTGCAGCTAATGAATAGTAAAGAAATTCGTTCTCATTCTCGTTATATGGCTGGAAGGATCATTGATGAAGTTGGTACAAATCCCGAAAAAATGGTTGAACGAGTTTACATAACTACATTAGGTCGATGGCCAACAGAAAAGGAAAAAATAAATGCTGTTGATACGGTAATTAAAATGACTGAAGAATGGAAGCAGAGTGTAAAAAATAAGTTTACCCTGGAACCTTCAAAGATGAAATCTACTTGGTTATCATTAGCAACCTTCTGCCACACAATGTTAAATTCTGCAGAATTCCTACATATCGATTGAACGAGGTTATAGATGGAGACTCATAAAAAAACAATCAGACAACTCAAAATAAAGGACTTTAACCGACGTAGTTTTTTTTCTCGTATTGGAGATGGTTTATACGGCGCAGGGTTAGCCTATCTTTTAGGCCAAGATTTTTTTCCTGGAAAATTGGCACTAGGCTCATCAAAAAGCTTCCAACCCTCTGATCTTAAAAAGCGTGATTCTCACTTTGAGCCGAAAGCGCGCTCTATAATCCACTTTTTTATGAATGGTGGACCTAGCCAAATTGATTTGTTTGATCCTAAACCAGCACTAAAAAAGTATGCAGGTCAACCTCCTGGAAGAGATCTTGCTAATGACATCGAATTCATTAACCAAGCCGGAAGCTTTATGCCTTCGCCATTCAAGTTTACTCAACATGGACAATCAGGCATACCAATATCAGAAGCGCTTCCTTATTTGTCTAAGCAAGTCGATGACATTGCACTAATTCGTTCAATGTATACAACTCACTTTAACCACGAGCCAGCGATTTTTCTTATGCAGGGAGGAAGGCAATTCTCTAATCGACCAGCAATTGGTTCTTGGGTTGTGTATGGTCTAGGGACTGAAAATCAAAATTTACCTGCCTACGTTGTCTTGGATGATCCTAAAGGTCTACCAGTAAATCATATTCAAAATTGGCAGTCTGGTTGGCTTCCTCCTATTTTCCAAGGGACACGAATTCGTTCAAAAGGTTCACCGCTACTCAATTTAAAACCAGAGGAAGAATATCCTGACAAGGTAGTTCAGTTAGCCCGCAGTCTATTGGCTCGCATGGATAAACAGCATCAAGATAAACGACCAGGAAATCCTCAGCTTGATGCTCGTATTCTTAACTACGAACTTGCAGCACGAATGCAACTCTCTGCTAGTGATGCTCTCGACATTAGACAAGAACGTGAAGTTACCCGTGAAATGTATGGGTTAAACAATGAGGTCACCTCGTCCTACGGTAGACGATGTTTGATGGCTCGCCGTTTGGTTGAACGTGGTGTAAGAATGGTTCAAATTTACCTGGACGGACAGATTTGGGATAATCACACTTCACTGGAAAAAAACCTCCATAGTGCTTGTGGAAGAACTGATCAACCTATTGCAGCATTAATTAGAGATCTCAAACAAAGAGGTCTTTTTGATTCAACACTGTTAGTTTGGGGGGGTGAATTCGGACGATTACCTCTTTCACAAATTGCAGACGGAGCTACAGCCAAACAAGCTGGGCGAGACCACGGTCCTACTGGCTTTACAGTGTGGTTAGCAGGAGCTGGTATAAAAGGTGGAACCATCTATGGATCCACTGATGAAATTGGTTACAAATCGGTTAAGAATCGTGTTAGTGTGCATGATCTGCATGCAACCATTCTTCACCAGTTGGGAATAAACCATCGTGAACTTATTTTTTCTCATGATGGACGTAATGAGCGCCTTACTGATGAATTTCCTGCCCGTATCATAAACGAAATTCTTATGTAATATAGCCATGGTTTATTGAGTGTTTACTCCTATTCCCTTACACGAAGAATCTATAAAGGAATCATGAAAATAACTGGATTAAAATGTTTACATGCAGATGCTGGATGTCGCAATTTTGACTTTCTTAAGATTACTACTGATGAAGGAATTATAGGATGGAGTGAATTCAATGAATCTTTTGGAGGAATGGGCGTTTCTGCAGTCATTCAACATTTTAAGCCTATATTGTTAGGGGAAGATCCGAGAGCTTACGAAAGGATAATTGCGAAGCTTTTTGCTGTCAGACGCCAAGCTAGCGGAGGTCTAGTACAGCAGGCAATTGGTGCTGTTGAAAATGCATTATTGGATATTAAAGCTCGAGCACTCGGAATTCCAGTTTACGAAATGCTGGGAGGCCCCGTACGAGAAAAGATTCGACTCTACTGGTCTCATTGTGGCACCTACAGAGTAGCTTGGCCGGAAGAAATGACTATTCCACCAATCAAAAATCTTTCTGATATTCGTGCTATGGGAAAGGAAGTAGTCTCCAAAGGGTACACTGCTTTAAAAACTAATATCTTTTTATTTGATGGAAAGCCCCGTCTCCACATTCCTGGTTTTTCACTAGTCGAAGAGTTTCCTGCACTAAATGCAGAACAATCGATAACTCAAGCTATTCGCTTGCAGCTGGAAGCATTTAGGGAAGGCACAGGCCCTGAAATTGACATTTTGGTTGACCTGAATTTTAATTTCAAAACCGAAGGATTTCTCAAAATGGCACGGACAATGCAACCTTTTAACTTACTCTGGGTTGAAATAGATAGCCGGAATCCAGAAGCACTTCATTACATAAGGCAGGGAACTAATATCCCTTTAGCCTCTGGTGAATGTCTTTTTGGAAGAAGAGACTACAAATCATATTTAGAAAATCAATCAATGGATATTGCCATTATTGACGTTCCTTGGAATGGGATAGCAGAATCTCTAAAAATTGCTTCTCTAGCTGAAATCTATGAGGTAAACGTAGCTCCCCATAACTTTTACAGTCACCTTTCTACTTTTATGAGTGCCCATTTTTCCTCAGTGGTTGCTAATTTTAGAATCATGGAAATAGATGTGGATACAGTCCCCTGGTACAATGATCTGGTAACAGTAAAACCCCATATTGATCAAGGACACCTTTACCTTTCCGACGGCCCTGGTTGGGGTACTGAGGTTAATGAGGAAGCTGTTCTAGCCCACCCTCCGAAAGTAAATCAGTGGAAATTTTCCTAAAACAAACCTAAGTATGATTTCTTAATCTGACAACTAGTATTGCTCAAGATTGCCTGATTCTCCAATCTGAACTGAAAATTTTCCGTCCGAATGAACTGAGGCTTTTATAAATGCTCCAGTCTCTCCCTCTGAGTTAGCAATATACTTCTGCTTGGTATTTAGTTCAGGTCCAGTTCGACTATTTCGGTGAATCTGCCAAATTGTTTCAATAGTACTTATCTTTTGAAGAGTCTTCATGGTATTAGGTTCTGCTCCCTTTTTTGGTGCATTGTTAATTACTACGACCCTAGGTTTAATACTTTCAATCAAAACTGGATTATTACTAGAATCAAGCCCATGATGACTAATTTGGAAAAGGTCTACGGGGTTGATATTATTTTCAGGGCAAACTAATTGAGATTCCATCTGCCAAGTTAAGTCTCCTGGGTCCAAGAAAGAAAATTGACCATAAGTTAGAAGTAAAACTATGCTCATAGCATTATCTGTTAAATCCTGGGGATGACTCTTCTGTTCTTTGCAGAAACTGTTAGATAATCCTTTAGTTTCTTTTGCTGTTTCAGGTAAAAATCGTCCAGCAGAAGCCAAACACTTTATGCTAATAGGGGGACCACCAGAAGCTTGTTGAAGGGGGAGAGTGTCACCAGGGTTTAAGACTACAGAACTCTCTTTCGTAACTTTTTTATAAATATCAAGAAGCCCTTTTTCTTTTTCTCTTTGCAAATCGGGTTTTGTACTAAAGTCATTTTCATTAGGTAATCCGTGATCATAAAAATTTTTGATAGGCATTAACTGATTTAATTTGGAAACACCTCCGTAATGGTCAGCATGCCAATGGGTAGCTACAAAATAATCGATTTGTTTTAGACCAGCAACTCCAGCAGCCACCTTGTGAATTCGTTTAGCATGACTTTCTTTATTCTCACCAGCATCTACAAGTATCGATTCACCAGCAGGAGTTACAATTAATGTAGCAGCACCCCCATCAACATCCACCCAATATATTGCAAGTTCTGGTTGTTTCTCTGCGGGTGATTGCTTCACCAATAATGACTGATCTACTGGGGCACACCCTATTAATGAAATAACTATCGTGATCACAACTAAAGCACTTGGAATCATTCACTCCTCCTTTTATTTAAATCTTTCTTCTTTCTATTGCCTCTCAATCATTTTTTTTCAAAAATTCAACAGAATGATATCAATCTATTAAACTAGCTATGAGCTTAACGAGACAGTGAAAAAAACATAAAAGAATTTATCTTCACTGTTCTATCAAGAATCGTTAAAGTCAATTACCAGAATCTACAAAAAATTAGGTTTTTGAAACTTTTTAAAAAGCAGAATAAAAGAAAACATTGAGGCAAACCTAGGCTAATAACTGCTTAACTACATTCCCATGGACATCAGTTAAACGGAAATCTCTCCCTTGGAAACGATACGTGAGTTTAGTGTGGTCGAAGCCTAGAAGATGGAGCAACGTCGCATGGAGATCATGAACATGAACCTTATCTCGAACAATGTTAAAACCTAGGTCATCAGTTTCTCCTAACGTATAGCCAGATCGAATACCTCCTCCAGCCAGCCACATGCTAAAAGCTTTTGGATGATGATCACGTCCGTCAGTATCATAACCTTGGACCATCGGTGTTCGACCAAACTCACCTCCCCAAATAACTAAAGTCTCATCCAATAATCCTCTTTGCTTCAAATCTTGAATCAAAGCAGCTGAAGCTTGATCCGTATCCTTACAATTTTTTCCAATCTCCTTCGTTAAACTAGCATGTTGATCCCAAGATTCGTGGAAAAGTTGAACAAAACGGACGCCTCTTTCCACTAAACGTCTAGCCAACAAACAATTATTGGCAAAAGAGGGTTTTCCAGGCTTAGCACCATATAGATCTAAAATAGACTGAGGCTCGTGAGAAATATCCATAAGCTCAGGAACACTCGTTTGCATTCGGAAGGCCATCTCAAAGGAATTGATTCGAGTAGCAATTTCTGGATCTCCAATTTTCTCCAAGCGCATTCGGTTTAGGTCCCTGACGGTGTCAAGAGAATCTCGCTGTAAGTTTGAGTCGACACCCTTTGGATTAGATAGATAAAGAACCGGTTCACCAGAATTTCGGAATACAACCCCTTGGTGAACAGTAGGTAAAAAGCCGCTACCCCAACAGGAATTACCGCCACTTGGACCTTTTTTCCCTGAACTAAAAACAACAAAGGCAGGCAGGTCTTGAGATTCGCTACCCAAACCATAAGTGAGCCAAGACCCTAAACTAGGCCTCCCAAATTGTTGAGAGCCAGTGTTCATTAGGATTTGACCTGGAGCGTGATTGAAAGCATCAGTAGTCATTGATTTAACAATTGAAATGTCATCAACAACCTTGGATAAATGAGGCAGAATCTCAGAAATTTCAGCTCCACTTTTACCTTTGCGCGCAAATTTAAATCTAGGACCTAGCAGTGTAGAATTCGGGTTAATAAAGGCAGCTCGATAATCTTTTAGTAACTCTGCAGGTGGTAAAGTTCCATCAAATTTGGTTAACTGAGGCTTATAGTCAAAAAGTTCCAAGTGACTAGGAGCTCCAGCCATAAAAAGGAAGATAACCTTCTTTGCTTTAGGGAAGTAGTGAGGCGCTCTGGGACTTAAAGGGTCAACTTGAAGTGAATCAACAGTGGAATGTCCAATCTCTCCTAACAGTTGACTAAGTGCTACTGATCCCAAACCAACACCACATTGACCTAGAAACCAACGTCGATTGCGATGTTTCAATTCCAAGGAGCTTTTCTGATTTAACTTAGTCATTGTTTCTTCCTCATTCCTTAGTGATCGTTTCATCAAGATTTAATAAAACACGAGAAACGGCTGTCCAAGCTGCCAATTGCACTGGAGTAATTTCTTTAGGTAGCTTCAGTAATGCAGAGGTATTGTATCCAGCCATATCCCAAGGACTGACCCAACCCTCTGCTAGGCGACGTTGCTGCCTATCAAAAAAATTGAGCAACTTAACAATTTCAGCTTGGCTTGGTTCTCGTGAAACACAGCGTCGGAAAGCATAATTTAAACGTTTCTCTTGAGTCTTACCCCCATGCCTAAGTGTTCTTAATGCTAACGCCCGAGCCGCTTCTAAAAAAACTGGCTCATTAAGAGTCGTAAGAGCTTGCAAGGGAGTATTAGAACGAGTGCGTCGAACACAAGAAGATTCCCCAGTAGGAGCATCAAAGTTTTGAAGCATTGGATATGGAACAGAACGATAACGGAAAGTGTAAAGAGCACGGCGATAACGATCTTTTCCCTTTGCCTCATTCCAAGTCTTTTTACTAAAACTAGCAGGCCGCTCAAAAAGGAACTTCGGAGCTGGTGAGTAAACGCTGGGACCTCCAATTTTAGGATTTAAAAGACCGCTAGCAGCTAATGCAATATCACGAACGATCTCTGCATCTACTCTGATTCTTGGTCCCCTAGCTAGAAAAATATTATAAGGGTCTTCACGGTACTGTTCAGAGGGAGCTCTTGATGATTGCTTATAAGTTGCAGAATTAACAATTATCCTGTGCAGTTTTTTTAAACTCCACGCTTGGTCCATAAACTCAACTGCAAGCCAATCTAGTAATTTAGGGTGGGAAGGAGCTTCACTTTGTTTTCCTAAATCCTCACTACTCCTGACTAATCCCGTTCCAAAATAATTTTGCCAAACACGATTAACCAGGGCCCGTGCAGTAGTTGGAGATTTCCGATCAACGAGCCATCTAGCGAATGTAAGGCGATTAAGTGATACATCTTTCGGCAGGGAATGAAGAAACTTTGGTACCTGAGGGTATACCTGTCTCCCGGGCTTCAAAAAATCTCCACGAGCCAATATATGGGTAGGTCTCGGGTCCTCACGTTCGAGAAATACCAATTGGGTTGCTCTCCCTTCAGGATGTTGTCGCCACAATTTTTCAATCTGCACATTAAAATGGTCCCACTCAGGCACAGTGGTGCGCCAGTAACTAAAAATAGATTGAATTTGCTCTGACGTTCGTTTGTTCTTGGGAACAGATAAAATCTCGCGGACTTCCTTTGGTAAAGGATCTGCCTTTGCATTATCAGTTGTTGTTATAGAAATCCTAAAACGACCAAGATTACGATTACCGATATTTTTGTCGCTACCCGGACCACCATGCTTCTGACTAAGATAAAACGTCAGAAGAGCGCCATTAGGTAAATCAATGGGTTTATCAACTGTAAATACAGCTTTACGTGGCTGGGAACGTTTTACAGATCCATTGTCAATACCCCAAGCTGTTTCTTCTTTTCCATCAATAGCAAAGCTGACTGGGCCAATGATCCTAGTTTTGGTTTTGTCGTCTTGTGGAGGGAGTTCAATTGGAATAGGCACAATGTCTGCAGTCGCATTTGCAATCACAACCTTAGTGCGTGAATCTGGATCATTAGCAGGGGCAACCTCCACTTCAAATTCTGTTAGCGCAACAGTCCCATTACTCGCTCGTCCAGGGCCACCTAAAGGTAAATTATTATCGGTTAACAATTCTAGACGAAAAGCTTTGATGTTACGCATATTCGTCTTTTCTGTCATTTCTGCTCGGCGCCCCCCACTAATCGAACCTTGCACTAAAAAAGATCCATCTTTAAGAGGTAAGTACTTTGAACCTCCAGTGGAAAAATCCTCGACCTCTGGTTGAATAACAACCCAATCGGGCAGACTTTTGTTTAAGCCAAGCTCCCATTGGTTCATTTTTTCTTGCCAGTTAGGATGCTTATGTTTTAGATGGGATTCAATCTTTTGAATCTTTTGGCTTAAGTCCCTTTGCTGTTTTTTCTCACTAGGATTATAAACAGCAACTTTAGCTTCATTCGCATTATTCACAAAAGCAAACAATTGATAATACTCTTCTTGGGTCAAGGGGTCATATTTATGATTGTGACATTGAGCACACTGGATCGTTATGCCTAAAATTCCTTTGCCTATAGCTTCCATTCGATCAAACATTGCTTCCATTCGAAACTGTTCGGGATCAATACCACCTTCCCGGTTCATCATGGAATTTCGCAAAAATCCAGTAGCTACTAGCTGGTCCTGAGTAGCATTAGGAAGCATATCACCAGCCAATTGTTCCGTAATGAATTGATCATAGGGCATGTCTTGGTTTAAGGATTTAATCACCCAGTCACGATAGAACCACACCACCCGTGGGCTATCTTTTTCAAAACCATCGGAATCAGCATAACGTGCAGCATCTAACCAATGACGACCCCAACGCTCCCCATAGTGAGGTGATTGCAACAGGCGGTCTACCTGTCGCTCAAAAGCTTCTTTACTGCGATCTGCAAGAAAATCATCTAATTCTTCAATGCTTGGTGGAAGACCAATCAGGTCTAAGCTGAGTCGTCGTAAGAGTGTCACACGATCAGCTTCTGGAGAAGGGGAGAGACCTTGTGCTTCTAATCTGGACAAAACAAAATTATCAATTGGATTAACAATCCAATCTGAGTGAGTAGTCTTTGGAGGATGAGGTCGCAAAGGAGCAAGGTAAGCCCAATGTTGGTCAATTTTTGCCTTCTTACTAATTAGAGAGTCTGGCCAGACTGCCCCTTGATCAATCCATGTCTGAATTAACTTGATCTCAGATTCATTGAGTGGTTCATCACCCATAGGCATCCTAGCTTGATCACCACCACCGACTATTCTTTGAAAAAGCAAACTCTTCTTTGCATTGCCAGGCTCAATCACTGAACCAGACTGTCCCCCTAAAGATGCTGATTCCTTAGAATCTAAACTAAGAGTAGCCATCTGTTTACTTAATCCATGACAAGATAAACACTTCTTTTTGAAAATCGGCTGAATGTCACGAACAAAATCTACTTTCTCAGAAGAAAGGCTCCTTGCGTATTCAAAAAAAAGAATTCCCGCTATGTGCAATTTACCAATGCAGAGGAGTATCAGGAAAATCTTAAAATATTTTTTGTAGGTCATAATGTTAATGTTGTGGTACTGAAGAATTTTTAAATTGATGTATTTCTTTCTCTACTGCTTGTTTTAGAAGTATTTAATTACCTTAATTATCACACAATAAATGCAGTACACAAGTTAAGAAAAAATCCAATTGATCGAAGAACTCTAAATACTTATTTTTTTGTCATCTTCTCTTCTTCCAGATTAATCTATCGTCTACATTTTCTTTAAACTATTAGAGATAGTCTTTTTTTATATTTTGCTTTGGCTATTATAGATTCTTTGTTTCTTAAAGGTAACATGGACCATAATATATAAGTGTTATGTCTATTAAATTAGATCTCCTAGGGTAGCAAAAATTATTAATGATGATTAAGATAGAACCAGTTAAGATTTAAAGCGTTTCTATATGATTTTCTTTTTCCAAAAGGCTACATTTTTTCATTACAAATAAATTCCTAAATTGTTGTGTCACCAGAAAAACGAATACAATTCTTCATTGATCAAAAGGTATCAGCTAGGGATGGGACCAAGCTTTCAGTGGATGTTATTCTTCCCCAGGGTTCTGGTCAATTCCCAACACTTTTATCTCGTAACCCATACGAAAGCAACAGTCAACGTCATCTAGAGAGAGCATATTGGTGGGCAAAAAATGGCTATGCTTTTGTATCTGGGGACTGTCGAGGACGTTATGAGTCTGAAGGTCTCTTTTATCCGCAACTGCCAGATGGTTCTGATGGCTATGACACACTCGCATGGATAGCTTGTCAACCTTGGAGCAATGGCAAAATAGGTACAGTTGGTCCCTCCTATAGTGGAGGAGTCCAGTGGAAAACCGCCCCTCTTGGAAGTCCCCATCTCTCTGCAATGGCAGCACATGTTTATGGAGAAAATAGATTTCGCGATTTGCATTATTTGGGAGGAGCTTTCCAACTTGCATTATCTCTAATGGCTGCTCTGACTTTTGAAACAAACCTAGCTACTGCTAGTTTCGGAGCAGTTTTCGACCAAGGTCGATTATTTCGGCACCTTCCTTTGATCGATCTCGATGTTCAACTAATAGGAAAAAAAATATCTTGGTGGCGGGACTGGCTAGAACATCCAGTTTATGATCAGTTCTGGAGTGAACTAGATTCCACAAAAAAATATAAGGAAATCGATGTTCCTGTCTTTATGAGGTGTGGATGGTTTGATGCATTCCCTAGTGGAATGTTTAGGCTTTGGCAAGGACTAAAAACCCATGGAAAAACAAAACGTAGTCGTCAGTACCCAAGACTTTTAATGGGACCCTGGTCGCATCAAGAACCAATTTCAAGCCGTTTGGGTGATCTGGAGTTTGGTTCAAATTCATATTTAAATTTAATCGAAGAAGAGAAGAGATGGTTCGACTTCTGGCTGTGTGATATTGAAAATGGCATTAGTGATGAACCTCCTCTAAAATTATTCTTGATGGGCGCTAACGAATGGCGATTAGAAAACGAATGGCCATTAAAACGCACCTTATTTACCCCCTTTTTTTTTCATAGTGGTGGTCAGGCTAATTCCCTAAACGGTGATGGGTTGTTATCTACAGAAAAGCCAGGTAATGAAAAAAATGACCATTTTACCTATGATCCCAATGATCCAGTTCCAAGTATAGGGGGTAATCTCTCAACTGCCAGTTGGCCTTGGACAATTTCTGCTGAAGAACCTCTCGTGCCAGGTCCCGTTGATCAAAGAGTGATAGAAAAAAGGGCTGATGTTCTAGTCTACACGACGGAAAAATTACAGCTTGATCTAGAGGTAACAGGTCCAATTGTTGTTATTCTTTTCGCTTCTTCCTCTGCTCCTGATACTGATTTTACAGCTAAACTAATAGATGTTTACCCTCACAGTGCCTCTATTGTTATGGCAGAGGGAATCATTCGGGCTCGTTACCGGAAAGGATTCTTGAAAACTGAATTGATCCAACCAAATACAATTTACCAATATAAAATCGAACTTTACCCAACTAGTAACTTATTTAAAAAGGGGCATCGTATTCGAGTGGACATTTCTAGCTCAAATTTTCCGCGCTTTAGTCGTAATTTGAATACTGGAGAAGATGTGGCCACAGGTACTCGAATGCAGTCAGCAAATCAAACCATCTATCATGATCATCTTCATCCATCTCACATCATTCTCCCAATAATTCCAGTCAAAAATCAAAAGATTTGAGAGGAGCTTTGTTTTTTAATAAGCTCAAGGAAATTAATTTTCTACTCCATTAATCCAATTTAAAGGCCAAGACACTATTCCTACACTACTGAAACAATCATCATAATCAAATAAATATTTGGTTAGACTTCTACTCAAGGTTATTAGCTAATTAAATTCTGAAAGTCATAACGATTCAAAATAAAGAAACATCTATTTGTTTAAATGTGATGAGTTTATTAAAATCACTCGAGACTCTAGGTAAGGAATCTATTAGAATAATAAGTTAGTAAGGAAGTTCTAAAAACTAATATTGTTTCAAGTGACATCCAAACAAATCATCTTTTTATTAATCAAAGTTTTTCTAGCAATGTTTCCAAGGAGTTTTTATGAAACTTGAAGTTGATTCAGTTACTTTCAAAAAACAAAAAACAGACTTGATGGTCCTACTTCTGGACAGTGAAATGACCTTCTGTGAAGTTAAAGATCCTCAATTGAAAAAAATTTTAGAACAACTATCCAAAAGATATAGCAAAAAAGAGATAAATAAGGAGTTCTCAAGTTCTGTAACAATAGGAAAAATCCGTCACATTCTCGTTTTACATACCTCCTTAATAACTTCTTATGACATTGCAGAAAAAATTAAGATTTTGGCTGCCAGAGCTATTGATCATGCTAAGGACCTTGGCTTTCTTCACATAAATTTTCTTTTGAATGGTAGGGATGCTCCAAATTTCATTCAAAACGTTGTTGAAGGCATATATTTAGGTGCCTATTATTTTGATAAATACAGAAAAGAAAAAGACACTTTCTCAAAAAAAATGACTGTCGTAGGTTCTGTTACTTCTTCATCGTTAAAGTCCTGCCGCCAACAGCTGAATCGAGCTATGCTTCTGTCAGAATGTATCAACGAAGCTCGACAGTTAGTCAATGAACCTGGAGCAGAAGTTTACCCACAGATTTTTGCAGATCTAGCTCGTCGTACTGGGAAAAAACATGGACTAAGGGTTTCTGTTTTAAATGAACGTAGTCTTAAAAAAGCTGGACATGTTGGTCTAATCAACGTAGGTAAAGGGAGTGCCCATCCTCCAAGGCTAATTACATTGGAATTCCGTCCTTCAAAACCTTCTAAAACTAGACTTGCATTGGTTGGAAAGGGCATTACCTTTGATACAGGAGGCATTTCTCTAAAGCCATCTAATAGAATGCTTGAAATGAAAGGAGACATGGCAGGAGGTGCAGCTGTTCTTTACGCAATGCAGGCAATAGCCCAGTTAAAAACGAGTATCAATGTTCTGGGAATTATACCTGCAGCTGAAAATATGCCTGATGCTAACGCTCAACGACCGGGGGATATTCTAGTTCCAAAGAATGGCAAGTCAATTCAAGTAGATAACACGGATGCAGAAGGCCGTTTAGTAATGATTGATGGATTTGAAAAAGCTGAAGAATGGAAAGCAACGCATATTATAGATATAGCAACTCTAACTGGTTCTGTAGTCAGAGCTTTAGGACAAGGTTATGCCGGAATTATGGGCAATGATGATAATCTTGTAAAATCGATTATTGAATCAGGGAAAAGTCATGGCGAACTATTTTGGGAGTTACCGTTACCAGAGGAATATAGAAATTTCTTAAAAACTCCTTATGCTGACCTAAACAATGTTGGATCTTCTTATGCTGGCGCCATCACTGCGGGTCTTTTCTTGCAGGAATTCGTTCCTGAAAAAATGAACTGGGCTCATCTTGATATAGCAGGCCCTTTCCTCTTTGATAAGCCTTGGAAATATTATAAAGCTGGCGCTACAGGCTTTGGCTTAAAAACTTTTGTAGAGCTATGTAG
>JAKUNG010000017.1:0-2500 GCA_022452285.1 Terriglobia bacterium | reverse complement strand
CGGATTTTCCTATTTGTTCCCCCTAAGAGCTTGGAACGGCGCATCCATCAGCCGTCCAGCTTATCCTTCTGCGTCACCCCATTGGTGATAACGCGCACTTAGTAGTACAGGAATGTTGACCTGTTCCCCATCGTCTACGCCTTTCGACCTCGACTTAGGGACCGACTAACCCTGAACGGATTAACCTTTTTCAGGAAACCTTAGACTTTCGGCGACCAGGGTTCTCACCTGGTTTATCGCTACTTATGCCGGCAGGGTCTCTTCAGTACCGTCCACCTTTCCTCTCGATAAGGCTTCATCCAGTACGGAACGCTCCCCTACCAATCTATTTACCTAAGTAAATATATTTCATAGCTTCGGTGGCAGACTTAAGCCCCGTTAAATTGTCGGCACGGAACTGCTTGACCAGTGAGCTGTTACGCTTTCTTTAAAGGATGGCTGCTTCTAAGCCAACCTCCTGGCTGTCTGTGCTTTTCCACTTCCTTTCCCACTTAGTCTGCACTTAGGGACCTTAGCTGATGATCTGGGTTCTTTCCCTCTCGACAATGAAGCTTAGCCCCCACTGTCTGACTCCCATGCTGTTGTTAACGGCATTCGAAGTTTGATTGGATTCAGTAACCTGGTAAGGCCCCTAGTCCATTCAGTTCTCTACCACCGAGACAAATCACATGAGGCTAGCCCTAAAGCTATTTCGGGGAGAACGAGCTATCACGGAATTTGATTAGCCTTTCACCCCTATCCTCAGCTCATCCAAGCTGTTTTCAACCAACATTGGTTCGGGCCTCCACACGGTGTTACCCGTCTTTCACCCTGGCCAAGGATAGATCATCCCGTTTCACGTCTATTCCCTGCGACTCAATTCGCCCTATTAAGACTCGCTTTCGCTACGGCTCGCTTACGCTTAACCTTGCCACAGAAAATAACTAGCCGGCTCATTATGCAAAAGGCACGCGGTCAGGCGGGTTTTGCAACCACAGCCCTTCCACTGCTTGTAAGCACTTGGTTTCAGGTACTTTTAACTCCCCTCGCAGGGGTACTTTTCACCTTTCCCTCACGGTACTGGTTCACTATCGGTCATAAGGTAGTATTTAGCCTTAGGAGATGGTCCTCCTGGATTCCCACAGGGTTTCACGTGCCCCGCGGTACTTAGGATACCGCTTCGAGTCAAAAGGCTTTCGCTTACATGGCTGTCACATTCTTTGGCCGACCTTCCCAAGTCGTTCAACTAGCCCCTTGATTTATAACTCTACTTATGCGGTCCTGCAACCCCACTCGCAATTGCTCTTGAATGGTTTAGGCTCTTTCCATTTCGCTCGCCGCTACTTTGGAAATCACGGTTGTTTTCTTTTCCTTCAGGTACTGAGATGGTTCACTTCCCTGAGTTAGCTCTAACTCTCCTATATATTCAGAGAGTAGTCTCTCAAGTTTATTGAGAGAGGTTTCCCCATTCGGAAATCTCCGGATCAAAGCTTGTTTGCAGCTCACCGAAGCTTATCGCAGCTTACCACGTCCTTCATCGCCTCCTTATGCCAAGGCATCCACCAAGTGCCCTTAGTAGCTTGATCAATCATCACACATCAGTCGAACTTGCTAATAAAGGATACTTCAATTGTCAAAGAACAATAACTAGCGATCTATTGCTAGTTACCAAACCTTAAAACTTAATATCTTAAGGTTTGGTAACGAACAATGGTGGAGCTGACGAGGATCGAACTCGTGACCCCCTGCTTGCAAAGCAGGTGCTCTCCCATCTGAGCTACAGCCCCAGAAACTTCCCGTTGAAAGAGCCATAAAAAAAACTGGTATAGAGCACCAATTAATGGTGGGCCTGGGTAGACTCGAACTACCGACCTCACGCTTATCAGGCGTGCGCTCTAACCAGCTGAGCTACAGGCCCAAGAATTAACCCGGCCATAAAACTTTGTGTTACTGCACTCTAACTCATATCTTGCCCGCAAGCTCGAATGTGTCCCACTTTTAAACTAGGTAAGACCAACCCATATAACATTTCTTTACCTTAAGTCTCTGGCTAGAGTATTAACTCCAGCCTGGTTACTCTTAGAAAGGAGGTGATCCAGCCACAGGTTCTCCTACAGCTACCTTGTTACGACTTCACCCCAATCACCAGTCATACCTTGGGCATCTGCCTCCTTGCGGTTAGCTCGATGACTTCTAGTACAACCAGCTTTCATGATGTGACGGGCGGTGTGTACAAGGCCCGGGAACGTATTCACCGTGGCATGCTGATCCACGATTACTAGCGATTCCAGCTTCATGCAGTCGAGTTGCAGACTGCAATCCGAACTGAGGATGGTTTTTTGGGATTGGCTCCCCCTCGCGGGTTAGCGACCCTCTGTACCACCCATTGTAGCACGTGTGTAGCCCTGGACATAAAGGCCATGAGGACTTGACGTCATCCCCACCTTCCTCCGTTTTTTCACCGGCAGTCCCCTTAGAGTGCCCACCATAATGTGCTGGCAACTAAGGGCAAGGGTTGCGC
>JAKUNG010000016.1 GCA_022452285.1 Terriglobia bacterium | reverse complement strand
CCTGGAAATGGGATGCGGCGAAGAACGAATTAAACAACAAAATAAAGTTGTTGGGTGAGGAGAGTAACGAAGAGATGCATCCATCTTAGACTGCTTAGAGTCTTGAATTGCAAGGATGCTAAATGGATCTCATGGGCCTACTGGAAAGAAAGCTCTCGCTGCTAACTTCATTCTAAGTTGTTGATAAAAAAAAGGATGTAATGGTCGGGGCGAGAGGATTTGAACCTCCGACCCCCTGCTCCCAAAGCAGGTGCGCTACCAGCCTGCGCCACGCCCCGTTTATTGCATCGTTTTGTTTTCAAAACTACTGGATTTCTTTAAGGATTGTCAAGAAAATCTCCAGCCTTGATTTGAAGCCTTAGTTTAGAACAACCTAGAAATTAAAATTTTCTAAACCATTTTTAAGTAGATACTCGTAAAGACAACTTCTCAACCATTTTTCTAAGTGCCTGTCCACGATGACTGATTTGATTTTTTTCATCGGAACTTAGTTCAGCTAAAGTTGGTCCATTTTGAACAACCTGAAAAATAGGGTCATAACCAAAACCATTCTTTCCTCTAGGTTCTCGACTAATCACGCCCTCTAGAGTACCTTGAACCATTTCTCGAACTATCCCCTCTCTTGCCAAAGCAATACAACACTCAAACTTAGCAGTTCTCTTAGAATCAGGAATGTCTTTGAGTTCAGTTAAAATTTGACAAAAACGATCTCGATCTGAAGCCTGTTCACTTAAATACCGAGCTGAATAAACTCCAGGTTTTCCGTCAAGAGCATCAACTACAAGTCCTGAATCGTCAGCCATAGTTAAAAACTTGGTAAAGCGACTATAGTAAGCAGCCTTATCCCCAGCATTTTCTTTAAAGGTCTTTCCTTTTTCAACCATAGGGTCTACATTGGGAAATATTTTCAAAGAAAGAAGGCGAATAGGCAAAAAGGTTAGATAGCTTTGGATCTCCTTCAGCTTGCCTTGATTAAAGGTTGCCACCAAAAGACATGATTTGTCATTAGATTCATTTTCTGACAAAGTTAATTCCCTCGAGACGGCAGAAAGTAACAAGGCTATTAATAGCTATTGGATGATGCTTGTGGACTGTCATTCCAACCATAAAACGATATTCAAGGACTTTATACTTAGAGTTTAATAGATTACAAAAAACTCCTGTATCAATTCTCTTACTCAATGGGTCTTTTATATCTGTAAAATATTTCTTTGAATTTCAATGAGTTGTTTAATTCCTGATTCAGCCAAATCTAAAAGAGAATTCAATTTATCTCTCGCAAAAGGATCTCCTTCAGCGGTTCCCTGTATCTCTATCAAAGAACCATCACCAGTCTGAATTACATTCATATCTACTTGGGCTTGAGAATCCTCCCCATAATTTAGATCTAAGAGAGGAAGTCCTCTAACGAGACCGACACTAGTAGCGGCAACAAAATCCTTGATTGGCAATTTTACAATTAACCCTTCTTCCACTAATTTTTGTAAGGCTATTGTCAGAGCAACAAAAGCCCCAGTAATAGAAGCTGTTCGGGTACCTCCATCAGCTTGAATTACATCACAATCCATCCATATAGTCCGTTCTCCCATTTCTTCCATTCGCACAATACTCCGAAGAGAACGTCCAATTAAACGCTGAATTTCCTGAGTTCTTCCTGACACCTTTCCTCGAGATGATTCACGTGTCGTCCGAGTGTTAGTTGCCCTAGGAATCATTGAATATTCACTTGTTATCCACCCAGTGTTTTTACCCCGCAAAAAAGAAGGTACAGAATCTTCAACGCTAGCGGTACAAATTACCCTCGTATCACCAAGTGAAATTAATACTGACCCCTCTGCACCAACAATAAAGTTTGGTTCAATTTTTACCTCGCGCAATTCGTTAGCTTTTCGTCCATCCTCCCGCATATAGCTCCTTTCAACCCTTTATTTTTTTGAGCCCTTTGTCCTATCTTCCTTACTCAAAAATAAATACTAAGTGAAAGATTATCTCAAATAAATCTTTCCTGCCAAGATTTCTCTCGGATTAGCCTAGATTTCCATCTCCAGATGAATTCACTTTTAACACACTTACTACCACCCAAAATGAAACTATTTTTTTTATTACCTATCAGATGTAAAACTGAAGTTCATTGAGGTTGGTCTACAGTTTAATCGAACATGGAAAAATCACTTAAGGAGACAAAAAAATAATTTCAATCTATGGTGGAGGCGGCGGGAATCGAACCCGCGTCCGAAATCACTTAGCAAGAAGAATCTACGCATATATCCGTTTCATTTTTGTTTCGCGATCTAATATTAAGAAAACGGCAAAATTATTAAATCGCTAGACCGATAAATTTCACTGATTGCGCTCGGCCTTCTGCGATCAGTTAGCCTGTTAGTCGACGCTCCACATCCACCGCACAGGCATCAGTAGAGGGAACGGCTACTTATTTAATTAAGCAGCAAGTGCTAATTGTTCATCAGCAATTAAGTTTAGTTCCATATTTTTAACGAGATTATGGTCCTCGATACGCATCTTCAGCCTTGATAATCCCGTCGAAACCGTTTCGCCCCCTAAGCAGGGATAATCTGATTTCTGAATTATCTTTTGTCTAAGGGTCAATTATAGGAATGCATTTGATCAGCTGTCAAGCGAGCGAGTTCAGGAAAACCTTATAAATATTCCAGAATATAAAATGACTTCAAAATCTCTGTAGTCTACATTGAGAGAATACTATTCTTTATTTTTGATACCTTTTGTCTAAAGTGACAAGTTGTAATTTGCATTTCAGAAAAATGTGAAAAGCCTTTTTATTTTCTAGCACCTTTTAGAGGATATATTGTTTTTTAGATACTATTCATTCCAACGAAAAGGTCGTTCTGCGGTCTCCTCTTTAAAAGAGGCCCCCAAGCCTGACGGAAGGATTCATTTGATAGTCTTATTTCTAAGTTGGGAAGGTCAAACCAAATTCTATCGATTGAAAGATGTTGGGTTCGGTGGGCTTTTAATGCTGCAGCCTTATTCTTAGCCCAATGTTTAACATCTACAATGAAATCTACACCTGGATGACCAACTAATTTCTCATGGTGGCCCAGCTCCTCTGGAATTAAGGGCGATGTCCACAACAAACGTTCTACTTGGTGTGGATTACCCTCATTGGGCAACCAATTCGGATCTGCTGCTGCTGCTATAGCATCCGAGGTAAAACGACTAATAGCTATATGATCTGGGTGCAAATTAAAACCGTTAGGATCAAAAGTGATGACTAAATTAGGTTGATAGAGTCTTATTAAGTGAATCAGTTGCTTCCGAATTTTTTTTGGATCAGCCACTGAAAGCTTCCGGTCTTTAAAACCTAGCAAGTGAATAAAATGAATTCCAAGTAAATCTGTGGCTTGTCGCAATTCTCTTTCCCTCACCGTACCCAAGTTTTTTCTTGAACAGATAGGAGGCTCTCCTACCTTTCCCTCCTCACCGAGAGTAGCTGTTGACAAAACTAAGCGAACACCTTGGGCAGCGTACTTGCAAGCCACACCGGCAACCATAAAACTTTCATCATCTGGATGAGCCATACTAAATAAAATAGTAGAATTCTTTTTCATGGATAAAATAACCATTTATTCTTATTGATTAATGCATAGAGTATCTTGAATTCTAATAAGGTAACCAGATCTGTAATTTCCAAATCGTCGATTTAACTATTTACTATTTCTTAACTATTTACTATTTCTTACTAGAATATAAGTTCTGGTACTCCACAAATGCTAAAGTTTCGATTTTTTGTGCTAACCTTAACCTGAGATTTCTACCATGCCTGCTAATTTCAAACAACTGGAAACCAAATTAATTCATGCTGGGGAACCAATGCCCCACATTCAAGGCTCTGTTAGCATACCTATATTTCAATCAGCTACCTTTGAACATACAGAAGATACTGATTATCATAATATCAAGTATTTGAGACTCAGTAATACCCCTAATCATTTAGCTTTGCATCAAAAACTGGCTTCTCTCGAAGACGGTGATGCCGCCATAGTAACAGGAAGTGGTATGGCAGCAATTTCAACTACACTTCTAGCATGTCTCAGTGTTGGAGACCACTTACTTGCCCAAGATTGTCTTTATGGAGGTACTTACGGGCTACTTAGTCAGGATTTTAGTGAATTAGGGTTAAGTTTTGACTTTTTTGACAGTAGTAATCCTAAATCATGGAAGACAATGCTCCGCCCTAATACTAAGGCTATTTACGTTGAAGCCATTACTAATCCACTTATGCAAGTAACTGATTTAGAAGCAGTGACTGACTTTGCAAAAAAAAATGGATTAATCTCTATTATTGACAATACTTTTACAAGTCCAGTGAACTTCCGGCCCTTAAAATGGGGATTTGATTTATCTATACATAGTGCTACCAAATACCTTAATGGTCACTCTGACATTACTGCAGGTGCTGTAATTGGTTCAAGATCTTTAATCAAAAAAATTTCTAACAAACTGGATCATTTCGGTGGAATCTTAGATCCACATGCTGCTTTTTTATTGCATCGAGGAATCAAAACTCTGGTTCTTAGGGTCAAAGCCCAAAACCAGAGTGCTCTTCAAGTTGCTCAGTTTTTGCAGGCTCATCCTGCAATATCTATAGTTAATTATCCTGGACTCAAAAATCACCCTAATTACCAGTTGGCAACACATTTATTTGATGGTTACGGTGGAATGCTAAGTTTTGAACTCCATAGTGGAATCATAGGAGCCAAAACCTTTCTAGAAAATCTTGTTCTACCCATTCAAGCACCTAGTCTAGGAGGTGTTGAATCCCTAATAACAAGACCTGCTTTCACAACTCATTGTGGGCTCTCTAAAGAAGATCGACAACGAATTGGTATCTCTGAAGATCTTATCCGATTTTCTGTTGGTATTGAAGCCACTTCAGATCTGATTCAAGATTTTGAAGATGCTTTGAAGGGAATCTAAAAGATTTCCTTGTATATAGTAAGACTTCAGCGTTGAAACCTTAGGTATAAATTAATGGTGAAATCAAAACGTATAAAATCTCGGACTGACCGAGCAATAAACAAAGACAGTTTCATTGAAGAATGGCCTGAGACAGGTCTAATTTTATTTGATAGTCCTTTTGACCCCAAACCACAAATTAAAGTTTCTCAGGGGCGTATCTGTGAACTCGATGGAAAATCAGAAATAGAGTTTGACCTTATCGACAGCTTCATCGCTAATTATGCAATTAATAAGTCTCAAGCAGAAACATACATGGCCTTGAATTCAACAAAATTAGCAAGAATGTTAGTTGATATTGCAGTGCCACGGAAACAACTCATCAGTATCTTTAGTTCTCTTACCCCAGCAAAGATTGTACAAGTTGTTAATAAACTTAATACGATAGAAATGATGATGGCACTACAAAAGCTACGAGCTAGAAAAACTCCTTCTAATCAAGCACATGTAACAAACAAAAAAGAAAATCCAGCCTTATTGGCTGCTGATGCTGCAGAAGCAGTTGAACGTGGTTTTTCAGAATTGGAAACGACTGTTGGTGTTTCTCGTTATGCTCCGTTTAATGCCATTGCTCTATTGGTTGGATCACAAACTGGACGAGGTACAGCGCTAACTCAGTGTGCAGTTGAAGAAGCTTTGAGTTTGCAATTAGCTTTACAAGGATTAACCACTTATGCCGAAACACTTTCAGTTTATGGAACTGAGAAAGCATTTCGTGATGGAGATGACACACCCTGGTCCAAAGGGTTTTTAGCCTCAGCCTATGCCTCACGCGGAATAAAAGTAAGATTTACTTCTGGCACCGGTTCTGAGGCTCTAATGGGACATGCTGAATCCAAGTCCATGCTTTATTTAGAGACTAGATGTTTAATGGCCATTAAAGGAGCTGGTTCTCAGGGTGTCCAAAATGGATCCATTAGTTGCATTGCCCTTCCAGAATCTCTTCCTGGTGGTGTTCGTGGGGTTTTAGCTGAAAACTTAATTGCCACTCTGTTTGATCTAGAATTAGCATCAGGTAATGATGCAATGGCTTCACATTCTTCCATACGAAAATCAGCAAAGTTGATGCTACAGTTTCTTCCTGGCACAGACTATATTTTTTCTGGATATAGTGTAATGCCTAGAGAAGACAACCTATTTGGAGGAGGGAACTTTGATGCTTCAGATTTTGATGATTATAATGTTCTTCAACGAGACATGCAGGTCGATGGAGGACTCAGACCTGTTAGCTCAACAACTATTTTGCAGGTTCGAAAAAAAGCAGCCCATGCTATCCAGGCTGTCTTTCGCCAACTAAAATTGCCTCCTATAACTGATTCTGAAGTAGAAGCAGCAATACAAGCTGGAAGTAGTGATGACATGCCTGACAGAAATGTAGTAGCAGATTTAGATGCTGCAAATCAATTCCTTAAGTATGGAAAGAATGGTCTCGATGTAATTCGAGCTTTAGCTAAGGAAGGTTTTTCTGACATAGCAAAAAAAGTTTTAGCTATCCAGAAATTAAGGATGTCAGGGGATCATTTACAAACCTCATCCATGGTCTTGCCAGGCCCTAAAGTCATAAGTGCTGTTAATGACCCAAATGATTATCAAGGTCCAGGGACAGGTTATAATCTTAATGCTGAACGTTGGAAGGAGATTTCCTCTCTACCACAAGCTGAAAACCCTAGGGAAATAGGAGTTTTGTTTTCTTCAAAATCAGATGATTTCATCAGAGAAATTGGAGAGGCTACAAATAGTGACGACCCCCAAGAAATTGTTGTTGCAATCGGACCAGCTTTTGGGTGTTCTCTAAATTCTACTATTTTAGGGATTTCTCATCACGATGTACTTCAGGTTCTAATCCATGGTATTCAAATGGAGGAAATGAAGCCACGTATTGTAAAAATTTATGAAACCTCTGATTGTGGTTTCATTGGTCATCTTGGAGCCCAACTTAGCGGTTCTGGAATTAGTATCGGTCTTCAATCTAAGGGCACAACTGTCATTCACCAGCGCGACCTACAACCCCTTAACAACTTGGAACTATTCCCTCAAGCACCAAATCTTGATTTGGATTCCTACAGAATAATCGGAAGGAATGCTGCTAAATATGCAAAAGGTCAACCAGTGCTACCTGTGCCTACCAAAATAGATAATATGGCACGGCTTAAGTATATTGTTAATACAACTATTCTTCATCTTCGTGAAACAGAACAAGTAGTCAAAAATCGAAAAGCCCAGGAACTGAAATGGAGTTTTTCCAACTAATTCTTTGAAATTACAAAAACTGAAACTATGTAGAAAAGAAAAAATCTGAGCTATAGTGTAATCATTTAATTAGGTTTTCAAATTCTAATGGACAAGATTATCAATAATTATCCCCTATCTGAAAAAAAATCAGATGTTTTAAAAACTCCAACTGGACTTTCCTGGAAAGAGGTTAACTTAGAATTAGTCCTCAAGGGAAAAGTGGAAATGAAGGATCTACGAATTACTGCAGAAGCTTTAGAAATGCAAGCTCAAATTGCTGAAACTTCAAATCGTCATCAATTGGCAGAAAACCTGCGTCGATCTGCGGAACTAGTTAAAATTCCAGAGACTAAAATCCTCCAGATTTATCAAGCTCTGAGACCTGGTCGAAGTAATCAAGGTGAACTTGAAACATTAGCCAAAGAAATGGAAAATAAACATGGAGCAAAACGGTGTGCAAAGTTTCTTCGTGAAGCTTCCAAAGCCTATTTTCCTTAAACTAGATTTTCATTTTCTTTCGAACACATAAATATTGGATATAGGAGTAAAACATGCCCTCTGACTCATTTCAAACTTCAACTAGCCATTCAACTGCGACTGCGATTTCTACTGATCAAAAGGATTTTTCCGATGGAAATCCTCTTTGCATTGATGAGTTGCCTACCCCCTCCCTTGTGCTTGATCTAGATTTATTCGAAGCTAACTTACAGAAAATGAGTCAAGATTCTAAGAATTCGTCCATCCAACTGAGACCTCATGCCAAAACTCACAAATGTCCTGAAATAGCAAAACGTCAGATTGAAGCTGGAGCCATTGGACTATGTACTTCTACCATTTATGAAGCAGAAGTGCTGGCAAATTCTGGAATTCATGGATTACTCATTACCTGCGAAATGATTGGCCTTGACAAAGCAAAACGTCTAATAAACTTGACACGAAATCAACCAGATACTCTTTCGGTTATTGATGATCACTCCCATGCTAATTTTCTTAATGATATTGCCATAAAAGAAGGTGTACGACTAAATGTGTTAATTGACATCGATCCTTTTGGACGTCGTACAGGAACTACCCCTGGAGATCAAGCTTTCAACCTAGCTGAATCAATTATGAAACTTCCTGGACTAAACCTCCAAGGTATACATTCATACTCAGGTGCTAGTTCTCATGTTGTGGGCTTCACAGAACGTAAAGCTCACTCTGAAAAAGTCATGGAAGGTCCGATAGAATCATTTTTGCGCATGAAAAAAGCTGGAATGCCTGTGGAAATTCTTAGTGGTGGAAGCACCGGTACTTATAATATTGACCCATTTCTTTCAGAAATGACTGAGCTTCAGGTGGGTTCTTATATCTTTATGGATGTCGACTATCAAATTATAGGTGGAAAGAATGGCCCAGTTTATGATGATTTCAAACCATCCTTAACCATACTAACTACAGTTATGAGCAAACAACATTCTGATATCGCGACAGTTGATGCCGGTATAAAAGGTTTTGCTACTGACCGAGAAGTTGGACCCGAAATCAAAAATTTAACTGGAATTAAATATCAGTTTGGAGGAGACGAACATGGAATCCTTCATCTTGAAAAGCCAAGTCAAGAAATCAAACTAGGAGACCGTCTGGAGTTTATAGTTCCCCATTGTGACCCAACCGTTAATCTCTACGATTATTTATTTTGTCGACGAGGAGAAATGATCGTCGATAGCTGGCCGATTTCAGGACGAGGCCATCGCTAAAAGAGCTTTTTGAGGATATTGGTTTAGCGCTTTCCTCATTTTTAGGACTATTCCGAAAAAATTTTTCTTTTTCCAGCAGTCCAGCATTATTAAAGTGTATTCAGTACTGCGTCCACATGACCTTTAACTTTTACTTTTTCGTATACCTGAAAAATTAGACCATTCCCATCAATAACAAACGTTGATCTTACAATACCCATGTACTTCTTTCCATACATGGATTTCTCCTGCCAAGTACCGTAGGCTATTGCAATCTTATGGTCTTCATCACTTATAAGTGGAAAAGGTAAGGAAAATTTAACTTTAAACTTCTGATGGGAGGCAACACTATCAGGACTTACACCTAATACTACAGTATCCTTCTTTTTGATCCTTGAGATAACGTCTCTAAAATCACAGGATTCTTGAGTACAACCAGGTGTATTATCCTTAGGATAAAAGTATAAAATTACTTTTTTCCCACGAAAGTTTTTCAATTCTACCTTTTTCCCTTGATCGTCAATACCTGCAAAAACTGGAGCTTTATCCCCTACTTTTAGCATCATTCTTCTCCTCATATTTTTTCCAAAAACTAAAAAGAATATTATAAAATGAATCTTATCCGGTTCAGCTTAATTTAGATTTATTAATCTATAGACTACAGTGACGTAAGGAGTACACCATCAAAATTATGAGAACACTAGCATCACTGTTGTCAATTTTTATCTCTGTTACCCTTATTTTGGGTCAAATAAAAGAAACAAAGAAGGAACACCCTCTGGGCAAGCATTCGAGTATCTTGAACCTGTCTCAGTAACAACCTTCTTGAACGTTGGAAAAATCGAAAATCTATTCAGTTAAGAGATACTCCCTCAGGTGGAGTAGAATACTAGACTTGTTACCTAGTACAAATAAAGTAGCCAGCCCTGAAAAAGTATAGAACAGTTACAACTCAGTTGCAGACTTTTTCCCACTTAACCAAATTAATCTAGTTCTTATTTTAGTAGGATAAAGGATGAAACAGAAATTGATTCTGGCTATTTTTATTGGGCTCTGCTTCTGGAGTATTACCTTTTCGACTCCTAAGAATTTATTGTTTCTAGCTAGTCAATCCATTTCAAAATTAAATCTATTCAGAGCCTCACCCAAGAGTAAGACTGATATTCTAATTTCTCTTCCAAGAGCTCGCTTTCACCAAAAACCAAAACCTCTTGCTAAAGGAGCAATAACCAGCTCATGGACCTCTTTCCTTGGACCCACCCATAATTCTGTCTCAAATGAAACAAAACTTTTAAAGAAATGGTCTGAAACTGGCCCCCCCTTAGTCTGGGAGTTAGACAAAGGAACTGGTTATACATCTCCTGCCATTCTTAATTCCCGTTTAGTCTATTTTTACCGTCATCAAAACCAAGAAGTCATTGACTGTTTACATCCTGAAACTGGAAATCGCTATTGGAAATATAATTACCCGACACAATACCGGGATCGTTATGGTTATAACAATGGACCCCGATCAAGCCCTGTAATTGACAGTGATCGGGTATACACCTATGGGGCGGAGGGAAAACTTCATTGTTTAAACTTAAAAACAGGGGAAATCATTTGGAAACGTGATTTTTTGCAAGAATTCAACCTATCTCAGGATTTCTTCGGTATTGCCTCAACACCTCTAATTGAAGGAAAGGCCTTAATTGTAGTAATTGGTGCTCCTAATGGACCTACAGTTGGAGCTTTTGACAAATTCACAGGAAAACTGATCTGGGGAACAAAAGATACATGGGGAGCAAGTTATGCCTCACCTATACCAGCTACTGTAGATGGAAAAAGACGGATCTTTGTCTTTGCTGGTGGTGAAAGTCGTCCTCCAACTGGAGGACTTTTAAGTATTAATCCCATAGATGGTGCTATTGATTTTCGTTTTCCATGGCGTAGCCAAAGTTATGAATCAGTCAATGCTTCTTGCCCAGTCATTATAGGTAATCAGGTTTTTATCTCAGCTAGCTATAAAACAGGAGCTGCTCTGATTAATACTTCCCTAAAAAACTCACCTAGTCGTTTAGCTTGGACAGCTTCACATTTTGGTCTTCATTGGAATACTCCCATATATAAAACAGGCTATTTATATGGATTTGATGGTCGTAATGAACCAGATGCAGCTTTGACTAGTATCGATCTTAAAACAGGAAAAGAAATGTGGCGCGCTGTTCCAGAATGGGAGGAAACAATTAAAATTAGAGACCGACAATTGAAAAGGTCTTTTAGTACATACCGTGGATCCCTACTGTGGGCTGATGACCACTTCCTCTGTCTCGGAGAAATGGGGCACCTACTTTGGCTGGATCTTTCTCCAAAAGGTTATCGAATACTAGCTCGAACATGGCTGTTTGCTGCTCGAGAAACTTGGTCCCCTCTAGTACTGAGCAACGGTCTCCTATATGTTTCACAAAACCGAAGAGGATTTTTAAAAGGAGAATCGCCTCGACTACTTTGTTATGACCTACGAGCTAGTTTGTAAAACTACCTTTCCACACCACTTCATTGAAATTTTTTAAGACTCACACAAATTAATTCTTTCTGATTACGGGCATAAAGATAACCATAGGCAATTGCTGGATAGGCTCTTACAGTCGGTGAAAGGATCTGGGCCTTCGCTGCAACATGAAAAGCTTCTGGTGAAGCCCTAACCAGAAATAGTTCTCCATTTTCCTTGAGAACTATTAACTGTTTCCCAGAGAGACTCAAAGTACCAGAACCAAATCTATCTTGACTCCACAATACTTTTCCTGTCTCCAATTCTATACACCGCAGAGCAGCACCGTATTCCTGTCTGCCATGAAAACCAAAGAGAAGATTCTTAGTTAGAACACTAGTAGCGTAGTGATTAGAAAGCACCTCATCTGACATCCATTTTTTCTCCAAAGTAGTTCCTTTAACCTTTAGCAGGATGGCACCAGTCTGATAGCTTGCAGACAGAAAAATAAGTTTGCCAGTCGTTAAAGGTGTGGCTGCATTGACTGATGCTCGACTCCGAGCTGACCAAGGAAAACGAAAAAGGACCTTTCCATTTTCAGGATCTGTCCCAACTAATCCTGTTCGAGTAAGAAATAAAATTTGACGAAGATTTCCAATTCTACTAGCTATAGGAGAAGAGTAACTTGCTTCCTCGTTAGTAGCTGTCCATAAAACTCGTCCCGTCTCTGCACTAAAGGCTACTAAACCTGAACCACCTATTCCTCCAATGTTCAAGAATAATCGACCGTCTTTTACTAAAGGAGAACAAGCAACTCCAAAAAATCCTTTCTGAAAACCAAATTTTTCTTGAGTATTGATACCCCAAATCTTTGAACCATTTTTAAGATCTAAACAGTTAAGAATTCCTTTGGCACCAAGAAGGTAGATCTTCCCTTTAGCTATGGTTGGAGTAGACCTGGGACCTTCATCAAAGCCAAAATCGTCTTTGTAATCACTAAAGTAACTGTAACTCCAAAGTACCTTCCCTGTTTTAGAATTTAGACATTCAATCCTCTCCTGGTTTCCAATACGATGGAACAAAATTAGCCGATTCCCTTTTACAACCGGTCCGCTAAAACCTTGACCAATTTTTTTTCGCCAAATTACCTGTGGTCCCATTTCAGGCCATGAAGTAGCTATTTCTGAACCTAAATAAATCCCATTTCTGTGCGGTCCCAAAAACTGTGGCCAGTCATTTAATTCAGAGGAACTTGATCCTGAGGGCACTATGCTTGCACCCCAAAAAAGTAAATATGTAGCCAAGGCAACCATGCACATAGTCAGAATTTTTACTTTTTTCATGATTTAGGATAACCTCATTGATCATAATTGAATCTTATTATTAAATCTCAAGTTAACTAACAATTTAAGAAAAAACATTAACCTTCAACCTCTCCTTTATTCATGAACCTAAACTAGATTTAAGAAAACAAAATTGTCCTAACCAAAACGAACAAAACCAAATCTCAATTTTACTACTGACCTATCAAAAGAAGGAACTACGATTCCTAGATTCTTAATTATGTCCTAGTCTAAATATTGCAAGAAACTATAACAATGCGGTATTGTTTAAAGCTCGAATAATTGATACTCACAAATGAAATTTAATTGTTCTTGAAAATCGATTATATTTTATGAATAAAGTATACCTCATTTTATTTTTCAGCTTTTTTTGCCTTCTTGCTGCAATTTCAAGTCAAGATTTTCGGTGGTATAAAGGCAATACCCATACCCATACAATTAACTCTGATGGAGATAGTACACCTGACGAAGTTGTCCGTTGGTATAAGGAACACAACTATCAGTTTTTAGTTCTTTCTGATCATAATTTTTTAACAAGTGTAGATGGTTTGAATTCAATATTTGGGGCTAAGGAAAAATTCCTATTAATTCCTGGAGAAGAAGTAACGGATTCATTCCAAGGAAAATCTATTCATATTAACGGATTAAATCTGAAAACAGTTGTGCATCCTCAACATGGTTCCAGTGTAACCTCAACTATCCAAAATAATGTCAATGCTATTCGCAAAGTTGGAGCTGTTCCTCATATAAACCATCCTAACTTCCGTTGGAGCCTTACTGCTGAAGATCTTCTCCAAATTCAGAATAATAAACTCTTCGAAATATATAATGGCCATCCCTCAGTTCAAAATCTTGGTGGCGGTGGACTGCCTAGTTTGGAAGAAATGTGGGACACAATTTTAAGCAGCAATAAACTTATTTATGGCCTAGCTGTTGATGACGCACACAATTTTAAAGGAGAGTTTAGCTCTAGCAGATCTAATCCTGGTAGGGGTTGGATCGCAGTATATACTTACGAGCTCTCCGCAGTAGCTATTCTGGATGCCATCGAAAAAGGAAATTTTTATGCCTCCACAGGAGTATCTCTGTCAGACATCCAAATAACAGATCAGCACATTAAATTCACTATTCAGGAAAGTCCTTCATTTAAATATACAACTTTCTTCATTGGTGATGGAGGGAAAATATTGACTAAAAGACATGGTCTTAATGTTGAATACAAGTTCACTGGAAAAGAAAAATACGTACGAGCTCGTGTAGTTGATTCCATGGGTTATAAGGCTTGGACTCAGCCAGTGTTTGTAAAGTAAATAGTGTTGAGAAACCTTCGCTGTTAATAATAAGGCAAAAACTCAATATTTTTGATCAAACGAACAAAAATTAAACTCTAAATAAGGTTAAATACCATTTATTTCAGTCACTTAAATGCTTATTTTCTATATTAGACAACAAGGATAATTTATATGAATTTATCCCAGAGTCTCAGACTAACAGGATTTTTAGTCTATTTATGTTTTTCACTTTCTAGTTGTGTCACAACAGACTCAAATGCCCCAAATCAAAATGATGATCGAATGAAAAAGATTATCTGGGGAGAAATAAAAGATAAACCTATTTTCCTCTATACCTTGACTAACCGAAACGGCCTAAAGGCAAAAATTACCAATTACGGTGCAATTTTAACAGAATTTCATGCCCCAGATAGGAATGGGAAAATGGCTGACATAACTTTAGGATTTGACAAACTTGAGGATTATTTACCTCGTCATCCCTATTTTGGTTGTATTTGTGGTCGAGTTGCAAATCGCATTGGCCAAGCTAGGTTTGTTCTTGATGGAAAAGAATATGGTTTAACAGCTAACTATGGCAATCACCATCTGCATGGTGGTGAAGAGGGATTTGACAAAAAAATTTGGACTGTAATCGATGAAACCCAGTCTGAAAAAAAAGTTTCCCTAAAGATGGCATATCTGAGCCCCAATGGTGAAGAAGGATATCCTGGAACACTTGATTCTTCGATCAACTATTCTCTAGGAGATAACAATATTTTGAAAATTACAATGGAAGCTAGAACAGATAAACCAACGATTGTAAATTTTGCCCACCATGCATATTGGAACCTATCAGGTCATGACAGCGGAAATATCTTAAATCATGAACTTCAGATTAATGCCAAATACTTTACACCTGGTGACGTGGACGGCGTTCCAACTGGTGCAATTAAATCTGTAGAGGGCACTCCATTTGACTTTATACAGGTTAAGACTATTGGTAAAGATATTAATAAAATCATAATTGCTGACCCTAAAACGCCAAGTGGTTATGACATCAATCTTGTACTTTTGGGGTCGTTAGGACAAATAAAAAAAGTGGCTCGGGCAAAAGATCCAATTTCAGGCAGAGTCATGGAGGTCCATTCCACCGAACCTGGAGTTCAGTTTTATACTGGTAATTATCTTGATGGCTCGTTTATAGGTAAGGGAGGTACAACCTACCAAAAACATGCGGGTTTCTGCCTAGAAACACAACATTTCCCTGATTCGATTAACAAGGAAGGAACGGAGGGTTGGCCTTCAGTTATACTGCGTCCTAATCAAACATACCATCATGTTATTCAATTTAAGTTTAAAACTGAATAATGCTCTAGGAAAAACTAAACATCTATCCAGTTTTTTGATTTTTAATTTATTTTTGCTACTACAACCCTAATTAACTTTTGATTATGAGAGTTCATTATTTAAAACATGTTCCTTTTGAAGGCCTGGGGGCAATCGATACCTGGCTAATTAAAAAAAGATTAAAAGCAAGTGTGACTAATTTATTCCAGAATGAGTCACTACCTTCTATCGATGAAATTGACTGGTTAATTGTCATGGGAGGACCAATGAGCGCAAATGACGGAGCCAAGTATCCCTGGATCAGTTCAGAAAAAAAATTAATTGGTCAAGCACTCGACAGACAAATACCCATTTTAGGTATTTGTCTAGGATGTCAACTGATTGCTAGTGTTCTTGGTTCTAAGGTCTACAAGAACTCTGAGTCTGAAATAGGTTGGTTTCCCATCGAGCCTGTTCAAAGTATAAGAAACCAGTTCCCTGGGAGTCTGTTGCCATCAAAAACTGAGGTGTTCCATTGGCATGGCGAAACCTTTGATCTACCTACTAAAACGGTTCACTTAGCACGTAGCCAAGCCTGTGAAAACCAAGCCTTCCTTTATGGGGACCGTGTTTTAGGCCTACAATTTCACCTTGAGACTACCCTGGAAGCCCTAAAAGCTCTCATTTATGGTTGTGCCGATGAATTACAGGGAGGGGAATACATCCAAAAACCTAATCAAATGTTAGCTAACTTGGATCGATTTAGACAGATCAATAAAGTCCTTGAGAATATTTTGAATTATTTGTCGACAAAAGTTTCCTAAATGATTACTCATTAAATTAAAAGTAGAGTTTTTATTTGTGTGAATCTAAATGGAAGAATATGTCTTTCTGGCATAACCCATTAATCGACCGCCAATTTCGACTTAATCAGTCTACCAATAGTCATTGGAATCTTTACGATTCTCATAGACAATCAGTTCAAGATTTAATTACTTCAGTTCCTCACATTTCCTCTGCTCGACTCTGCGTTCTTGGCGCAGGTAACTGTAATGATTTAGACTTGAATAGACTCATTAGATATTTCTCTGAAATTCATTTAGTTGATTTAGATTCTAAGGCCTTAGAACGAGGCGTTTCTCAACAAAAACTAATTAAACATAAAAAGATAAAGTTACATGGAGGCATTGATGTGACTGGTATTTTCCCAACATTAAAATCCTGGTCATCTAGTAAGAAAACCTCAACTTTTCTCCACCATTGCATTAGGCAAGCTCTTAATTTTACTGGGCTTCCTTTTCTAGGTTCCTTTGAAATAACCATTTCGACCTGTCTACTTACTCAAATTATTGATTCTATTGTTTTTATAAGCAGTCTAAAACATCCACCGATGGAGCTTCTCCAAGCTTTGAGGATCAGGCACTTAAGATTATTAGCGGAGTTACTCGTACCAGATGGAGTAGGTTTAATCGTAACGGATTTTTCTTATGTTAAGGAGAATAACCAAATAGCCACTGACTCACGTAGCTTCCTAGGGGTCAGTCCAGAAGATCTTTATTCTCTGACAGTAACTGACAATGTTCTAAGTTCCATGGTTCAAAAATCAAGAATTATATCTCCCTGGTTATGGAGATTAAATCCAAAATGTACCCTTAAAGTTGGTGCAGTACAATTTCATCGGAATCCTTACTCATCAAAAATTCTCTCAGTTTAACCGTACATTCAGTGCCTTCCAATGACGTATAATAGTTTACTGAGATTCATCATTAAACATGGAACCTTCTGAAGTTTAAACAGTTCAGGATAGAAAAACCAGGTTCTCTATTACTTCTTCTAATGATATTTAGTGAACATTCAAAATAAAAACTAAACCAGATTATGTCTTTGGAAAAACATAAGAAGAGTTGGGAAGAATTAGCAAATATGGATCCGTATTGGGCAATAGTCACTGAAAAAAACCGCCAATACGGAAAATGGAAGGTTGAAGAGTTTTTTCAAACAGGAGAATACCAAATTCAGACTGTGATGAAATCACTTAGTGATTTAGGCTATCCTAAAAAAAGACAGTTAATGTTAGATTTTGGGTGTGGAGTGGGAAGACATACCCGAATTTTTTGCCGCTATTTTAGTCAGGCGATTGGAATTGATATATCTGAAAGGATGATAGACCAAGCACTGAAACTAAACCAATCAGTTTCAAATTGTAAGTTTCTAGTAAATTCAGAACCCCATCTTAAAATACTACCCGACAATCATTTTGATTTGGTATATTCAGATTTTGTTCTCCAACATATTTCCAACAAAAAAACCATCCGATCTTATATTTCAGAATTTATACGGATTATCAAACCTAATGGTCTGGCAATTTTTCAACTACCCCACCACATTTCATTTAGGAACCGCCTGCAGCCACGCCGCAAAATATATAATCTTTTGAGAAGTCTTGGTGTAAACGAACAATTTCTTTACGGAAAGCTTGGGCTACACCCTATTTGCTCTAATTTTATTCCACAACCTCAAATAGAAGAACTACTGGAGATAGAAGAAGCCCGTGTCTTGAAATTATTAGCTGGTCCAGATTGTGGGCCCTCAGTTGATAGTAGAATTTATTTTGTTACCAAGTAACCCCTCTACAGGAAGGTTGAGCGAAAACCACCTCTTTAAAAGTTTCCTTTCTGGTTTTTCGATCAAAGAGCTAAGTACGCTATAACATCAGAAAGATCAAAAATAACATGGACTCTTCAGGGTTTTAAATTCCTGCTAAATTCACTTGCAATTTCCGATAGCCACGTTGTTGAGCCCAAATATCAAGGGGAAGAGCTGTTAATTCATCCACTTCTGGAATAGCTTTAGGGTCTTTGTCAAGATCAACGGTATGAAGATAAATGTGACAAGTCTCACAAACTTCAAGCTGGAAATGCTTAAACTCAGTAGTCTTAAAATAGGACCTTTTCTTTTCCTCAGACTCCTGACATGCTGGGCAATACCCTCTTGGAAACGACCACTCTTTTAGGCATAAGGAACAAACTAAAGTTAACTTCATTCCATCTCCTTCAGGACGAAGAACGCCTACCTGGGGAAAATGGCCACAACTTGGACATTTATTTGGACTATTCGATCCGCGTTGAACTCCAGTTTTAATTAAATAGGGTTGTAATAGGACACGTGCAAAAAAACTTTCTGAGGAGCTGGTGTCGACCTGCTTCCAATACTTATCGAGCAAAGTATCTAAATATAATTTATCGATCCTTTTACCAGCATTTCTTAGCTCAGGTGGGCCCTTTTCTGCAACTAGCTTAAGAAAAGGATCTCTATGGTCTATAAGAGAATCCCATTGATCTAACTGGTTAACTATTTTTTTCTGTAGGGTAACAAGTTCTATAAAGAAAGAGAGTATTTCCCTACTCGCAGGATATCGTGAAGAAAGATAACCAGCTCGATCAAGACGTAATTTATTTAGCGTTTCAAAATCTCGCGAAACCATTTAGGATGATGAGAGGAAGCCCATTCGGGACGAACCCATCCTTGTATCATTCCACGAAAGGCACCAGGTACCGCAGCAGTTCCCATGTAAATGTGGACAATGATAGCTCCGATAGATAATATCGCGGAAATTGGATGAATTAAAATGGCTAATAGTCGAAAATCCTGACTCATGCTGTGAGGCCACCATAAAACTGTACCGCTAAACAAGAGAAGTATCGTTGCTACTGACTGAACCCAGAAAAGCAGCTTCTGCCCAGCATTAAATTTATTAGCTTCTGGTAAATCTTTGTCATCGTGAATTGCATAACGATGGGCGCGACGCAACCACTGAAGATCTTCTCTATCTAATTTCATTTGCCTTGCCCAATTCTGAAACATATAACCAATAGTTAAAGTAAATACTATTCCTCCCCAGGGATGCCAACCTCGCACTGTCTCTCCTCCCCCAAAAACTGCCGCTAACCAGTAGAGTCGATGTGACCATAGTGCCAATCCAGTCAAAGCTGCATATAGAAATGATAAAGCAGCTAGCCAATGCATCATTCTTTCAATAAAGCTAAAACGTTCAATTCTTCTTTCAGTCATTTTCATCCTGATAATTTTTTGGTCCATACCGAAGATAATGGACAAAAGTCCCAAGAATTCCCCCGATTAAAATCAAGTTACCAAACCACTTTAAAGGACTTTTCCAAAACCATACAGCCCATGGAATCTTGGGATCTTTCGGCAAACCATAGGCTTCAGGCCGATCGGCATGAGCTAGTACATATAAAACATTAGTTCCTCCAACCCCGATGGGATTATAAACACCAGCTGTTTTTATCCCATCATCCTGCAACTCTTGACTTCGATCTTCAGCTTTTTGTAAAAGCTCACTACGTGTTCCAAAAGTCAAACAACTAGTTGGGCAAGCTTTAATACAAGCTGGTTGCAATCCAACCTCTGTGCGATCAGAACAGAGCGTGCACTTGTAAACCTTATTTGTTTGGGGATTCAATCGAGGGATGTCAAAGGGACAGCCCGTAATACAATACCCACAACCGATGCAGTTATCTTGATTAAAATCAACAATTCCATTATCTAAAACAACGATTGCCCCAGGAGCCGGACAAGCTTTTAGACACCCAGGGTCAGCACAATGCATACATTGGTACTTTGCCATGAGCCATGACATTTGATCATCATCTGACTCTTCATTAAACTTGATCAAGTTCCAAAAATTGTGAGTAACGTCAGGTTGAGTTTGGTAATCACCTCCTAATCCACTTATTGTGAATTCCTGATCATTCCATTCCTGACAAGCAACTTCACAAGCTTTACAACCTATACAGGTAGTTGTATCAATTAGTTTAGCTAAAACTGGCTTTTCACTCATTTTCAAACGTTCCCTAGTTTAATTAAGCCTGAACTTGTTACTTTAATTAATCTGTAAATCTAACCTTCAGATTCTTTCAACATTGACAAGAAATCCTTTATATTCGGGTGTACCTGAATTAGGATCCATTACAGAAGGACTAAGATTGTTGACTAAAGGTCCTTTAACTCTACCTAAAAATCCCCAATGAATGGGTAATCCTACCTGATATATAGTCTGCCCCTTTATTTTTAAAGCTCGTATTCTCCGTGTTACAAGAGCCTGTCCCTCAACAAAACCTCGAGCTGAAGAAACTCTAACGAAATCACCACTAACAATTCCCTTCTCCTCAGCAAGTTCTGTAGGTAATTCAACAAAAAATTTTGGTTGAAGCTGAGAAGTTGCACTGACATGTTTAGTCCAATAATGAAAGTGTTCGGTGAGTCGATAGGTAAGGGCTACATAAGGAAACTCAGACCGAGAGCCTATCCGATCAAATTCACTATTAAACACCTTAGCAAGTGGATTTGTCCCTACCTTAGGATGCATCTCATTATCTACAGGGGATTCATAGGGTTCATAGTGTTCTGGAAAGGGTCCCTCAATAAAATCTGCTGCAAAGAGTTTAGCCACCCCTTCACTCAACATAATGAAGGCCCCATAAGCTTCAGGAGGAGCATCCGATTTATAATCTGGAACATCTCCTAACCAACTTTTTCCATCCCAACGAATTCCAGACCGACTAGCATCCCAAGGTTTCCCTACAGCATCAGTCGAAGCACGATTATACAAAACGCGACGGTTCGCTGGCCAATTCCAAGCCCAATTTGGAAAAAAACCTAATCCTGTTGGATCTTCCTGACCTCGCCGAGCCATCATATTGCCAGCTTCTGTAAAAGATCCTGAGTAGAGCCAATTGCCACAAAGGGTTGATCCATCATCATGAAGGTCTCCAAAACCAGACACCTGAATTCTAGTTTTAGTCTTACTTCCACTAATTTCCTTGGCTACTTCCTCCAAGGAAGGGGATCTAGCATTGGCATAGTTCCATGTCATCTCTAGTAACGGGTCTGCAGCAACACCACCTTCCTTTTGGTAAAGTTCTCTTAACTTAAGGAAAAGCCCAGCAATAATTTCCTGGTCAGGCAAAGCTTCACCAGGAGGATCTAAAGCCGCATATTTCCATTGTAACCATCGAGAGGAGTTAACAAAGGTTCCATCCTTCTCTGCAAAACAACCAGCAGGCAGCAAGAATACCTCGGTCTTAACATCATCTGTCTCTCCAGCTGATGGATAATATTTCTCTGCCAGCTCCTTTGCATTCCAGAATGCTGCTGTCTCAGTTTCAAAACAATCTGCCACAATTAGCCACTTAAGCTTAGAAAGAGACCCTATCATTTTGCTTGAATTAGGACCATTAGCAACAGGATTCATTCCGAAAGAGATTAACCCTTCAATTTCTCCTCTATACATATCATCGAAAATTTGACCCCAACTATGATCCTTATTCAATCCTATTTTAGGTAGATTTTTGTAACCAAAATCGTTTTTAATCGTCGCATTATCACCATAGTATGCCTTCAATAGACTAACCATGAATTTAGAGGTATTTTTCCAATAATTCAAGGCATTGGGTCTCAAAGCCTTGGGAGAATTTTCTTTTAAATAAGAAGCTAATGAATCCTGGTCTGCCTTTGGAATTTTTAAATACCCTGGAAGCATATTCCAAGCACCTAAATCAGTGGCACCTTGAATATTAGAATGTCCGCGTTGGGCATTAACTCCTCCTCCCGGAACTCCGATATTTCCTAAAATTAATTGCAACATAGCTGCCGTATGAATGAGCTGAACCGAATGGCTGTGTTGAGTCCAACCTAAAGCATAAAGTACAGTGCCACGGCCAGTTGGATTTCCTGTTGAACAGATAATTTGAGCGGCTTTGCCAAAATCCTTTATTGAACATCCACAAATCGAAGCCACTTTTTCCTCAGTATAGCGGGAATAATGTTTCTTCATAAGTTGAAAGACTGAGCGAGGGTGCTTTAGAGAAGGATCCGTTTTAGCATGACCACGATGATCTAACTCGTACTGCCAAGAAGATTTATCGTACTGTCGTTTCTTAGGATCCCATCCAGAGAAAAGACCTTCTTTAAAACTGAAATCCTTTTTTATTAGAAATGAAGCATTGGTATGCAGTCGAACATAATCGCTATGAAAAGTATTGTGGCTAAGGGCGTAGTGGATTAACCCACCTAAATAAGCAATGTCAGAACCAGCCCTAATAGGCACATAACAATCAGAAACTGCCGCCGTCCGATTAAACCGAGGGTCAATACAAACGAGCTTTGCTTTCCGTTTGCGTTTTGCTTCCATCACAAACCGGAAGCCTACTGGATGATTTTCAGCAGGGTTGCCGCCCATAACCAAAATGACATCAGAATTAGCAACATCAGTCCATCCATTTGTCATTGCCCCCCTGCCAAAAGTAGCGGCCAAACTGGCCACAGTCGGACCATGTCAAAGGCGAGCCTGATTTTCATAGGCTACTATTCCTAAACCAAACCGAAACTTTCCTAATAAGTAGTTGATTTCGTTAGTATCTGTACATCCTCCAATAAGTGCTATGTTGGAAAGCCTATTAACTAATTGATCTTTGGCATCCTTCGTCTCAAAACCACGGTCACGAGTTTCCTTTATCCGTCTAGCCATGCGTTCAAAGGCAACCTCCCAAGAAATTGTGGTCCATTCCTTTGCACCTGCAGCCCTATATAGGGGACGAGTTAATCTCTGATCGTTAACTACAAATTGTTTAAGTGAGATTCCTTTAGGACAAAGGGTGCCACGATTAATTGGACTATCTGGGTCTCCTTCGATGTGAACCACCGATGGTTTAACGTTTCTTGATTTATCCCCCAGAGTATGAATTACCACACTACAACCTACTGCACAGTAAGGACAAACACTGTGCGTCTGAGTTGTACGGGAAATCTTGAGCTCCCGAACCTGATTAGCTGCCAGTTTTAGGTCAAAGCCAAAAGCGGTAGCTAATGTTGCACCTGTTGTGAGAAATCCACGACGCGAGAGTTCGTTTGACATGTTTCCGTTACCTTATTATTTTAAGAAGCTCAGTTAATCTTGTAATTCCTACTAAAATCTATTAAATAAAAAAATCCAAGGGTAAGGCTAAAAATCTACTCTTTTATTAATTAGAAGTCATTGTATCGAGCCATCTGCCATTGTCAAGTTTCACTCCCAACTTAAATCAAAAGGAATTTAATAAGAAACAGTCATTAAGCACAAATGGTTTAATTTAAGAGGTCTCTTTTTTCTTTTTTTGTTGTAAAAACTGCCAGCCAAACCTTCCCTTAATGCATAAATGTCCTTGTGTAACTTCTTGATCAAAGGGAGATGTTACTTTCACAATTGAATTATCTTGTACATGCAAGGTAACTGTACATCCAACTCCACAATAGGGGCAAATAGTATCCGTTTGATCTTGAACAGATTCATCCCAATTATTAGCCTTTCTTAAATCAAATTCAGTTTTAAACATTAGAGCACCTGTAGGGCACACACCTATGCAGTTGCCACAGTACACGCAAGCAGAATCTGGTAAAGAAACCGAATATTCGGTCGAAATACAACTATCAAATCCACGACCTGCTACAGCAATTGCAAATGTGTTTTGAGCTTCATCACCACAAGCCTGGACACATTTATAACAAAGAATACATTTACTGTAATCCCGAACATATAGTTCATTGTCAATTTTTACTGGCTGACTATTGGTTGCTGGAACATGACTCTCGGGAAATGCCCTGTTATTTAATCCACGAGAATTTGATTTCTGAGAATTTAATAGAGGCTTCGAATGTCCAAAACGCATTGGTTTTCCCTCGTAGCTCTCTAAATAACCTTGCAATTCCGGAGCTGTTGAAATATCTACAGAGGAGGCCAAGAATTCTAGAACCAGACGTCGACTTAATTTAACTCGTTCACTATTAGTCTGAACAACCATCCCATTTTCAGCTAAACGAGAACAGGCTGGAACTAAAGTCCGAGAATTCTTGAGTTCAACTACACAAACACGACACACGTTTACTGGTTTAAAATTATCTAAGAAACAGAGTGTTGGTATATCAATCTCCATAAGGCGACAGGCATCAAGAAGGGTATCTCCCTGTTGTACTGTCAGCTCCTTACCATCGATTGTAATTTTTATGCTCTTTCGAACAGCTGGAATTGGACCTAAAGGAATTGGTCCAGCTGGCACAGGCACTAGTAAGGAAGGGGCAGCAGGGTTTGATGGTGCTGCGGAAGTCCTCTCAACCTTGTTTTTATCTATTTTTTTGTTTGTCATAAACTAAAATTATAGGCTTTACCATTATAATGATGAAAATTATTTAAATAAACTAGTACATATTCCTTATTCATTTTTTTGTGAAGAAAGTTCCCATCTGTCTAGTGCTGACTGGATGGCATTTGAAGCTGTATGTCCCAACCCACAAATTGAGGCATCACTCATTACTTTGCCTATCTCTTCCAGTAGATGCTTTTCCCCATCCAAAGGGCTCTCAGAATTATCACAAAAAATTCGAACTAATGATTCTTGCTGTCTTACTGTTCCAATTCGACAGGGAACACACTGACCACACGATTCATCCCTAAAAAAGTTAGCAATTCGTAAAAGAACTTCTGACAAATCAACAGTATCATCAAAAAGAGTTATCGCACCAGACCCCAATGTCGCACCAACCTTACGAGTGGCTTCAAAAGTTAGTGGGATATCCAATTCTTCTTTCGAAAGAAATGTACCGGCCGCTCCCCCTAACAAAACAGCTTGCAAATGGCCGCTACCAGACACACCTCCTGCTAATTCAATTACTTCGTTCAGCTTCACTCCAAATGGAACTTCATAAACACCTGGATTCTGGACATGTCCAGCCAGACAGAAAAGCTTGGTTCCTGTTGATTCTGAAGTACCGATAGAAGCAAATTGATGACCCCCTTCTAAAATAATTCCGGGAATATTAAGTAAAGTTTCTACATTATTTACCAAGGTGGGTTGACCAAATAGTCCTGCCTCGGTGGGAAAAGGTGGTTTATTTCGAGGCTCACCACGGTATCCTTCAATAGAATTAAACAACGCTGTTTCTTCCCCACAAATATAGGCTCCAGCACCTCTACGAAGTTCAATATTAAATTCTAATGACTGACCAAGAATTTTTTTTCCAAGAAAACCATGATTTTGAGATTCCTTGATAGCATTTATTACATGGTCAGTAGCCTTAGGATATTCAGCTCGAATATAGATATATCCCTGTTTACATCCCGTCGCCAATGCAGCAATAGTCATTGATTCAATCAAAAGAAAGGGGTCACCTTCCATTATCAACCTATCCTTAAAAGTCCCTGGTTCTGACTCATCAGCATTACAAACTAAATAACTCCTTTGCCCATTAGCACTGGAACGAAATACTGATTCCCATTTTATTCCAGCTGGAAAAGCAGCTCCCCCTCTTCCAACGAGCTTTGAGTCAATCACTTCCTTAATAACGTGTTCAAAACCTACATCAATAGCTTTCTTTAAGGCGTCATAACCGCCATGATTTATATGGTCATCAATGCTCTTAGGATTCATTTTTCCAATTCGTCCTAAAATTCGCAAATCTGACTGACTTTGCTGAGGAATTCTGATGGGGATAGAATCAGATTGGATTGTACTATCAGATCCTCTTTCGTTAATCTGGTCTAAAACAACCTTTGTGGTAATTTCTCCCATCGAATATTCCCAAGGTTGCCTTCCAGCTGATGAAATTAAAGCAGCTGGAGCATGTTCACAAAAACCAAGACAGGAACTTTTAGACCAAGCAAGTTTTTTCTCACTTGAAAAAGAATTAGTAGGACCAAGAATATCTTCCAAATTTTGACAGAGATCCTTAGCCCCTTTCAACATACAAGCTAAATCGTCACAGATACGAATCATTACTGGCGCTCTAGGTTTCATAGAAAAAAAGTGGTAAAAATCAGCAACTCCAAAGGCTTCTGCGGGAGCCACCCTTAACAATTGGCAAGTATAATTTAGAGCTCCAGGACTAATCCAACCTATTCGAAGGTTGATCTCATGGAAAACAGGTAATAATAAATGTCGGCCATAATAAGGATCTTTCTTTGGCAGTGCAGTTTTTCCTACTTTTTCATCGTTTTCTGGATCAACTGTCCAACTTAACTGAAGCTTTTTCAAACAACTATCTACAGCATCTTTTTCTTCCTTGTTGGGAACAGCATTAAGAAAGTGAAGGTCCAAGATAAATCTCCTAAAAAAACCTAAATCTTTTTAAAATTTTAGTTATAGATAACCTATAGGGAATCAATTTTGTCAATACGAATTGCACTAGCCTTAAACTCTGCCGTACCTGACTTAGGATCTACAGCATCAATAGTCAATTGATTTGTGGCAACCTCTTCAGGGAAATGTAGAGTCATAAAAGCTAATCCAGGACGAAGTCCAGAATCAAAACTAATAGGTGCGATTACAGACCCACGCCGAGAACTCACTTTTACTTTTTCCCCTTCTACTACTCCATAACGCTTAGCATCTTCTGGGCAAAGATCTAGAGATTCACTCCGTCTTAAAGGTGAATGATAACTTCTAGTCTGAACACCTGTATTATAAGAATCTAAACGACGACCAGTTGTAAGACGAATGGGATAAAAATCACTAAGTTGATCGACTGGTGCTTCAAATTCTACTGAATTGAAGGGACAACGGGGGCCTATAAGTGGATCCAGCCAAAGGCGACTGTGGAGATAGAGTTCACCAGGATGGGATTCATTATAACAAGGCCACCGAAGTCCTCCAGAAGACTCCAGCCGATCATAACTCATCCCTTGGTGCATCGGACTAAGACTTCGAAGCTCATCCCAAATTACCTCGGGCTTAGGGTCACCCCATTGATTTTCTAATCGCTGAGCAAGATCAAACAAAATTTCAATGTCACCTCTGACTCCATCAGGAGGAACAAGTGCAGGACGAACTCGCTGCACTTTCCTCTCACTACTAGTCACAGTTCCATCGGATTCAGACCATCCAGCAGAGGCTGGAAGAACAATATCAGCCATAGCTGCAGTTTCAGTCATCAGAACATCCTGTACAACTAAACAGTCTAAGCTTTTGAGAAGGCGTTGGGCTTTATTTTGATCTGCTTCCGAGCTAACAGGATTCTCACCAATCACATACAGTACCTTAAGCTCTTTTTTTTCCATAGAATCAAACATCCCACTTAAGTGTAAACCCCCTTTAGAAGGAATACTGACTTCCCAAGCTTTTTCAAATTTAGCCCGAAGTAAATTATTTTCAACATGCTGAAATCCAGGTAGTCGGTCAGGTAGAGCACCCATGTCCCCTCCCCCTTGAACATTATTCTGTCCTCTTAGAGGATTTAAACCAGAACCATACCGTCCCACATGGCCAGTTAATAGTGACAAATTGATTAATGCCAAAACGTTGTCAACAGCATTATGGTGTTCAGTGATTCCTAGTGTCCAACACAATTGTGCTCGTTCAGACTGTGCATAACTATTGGCTAATTTTTGAATAGCAGTTCTTGGAACACCAGTTTCTTCCTCAGCTCGCTCCAAAGTATAGGATTTTATCGAATTGCAGTATTGGTTAAATCCACTTGTAGCATGATTAATGAACTTGCGATTCTCCAAGCCCGAAACAACAATCTCACGTGCAACAGCATTTGCCAATGAGATATCACTGCCAACGTTAAGTCCTAGCCATTCGTCAGCCCATTGGGCAGAGCTAGTTCTACGCGGGTCTACCACTACAAGTTTGGCTCCGCGTTTGACACCTTTCAAAATATGATGAAAAAAAATTGGATGTGTTTCTCGAGCATTTGAACCCCACAAAATGACAAGTTCAGTGTCTTCAATTTCCTGGTAAGAACTAGTCCCGCCTCCCATTCCAAAGACCGCAGCCAGACCGGCTACACTTGGAGCATGTCAAGTACGGTTACAACTATCAATATTATTAGTTCCAATGACAGTTCGAGCAAACTTCTGAGCAACAAAATTCAGTTCATTAGTAGCCTTGGAACAACTAAACATTCCAAAAGCTCCAGGTCCCTTTTCTTTTATTACCTTTCGAAAATATTGAGTAGTTTGGTCAAGAGCTTCATTCCAGCTGACTGGCACTAAAGAACCATGTTTTCTCACAAGAGGACGGGTTAATCGATCTCCTTGTTTCCACACCATAACTACCTCCCTTTGAAAAGCTTCTGGTCTGAAGGTTCTCTTTTCTATTAATAAAGAACCCTCAACCAAAAAGATCAAAACCCAAAAATAACATACTAGTTTATCGCTTTTTCCATCTCATACCTTCCCTAGTATCTTCAATAATGTACCCTCTGTTAAAAATTTCATCCCGAATTTTGTCAGCCAAAATAAAGTCTTTTGATTTTCTAGCTTGAATACGTTGATCAATTAATTGCTGAATCTGGGGATCTAAAAAAACCTCTTCTGATTCCCACAAGACAAGAACTTCATTGAGCTTGTCTAAAGTGCCAAGTATTAGGCAACGATCATCCGCTTTAACAATGCCATCTGTGATATCAGTATTGACTTCTCTAACCCAATCAAAAACAGCTGCTAGGGCCTGTGCAGTATTGAGATCTTTATTCATAGCATTTTCAAAATTTTGCAACATCGTTTGGCAACCTTTTTGGACCTTCAAACTCTTACCTGAATCTAAAGGTTGGGTTTTAACTCTCTGCTTGAAGTCTCGTAACCGCTTTAAAGAAGTCTCAGCTTGCTTCACTGCATTCATAGTAAAATTAAGCTGACTTTTATAAGGGACACTTTGTAAAACGTAACGTACCACCCATGGATCAATTCCTTTGTCTAAAAGATTCCGTAATGTAAAAAAGTTCCCTTTTGATTTGGACATCTTTTCCCCATCAACGATCAAATGCTCTCCATGAATCCAAAAGTGAACAAATGGTTTCCCTGAGCTAGCTTCACTCTGGGCAATTTCGTTCTCGTGATGAGGAAAGATCAAATCTACTGCACCACAATGAATATCAAAAGTTTCTCCAAGATATTTCATACTCATGGCAGAACATTCTATATGCCACCCTGGCCGTCCAGGACCTAGGGGAGTTTCCCATCTTGGTTCCCCTTTCTTAGGGGCTTTCCACAGAACAAAATCCCTAGCATCTTGCTTTTCATATTCGTCTAAATCAACTCTAGCTCCTATCTGAATACCCTCAAAATCAAGCTTGGCTAACTTGCCATAGTTTGGAAAGGCAGCAATCTTGAAATATGTAGATCCATCTTTCTCATAGGTAAATCCCTTAGACTGAAGTTTTTGAATCAATTTAACCATATCTTCGATATGATCGGTAGCGTGCACAGCATGATCTGGCTTGTCAATACCAAGCTTTTGGCAATCCTCAAAGAAAGCTTGAGTATAACGATCCGTAAATTTTCTAAGATCTTTTATATTATGAGCTCCAGAATCTCGAATAGTTTTGTCATCAACGTCTGTTATATTCATTATTTGAAAAACTTTGAACCCCTTGTATCTTAAAAATCGTTTAAGGACATCTTGAAAGATGAAGGTTCTGAGATTGCCAATGTGAACATGAGCGTACACCGTGGGTCCGCAAGTATACATACTGACCTGATTTAATTTTATCGATTTAAATGGTTCAAGTTTTCCAGATAAAGTATTAGAGAGTTTTAGCATATCCAGCAACCTTAACTCAGCCCTTAGAAATTATCAAAGTTTCATCTTTCAGCGTACACCATCAGTCACAAAGTTAAAAATAGAATAGACTGCTGTTAATTGACAAGTCAATATACCCCGATTGTATCTATCGTTCTTTACACTTGTCTTAAATCCATGTTAAATTTGTCTTTTGCAGTTCTGAATGCAAAGGTGTTGATCTACTTTTGGAATTACTTGCCCATCTGAATAAAACTGATACTAGGTAATGCCTCAACACTTTAGCTTACCTGCAAACAACCCAGTTTTACAATTTTTGCTATTGCAAACTTTATAGGGTGCCTTCCTTTTGTTAAAACTGAAGCGAATCCAAATCCAAGGATTTAAATCTTTTGCAGATAAACTCGAACTGTCTTTTGATGGATCTGGAGTTGCTGCCATTGTAGGACCAAATGGTTGTGGAAAAAGTAATATTTCAGATGCAATTAGCTGGGTTCTTGGCGAACAAAGTGCAAAGTCTTTGCGCGGTAGTCGAATGGAGGATGTAATCTTTAATGGAACTCGGTCAAGGCTTCCCTTAGGACTTGCAGAAGTTTCTATCACATTAATTGATCCAGCATTCTCTTCGAGTAATTCTACTCTTGATCTCTCATCTTCTAAAATACATTCTAATCAGACTTCAGAATCAGATTTAGATGACCCTGAAAATAGTGTTCAACAACTAACCAATTTAGCCGAAAACAAGGCTAGCTTGTCAAAAAACAACAATAAAAAACAAAACAACTCCAGAACACAATCGGAGGAGGTTGTAGTTTCTCGACGTCTTTTTCGGTCAGGTGAAAGCAAATATCGTCTTAATGGTCGCCAAGTTCGATTGCGAGACATCCAAGAAGTTTTCTTAGGAACAGGGCTAGGACCAGATTCTTACGCTATTATTGAACAAGACCGAATTGGACTTATCCTGAGTTCGAAACCAGCAGATAGACGAGCTATCATTGAAGAGGCTGCCGGTATAACGAAATTTAAGGTCAAACGTAAGCTAGCAGAGTCTAGGTTAGGACTAGCCAAAGAAAATCTGTTTCGAGTTAACGATATTATTGAGGAAGTATCTCGCCAACTTAACTCCTTAAAACGTCAGGCTGCTAAAGCACGGCGTTATCGAAAATTGGGAGATAATATGAACGAGGTCTCCAAAAATCTTTTTTCTGCTAGAAATCAAAAACTACTAGAGAAACTCGAAAAATATGCCCAACAATTCAAAGAGATCCAAATCCAGGTAGACACAAAGCGCCAATTTGTTCAAACAGAAGAGGATAATTTCAGAAAAGGCAATGACACAATTTTTCACTTGGAGAACGAGTTAAAAGAGCAAAAACAACTTCTTTCAGATTCCCATCTGGAAACTGAAACTTCTAGACAAAAAATCCATTATCAGCAAGAACAAGTCAAACAACTTGGAGTGCGGTCTCAGGAAAATACAGATGAACTAACTCAATTATCTTCCCAGGAAGAGGACTTTAAGGTTGAAATAACTCAAAAGGAACTTCTGCTCAAAGAAGTGGTCGAACAATTTAAAAGCTTAGAAGAAAAGCACAATTCCCAGATCAAAGAATATCAAGAACAGCAGGATGAATTAGAAGAATCAGAAACAGCTTGTGATTTGATGCGTTCTGAGCAGTTAAATTTAATGACTGAAATTGGTGACCTTCATAGTCAAACAACCCAGTTGAATGAATTTGAAAAACAACTTTCTAAACAGATCTCTCGTTTGGAAGATGAGCGCCAACAGGTTGCTGCAAATAAAAAGGATCTAGCCTCATCTCATGATTTTGCATCGAACAAACATGAAAATGAAAAAAACCAATTAATTGATTTAAAGAACAAAATTGAGGAACAAACTATTGGGTTAAGTAAAATCAAAATACAACGAGAGAAGGTTCAACAGCAACTAACTCAAAAACGAGAGGAAACAATTGCTCAAAGTCACCGACTCCAGTCATTAAAAGAGCTTGCAGCTCATCATGCCTACAGTACTGAATCAGTTAAGTTCTTACTCTCAGCTGTGAATAAGTTTGAAGGCACATCATTCCAAACACAAGGAATCTTAGCTGATCTTATTGAAGTAGATCCAACCTATGAGGTGGTAGTAGAAGAATTCTTAAAACAGGAACTTGAATATCTTTTGGTCGATTCAGCTTCAACAGCCCATGATGGAATTCAAATCTTACAGGAAAATAGTGCTGGGCGTGCAACTTTCCTAATCCAGTCACAAAAACAAAACAACGAGGAGTTCGATGAAATAGAACATATAGTTAGACAATTGGCCCAAAATGACCCACGTTTAATTCCAGTTAGTGGGATTGTGCAATTATCTAGTGAGAACAAACATAAACTAAGAGCAGTCTTGCCGCAATTTTTTCATAGTGTGATTGCCCCTAGCTACGAAATAGCAATTAACATTTCTCAAACTTATCCTCAGTTAACTATTTTAACGCCACAGGGTGAAGTCATTCGTAATCATATTATCTCAGGAGGAGGCACAACCTCTAGTGGACACCTCTCTCTAAAACGTGAGATAAGAGACCTTGATCGTGAAGTAGGGTTAACGCAAAAAGAATTAAGAAGCCTCGAGCAAAAAACTAAAACTCTTGGAGATTCTGAAGAGGTTGAAGGAAAAAAACTTAGTCAGTTAAACCAAGTAGCTCTAGATTTGGATAAGACGTTAATTAGCTCTGATCATCAACTTCATCATCTCCAAAATGAGCTAAATAACATTGAACAACATGATGAATCCTCCGCTTCAGAATTATCAAAAATTAGAGAGGAAGTCTCAACCCTCAATCTGCAACTAATTAATTTCAGATCCAAAATTAATGAAGCAACAGCTAGGAAAGTTGAGATTGACCAAAATTTAAACTTAAAACAAAATAATTTCCGCCTTTTGAGACAAAAAATATTCCATAGTTCTCACCAATTAAGTGAAGTCCGTTCAGAACTATCTGCTTGCCGTGAACGAAAAACCGCTTCTGAAAATGACTTAAACAGACTAAAGGAGAGTCTTCAAACCTGTCACCAACGCAGTGCTAGACTCAAGAGTCAACAAAAAGATTGGGCAAAACAAAAAGTAGAAATTCAATCCTCCATTAATCAGATAAAGGAAATATTATTTAATCTCGGAGTCCGTCAAGCCTCGCTTGAATCCGAAATTCGCACTAAAGAGCATGAAACTGAACAAATCCGAAAGCTTCAAGTTGAATTAGGCGAGGCCCTCCAGCACTGGCGAGTTGAACTTGAAGAAATTCAAAGCAAGAAAACACAGATTGAAATTGATAGAGCAAAACTAGTTTCTGACCAATCCCATCTAAAAGAGCTCTGCAAAAAAGAATTGGGGTCAACATTAGAGTCTATTGTTGACTCTAATGTTGACCCCATTGACGAAGCATCTTTTGTCCAACTCGAACAACAGTATGAAGAACTCAGAAATCGATTAGATTCAATAGGTCCTGTTAATATGATGGCTCTTGAAGAGTTTCAAGAATCTGAAAAGCGTTTTGATTTCTTAAGTCATCAAAGACAGGATCTAATGGAATCTATCGACAACACTAATGCTGCCATAGCTGAGATTGATCAAGTTTCGTCCAAACAGTTTCAAAAAGCTTTTGAGGCTATAAATCTAAATTTTCAAGAAAGATTTCAAGACCTTTTTGGAGGAGGCCGTGGTGAAATGAAGCTACTTGATCAACAAGATCTATTAGGTTCAGGCATCGAAATCATAGCTCAGCCTCCGGGGAAAAAACTACAAAATGTACTTTTGCTTTCAGGCGGTGAAAAAGCATTGACTGCTATAAGCCTGCTATTAGCTATTTTCGAGTTTCAGCCCAGTCCTTTCTGTGTTCTAGATGAAGTCGACGCTCCTTTGGATGATGTTAACTTGGGACGTTACTTACAAAAGATCAAATCTATGAGTAGTGAAACTCAGTTTCTAGTTATCACTCATAATAAACTTACAATGGAAATAGCAGATACACTTTTTGGTGTTACTATGCAGGAAGCTGGAATTTCTAAACTGGTGGCAGTCCAGTTAAATTAATCAATATCATCTAAAATCCTCATTATTTTTGTTAATATTAAGAATGTTGTTATCAATTTATGCTCCTTGACAACACTTTTTTTTATACTAAAATTACGACCTTTAATCCCAATAATTTTGTTGAAAGAAATAATTGGATATAGGCTTATTCTTTTCGGGTTTTTCTTTGTAAAATTTCTAAATTTGAAAGGATAGTGAGTTAACAATTATGAACTTATCATCTGTACACACAGAAATAAATCTACCTGACCATCAATTACTAGGAAGAGGTAAGGTTCGTGATATTTACGAAGTAGGCGATCAGCTTCTTATTATCACTTCAGACAGAATTTCCGCATTTGACTATGTCCTGGATAGTGGCATTCCAAATAAAGGGAAAATTCTTACTCAGATGTCTCTATTTTGGTTTGAACATATGGCAGACATTGTTTCCCACCATCTAATCTCCCACAAAGTTGAAGAGTTCCCTAATGATCTCCATCCTTATGCTGATGTACTCTCTGGGAGGTCCATGTTGGTAAAAAAAGCTAAAGTTTTCCCAGTTGAATGTGTGGTTCGAGGATATTTGGCAGGTTCCGGATGGAAGGAATACCAGAATTCTCAATCTGTTTGTGGAATCTCTTTACCCACAGGATTATTAGAATCTTCCCGATTAACTGAACCACTCTTTACTCCCTCAACTAAAGCCACTACTGGACACGATGAAAATATTTCCTTCAAAGAAATGACTGATTTAATAGGCACTGAAACTGCAATGAAACTTCGTGAAATCAGTTTGGCAATTTACAAAAAAGCTCGAGACTATGCAGGATCTAAAGGGATCATCATTGCTGATACAAAGTTTGAATTTGGTACTTATGAAGATGAGATTATTTTGATTGACGAGGTTCTAACTCCAGATTCTTCTAGATTCTGGCCTTCTTCAGAATATGAACCGGGTAAATCACAGAATCCATTTGATAAGCAGTTTATTCGAGACTACCTAGAAGAAATTCGTTGGAATAAGCAACCTCCAGCACCCAGCCTGCCTGATTGGGTTATAGAAGCTACAAGTAAGAAATACCTCGAGGCTTTTGAACTGCTAACTGAAAGAAGACTTGAAAACTGATGATTCTCACGTCTTAAATAATCCATTTAGTGTGGATGAATCCATGTCAAGGTTTTATGATTTACATATTCATTCGTGGCACTCTAGTGATGCCGACTTTGCACCCCGCCATCTGTTTGAGATGGCTCAAAAAACTAAAATAGCCGGTCTTTCTTTTTCCGACCATGACACTTTAGCTGGTATTAAAGAAGGTAATCGGCTGGCACAGGAATTTTCTCTCGACTTTATACCTAATGTAGAAATTAGTACTTACTATAAATCTCGACAGTTTCATTTGTTGGCTCCCCTAATTGATTACCAATCTCCAGAGTTAATAGCTAGACTCCAAATTTTAACGGAGGCACGAGTAATCCAAGCTCGAGCAAGAATAAAAAAGCTTAGAGAACTGGGCTTTGAAATAACATTTGGTGAAGTTGTAAAAGAAACTGGTCATAAAGTACCTATGGGTCCTGCCATCGCAAAGGTCCTTTTAGCTAAGAAATCTCCTAAAGTAACTCTATATACAACAGGGGAAAAAGCTACTAATGGAATTATTGCCTTTTACAAAGACTTTTTTTCTGAAGGTAAGCCAGCACACGTTAAGGTAGAAGAACTAGAAACTTTAGAAGCTTTGAGATTAATTAAGAACTGTCGAGGGGTACCTGTTCTGGCTCACCCTGGAGCTCAAGGTTATAAGGCAGATGAAGATATCATGGAAACATTTGTAAGGAACGGACTTGAAGGAATTGAAGCTTATTCGTCTTATCATAATCCTGAATCAGTTCAACAATTTTTAGACTGGGCGAAAAACTGGAATTTAGTCCCAACTGCGGGCTCAGATTTTCATGGCAAAGTTAAACCACATGTATCTTTCGGATCAATTAGAAAACGCGGACGAGAGATGGTCGAAGAACTACTGGAAAGACAAAATTAATGTTATGAATATTTTACAAAATTTTAGCTTTCTTGACTGGGCTATAGTAATCCTAGTTTTCATTTCTATGGTGGGTAGCTTTGTAAAAGGATTTGCCAGAGAAGTAATTGCACTTATTTCAGTGATAATTGGGATAGTTCTAGCTTCTTGGTCTTATCCAATCATAGGAGATTTTTTTCTGCGCTATGTTCGTACGGAAAATATAGCAGCTATTCTAGGATTTATCACAGTGTTCATTGCTACTCTTTTAGTTGGTACTATTGTTTCTTATTTAATGCATAGATTTGTCCGCCTAACTCATTTGCAATGGTTTGATCGTTTGCTCGGCGCTGCATTTGGTTTGGTTCGAGGATGGATAATTGCAGCTATGCTGATTCTATTATTAACCGCTTTCCCAGTAGAGATAGCAACTGTTCAAAAGGCACAATTAGCTCCCTATCTCCTCGTAAGTGCCCGAACTCTTGTATTAATAACACCCCAGTCCTTGAAAAAACGATTTCTTCAAGGATATTCAGATCTTGAAAAATTGTGGATAGAATCAGCCAAACCCTAGTATCAAGTTTAATAGAAGATATCATCGAATAAATGTATTCAATGATTCCTATGGATATTTAGCAATTTATAAAATCTTTAAGGAACATAATAGTTAACAGGGAGTTTAAGATCGTGAAAAAACAATTAGAGGGTCTAGTGAGACAAATGATTGATAAGGGTCTATTCTTTGATGAAGCTACCAAGGAATTCGAAAAAACATTTATTATGGCAGGTTTAGAAAAGGCCGAAGGCAATCGTACTAAAGCAGCTAAAATGATAGGGTTACATCGCAATACATTTAGAAATAAATTCCTATCTCATGGACTTTCAGCAAGTCAAATAAATTCAAAAAGAAATAAAAATCGCTTGACTCACTAAATTGCATTGCCTATTATTGGCACTCACATTGTTGGAGTGCTAATGTTTAGTTGGCACTGACTTATATATAACAAGTAAGAAAGGAGACATTGGCATGAAGGTCAGACCGCTCCATGACCGATTACTGATCAGGCGGATTGAAGAAACAGACAGTATTAAAGGTGGAATAATTATTCCTGACACCGCAAAAGAAAAACCTCAAGAAGGTGTTGTAGTTGCGGTTGGTAAAGGAAAAATCTTGGATGACGGAACTCGCCAGAATATGGAAGTAAAAGCAGGAGATCATATTTTATTTGGCAAGTATTCCGGTACTGATATCAAGGTTGAAGGTGAGGAATACCTTATTTTAAGGGAAGAGGAAGTTCTGGGTATTCTTTAAAAGGTGTTGGTAACTGAAAACCATCATCTAAAATTCATTCACACACCCTAATGTGAAGAATGCAGATTAAAATTCAGAAACAGAAAACAATACGGAGGAGAAAGGAATGGCAAAGCAGATCACACACGGTGAGGAATCCCGTCAGTCTATCTTAAAAGGTGTTAATCAATTGGCAGATGCGGTTAAAATCACCCTAGGCCCAAAAGGTCGAAATGTTGTGTTAGATAAAAAATTTGGATCACCAACAATTACTAAGGATGGTGTCACGGTAGCCAAAGAAATTGAATTAGAGAATGTTGAAGAAAATATGGGAGCTCAAATGGTCCGTGAAGTAGCTTCTAAAACTAGTGATGTTGCTGGTGATGGTACCACCACTGCTACAGTTTTAGCCCAGGCAATTTTTCGAGAAGGAGTAAAGACAGTAGCAGCTGGCGCTAATCCTATGGCTTTGAAGCGTGGTATAGACAAGTCAGTAGAGAAGGTCGTAGCAGAAATTGAAAAGCAGGCAAAACCAGTTAGAGGTAGCTCTATTGCACAAGTAGGAACTGTGTCTGCTAATGGTGACGCTACCATCGGAACAATTATCTCCGAAGCCATGAATAAAGTAGGTAAAGATGGCGTAATTACGGTAGAAGAAGCCAAAACTATTGAAACTGCCCTAGAAGTTGTTGAAGGAATGCAGTTTGATAGGGGTTACCTGTCACCCTATTTTGTTACTGATCCAGAAAGAATGGAGTGTGCTTTAGATAATGCCTTAATCCTCCTCCATGAAAAAAAGATTAGTGCTATGAAGGATCTACTTCCCCTGCTAGAACAGATTGCAAAAACAGGAAAACCTTTTGTGATCATTGCTGAGGAAGTTGAAGGAGAAGCATTAGCTACCTTAGTTGTAAATAAACTTAGAGGAACACTTAATGGTGTTGCTGTTAAAGCTCCTGGCTTTGGTGATCGTCGTAAAGCCATGTTAGAAGATATAGCTATACTGACAGGCGGAAAAGTGATTAGTGAAGATCTAGGAATCAAGCTAGAAAATGTTCAACTAGCTGATCTTGGAAAAGCTAAAAAAGTCACCATCGATAAGGATAATACAACAATTGTAGAAGGATCTGGAAAAAGTTCTGACATTTCAGGTCGTGTTAACCAGCTCCGAGCTCAGATTGAAGAAACTACCTCTGATTATGACCGAGAAAAACTTCAGGAACGATTAGCTAAACTCGTTGGTGGAGTTGCTGTAATTAAGGTTGGAGCTGCTACTGAAACCGAAATGAAAGAGAAAAAAGCTAGAGTAGAAGATGCTATGCATGCAACTCGAGCTGCTGTCGAAGAAGGTATTGTGCCTGGTGGTGGAACTCCTTACATCCGTGCAATAGGTAGCTTGTCAAAACTAGACCTCGATGACGACGAGCAAATTGGGTGCAACATTGTTCGACGGGCATTAGAAGAACCTCTCCGACAAATTGCTCATAATGCAGGAGTAGAAGGGGCTGTTGTTGTCGCCAAAGTCATCAATAGTGACAAGGAAAATTATGGTTACAATGCAGCATCTGATACTTATCGAGACTTGGTCCGGGATGGCGTTATTGACCCAGCCAAGGTAACTCGAACTGCCCTACAGAATGCTGCTTCAATAGCTGGTTTACTACTTACAACCGAAGCTCTAGTTGCAGACATTCCTGAGGAAAACCCACCTGCTCCAGCGGCACCACCTCATGGTGGAGGAGGTATGTATTAAGTAAAACACTGTGTAAGCAAAAAAAGGCCACTGGGTTGTTTCCCAGTGGCCTTTTTTTTACCTATTATCTATAACAAAAAGTTAACTGCTTAAGCTCAATCAAAATAGGACTGATTTTTTCAATTCTTATAGCGGAAAAATGTTACCTGTACCACTGATTCTCCTTAATCCTCATGTTTTAATCGCTTTTTACCAAAAATCCAAGCAACCAATATGCCTACCATATAGAGCAACAACATTGGCATTGCAAATACCATCATAGTTGGAATGTCTGGAGTTGGAGTAATTACCGCAGCAACAATAAAAATAATTAGTACAGCATAACGAAGGTTTTTTAAGAGAAACTTAGCATTTACGATCCCAAGGACTGACAGAAAGAAAATGAGAACAGGAATTTCAAATATAATAGCAGACCCTAAAATTACCACTAATGCAAAGTCAAAATACTTAGTGGCTGTCACAGCAGGCTGAAACCTTCCCCCGAAATCAGTTAGGAAATCTAACGTCATGGGAAGGGCCACATAATAAGCAAATATTCCTCCCAACAAAAATAGAACGGTGGAGGAAAGAATAAAAGGAATCGCATACTTTTTTTCTTTAGCATAGAGACCCGGCGAAATAAAAAGCCAAACTTGCCAGAGGACAGCTGGAGAAGCAAGAAAAATAGCAGCATAAAAAGCAGACTTCATGTAAATGGTAAATGGTTCTGTAGGGCTCAGGTAGGTTAATTTATTATCACCCAAGTGCTGGGTGATAGGAATTGATAAAAAATCATATATTACTTCATGAAATATCCAACAAATTACAAAAGTGATACCAACCGAAGCAACAGAAACAATAATTCTTCGGCGCAATTCATCCAAGTGGTCTAGAAAGGACATCTTCCCGGATGACGCAAGTTCTTTTTCGTCTTGTTTTTCTTTGTCCATCCAGGTTTTATTATGATTTAGACTTTACGTCAAGTTCAGATTGGGATGAGGAAACTAAAGAAGAATTCAACTCCGTATCTTTTTCTTTAACCGAATCACCAACCAAATCTCCTGAAGGAGACTCATTATTAGATAGAGATTTTTCTATGGAATCATCAGATCGATCTTCCGTCGATTCAGTCGGTAATGATTCATTCTTGTTAGATAGAGATTCTTCTATGGAATCGTCAGAGCGACCTTCCGTCGACTCAGTCGGTAATGGTTCATTCTTAACGGATTGTGTGGAACCTGTTTGGGAAGTCTCATGATCAATTACCCTTACTTCTTCTTCTAAAGTATTTCTTAGCTCATTTGAGGCACGACGAAACTCAGACAAACCTCTTCCAAGAGATTTCCCTAACTCCGGTAACTTACGCGGGCCGAAAACAAGCAAAGCCACTACAAAGATGATAATTAGTTCAGGTACTCCTATTGGACCCATAGATTCCTCCTAGTTGACAGCCAAATCATAATGAGACTGTATCAACAAGTCAAGCTCGGTTTGTCACGAAAATGTACAGAACAGTTAACTATATTTAATCAATTTACTTCTTTTTTTTTCTAGAAATAAAGAAATACCTTCAACAGCAAAATTCATAAAAGAAAAATAAATCCACAAAATCTTCCATAAACTACTCATTTTCAAGCCTATTCATGAAAACAATACGACCTGTTTAACCTTTACTTAGATTTTCTCTGGTGCTATATTTTGGTCAACTTGAGGTATTCATGACGAAATATAAATCGTTGACAATTGTCATGTTGGTGATTGCTTTTTCCGCCCTAGTTGGAGGCTTATGGGGTAGGCCTACGCAAATTACCACCTTCCAATCCGAACAATTTAATAACCTATTAAAAACATACTCTCAGGTTCTTAATATTTCAGAACAGCAATATGCTGACAAAATAAATCTCCAAAAGAGTGTCCATGCCTCAATTCGTGGAATGTTAAGAACGCTTGATCCACATTCTAGCTTTTTTGATGCTCAGCAATTCTCTCAATTTAGAGAGACCCAGCGTGGTAATTTTTATGGTCTTGGTATCACCATAGCCATTAAAAATGGAAAACCAACTGTTATTTCACCAATTCCAGGAACGCCAGCTTATCGTTTGGGAATTCGGTCGGGTGATATCATCGCAAAAATTGAGAGCATATCCACTGAAGGATTATCTATTCAGGCGGTAGTTGAAAAATTACGAGGAGCAAAAGGAACAGTTGTAAATATTTCAATCCAACGAGCTGGAATTTCTGAGTTACTTGATTTCGCTATTGTTCGGGATGCTATCCCTCATCACAGTGTCCCATTTACTTTTTTCATCAGCCAAAAAGTTGGTTACATTAAGATTGATAGTTTTAATGAAACAACTGAAAAAGAGATCACTAAAAGTCTAGATACACTAGGAACAGATTTAAATGGGATGATATTAGATCTCAGAGATAATCCAGGGGGATACCTCCAGGCAGCGATTGCTGTAGCTGATAAGTTTCTCAAAATTGGTCAATCTGTGCTAGTAACCAAAGGGCGCATTACTAGTTCAAATCAAGAATATCAATCTCCTAAAGGATCAGGGGATAAGTTATTCCCCTTAGTTGTCTTGATTAACAAAGGTAGTGCTAGTGCTTCTGAAATCGTAGCTGGAGCAATACAGGATCATGACCGCGGTTTATTAGTTGGTGAAACTACTTTTGGTAAAGGATTGGTTCAAACTGTTTTTCCTCTTAGCCAGGGTACAGGTGTGTCTCTAACAACTGCACACTGGTATACACCCAGTGGACGGCTCATCCAACGGGAATATGCAAATCGTTCCTACATCGATTATTACTATGGTAAGGGAAGAATTAATTCAAGACCTGGTGAGGAAAGTGCTGAGCCAAGAACTAAAATTTATTATACAGATAGTGGAAGAAAGGTTTATGGAGGGGGTGGTATAGCCCCGGATGTAATAATTAAAAGCTTAAAACTTAATCAATTCCAATCCCAACTATTAAGTAAAGGTGCAATCTTCAGTTTCGTTCGCACCTATAATCCTTCCCATCCAAAAGTAGATGAAAATTTTCAGGTGACACCCCAGATATTGGGCGACTTTGAATCCCATCTTCAAGATCAGGAGGTTGCCTACGAGAAGGATTTATTAGTTGAGAACATTGAATTTATTAAACGCAGGATTAGTTACGAGTATTTCCTGTCTCGGATGGGCCCTATAAAAGCTCAAAAGGTATATTTAGAAGGAGACCTTCAATTTCAAAAAGCTCTAGAACTTTTACCACAAGCAAAATCTCTTTACCATGATGATAGTAAGGTAATGGTAAAAATTAAAACTGAATAACTAATTAAAACTTTTTGAAATGCTTTTTAATAAAAATGTAATCAATCAGCATTTTAAATGAGCAAAAATTCGCTGTTTTAAGTTCTTCTTATGACCTATGAACCCGTTATTGGCCTCGAAGTACATGCACAACTTCGTACCAAAGCAAAAATATTTTGTTTGTGCTCCACTCAATTTGGTTCACCACCGAATACTAATACTTGCCCCGTTTGTCTTGGTCTTCCGGGTGCTCTGCCAGTACTGAATCGGTCTGCCGTTGTCATGGCAGTAAAAACGGGCATGGCACTTAACTGCAAGATCAACCAGACTTCTATTTTTGCTCGAAAAAATTATTTTTATCCTGATCTTCCAAAAGGTTATCAAATTTCTCAATTTGATAAACCATTAGCTGAGTTTGGTTATCTAAATGTAATTGAAGATAAACAACTTAAAAAAATTCGAATCAAACGAGTCCATTTAGAAGAAGATGCTGGAAAATCCATCCATGATGGGTTCTCAGATTCAAATCGCTTTAGTTATATTGACCTCAACCGAAGTGGAACACCGCTTATCGAAATTGTTAGTGAACCTGATATTTATTCACCTACTGAGGCTCACAGCTATTTAACCAAATTAAAAACTATTTTGGAGTATCTTGAAGTATGTGATGGCAACATGGAAGAAGGTAGTCTGCGTTGCGATGCTAATGTTTCAGTTCGACCGACTGGATCTAACAAACTAGGAACCAAAACAGAGCTTAAAAATTTAAATAGCTTTCGTTTTCTACAAAAAGCCATCGAATATGAAATTGGTCGGCAAATCCAAACAGTACAACAAGGTGGCATCATTAACCAAGAGACTCGACTCTGGAATTCTTCAGATCAACGAACTATTCCGATGCGTAGTAAGGAGGAAGCACATGATTATCGTTATTTCCCTGAACCAGACCTACCTGCTTTAGTAATTGATAATAATTGGCAAAAAAAAATTCAATCAGAAATGCCTGAATTGCCAGAAACTAAGAGAAAACGCTTTGAAACACAATACTCTATACCAGCATATGACGCAGGGGTATTGACAAGTACGCGAGCTCTAGCTGATTTTTTTGAAGAAACAGCTAGGAGATCAAAAAATCCAAAAACTACCTCTAATTGGATCATGGGCGATCTTTTGCGTGATCTAAGAGAATTCAACCTAAAAATTGAAACCTCTCCAATTACCCCTAGTAACTTGGCCGAACTAATTGATTGTATAGAAAACAAAGAAATCTCTAACAAAATGGCAAAAGAAATTTTTGAGATAATGTTTAGAGAAAAAAAATCAGCTCGAAAAATCATCAAAGAACAAGGCTTAAAACAGATTACTGACCCAAATGAAATTAATAAATTCATCCAAGGTGTAATTACTGATAATCCCAAGATCTATACAGAATATAAGGGTGGCAAAAAAGCAACTTTTGGATTTTTTGTAGGACAGGTAATGAAAGCAACGAAAGGCCAGGCGAACCCAAAATTGGTTAATGAACTATTAAAAACTGCGCTTGAAGAATAGCCAGGGAGCTTACCAAGATGATTTTAGTACACTTAAATTTTTACTATTAGTATTTTTATTTGGTTAAACTGACTGTTAAAGATTTTAAATGGTGATATCAGATATTTACTTAGTTCTATTAATTTAGTCTTAAATAAATAACAATTTTTGACACTTTTTGGGAAATTGCTGGGGCACGGATTAAAGTTAACAATTAATAGGATCAACTAGTATTTTGAAACAAACATCTTTATATAAAATTCAATCGACTTTGAAAGCTGAATTTGGAAATTTCCAAGGCTGGAAAGTCCCTCTTCGTTTCTTTTCATTAGAAAAAGAAGACTTAATTCTAAAGAACAAAGTAGGCCTTTTAGACTTATCATACCTTGGTATCATTCAACTTAGAGGAAAAGATCGGTCTCGTTTCCTTCACGGAATGGTAACTAATGATATTAAGAACCTTGAAGTTGGCCAAGGTTGTTACGCTTTAATGCTAAATCCCCAAGGAAAGATTCTGAGTGACATGCGTGTTCTTTGTCTAGAAGAAGCGTTACTCCTAATCCTAGAGCCAAATTTAATTGAAAAAATCCTTCCCCTCCTTAGAAAATACATCATTTCAGAACAGGTTGAAGCTACAGATTTATCTAGTGAAATGGGTACTTTATCGATACAAGGACCTAATGCTAAAAAAGTAATTCATTCACTCAATAATAAGAGTGATCTTCCTATCTCTCCTTTTGAAAATTTTTATTTTAGCTATAAAGAAATTAAAATCCATTGTGCTCGGATAAACAGAACAATATATGGTGGTTATGACCTTATTATTAATCATAAAGATTTCGGCTACATTTGGAATACCTTACTTGAAAATGGATCAAAATTTGGTCTTCAACCAGTCGGCTTAGAGGCTTTAGATCTGCAACGCCTTGAAATAGGGACTCCGTTATATGGAATTGATATGGACGAAAACCGAATTCCACTTGAAGTAGATATAGGTGAGGCTATAAGTTACACCAAAGGTTGTTACATTGGTCAAGAAGTAGTAGCTCGAGCTACTTATCTAGGAAGTGTCAACCGCAAATTAATTGGACTTCTATTTTCAACCAAAATACCAGCACAAAAAGGAGATAAAGTTTTCATTGCCGATAAGGAAGTAGGCTGGATCAGTAGTAGTTTATACTCCCCTAACTTAAAACGGGCCATTGCTTTTGCATTTATCCGTAAAGAAGGATGGAATCCTGGTACAAAAGTAAAGGTATCAACTCAATCAGAAATGCAAGAAGCCATAGCCACAAAACGTACATTCTTAGATTCAGTGAAAATAATGAAGTAAGAAAACCTATAACTTCTTTTGTTAATTACAAAAAGATATAGAATTTAGGTTTTGGTTCAAACAAATGGCCCTTTTTAGATTTAACGTTTTGTTAGAAGTCAGATTTCGAGACCTAGATGCGTTAGGTCACGTCAATAATGCTGTGTATCTTACCTATTTTGAAATAGCTCGTACCCACTATTGGAAAAATCTTTTTGGACTTCCTACAGCTCAGGACTGGGGTTTTGTAATGGTACGAACTGAGTGTAACTATCGTTCTCCAGCCCTCTTAGGGGAAACCATTAAAATTAGTACTCGTATTTTGTCAATTAAGAACTCGAGTTTTACATTCGAGTACCGCCTAACAGAGAACCAAACTGGCAGACTTATTGCTGAAGGTCTTTCAATACAAGTTTGCTATGATCAAAAAATTGGAAAAACCATTCAAGTTTCAAAAGAAATGAGAAGAAAAATCCAAAATTTTGAAGGAATAAAGTAATTTCTAAGTTAATTTCATGCTAGGAAGGTTTTTTAAAAGTCTAAGACTCTCTACAAAAGGAGGCCTTGCAATACCCTTCTCAGTGATAATTGCACTAACATAAATATTAGGAGTAACATCAAAAGCAGGATTTTTTGCTCTAGTACCGTCAGGAGCAATAAAAGTCTTACCTAGAGCGATAACCTCATTAGGAGAACGTTGCTCAATTGGAATCTCTTCACCATTTGAGACATTCAAGTCGATGGTTGATAAGGGCGCTGCAACATAAAATGGAATACCGTGTTCCCTTGCTAAAACTGCTAATGAATAACTTCCTATTTTGTTGGCTACATCCCCATTAGCAGCAACACGGTCAGCGCCAATTACAACACAGTTCACTTCCTGATTTTTCATGAAATAACCTGCCATACTATCGGTAATTAAGGTCACTGGTATCTGATCCTTTTGTAACTCCCAGACCGTTAACCGAGCTCCTTGCAAAAATGGACGGGTTTCATCTGCAAGAACACTAACTCTTTTGCCTTGTTCAACTGCTGACCTGACCACACCCAACGCCGTTCCATATCCCGCTGTCGCTAGAGCACCAGCATTACAATGAGTGAGAACACAATCTTGATCTTTAATTAGATTAGCACCATGACTTCCCATCATGCGGTTAAGCAGTACATCCTCTTTTTGAATGTGGAGTGCTTCATTCTTTAAAGCAGCCACAATTGACCGAAGACCTGTCTCCTTCAATTTCAGATAAACTTGCTTCATCCTAGTGATTGCCCAAAACAAATTAACCGCAGTAGGCCGAGTCTCAGCAAAAGTTTCACATATATTAAAAAATATCTTTTCAAATTCTTCAGGATTCTCAGTTTTAATTTGTCGGGCTCCAAGAGCTATACCCATTGCTGCTGCCACTCCAATGGCTGGCGCACCTCGAATTACCATTTCTTTAATTGCATGAGCTACTTCTCCATACGTCTTGAGGACTGGATAAACTTCTTGAGAGGGCAACTTTCTTTGATCTATCATAACTACCCCTTCATCTGTCCATTCAATAGTCTTAAACATTTGTTGAAACTTTCTTTTCCTAAAAGAGTTATTAAGTTCTAAAAAAAACTACCTATTACCAAAATTAAACAAACTATATCACATCATATCAATGACTCTAATTCAAAATTCCTATGGTAGTATTAGGTTTTAAAGATAACGTTGACCACTATTAAATTGAAATACGACCTCATCATTTTTGACCTAGATGGAACTTTAATAGACTCTAAGGTTGATCTCGTTAATAGTGTTAATTTTACTCGTAAACAGTTAAATCTAAACCCCTTACCTGACGAAATTATTTTCTCTTATATTGGAGATGGTGTACAAAAACTTATTCAACGAGCCATCAGTGCGGCTAGGAATGAATCACTATTTAGTCGAGCTTTAGATATTTTTCTTGGTCACTACAGAGACCATCTTTTAGATCACACCATGGTTTATCCTGGAGTTTTAGAGGTCCTAACAAAGTTAGATCATAAGATTCTTGGTATACTTACAAATAAACCCCTTGAATCAACCTTAGCTATTTTGACAGGTCTTAAAATTAAAGAAAGATTCTATTTTATTTATGCAGGAAATAGTTTTAAGCAAAAAAAACCTCACCCAGCAGGAATCAACAAAATACTTAATGAAACAAAAATACCCCGGCATCGCACGTTAATGGTAGGAGATTCTTCTACAGACATGGAAACTGGTCAAAATGCCAGAGTTTCAACTTGTGGGGTAACCTACGGTTTAGCTGGTAACACACTATCTAGCTGTAAACCACAGTTTCTCATTGATGACATAAGAAAATTAATACCAATAGTTTTAGGTTAAAATAGCTCATAAATTAACCTACCTTTGTCTTAATTGTTCCATCCCGAAAAAAATTTACTAATCAAAAATAGGAATTAAATAATCTGAGTGATTCAGCACACTTCTTTTAAAGTTCTTTTTACTACATCAGCGAGCATTCGTAAAAAGCTTGGGTGGTCATTGACAGTGGGGGCTCTATAAAATCTAATGTTGAATCTCTGAGCAATTTCTTGAGCCTCAACATCCAGGTCATATAAAACTTCAACATGGTCACAAACAAAACCAATAGGTGATAATAGAACGCTTTGACAACCTTTTTTTCCTAGGTCAGCAATTGCGTCACAAACATCTGGTTCCAGCCATGGCTGGTCAGGCCTGCCACTGCGACTCTGGTAAACCAAACTCCATTCCCCTAGACCATCTAAATTAGAAGCTACAGCACGACATGATTTAAAAATTTGTTGGACATAAGGGTGGCTCAAACTCTCGGGAACACTGTGGGCGGTAAAAAGAACCCTAGTCTGATTTTTCAAATAAATTGGAATATTATCTATTTCTGATTGTAGTTGATCAACCATGGCCTCAATGAACATGGGATGGTCAAACCATGGTTCACAGTAGTATATAGCAGGAGTTTTATAATTTTTTTCTTGTTTCAAAATTTCCTTACACCGTTGGATGGCAGTCTGATATCGTCCCCAACTAGCTTCTCCCTGATGAGGAGCCAGGATGATTCCAATGGCATTTTCTATTCCATCTTTGGACATCATTTCTAAAACATCTTTTAACAGTGGGTCCCAGTTGCGCATCCCTACATAAACTGGCAATGCCAAACCTTCTTTTTTAAGGATTCCCCTTAATCCTTTGGCTTGCTTAAAAGTTAACTCATTAAAGGGCGATTTACTCCCAATCACTTGATAATGGTGGATTACCTCCTCTATTCGCTCATTGGATACTTTCCTTCCTTCTAGAACATTTTCTAAAAACGGTTGAATCTCCTCTTCACATGTAGGACCACCAAAACCAATCAATAAAACGGCTTGGTACTCTTTCATTTATGTTCTCCTCTAGTATCTAATTCAGAAAAGTAATAGTCCATTTTGAGCAAAGGAAGCTTATATTTTTACTACTTCCATTTTTATAATAGAGTATAGAAAGTATAAAAACCGACAATGATTATTCAATAAAAATTTGGTAAAAAATAGTTGTTTTCACTGGCATAATAAAAACTATTACTTAATTTTTATTTTACTCCTTTAATCTATCAACCTTTTTCTCTTTCAAAATAGATAGAATTCAGATTGTTTTCTACTTTTAAAGTAGATAAACTCATTACGGAGTATTTTATAATTAATTGAACTTCCTTCCCTAAAAAAAGGAGATTAAGGGATGTCAGATGCTGAACGGAAATCGATAATAGAAGAACTGAAGAAATTGTACTGTATGGAATTAGAGGTTGTAATGAATTATCTAGCCAACTCCATCATTCTTGACGGTGTTCGAGCAGAGGAAATCAAAAAGGCTCTTGCAGCTGATGTTACTGAAGAGTTGCTTCATGCCCGTCAACTTGGAGAAAGGATCAAACAACTTGGTGGAAGGGTACCTGGTTCTCTAGAACTAACCTTTGGACAGAAGACTCTGCAACCACCCTCAAGCACTACTGATGTAACAGCTGTTATTGAAGGGGTTCTTAATGCAGAAAATCAAGCTATTGAACAATACTACGCAGTAATTAAAGTATGTGAAGGAATTGATTATGTTACTCAAGATTTAGCTATCAAATTAGTTGCTGATGAAGAAACTCATAGAACTTTGTTTAACGGGTATTTGAAAGAATATCAAAATAACTCTTAAACTTAATTTGTAAATGATGCTTATTAAGGAATTTTCAGAAAAAGAACTAACCTACTGTTCTTTTTTCATCTGGAGCTTTGGTAAGATCCCTAACAAGCAAATCCATGAGAATGTTGGTATGAAGACTGGATTGCTTTATTCCATCGTCAATTTTTGCAAGAGTTTCAAGAGCAGTGACCAAGGTTTTTCTTGATAATTGTTTGGCTGGAACCAACAATTTTTTCAGGAAATATGAACTTCCTCCTATCTTTAAGGCCATCTCTCCCAAACCCATTGTCGTAGACAACTCTTTAATTTCCAATAAAGTACGTAAGCGTTTGCTTAAGAAGGCTACAATTAATAACATATCTCTAGGATTTACTGTCAACTCATGAGATAGCCGTAAAGCATTTTTCTGATTTCTATTAAACAATGCATCCATCAAGTCAAATACCGTATGGTCACGAGCAAAACCAGCAACGGATTGAACCATTTCAAGATTAATTTTCTTTTTAAGATTACAAAATGCTATTAATTTTTCAATCTCCATGTTTAGTCGTCCTAAATCAGTGCCCTGGAGCTCAATTAGTGACTCCAGAGCTTGAGTTTCAATGCTAATTCCTCTTTTCTCTAGTTGTCTAATGACCCATCCTTTCATCTGATGTTCATTCAGAGGTTCTAGATCAAAAACTTGGCATTGTGATTTCACCAGAATTTTATAAATTGTCTTTTGTTTATCTTTCTGGGATAAAGCATCAGCTAAAAAAATTAGAACTGAATCAGGATTAGGATTTTCAAGATAATGTTTTAATTGGTTACCTCTACCTTCTCTTAACTTTATTACCCCTTTTATGAAGATGATTTGTTTGGATCCAAAAAGAGAGGATGTAGAAGCTGAGTTAAGAATATCATCAAGTGGTGTCTGATCAAGGTCTACTCTTCGATTTAAAGAATCGATACCCCAATCCTCTTCTAAGGCCTTGCACAGGATATTCTGAGCTGCTTCTCTCAAAAAAATGTCTGGACTAGAAATCAGGTAAACTGCACTGAACTGTTTCTTTTGAAGATTGGCTTTAAATGCTGAAAATTGCATAGACACTATTTTATCTTAAGTGATTTAGTTAAAAAGACTCTAGGATAGTACTAACAAGATCACGAGAAAAACTCCTAGATAGTCGTTCTAGCGCAGGACCTTCCTCTGGAAAAAAGTCTTCAGATTCTTGACTAATCTGAAACTCTTCTCGAAAAAAGTAGTTAGAATTCTGGAACAATACTTTATTAGTTCTCAATTCTTTTAGTTCAAGTTTCAAACGCACTGTAATCAGAAAAGTTGAACCAACTCCATTTATGAAGATAACCGGAGTTGCGTTAAATTCCGTAACAATCCCAGATAGTAAAGCATCACTAGATCTAGCATCTGAAGTGATTTGGTAATTGGTTCTAGAGATTAACTCTTCCACTACTGCTCCAGTCAAACGTTGCTCCAAACGGTATTTGGTTGTTTGATTGACAAAAATGGGAACAGCTATTGAGTTGATTGAGCTGGGAATGGCCGATGCCTTACCTGCTATGCGATATCCACAGCTAAAAGAAAACATGCTAACCAAAAAAAAACTAACCAAAAAGCAATAATTCAAATAAAAATTAAACCTGTGTCTTTTTTTGTTTTTCAAAGTTCTATACCACCACGTTAACTAGTTTACCTGCGACATAAATTAACTTTTTGGGCTTTTTCCCACCAAGATTACGCTGGACAGATTCATTGCTTAGAGCAACTTCGCGAGCTTGTTCTTCAGTTAAGTTGACAGGCATTGTCAATCGTCCACGCACCTTTCCATTAACCTGGAGAACTAGTGTAATTGATTCGTCGGTCGCCAAACTTTGATCAACTTTAGGCCAAGGTTGTTGATGTATTGAGTAGGGTCGACCTTTAAGAAACCAGAGTTCTTCAGCCATGAAGGGCGCTACTGGAGCTAACATAAGTAATAAGGCATCAGTAGCTTCCAAAAAAACTTTATTCGTAACAGGTTTATCTCTAATCTCATATAAAGCATTGGTAAATTCCATAAGAGATGAAATGACTGTATTAAAACGAAAGGTTTCGATATCTTTTGTGACTTTCCTAATGGTTTTGTGTGTCCAACGAAGCAATTCTCTATCTGTCTGCTTAGTATCAGAATTAGGAACAGTGTCTATTTCAGGTAACAAAATGATCTCCCAAGCTCGACGCAACCAACGGAATGTTCCAGCTAGCCCACTGGTATTCCATGGTGTTGACATCTCAAAGTCGCTAATAAACATTTCATAAGAACGGAGGGCATCTCCTCCCCATTTTTCAACTACTTCATCTGGAGTAATAACATTGCCTCGACTCTTAGACATTTTTTCTCCATCTAATCCTAAGATCATTCCTTGATTGCGTAAGGATCTGAAAGGCTCAATAAAAGGCAGGATTTTTAAATCATATAATACTTTCGTCCAAAATCTTGAATATAGGAGATGCATAACTGCATGTTCTGCACCTCCAACATATATATCTACCGGCAACCAATACCGCACTGCTTTGAGGTCAAAAGGTTCCTTCTCATTGCTGGGACTAATAAAACGCAGAAAATACCAAGACGAACAAGCAAAGGTGCCCATTGTGTCAGTTTCACGTCGACCTCTTACCCCATCAGGTAGAGTAACCTGTGTAAATTCTGAAATTGCAGCTAGAGGAGATTCACCTGTATCAGTGGGTTCATAATTCGGTACATCTGGTAACCGCACAGGCAAGTCTGCTATTGGAACGGGGACCTCACCATCATCAGTGTGAATGATTGGAATTGGTGTTCCCCAGTATCGTTGCCGACTAATTCCCCAATCACGCAATTTATAATGAACACTTGTATTACCTTTACCAGATTGTTCTAACCATTTATTAATTTTAGTAATGACACAAGGAGTTTTACTCCCACTAAATAATCCTGAGTCTGTCAAGACCCCCTCGTTTGTCCATGCCTGCTTCATATTTTCAGGACAAAACGGGTTATCCGAACCAACTGGCTGAATAACCACTTGGATTGGCAATGAATTTTGACGAGCAAAATCAAAATCTCTTTGATCATGAGCTGGAACAGCCATAATGGCACCAGTCCCATAGCTCATTAAAACGTAGTCTGCTATCCAAATTGGAATCTTTTTATCATTTACTGGATTAATTGCGTAAGAACCAGTGAAAATACCAGTTTTAGATTGACCTTCTGCAGTTCGATCAAGATCACTTCTCCCTTTTGCTTTCAATACATAATCCTCTACGTATGATTTTAAACTAGGAAGGGTCAAAGAATCGATCATAGGGTGCTCAGGAGAAAGAACCATAAAGGTAACACCCCACAGAGTATCTGGACGAGTAGTAAAAATTTTAATAGGGCCAGATTTTGTATCAAAATTAACTTCAGTCCCTATACTCCTTCCTATCCAATTTCGCTGCATTAGCTTAATATTTTCTGGCCAATCTAAGGTTTCTAGATCAGCTAATAAACGGTCGGCATAAGAAGTAATTCGAAAAAACCATTGTTTCAACATCCTTTTTTCAACTAAAGCCTGGCTTCTCCAACCACGACCATCTACTACTTCTTCATTTGCCAAAACTGTTTTTTCGATAGGATCCCAGTTAACAATTGAAGATCCTCTATAAGCCAATCGAAACTGATTTAAGTATTCTCTTTTACATTTTACTGTCAATTCTTTCCAACCCTCTACTGTCATTTCTGGAGCCCCAGGAATCTCTTGACTTCCTCTTAAAGTTAATTCTTCCTCTAAAGAAGAAATGGGCATTGCTGCTTGATGACGAGGGTCAAACCACGCATTATAAAGTTGAAGAAAAATCCATTGAGTCCAACGATAGTATTCAGGTAAGGAAGAGTTTATCTCACGGGTCCAATCAAATGAAATCCCAAGTAAATGCATCTGTCGTTTATAGTTAGTAGAGTACTTAGCAATCAACTTAGCAGGATTAGTTTTCTCTTTAATAGCTGCATTTTCTGCTGGAAGACCGAAAGCATCCCAACCCATTGGATGTAAGACATTATAGCCCTGCATGCGATAGAAACGGCTTAGGACATCAGTAGGCACATAATTTCGACAGTGACCAACACTAAGACCATCTCCAGACGGATAAGGGAAAAAATCTAAAACATATTTTTTAGGAAGCATCTTTTGAGGGATGGTTTGGTAGAGTTTGTCAACATTCCAACGATCCGCCCACTTACTCTCAAATTGTTTTGGTTCGTATTTAAGGGTCATGATAAGATTAATCTTGAAATTAGATCAAATTAGTTATGCTTGAAAACCTTTGTCTAGAGGATGTTTCAGAGATTATGATGGTAACAAAGGCTTGAAAGAGACGTCAAGATGAAACCAAATGTCTCGGTTAGAATAACAGAAACAAAACATTCTAGGACAACAGTTATTCTAAATAAGTTAACTGAAGAGAAGTGCCTCTGATAAATTTAGCTTTAACTCGATGTTAACGCCTCCCTCTTTTAAATAAGATTATATTGATCTCTGCTAGGATTGTAGCTCCCTGTGCTATACTGCTGGCAATTTTATCTGTGCCTGAAGATTTTTATTGTACGAAAGTAGAAGCTATAGATGCCAATTCCAAAATCCAATAAGATTTGGTTTAATGGGCGTTTTGTTCCATGGGATGAGGCTAAGATTCATGTTTTGGCGCATGTTGTAAATTATGGATCTTCAGTCTTTGAAGGAATCCGCTGTTATAACACAGCACAAGGACCAGCTGTTTTTTGTCTCAACCAACATGTACAACGGTTACTTAATTCAGCAAAGGTATATCGAATGGAAGTCCCCTACTCTCATGCAGATTTATCTGATGCCATCCTTCAAACAATTCAACAAAATAATTTAAAAGAATGCTACATTCGTCCCATCATTTTTCGAGGTTATGGAGAAATTGGTGTTAATCCATCAAATTGCCCTCTGGAGGTTGTCGTAGCTGTTTGGGAATGGGGTCAATATCTTGGTAATGAAGGCATAGAACAGGGTGTTGACGTCTGTGTTTCCTCTTGGACCCGACTTGCACCAAACACACTTCCAGCTTTAGCCAAAGCTGGAGCTAATTATATGAACTCACAGTTGATTAAAATGGAGGCTCTCCACCATGGCTATTCAGAAGGAATTGGACTAGATACTGCTGGCTATGTAAGCGAAGGTAGTGGAGAAAATATTTTTCTCATTAATGAGGGCGTGGTGATTACACCTCCGTTATCCTCTTCCGTCTTACCTGGAATTACTCGTCGAGTGGTTATAGACATTTGCCATGACTTAAACATAGAGGTTCGAGAACAAGGTATTGCCCGCGAACTTTTATATCTAGCTGATGAACTGTTTTTTACAGGAACAGCGGCTGAAGTTACTCCTATTCGAAGTGTAGACAAAATTGCTGTTGGGAAAGGCCTCCGAGGTCCTATTACAACTAAAATCCAGCAACGATTTTTCCAAATTGTTCAAGGGAGAAATCAGGACCACCCTAATTGGCTAGTATTTCTTTGAAATTTTAATACCTATCCTCATTCAACCTCTGTAACTAAAAAATTATTTGTTATTAACGGAGGGTTTAAATGCGATTTTTTCTAGATCATGCCTGTTCAAGGGGACCTATTAGATTAACAGCTATCACCCATAAATAAACCCTACTTCAATCTAACTACTGTGCTGAAATGAGTTAATAACGACATGGGGTTACGTTAATTAAACCTTCCCTATCACCAATCAAACTGAAATCTCCGCAGTCTAAATCTTTACAGCAAGAAATTCATCAATTATCATCAAACTATAAGAGAGGATTACTCAAGATTATTAATGCCGTATTTTTAAAAATTTATTTCATTAATAAATGAAATAAGAACCAGAAAAAATGGCAAAAGGCAAGCAGGGTTGCATGAAAAATAAAAACTTACCACTACTAGAAACCATTGAGACAGGATTTGAATGGGCTGTCAAAACCTTAGCTCACCGACCACTCACTAGTAAAGCAATAGAAAAAAAACTGCTCAGTCGTACTAATAATGCCTCCGAGGTAACGTCTATTATCAATCGTTTAGCTGTCTGTGGTTATTTAGATGATCGCAAATTTGTTGAGTCCTTTATCTCAACACGTATTCGACGGGGATCATACAGTCGCCAGAAACTAAAGAGAGAACTCATAGCACGTCAATTACCTGAAAAACTAGTTAATGAAATGATAGAGAAGCTTGTACGGCCAGAACAAGAATTAGCACAGTTATCAACCATCATAAAACGCAAGACAAAAGCATGGTCTGGTCCAGTAGATGAAAAAAAATTAGGTAAGCTTTATAATTATCTACTTAGGCTAGGCTTTTCTGAAGAAGCAATTAGAAATCATTTCCAAGACTCCTTAAATTACTGTAGAGACTGGGAAAATTAAGAAAAGATCTAACTGCAAACAGTATCTAGAGGATTAAAAAACTTGACTGGAAATAAAACTCGAAAGAAATTTCTAGATTTCTTCTCTAAACAAGATCATCGCATTATCAAAAGCTCTTCCTTAGTGCCGACTAATGATACTAGTTTACTTTTTACAAATGCTGGAATGAACCAATTCAAGGACGTATTTCTAGGAAAAGAAAAAAGAAACTATGTGCGAGCTACTACCTCTCAAAAATGTGTTAGGGCAGGTGGCAAACATAATGATTTTGAAAACGTAGGTAAGACAGCGCGTCATCATACATTTTTTGAGATGTTGGGAAATTTTTCCTTTGGCGACTATTTCAAAACAGAAGCTATAGCATTAGCTTGGGAGTTAGTAACTAAAGAATTCGGACTGAATCCAAAACAATTATGGATTACGGTTTATAAAGACGACGATGAATCTTTCAATATTTGGAACCAAAAGATAGGAATTCCAACTAATCGAATTTTTCGATTGGATGAAAAAGATAATTTCTGGGCAATGGGATCCACGGGGCCATGTGGCCCGTGTTCAGAACTTCACTATGACCAAGGACCCAGTGGGAGTGAATCAAAGCACCAAGACTGCGTTTTCCCTTGTGACTGTGGTCGCTACGTTGAAATTTGGAACTTGGTTTTCATGGAGTTTAATCGTCAAGATTCCGGGGAGCTAGTTCCGTTACCCAAACCTTCAGTAGATACTGGCATGGGGTTAGAAAGAATGACTGCGGTTTTGCAAGGCAAAACAAGTAATTATGAAACTGATCTTCTTCGCCCTTTAGTTGGTTTCGCTGCTGAAATTGCAAAAAAATCCTATGGAGATGAATCCTCAAGCGATGTTTCATTACGAGTGATTGCTGACCATGCTCGTGCAGCCACTTTTTTAATTAGTGATGGAGTAATACCTTCAAATGAAGGAAGAGGATATGTGTTACGTAAAATCCTACGTCGTGGCATCAGACATGGAAGATTACTTGGAATTGAAACAAATTTCCTACAGCATATAACCGGAAAAGTGATGGAATTAATGAAGGAACCTTATCCAGAAATAATTTCTTCTCAACAATACGTGGACAAAGTTATTGCAAATGAAGAAAATCGGTTTCGTTCAACTCTTCGCATTGCTCTGGATCAGTTTAATGTTGCCCTAACTACCGTTCTTCCATCAAACGCCAGAAAACTAGTCCTCCCCGGAAAAGTTATGTTTAAATTTTATGATACCTATGGCCTACCTTTGGACCTAATGCAAGAAATAGCTGATGAAAAACAAATCGAACTTGATGAAATAGCTTTCAATAAACACCTGGAGCAGCAACGAAATCGAGGGAGAACAAGCTGGATTCAATCAACTGAAGAAACTGCTTTGTCAACTAAAAGGGATTTCCCTTTCAATAAAACAAATTTCCTTGGCTATGAGAATCTCGAGTTTAAAACTGCTCAGGTGATCGGCATTCATTCGGCAAGTAAAAATGTCTCAATCCTGACAGAGGGTCAAGAAGGTGAGATTTTTCTCGATAAAAGTCCATTCTATACTCAAAAAGGCGGTCAAATTGGTGATACAGGTATCCTAAAGGGCACTAATTTTGAAGCTGTTGTCACTGATACCTACGATGTTGGACCCAGCTACTCAGCCCACTTAACAAATTGCATTCGTGGTTCTATGAAACTCAATGACGAAGTTCATGCGACTGTGGACTTAATTCGTCATAATTCAATCAATAGAAATCATACTGCTACTCATTTGCTCCATTCTGCCCTAAGACAAATACTCGGGTTTCATGTTAAACAGTCTGGTTCACTAGTAGCTGAGGACCGTTTACGTTTTGACTTCACACACTATGCACCCCTTGAAACTGAGTCAATTGTAGAAATCGAAAATTTGGTTTATGAAAAGGTGTTACAAAATCTTCCAGTGACAACTTCAGTCAAAAATCTTGATGAAGCCATCTCCGAAGGGGCTATGGCTCTATTCGGGGAAAAGTATGGTAATCAGGTAAGAGTTGTTTCAATAGATACCTTTAGTCGAGAACTGTGCGGAGGTACCCACGTTAAAAATACAGGAGAGATTGGTCTGTTCAAGATTATTAGTGAAAGTGGTGTTGCCTCAGGGATTCGACGAATTGAAGCTCTAACAGGCGAAGCTGCTTTTGACCGATTTCGAGGTGATGAAGAGCTTATTAATGAACTTCAAGATATTTCAAAAGTTGGCCGAAAAGAATTAACAGTATCTTTAGAGAAATTTCAGTCTGATATTAGATCAAAAGAAGATACTTTAAAAAAGATACGGTACGACCTTGCTAAATACCAGGTCAAACAGATAATGGAATCTGCCCTGCACTTTAAAGATGTGAAAGTCCTCACAGGTGCTGTCAATAATTTAGATAAAGGTTCTCTAAGGAATTTAGTCGATGAGGTCAAGTGTAAAATCAATAAAGGCGTTGTAGTTCTATCATCTGTAGTCGATGGGAAAATTTCTTTGGTAGGATCAATTACAGAAAACCTAATTCCAAAGCTTCATGCTGGGAAAATGGTAAAAGAAATTGCTTCAATAATAGATGGTAACGGAGGAGGCAGGCCAACAATGGCCGAAGCAGGTGGAAAGGATTGTTCCAAAATCCCTCAAGCCTTGGAAGCAGTAGGTATTTACGTGAAAAAGATGATCGAAAAGTCGAATTAAATTGATACGATTTTAAAACATGCTTAAAATAAATGGTTTTACTGGAATTTAAATACTTGAGCCCTGTCTGCTAGTGATACGCTATTAAATTGATAAATAGACTTTTCCCACCTATTTATCGTCTTAATAATAATGAAAGGGGTTTACTTTTAATTATTTAGGTAAACCCACTGTTTTAAAGGTCAGGTAATGGAGATAGACTCTTGCTATACAAAAAATATTTTTGGGGTTTACTAGTCTGCTGTTTTAGTTTTCTAGCAAATGGATCAATTCTAGAAGCTCAGAAAATTGTAAAGTTTATTGGCAAAGATGGAAGTCGAATATTTGCTAACTCGGATGATTTAAATCAGTTCTTTAATAGTCAACAACTGCTTAAGTCTGACCAAAAAAAGAAATATCTTCGCAGATCAACTAACAAGAACCTATCCAATTCGGTCAGTAAACTAATTGACCAAATTGCCACTCAATATGATATTGATCCTGAATTTGTCAATGCCGTGGCTAGGGTAGAATCAAATCTTAACCCAAGCGCTGTTTCACCTAAAGGCGCATTAGGAGTTATGCAGTTACTTCCTTCAACAGCTGACCGTTTTGGTGTCCATGATATCTATGATCCAAAACAGAATATAGAAGGAGGTGTTAGATACCTCAAATTTTTAGGTAACATGTTTTCTGGAAACCTCCCTCTAGTGTTAGCAGCGTATAATGCTGGGGAAAACGCCGTAAAAAGATTTAATGGAGTACCTCCCTACAAAGAAACACAAAATTATATCCATAAAATCCAACAACTATATAAAAAAGACAGTATTAGCTCTCAAAAGAAAAATGAATTGAAATTGAACATTATCAGTCATCAAGATTCAAATGGGGGAGTTTTCTATTCCAACCTTGAACTAGATTCCCAGTAATTTAAACCCTATTTATGACTACTACAATTAAATAGAAATGAAAATGTTCATCAGGCAAGGAATTACCGGATTGATCCTGGTCGGGATACTCTGCGTTACTCAGGTAGCGGCTAATGATCTTATCCAACTGGCAAAAAATTATGTTCCGGAGTTGGAGAAAAACCTATTCGAAGATTTTGCTCCACTTTGGCTTTCAAGGGGAATAGACCGGGATAATGGAGGTTGTAAAGTCCCCAAACATACAACCGGCATTGAAGAACCTTCAAGTAATAGTAAAAATATCGTACAACAGGCTCAGTGCTTATGGTTTTTTTCAAAACTTGCTGGAGTTGGATATGAAAGCGAAAAAACACGTGACGCTGCCATTTTAGGCTATCGTTTTCTTAAGGACAAAATGTGGGACACAGAAAATGGAGGTTTTTTTTGGGAAGTAACTGCTGATGGATCTCAGGTTCTGAATTCCAATAAATATCTCTACGGTCAATCGTTTGCTTTGGAAGCTATATCTGAATATTACTTGGCAACTAATGACAATGAGGCCCTACGTTTTTCAATTCAGTTTTTTAATTTGCTCGAACTTAGAGCTCATGATCTGAATCATGGCGGTTATTTTGAGCATTTTGATAAAAATTGGTCGCTCCTACTCCCTACAGAAAACTCAACTATAGATGCCCCAAATAAAAAAACAATTAAATCTAGAAAAATGCATCTGGCTTTTCTAACCGCTTTAACTACATTCTACCGTGCCAGCCAGTTACCAGTCGCTCGCAATCGTTTACTGGAGCTGCTTACCATTATGAGTAACACAGTAGTCAGGAAAAATATCGGTGCTTGTACTGATAAATATGAACAGGATTGGACTCCTCTAGTAAACAAAAACTCTACTCGAGTATTTTATGGGCATGATCTTGGCACAATTTGGAGACTAATAACAGCCTCTAGAGCTGTTGGAATGTCAGTTCACATCCTCTTAGATTTGTACCAAACTGTTTTTCAATACTCCCTTCAAAATGGCTATGACTCTGAAGAGGGTGGTTTCTATTTCAGTGGACTCCTTAACCAACCAGCTGATTACAATGTAAAGTTATGGTGGGTAGAAGCTGAAGCACTTTTCAGTTCGCTTTCTCTTTATAAGTACACTGGAGACCTAAAATACCAGCGTGTTTTTGAAAAAACATACTCTTTTATACAGAAACATTTGCCAGAATGGCAAAAGAGTGGAGATCACATCTTATTAATTCCTCAACCTTTGTTAGACTATCACAAGCTAGATCACCGTATAACTGCTTATTATCATGGCCGAGCCATAATTGGGTGTTTAGAACTTCTTAAACCTCATTTAGATGAGAATTATTCAAAAAGGGAACCTATTTCTCACTAATACAAAGAGGTTCCTAAAACTAAGACAAATTCAATATTTTTATTAAGTTCACTAAGAATCAATGTCTCTCTGGAAAATATTTGGAATCGAAAGCCAAGACCAATCTGAATCAATGGGTTCAGCTGAAACAGAAACAGCTCAAAAAATTATAGCTGCTCTGAAAGAACTATCTTCTGAACAAGCCCGTTTTATTGCTTGTTTTGCCTACATTTTGACCAGGGTCGCACATGCTGATCAACATTTCAGTGCAGAAGAAATCAAAGTTATAAAACGATTGGTAGTTGAGGAGGGCCATCTATCTGAAAAACAAGCAGATATTGTTGTTCAAATAGCCAAATCCCAAAATTCTTTATTTAGTGGCGTCGAAGATTACATGGTGACAAGGGAGTTCAATAAAATTGCAGATCCAGATCAGAAAATTTCTTTATTGCACTGTCTATTTAGGATTTCTGCTGCTAACCAATCTGTATCCAACATTGAAGAGGGATCAATTCGTCAAATAGCCCGTGAACTTAAACTCCATCATCAAGATTTTATCTCAGCCAGACTACATTTTAAAGAATACCTAGCTCTATTAAAAGATAAGGCGTAGATACCCAAGGCAAATCTCGGAACAAGTACTTTTTATGAGGAAAAACCTATTATCTACTAACTCTAGCACTGCTTCCTTTCATTACCTTTTCAACTTCAGAAATAGTTACCATAGAAGTATCCCCTGGAGTAGTCATAGCTAAAGCACCGTGTGCCGCTCCACAATCAACTGCCCATTTAGCACCTTTGTCCATTAGAAAACCATAAATCAATCCAGAAGCAAAAGAATCTCCTCCTCCAACTCTGTCTAAAATTTCTAAATCTTCTCGAAAAACTGCTTGATAAAATTCCCCTTCGGAATAACAAATAGCTCCCCAATCATTAGATGTAGCAGTTTTAGCATTTCTTAACGTCGTAGCCACAACCTTGAAATTAGGAAAAGTATGAACTACTTGTTTAATCATTCGTTTAAAATTCGTGACATCTAATTTAGAAAAATTCTCGTCAGTATTATCAACCGTAAATCCCAAAGATGAAATAAAGTCCTCTTCATTTCCTAACATTACATCGACATATGGAGCAATTTCACGATTTACTTGTTGTGCTTTCTTTTTGCCTCCAATACCTTTCCAAAGTGATTCTCTATAATTTAAATCATAAGAGATTACTGTGCCATACCTTTTAGCTACTTTCATTGCTTCCTTAATAACTAATGGTGAATTTTCAGAAACAGCAGCGTAAATACCACCAGTATGAAACCACCTAACTCCCTCATATCCAAAAATCTTTTCCCAGTCAATATCCCTTGGTTTAAGATGAGCCATAGCAGTATTTCCTCGATCTGAACATCCAAGTGCCCCTCTAACTCCAAAACCTCGCTCGGTAAAGTTTAGACCATTACGAATCTGGCGACCAACTCCATCATAGGACAACCACAGTACAAGGGATTGATCAACTCCACCTTGATAAATAAGATCCTGTAAAAGCCGCCCCACTGCATTATCAGCAAAAGCTGTAACAACAGCAGAATCCAGATCAAAACAGCGCTTCAATCCTCGAGCTACATTATATTCACCTCCACCTTCCCAAACTTGAAAAGATCGTGCTGTGGAAATACGACTGAAACCAGGATCCAATCTCAACATAACTTCACCTAGACTTAACTGATCCCAACGACATTCTGATTTTGATCTAATTTTCAACGTTGACTCCTTTATATTTTTACTGTCAAATTAAAAGAATCCCAACCATAGCTCCAGCTTCCAAAGATTGTTAATGGCTAACACAATCTAGTAGTTCAACTAACAATATTTTTTGTTAAATCTTTTCCTGTCATAAAACAGCTGACATTTCAAACTAAGAGAACATAAGATAATTAAATTTTCAGTCAACTTTAAGGTGAGGGCAACTTAATCCTGTCTTTTAAATTTAAAAGGGCTATTTTTATGATATACACTAAATAAACTAAGTAGTAATAAATTCTTGTTTTGAAATAAAATTTTTCTTGAGAAAACCTATGACTAATAAGCTTGATGTACACCCTGCATCTTTAGAAGAAAGGATTCAAATTTACCGAAATATCTTTGAATTTGAATTTTGGAAAATGGCTCCTTCCATGGAAGAACACGTACAACTTAGACTAAAGTCTACCAAACATAACCGAGCCAAATGGTATGCAGGATGTTTAAATGGTCAAGTCGTTGTCTCACTTGGATGCTATCCTTTGAGTTATTACTTTAAGGGAGAGGAAATTACTGGAATTTCAATTGGTTCGGTCCATACTTTACCTCTATTTAGACGAAAAGGTTTTGCAAAACAATTAATACTTTGGGTAGAAAAAGAACAAAAACAAAAGGGTGCTAAAATAAGTTCACTGTACTCCGATATTCCCCCACAATACTATTCCAAAATTGGCTATCTTCAATGTCCTTCTTGGGAATCATGGTTAATAGTCAATGACACTAGAACAACCTCAAAGTCTTTTAATTGGAACTTAGAAAGATTTTCGCCAACTAATGTTTTGGAAAAACTTAATCAAATTTACTCTAGCTATCATAACTTTATTCCCTTGGGAATTTCCCGTCCCTTAACTTATTGGGAATTCTTAATTTCAAAACAGCCTAATGATGAATTCTACTGGTTAAAAAAATTTCCAAATCAAAATTTAGGATACGTCAGACTTACTAGAGTTGGTAATGACCTGCAAATAAGTGACTTTGCAGTCAATCAACATCTCTCTGATCTTCTCGAAAAACTGTTTGGACTCATTATTAAGTTCGCAAGAGAAAAAGGGTTCTATAGAGTAGGAGGCTGGCTTCCCGATGAACCAGTAATACGATCATTATTTAAAATACAACCTCGAACTCATGCCATTACTATGGTCAAATCATTAGAGAAAAATCTCACTATAGAACCGGAACATATTGCCACCGCGGATCACTTTTCCCAAATTGACCATGTGTAATTTCATTTGTTCTTCTATAAATAGAGTTTCATCAGGCTAACTTTTATTAAAGTAAACTATTTAAAATAGCAGGAAGCCAAGCGACAAGAACAGGGAATTACTAAAATCAAACCTAATAGATTTTGATGGAATACCAACTTTGCTAAGCAATTCTAAGGTATATAGTACAGTTTAATTTGATGAGGGGAAATGCTATGAGAAAATTAACTAATCTACCATTGATGTCTTCAGTTATAGAAACTATTGGTAATACGCCATTAGTAGAACTACGACAATTATCAAAAGTCTTGAATCTCTCTGGAAAATTATTAGCTAAATTGGAATTTTTTAATCCAGGATTTAGCAAAAAAGATCGGGTTGCTTTAGAAATGATTCAGACAGCTCGAAAAGAAGGTTTGCTAAAACCAGGTCAAACAGTAGTTGAGCTAACTAGTGGTAATACTGGAACTGGACTAGCTATCGTATGCCGTGCTCTTGGACACCCTTTTATAGCTGTAATGTCTCGAGGAAATACTATTGAACGTGCTCAAATGATGACTGCACTTGGCGCAGAAGTTGTACTGGTGGATCAAGCCTCTGATTCACATCCTCAACAGGTCTCTGGAGCTGATCTTGAGCTAGTTGAACTAGAAACCAAAAGATTAGTCACTACACATGAAGCATTTCGAGCAAATCAATTTGAACTAATTTCCAATGTGCTAGCTCATGAAAGATATACAGGGCCAGAACTTTGGGAACAATCTAAGGGTGCAATTGAAGTTTTTGTTGACTTTGTTGGTTCGGCAGGATCTTTTACCGGAGTAAGTCGCTACTTGAGAAAGAAAAGCCCGGATATCCGTGCCTATGTCGTAGAACCTGCTGGAGGAGCAGCACTATCTAAAAAAGTTGTAAGCCAAATAAGTCATAAAATTCAAGGGGGTGGCTATGGCATGTCACACCTTTCCCTTCTAGAAAAGAACTTAGTAACAGGCTACCTTGAAGTACATGACCAAGAAGCAATAGAAGCAACTCAGTTGCTTGCTTCTGAAGAAGGGATTTTTGGAGGGTTCTCTACTGGGGCAAATCTAGCAGCTGCTATTCATCTTTTGAGAACCAAAGAAGTAGGGGCTACAATTGGTTTTTTAGTTTGTGATAGTGGCTTAAAATATCTTAGTACTACACTATTTTCAACACAGGAAAGTTGAAAACCAATACTACACTCTATATTTTTCCATTCACTTACTTATTGTACCACTCTGCATTAGTCTCTTCAAAAGAAGCCCATTTTTCTGGAAGGTCTTCCACTGCAAAAATTGCAGAGACTGGGCAGGCTGGCACACAGGCGTTACAATCAATACATTCGTCAGGATCTATGTACAACATCTCTGCATCCTCAAAGTCATCTTCATCTGTTTTAGGGTGAATACAGTCTACCGGGCAAACATCAACACACGCTGTATCTTTTGTTCCAATGCAGGGTTCAGCTATCACATAAACCATTTTTGAATTTCTCCTTGTGGATATTAAGTTAACGTGGATATTAAGTTAACGCTAAGCTAAGAACATTCCATAAAAATTACCGACTATCAAATTTGCAATCTACCATGCCATAATTCAGCTATCAAGCAAAAAATAACATGAATGTCTTAGTCAATCAACCAAACTTAATTTAGATTTGTAAACTTGCAAAACGATATAAGAAAAATTGTTTGAGTTATACGACAGGCTTGTCTAAATCACCTCACTAAGAAGGATAAGATGCTTTAATGATACTCTTCATTCCTCCCCTAAAATTAAACTCCCCACATACAGAGGCGGAAGTAGGTTCACATGCCGAAACTACATCTCTTAAAATTCTATTAACTGCATTCTCATAAAAAATCCCGAGATTTCTATATCCAATAATGTAGTATTTGAAAGACTTCAGTTCAAGACAAACTTTGTTTGGAACATAAGTCAGGGTAACTGTACCAAAATCTGGCAGTTGGGTCTTAGGGCAGATAGAAGAAAATTCTGGAACTTGGATTGTTATTTCATACTGTCTAAATTGATTAGGCCAGACTGTAAGCTGGGGAAGTTCCGTTTCAATACCTGATTTCGCATGGTCTTCTGTATAATTTGACATAGTAATTTTAAAAACTTTAAATTAATAACTAACCTACAATCTATCTTTTTTTTCTTATTGGAATCAAGATCTAAAGTAAAATCTAACTAAATAATATTATAAAGGTATGAGTCTAATTCACGTTTAGGTTGTTCAAAAATCATCTTTTTTTGCTAAAACCCTAAGCCAGGATCTCACATAATCAAAGCTGTTCCAACGACTATAGACTGTAACTTGAAATGATAAAATTTCCCATCATACGCCGGAAAACTTCAAAAATAACTAATAAAGATGCAGCCACAAATAATCAACAGAATTCTCCTGAGATTTTTTGTCTTGGAGAATTACTTGTTGATTTTCTACCCACTCCTCCTCACTCTGAATTGTTAAAAACTCAACGGTTAAAAATGGCTCCAGGCGGGGCACCAGCTAATGTAGCAGTGGCACTTAGTCGGCTTGGAGTTCATTCTGGATTTATAGGAAAGGCCGGTGATGATATTTTTGGTCAGTATCTCCAAAAAACATTAAAGGATGTAAAAGTTGATTTAACTTACTTTTCTTTACATAAAGGTGCTCCTACCCGTTTGGCATTCATTACAAATCATCCTGATGAAGCTCAAGGGTTCTTATTCTATGGAACACCTGGAGCTGATGAACTTTTAAATCCCAACAACATCCCTCATTCTTTTCCAAATGAGTCTAGGTTTTTACACTTCGGATCTATCTCACTGATTAACGAACCGTCACGTTCGGCAACTCTTACAGCTATTTCAAGAGCACGTCAGAATAAACTCATAATCTCATTTGACCCTAATCTTCGTCTAGAACTATGGCCGAACCGAAAAAAAGCAAAAAAAGAAATTATTTCTACTCTAAGATTGTGTCATGTTCTAAAGGTAAATCTAGCAGAATGGAATTTTCTTTTTCCTGGACATTCATTTAAAAAGAGCTGGTCTTTGTTAGAAAAAAAAGGAATAAAACTAGCAGCACTAACTTTAGGTGATGATGGTGCTTTACTGATTAATAAACAGACACAAGTCAGAATCAAGGGACTCAAGATCAAGAATAAAGATACAACCGGTGCTGGTGATGCCTTTGTGGCAGGACTACTTTACTGTTTAAAGAAAAATAATAAGGAATTGGAAAGATATAATCGACAAGATCTTCGTCGAATTGGGCTTTTTGCTAATTCTGCAGGTGCCTTGACATGCACGAAAGTTGGAGCAGCACCAGCCTTTCCAAATCTTCAGAGTGTTACAAGGCTAGTGGAGTGTTAAAGCGTTGTCACTTATTAAGAACGTCCTGAAATTTAAAAGAACGTTTTATCAATTTCTCTCAATGAGTTTATTAATCAAAATTTCAACGTCTAAGAGGTGTCCAGCACCTACAAACTTGCCAGCTAATTTCCCATTTTGGTCAATTACAAAAAAAGTGGGTAGAGCGGCTACTTGTCCAAGCGGCTTGAGATCAACAATGGTTTCAAATTGGAAGTCTGGCTTAGGATAAGGTATAGCAATTGTATAGTTAATATCCGGATGATTCTTTAGAAACGGTCTAATGTCCTCCCAACCATCATTATCAACACTTAATCCGAAAAATTTCACCTGTATATTCTCGAATTTTTTAACCAATGATATCAAACTAGGAATTCCTTCCACACAGGGAGGACACCAGCTAGCCCATACATAAACCACCACCACATTCCCAGTAAAGTCCTTTACTTCCTTTATAGCTCGCTCAGTTTCAAATTTAAAAGCGCGAACTGATTGGCGCAAAGAAGGATCTAGAAGGTGAATCTCTTTCTTACCTGATGTAATCCGTTGGGTAATCTCATTATAGTAATAAACTAAGCTTACTAATAAGACAATTATCACAATTAAAATTGCTAATTTTTTAAGATTACTTTTTCTTGAGATTTCCATTTATGACTCACCAACTTTTTAACTTATAAATAGCCGGGAATAGACCACAAAAAATGATTAAAAACTTTCTATTAAGATTCCATTACTAACTAAAATCTTTCATCTTCTGGAAGAGTATTCTGACAGTTCTTTTCGAAGTAAATCTAAAGCATGGGTTACCAAGCGATCCTGTCTTAGCCTCCTGCCCTTGCGCACTCCAATTTTTTGAGTGATAAATCCTTTTTTTATTGAACCAACAGCTATCCAAACAGATTCTGATTCATCTTTATTTTTACTCACAGAACCAACTACCAGAATCCAATTGGCTTTTTTCTTATTTGCAAGTAGCTCTGCCATTTGATAAACCACATTTTCACTCAAATCATCTTCCTTAAAATCAGAGTTGTCATCTAGTAATTGATGCATCATCTGAGAGTTTCCAGCTACATAGGAACCTTTTAAATATCTTGAAGTTGGATCAGCTTGTATAAGACTTGATGAAAGTTCACCACTAGTTGCAATCTCACTAATTATGAGAGAAGATTTTTGTTCTTTTAGCAACTTAAAGATATTTTGTTCCAAAGAAAGGCCTTTATCAGAATACATATAATTACTCGTATACTTTAATAAATTGTCTTCCAGTTTCTTGAGACGTTGCATATCCTGTTTTGTATTTCCTGGGAGAGAAAATGTGATGTCAACTCGATTTGCATTAAATGATGACCAAATCATTAAATCGCTAGGTGAAACTAATTTTTCACGTATTATCCGATCAATACTTGATTGACCGATACCTGCAAACCTCATAGTGATAGAGTGACCCACCGTTCGGAGCCCGTACTTTTTAGATAGTAAGGGTATAAGTTCATTTTTAACCATAGGTTGGAGTTCACGAGGTGGTCCTGGCAAAGCCACTATAGAATAGTGATCGCTCTCAAAAACTAGTCCCACAGCTGTTCCATTAGGATTTGGCATATATGTTCCTCTAACTGGAGTTAGCGCTTGACCTCGTATAACTGGTCGAAGTATTCCTGAAAGACCACCAAATCTCCTTTTTAAGTCTAGCAAAACTTCAGAGTGTTCTTTTAGGCCAATCCCAGTAAATTTAGCAATTACTTTACCTGTGATGTCTTGTACAGTAGGACCTAGACCCCCAGTTGTAATTACTAAAGGAGCTCGTTTTCTACCAAAACTGAGTGCTTTTAAGAGATCTTCTTCAACATCTCCAACGCTTAAAGAACCAACACATCGATAGCCTAATGGACTAAGAGTTTGGGTTAAGAATTTCGTATGGCCGTCGGCATAAATTCCACGGAGGACCTCACTTCCAGTTATAACTAAGAAATAATTAAGAGTTTTAGGGTTTTGAGCTAGACCCAAAGAATTTTTAAGAGGCCGTGCAATGATAAGATCTTCTTTTTCCCAGCAAAGAGAAACTAACAATAATAAGACTATAAATATGGGTTTTTTCATTTTTCCTTTTAAAACTCTCATTGTTTCAGTTTACCAATCTGAAAGAGCATTTAAAAACTTTTCAACATCCTCTTGACCATTAAAAAAGTGACCTGACACACGCACTCTTCCCAACTCTCCCCAGACTAAAACATTTTTAGCATTTAAATGGTCCTGAACTGCCTTAGGATTTTTGGTCAAAAATGAGGTGTTTCCAGATCGAGCTGATGTTTCCGAGGGTGTAATAACTTGCTGTCTAAAACTCTCTAAACCATTAGCTATAAGTGCTGAAAGTTGGCGGGCGTGCTCTTGGATACGGTCTATTCCAATTTTCAAGATTAAATCTAAGGAATTATTCAAAAACATCACTGAAATTAAGCTAGGATTTCCTGGTTCAAGTTTTTCAGGCATCGGTCTAATCTCAACCACTGGTTTAAATTCCATTTGGTCATTAGGCCAACTTATAAGATTATGCCAACCAAAAGAAGATTCTGTCAGTTGATTTTCAGCGTTCGAACTTAGATAACAAGGTGCAACTCCATGGGTGCCTAACATCCATTTATATGAACTACTAAGACATAAATCGGTTAACCCAGCAGGCACTTGAATTACACCAGAAGAGTGAGTTGCATCAACAGCCAGTAAAACACCTTTACGAGAGGTTTGGTCCGCTAATCGGGCAATGTTTAAGCACTGTCCAGTATAGAAACTAACTTGGCTTACAGCCAATAAACGTGTTCGTTCATCTATTGCTGATAATAAATCCTGTTCTCGTGTAATCCAATTTCTAGCAGGAACTCGTTTAACTCTAATTCCCTTTTTTTCGATTTGTCTCCAAGCATGTGCAACTGAGGGAAACTCTAAGTAGGGGGTAACTAAATTGTCACCTTCCCGCCAATCTAAACCTCTTGCTAGCCAATTCATTCCCTCAGTTGCTGAAGGCATAAAGGCTATTCGCTGGTAGGGAACCTGCCATAGCTGGGCTATTTTCCTCCTACAAGAATTGCTGACTTGCACAATCTCTTGACGTCCTCGAGACCCCGAACTCTTTAATTTAGAAAACTGATTGTAAATTTGGTTATGGCTTTTGAGCCATGGCCCTTCCCCACCAGTGCATAGATGACTCAGTCCTTCCAAACAAACAAACTTTTCTGGAGACAACAATGGCTCAATTTTCATTAGGAAAAAATTAAATATTTTTAAAAATATAAACGACTAACTCCAACTAGTTCTTAAAAACTGAATCCAGTTGCCATGCATGATCTTTGTGATATCTTCAGTTTTATAACCTCTATTTTCTAAAATCATTGGAATTTTCCTTAGGTCAGCAATAGTTTCCATATCACTGGGAGCTTGCTCTTTTCCATATCCCCCATCCAAATCAGTCCCAATTCCAACGTGGTCACAGTTTCCTGCCAGCTGGCAAATATGGTCCATATGATCAACGACTGTTTCCAGAGTAATTCCTGTATTATCTATAGCTTGATGATCCCAAAGCGGAGATAACATCCAGTCATCTAAGGCTACTCCTATTACTCCTGACCGCTCCACAATAGCTTTAATTTGGTTATCATCAAATTGTCGATCATGATCGCAAAGAACCCGGCAGCAATTGTGGGTAGCCAGCACTCGACCTCCATAATGATCTAAAGCTTCCCAAAAAGCCTTCTCGGCTAAGTGGGTTAAATCCAAGAGAATACCAGCTTTTTCTAATGATTCTAATAAAGGGCGACCTCTTGCTGTTAGTCCGCCAGGTGCTTGTGTTCCATGTGAGTAACTGCTCACACCGTAGTGACAAAGACTGACTATTCTTAATCCTTCATCCCACCATTCAGCTACTTGGTCTGGAGAAACAATTCCATCAGCACCCTCCATTGTTAGTACAAATCCAAGAGGGGTAGAGGCAGAGTCTTCTTCCCACTCCTTCAGGTGTTGTTCCAACATTTTTGCGTCCCTAATTTGGCGAAGTACACCTTTGGACTCCATAAGCCTATAGTAAGCTAATTCACCTCGGCATTTAGCATAAGCAATATCCTGATTTCTAACCCCAGAAAACCTTTTTCCCATTGAAGCTATCCTACAAGCAACAGTCACAAAAAAAAGGCCTATTTCTCCTTTACGCTGTTCTTCATAATTGACTAAGTTGAGGCCCCTTCCCTTCTGAGGCATTCCAGCCTCTGATTCACGAATTTGATTGATGTTTTGTAAAAGGTCTCGGTCCCACTCAATAGCGTTATGGGCAATATCAATATGGGAATCAATAATTAACATTTTGTGCCTCATTTTCTCTTTGAAATTTTTCAACCAATTAACAAGTTTTTTTTAATTTTACATAAATTATGTTTTCCTTTTGGCTTCGGTACAATATAACCTCAAGCCTACCATTGGACTCTAAGCAATACTATTGTTTTATACCTATCTCTATATTTCTTTGTCTTGCTGGAAAAAAAAGTTTTAAATTAACTGGTCAGAAATCTCATTGTTGTCTCCCAGACTTATTGGACACATTGCTTCTTAGTGAAAAAAAATGTTAAATTCTTAAAGAAAAATTGTATTAGGAAACGTAAACAGGTCCATAACTTTAAGAAAGATCTCTTATGACAATAAAAAAAATTGTCTTAGCTAATCCCAGAGGGTTCTGCGCCGGAGTGGACAGAGCTATCGAAATTGTAGAGAAAGCTTTAGAAATATTCCCTGCACCAATCTATGTATTTCATGAAATAGTCCATAATCGCCATGTTGTAAATCGTTTAAGCCGTAACGGCAGTATTTTTGTAAATGACCTAAATGAAATACCTGACGACTCAATATGCATATATAGTGCTCATGGTGTCTCACCTAAAATTCGTAGTTTGGCTCAAGCTAAACGATTAAAAGTGATTGATGCTACCTGTCCTTTAGTTACAAAGGTTCATTTAGAGGCCATTCGATTTACTAAAGAAGGTTATTCTTTGATCTTGATCGGTCATCCAGGACATGAAGAAGTAGACGGTACTATGGGAGAAGCACCAATGCAATTAGTTAGTTCTGTTGAGGATGTCAAGACTTTGGAAGTCTCAAATCCGGAAAAACTAATTTACCTTACTCAGACCACATTAAGTTTAGACGACACTAATCAAATCATTGAAGCCTTAAAAGTACGCTTTCCTCACCTAGAAACCCCACCTAAAGAAGATATTTGTTATGCTACTCAGAATCGACAAAATTCGGTCAAGGAAATAGCCGGTCAGGTAGATCTTATGTTAGTTGTTGGATCATCTAATAGCTCTAATTCCCAACGACTAAAAGAAGCCGCCCAAGGATTGGGTATTCCCTCTTATCTGATAAATGATGAAAAAGGAATTGATAAGAACTGGCTTGAAAATATTAATGTAGTTGGAGTAACTGCTGGTGCTTCTGCTCCCGAAGAAATTGTACGAAGGGTTGTAGACCACCTACAATCTTCAAAAGATGTCGAAGTAGAGGGACTTGAACTCCAAGATGAACATGTACAATTTGTTTTACCTCGGGAACTGATTCAACTAAAAAATCCTTAGCTAATTATTTACAATAGCCATCTACTAATCCCGTTAGGAGGCAAATCAGGCTTTAACAAAGATTCAGATCTGCCCTCTGCTTCGAGAATTAGTTCTGCACAACAATAACTACTTCGTACTGCACTTTCCATAGTTGGTGGCCAACCAGTATTTGTCCAATCTCCTGCTATTGACAAATTACTCAAGGGACTTTTTTGCTCCAAGCGAATTTGATCGCACCCAACACAACAAGAAAAAGTTGCAAATGGTTCTTTGACTACAATACTGTTGAGTAACTGAGAACCTTGAACTGCTGGCAAGATTTTATTTAAGTCCTTTAGTACAATTTTTAAAATGTCAGCTTTTTGAAGGGAAAGAAACTCTCTTGAAGCACTTATTACCACAGATAAATGGTTGTCTGAATTAGAGTTATGATTTTTTTTAGTTTTATTAAATATCCATTGAACTTTTCTCTCAGAAACAGCCAAATAGGTCAAATCAGTGACTGGTTTATCAAACCACAAATAAATAGAAATGATTGGGGAGAAGTGGAACTGTCGGAGTTTAGAAAGATATCTTGATTCATTGACAGTGTCCTCATCAAATACACTTAGTAAAGCCTCTGGCGGCAGACTACTGAGATAGTAATCTGCTACCATTTCTGTTCCATCATTTAGTTTGATTCCAGAAACCTTTGAGTCAATTATTTCAATTCGATTTACTTTACTTCGGAGTCTTATTTCTGCTCCTCTTTCTCTTAAAAATTTTAGACAAGGCTGCGTATAAAGTTTTTCTAATGGAACAATTGGCAAACCCATCTGAAAAGCATTAGAATTCTTAAGCAATCCTTCTATGCAAACCCTAACTCCATATTTGGCAGAGGCTTTTTCTAAGTCCTCATTAAGAGCACTAACCAGGAAAGTACGCCAAAAAACTTCAATTGCTTGCACTGATTGCCCATGAGTTCGAAGCCAATTTAACATTGTAACCTGGTCCAACCTATTCAAGTTACTCTGTTCAAAAAACATACAGAAGAAACCATAAATAACTGTAAGTCGGTCTTTCCATGAAAGACATTTAAACCGAAGAAAGGACGGCAATAAGTGAAATGGCGCTGGCAACCGAGAACCTTTGATTACACCCTTATTCCCTTGAAAATTCTGAAACAGATAGTGGTCAGCAAATCTAATGTATTTTTCAACACCAATTCGTCTGTAAAAATCAAGCAGGTTTGTGCAGCAGTTCAACAAAATGTGTTGACAGTTATCAATAAATAGACCTTTATCTCTATGGTCTTTCAAAGAAGATTGAGAATTTTCTGTTAGAACATTTTTTTGAGTAGCGTTATCTGAAATGATAGGAAATGAAGAAGCCCTCCCACCTAAAAAAGGTTTGCGCTCAATAATAGTAACGTGAAATTCACGTTCTACCAGAATAATAGCTGCAGCTAGCCCAGCTAAACCTCCACCTAAAATAATAACTTTTTTTTTGTCGCTCATCCTAAATTACCAGTGCAAGAGCGAATGCAATACAATTCGCAATTTATCTTTAGTGCTGAGTTTAATTCTATTGTTTAGGACATCATATTCCCGCTCTTCAATATATTTCAAAAGAGTGTTGTAACTCTCTAACATAGACCAAAATGCAGGTCGACTACTGCGTTCAATAAGTTTTATTAAAGATTGAGCCTCAAGAAAGTACTTTCGTGCTCGGTCAACTTGAAAAGCCATCAGGGCTTTAAATCTATGATCTACAATCTTATTGTTAAGGTCTTCGATTGTATAATTGAAACGCCTTAAATCTTCGATTGGAATGTAAACTCGGTTTCTTTCCAAATCCTCGCTAATGTCTCTCAAAATATTAGTAAGTTGGAAGGCTATGCCGCAAGCAATTGCATGTTGTTTTGCTTTAGGCTCACGGAATCCAAAAATGTGGATGCAAATTAATCCAACAGTCGAAGCGACGTGATAACAATAATTAGTAAGTTCTTCAAAGGTTTGATACCTAGATTTTGTTAAATCCATTTTTGTTCCAGTGATGACCTGGAAAAAATATTGGATCGGAATCCCATAATTCTTAACTATATCTTGAAGAGACGGTATTATGGAATGTACAATCCGCTCTCCTTGAATGTCTTGTTCCAACCATTTTTTGGTTATGTCAAATTGTCTCTCTTTCTCCAAGATAGGACCTGAATTATCGCTAATGTCGTCACAATGTCGCATAAAAGCATAAACAACTGATAACGCTTTTCTTTTATTTGAAGGTAGGAGTTTAAGTCCTGAATAAAAGTTACTAGAACGAATCATTTCTTCACAAGAACGATAACTGACATTTAGTTTAGAAGTCATAATTAACAACCTAAGATGAGTCACACCTTTTGTGTTAAAACTTTTGACCAAAAATATTGAATTAACAATTTTAGGCTGGTCCCTTTACTCAAGGTAGGTCTACAACGGAAAATATCGTACTGAACTAACTCAATTCTACGCAGAGTCTCCTGACCTGATCTGACAATTAGCTCAACCTCTCTTCCCAAAGATCCATCAAGCATGGTACACAGGGGTAGACCTTTTTTAAAAAGATTTTGAGTCCGCTTGATTTCCATTTTCATTAATTCGGTAAAACGTTTGTCGCAAATTTTCGAACCCAAATCGGATTCATGATATTGAAACTTTTCCATATCATCTAAAGGAATATAAATTCGTTTGAGTTGTTCAAAATCCCAATTAATATCCTGCCAGTGGTTGGTTAATTGAAGAGCTGTACATATTAAATCAGAAAGTTTCTGGCGCTCAGAATCACTATATCCACCTAAATAAAGAACTAGTCGGCCTACTGGATTAGCAGAATACCGACAATATTCCAGTAAATCTCCATATGTTTTATATCGAGTTTTAACTTGATCAATCTTAAAGGCTTGAAGTAAATCTAGAAAGGGCTTTTTCGGAATATTATAGGTACTAATTGTCTCCTGAAGAGCTAAAAATACGGCCAAACTTGGTCGTCCCTGGTAACAAATATGAAGTTCCCGCTCCCAATTCTTAAGTGAGGTCAAAGCTGATTGTGGATCAACAGAATTGTCTGCAAGATGATCGCTCAGTCTACAGTAAGCATAAACATTATAAAAATGTTGCCTTAGCTTTCTTGGCAACAGAAAGGAGGCTACAAAAAAGTTCTCGTAATGAGTCTGAGCTAACTCTCGACAAAGAGCCCGTGCTTTCTCGATGGAACAGGCCTCAGAAGTCATACACCTCTTTATTAAATCCATAGCCAACTGAGCTACCCTTGTTTTAAGCAGTAAGGAGATCTTTAGTAATAATTACAGCAGTAGTATGACACCTTATTTAACCGCAATAAAGATTCGAGAAACTAAATAGTCTTAGATGAACGTCAAAATTAAAAGTGATAGTCAAACACGAGTCTTGCTTTCGTATCTGCTGAGAGTGATTTTATTTTCATGATTTTAAATTAATTCCCAATTAATTTTTCGCAAACACTTGAATAGAATCTTGAGCCTTCTTTTTATTTTTGTTAGCATGACGGCATCAATCTCAAGGTGGCCCTCCCTAAATTTAAAAAGGGAAGCGGGTGTAATTCCCGCACGGTCGCGCCACTGTGATCAGAGAGCAAGCTGACAACAACATACCACTATTGAAATTTTCAATGGGAAGGTAGCCAGCTTAGCAATGACCTGTCAGTCAGGAAACCTGCCTTGGAATCGATAAGACACGCAAGGCTCCGCATGAGGGCTAGTGGGTCAAAAGGTTAAGCGGTAGATTCATAGGGAATCATTATCCTTCCTATCTGCTATTCCATTTCGATCACGGCACTCTTCGGTCAAAACATCTGGGAATTAAAATAGGATGGCTTTCAAGTAGGCTCAGAATTCAGAAAGCTAATCAAAATAAACCCTAAGTAACTTTAGATTAATCCCTATTTTATAAGTAGATTTGGTAAAGAAAGCCTTCCAGTTCCTTCGTGTCAAATTAACTACACTAAAGATTTAGGACAAAAGACCTTAATAAAAGGGTAAATAAGCTCGATGTTAAGAAATGTAGTTGTAGTTTTATGTCTTATTGCAATTAATCCTATGCTGACAATAGGTAAAATTGCTCCAGGCACCATCAGTGGAAAAGTTACTGACCCTTTAGGAGCAGTAATCTCTGGAGCTATTATAACCTTGTACTTCCGAGAGAATACCGAGCGTCTTAGAGCCACTACCGATACCTCAGGACATTATCATTTTCAGCAGATAAACCCAGGAGAATATTTCATTACGGTAGAAGCTAACGGTTTTCCTCCAGTTACCCTGACCAATGTTCAGGTAATTTCAGATTTTAACCTTGCCCGGAATGTCGCGTTATCGCTTGATACACATCATGATGAAGTAGTTATCACTGCTTCTGGTAGACCACAAACCTCAAATGAAGTCTCCAAAGCACTAACAGTAATCAATGCAAAAGATATTCAGCATCGAGGTGAGAGTAGAATAACTGAAATATTACGTCCAGTTGCAGGTTTAAGAGTTCAACAGCGAGGAAGTCCAGGATCTCTGGTCAGTCTGCGGATCAGGGGCCTTCGGAATGAAGATACTGCCGTTTTGATTGATGGTTTGCGCTTTCGTGATGCTGCAGCTCCACAGGGAGATGCTACAGGATTTCTTTCAGATATTCTCCTTACTGATACAGATAGCATAGAAGTTCTTAGGGGAGCCGGGTCTTCTCTTTATGGAACAAATGCTGTTGGTGGTGTAATCAATATTATCAGCACTGACGGTGGAGGTCGCACTCGTGGTTCTCTTCTTACTGAAGGGGGTTCCCTAGGCTCGCTTCGCGGGAGGGCTCAACTAGCTGGAGGATCTAAAACAGATCGCTTAACATACAGTCTTGGTTTAACTCATCTAAACGTAGCACACGGAGTTGATGGCGATGATGCCAGTCAAAATTTGAGTGGACAAGGTCGGTTAAATTTTAGAATTTCTCCTTCAACTAATCTGTCAGCCAGGATCTTTGCTAATGATTCCTTTTTAAAACTGAACACTTCTCCACAAAGCCTACCTAATCTTTCACAAATTGGAGTTATTGAAGCTGTTCCATTATCATCGAAGCAACTAAAAAACTTTGAAAATGGCACATTACCTACTCAGTTAAAAATTGGCTCTGCTAATTTTATCCCTGCGGCAAATGATCCCGATAGCCAACGGGCTTCGGATTTTTTTTCCACCTCATTTGTACTAACACAAAAAACTAGACTAGATCATGGCTATACCCTTGCATACCATACCTTGCATACAAACCGGACCAATCATAATGGTCCAGCAGGAGTCTCCTTCCAGCCTTCCACATCCAGCCAGTCAGACTTTGCAGGACGATTAAATACAATCAAGGGCAACACCAATTGGAAAGTAGGATCGTTTAATTTTGTCGATGCAGGTTATGAATTTGAAAGCGAAAAATTCATTAATACAACATTTTCCGGAGATTCCTCCAATGATTCCTTAGTAAATGTTAGTCAACAGAGTCATTCCCTTTTTGTTCAAGATCAGTTACGTCTCTTGCAAAATCAGTTACAAATTTCTGTTGCTTTTCGTTCCCAGTTTTTTTTCCTAAAAACCCCTGACTTGTTCCCTTTGGATAATGCTCCTTATCAAGGCTTAACCTTCGATTCACCACCACCAGCTTATACTGGAGACGGTTCTATAGCCTATTTCATTAATAAAACGGATACCAAAATCCGCACTCACATTGGTAATGGTTATCGTTCACCCTCATTATTTGAGCGTTTTGGGACATCTTTTTCAAGTTTTGGATACTCACTTTATGGTGATCCAAGATTGCGTCCTGACCGCTCTATTAGTTTTGATACTGGTTTAGACCAGTCACTTTTTAACGACCGATTATCAACTTATTTTACTTATTTCTATACAAGACTCCAGGAGACAATCGTCTTTGATACGTCAGGTTCTATTAATTCAGACTTAGATCCATTTGGGCGATTCATGGGATATCGAAATTCTCGAGGAGGACTAGCACGTGGACTAGAGGTAGGGGCGATCGTTCAACCAGTTACTTCACTTAACCTAAATTTATCTTACACATACACTAACGCTGATCAGCATAAGCCTTTAATTGGTAATACTATTAAAACTTTCGTAGTTCCTGATCATCAATGGTCCTTATCTGCGACCCAATCAATTGGACTCAATTTTTTTGTCAATCTTGATCTGGTATTTTCAACTGAATACCTCGCTCCTATTTTTGATCCTTCTACTTTTAGTAGTCGTGTTTATCAGTTCGATGGAATTGCTAAAGCTGACCTGGGAATAAGCTACCGGTTATTTTCAAGGGAATTTAAAAGCCTTAGATTATTTGGCCAAATCGACAATTTTTTAAACCAAGAATACTATGAAAACGGTTTCCGCAATCCAGGAATGGTTGGTGCGGCCGGAATAGAATTCAGATTTTAAGTTTTTCTCTAGAATTGCTACTTAGATCCTTTGCAAAACTACTTGCTGAAGAGGTGAATTTACTCGGTTAATTAATTTCTTCCTAAACTTTCTGACATAGATTAATTGATCTCATTTTGATTTGCCACTACTAATCAAAATCAATAGTAATTTGCTCCCGACTAGCAGATGACCAATCCATATGAAAGAAAGTTCCTCTTGGTTTGTCTATTCTCTCATAGGTATGAGCACCAAAATAATCTCTTTGACCCTGTAGAAGATTGGCAGGTAAAAATTCTGACCGGTACCCATCATAATATGCTAAAGCAGACATAAAAGCTGGAGCTGCAATCCCCGATTGGGCAGCAACACTAATAACTGTTCTCCAGCTGGCTTGTCCTTGTTTAATTTTTTCATTAAAGTAGGGGTCAAGCATAAGATTGACCAATTTAGCATCTCGAGTAAAAGCTTCACTGATCTTTTGTAGGAAGCGAGCTCGAATAATACACCCACCTCTCCAAATATTAGCAATAGCTGCGAAATCCAGTTGCCAATGATGTTCAACTTGTGCTTGACGCATCAGTTGAAAACCTTGGGCATAAGCACAAATTTTAGAACAGTGAAGAGCTTCACGGACGGCTCTCACTAATTCATTTCGATTACCTTGATAGGAGTAGGTTGGACCTTGCAGATGCTTAGATGCTTCCACTCGTTCATTTTTTAGAGAGCTTAGATATCGAGCAAAGACAGCTTCCACGATTGAATTAACTGGCATCCCCATGTCCAAAGCATTAACACTAGTCCATTTACCTGTTCCTTTCTGTTGTGCAGAATCTAAAAGATTGTCCACCAAAAATTCTTCAGGATTGAAAGGGTCTGATTGGGCAAGAATGTCTGAGGTTATTTGAATGAGATAGGAGTCTAGATCCCCTTTGTTCCATTCTGAAAATATTTCTGACAATTCTATAGATTTAAGATTTAAGGATTGTTTTAGGAGGAAATAGGCCTCACAAATTAATTGCATATCGACATATTCGATAGCATTGTGAACCATTTTTACGTAATGTCCTGCCCCATTTTCTCCTATATAAGTTGTACATGGAACCCCTTCATTGACTGGATTGCCTGGTTGCGCATTTTCTATCGGCTTTCCGCTCTTAACATCAACTTTTGCTGCAATGCTATTCCAGATAGGTTCTATCTGTTTCCAAGCATGAAATTCTCCACCCGGCATCAATGATGGACCAAAGCGGGCACCTAACTCTCCTCCAGAAACTCCAGAACCTAAAAATCGACACTGTCCCGAGTACTCCTTCTCTCTTCGAATAGTATCCGTCCAAAGGCTATTACCACAATCAATGATGATATCTTCCGTTTCGATTCCTGATTGCAGTAGTTCTTGAATTACAGTATCAACGGCAGGTCCTGCCTTAACCAAAATGATTACTTTTCGTGGCCTCTTTAACGCTGACACAAACTCATGCAAATTAGCACACCCAACCAATCCACCGGGAGTACCAGGATTCCTATCAATAAACGATTGCATTACCTTCTGTGTCCGATTGAAAACTGCAACTTTGAATCCATGGTCAGCTATATTAAGAGCAAGATTTTCTCCCATTACAGCTAAACCAATAAGACCAACGTCAGCATTGGCAACTGAGTTCATACAGTTAACTCCTATTTATCAAATATTTTTGTTTCTACATCCATCACTCTCAAACAGACAAAGTCATATAAGAATTCTTGCATTCTCCTGATAGATTTAATTAAATCCCTTTCTGCTACCTACTATCAGTAATAACTTCTCTTCTATAATCACATTATTTCACGTATAGAACTTTGTCCCTGATTAACACTTAATTCATCTTTAGAAATCTTGTGAACACTTTTAGGGTTAAAAGTTTGTTGTGTTCCAACTCGCAAAGCTACTTCGATTCGCCCCCCTGTTAAAACAAAGAATTGTAGCAAGAATCCTCCACCTTCCATAACTTCAATCTGACATTCCTCCATAGGAGTTTTTCCTAGTTTAACCTTGATTTGTTTTTGGAAATCCCTTGACTCAACAATATTTTTTGGAAGAGCCATGATTAGAGTTCCCGGCTCTTGTTTGAGGACTAAACTAATCTTCTGGCGTATCTGTGCCATCCTCTCCACAAGACTACTTGCAAGGTTAATTTCATTAGAAAATTTTTCAGTTGGAGGTTTAATTCCCCAAGTTATGTGATGAATGAAGGGATTTCCATACCCCTGACCGACCATACGTTGAAAACCCAATTCATCAAGGGGATGAACCACCGCTATATGGTCAGGCCAACCTCCATCCCTAGCATTAGTTAGCGCATCTGGTAGTGAAGCAGATACATTAATATAATCACAACCATCAACGGGTGAAGGATAACAACGATTATCTGAACCAACTACGTAGCCTACTTTTTTAAGTCCTTCTGACAAGAGACGTGGAGGCTCTGAAAAAATTGCATAATGATCCGCATTATTCATTAAAGGTATACCTGCATCAATAAGAAGCTTACCCACATCTGCAGCTTCTCTAAGACGCTCAGGTGCATTAGAGATATTTAATTTCTCTTCAAAGTCTTTAGGAAGTGTTAGTTTCGTTTCCATAGTTCCTCTCTTAAAGTTCTTGATACCAGCAGTGCACCGATCACCTTTCTAACAATAAAGAACCTTGCTTGACCAATAAACAAATTAAACCTATTTCTCTCGAAAAATTTTTCTGTTTACTTGAAAGTAAAAATTGAATTTTTTCTGGGTTATCTATGTCATTTCTGGTGATCTATTCAATTAATGGACTCAACAGTAAAAAAACTGGCCCTGCAAATTGACCATTATGAGGACTCAATTTACAGAGCCAGTTCTAGAATTATTTTTTTTAAAAACCTAAGACCAAAGGTCTAGTACAGGTTGCCCCTTGACAAGTTCTCGTGGTTGACCAAGATGGTTTAATACTTCCATTTCCGGGTTTATCCCTAATGTAAAATAGACTGTCGCTAGCAGATTATTGGGATGAACCGGTTTATCTTTGGGAGCTGATCCAGTTTCATCAGAAGATCCATACAATTGACCACCTGGAATACCTGCACCAGCAATCATAGCAGTATAACAATAAGGCCAATGATCCCTACCATCAGGGGCGTTGGTATTACCAGAAGTACTAACTCCTAGTCGAGGAGATCGGCCAAATTCTCCTACTGCCACAACCAGTGTTTCCTCTAAAAGTCCACGTTCATTTAAATCTTCTAACAAAGCAGATAAAGCTTTATCTAACTTAGGGCAATGAAGATTTTTCAATGGTTTAAAATTAGAAGCATGTGTATCCCAAGCATCAATTTCTGGATTTCCGTTTGCTACAGAAGGCCAATTCAACTGAACAAACCGAGTCCCTGCCTCTACAAGGCGACGGGAAAGTAGAGCCCCTTGCCCAAAGGTTGTTCGACCATATCGATCTCTCATTCGATCTGATTCTTTTCCTAAATCAAATGCATCCCGTGCTTTACCTGAAAGTACAAGATCAAATGCCTTTTCATAATGCTCTCCAAGTGCATAATCACCGACTGCTTTCTCTAGCTCAGGTAAAGACCCATTAATCCCTTTTAACAGAGAAAAACGATCTTGCAAACGTTTAGCTGAAACTTCTTTTCTCAAACTTAGGTCATCCAGATTGATAGCTGCATTTGGGTCTTGATAGAGACGATAAGGATCATAGGCCTTACCTAAAAAACCTGCCGAGCCCCCTTTTCCTATTATGCTGGATTCTTGAAGAGGTCTCGTCATTTCTACAAAAGGCAGAACTGGTTCTTCAAGGGGCAGTAGCTTAGCAATGTGAGATCCTGCTGTTGGAAAATCAGCTGGAGAAGGAGGTTCTAGTTGGCCAGAAGGAGCAACCTTATCTGGAGGGTATCCAGTAAGCATTTGATAAATTGCTGCAGTATGATTAAACAGGCCCTTTGGGGTATAACTCATAGAACGGATAAGGGTACATTTATCAACCTGACCCGCTAAAAGAGGCATTGTCTCACTCAGTTGAATACCTGGAACTTTTGTATTAATTGCCTTGAATTCTCCTTTAATATTAGAGGCTGCTTCTGGCTTTGGATCCCAGATATCTAGATGGCTGGGGCCACCTTGCAAAAAGAGTAGGATTACGTGCTTAGCTGATCCAAATCCTTTAACTCCTCTATATTTTGCAGCTAGATCAGCTTTTGAGGCTGCCTGTATTTTTTCCATTGCAAGAAAATGAGGTAGTCCTAATCCAAACAAACCAACCGAACCTACACGTAAGAACTCTCTTCTAGTTGGCCCATCACAAACGTTACCTAAACGACCTGGAAAAACTAACATTAGATATCTCCTTCCTCAAATAGCTCATTCATTACTTAGTCTACAGCTTTAGGTCCGACTGATCTACTGATTAAATAGAAAACCATTGCTATTCAGCAAAGCCCACAGAACATCCTGAGCTCCTTTAGCTTGACTTTCAACAGATGCTAGATGTCCTAGTGCAAGGTTATTTTCCTTTGGTGTTGGTGATCGACTTAGTGTTGAAAGGTATAGATTCTCGACAAGTTGCTCGTGAGACTTTCCTTCTAAAATAAGTTTGGCAATTCTACCATTTGGATCTGAGATTGCATTGGCTAGAATAGGACCATTTAATAAATTTAGGGCATGAGGCAAACTCACTTCACTCCGTCTCTCACATTCACATGGTTCTTCACGCTGAGGACGTCCAAAAAGATCTAAAAAACCACCCTTGCCAACATGAGGGTCCGGAACTTGAATTGGACTATAATCATCAGGCATTTCAGGAAGCTTAAACTTGGACCCAGTGGCAAGCCCAATAGCATCGGCAAGTGATTCAGCCCCTAACCGTCGTGGAATTTGATGGGAAAAATTGAGGGTATCATCATTGTTCCACTCATTTGTGCGGAAGGTAGTTTGATACACTCTAGAATTAGTAATTGTTTTCATTAGATGTTGCAAATCAAAATTGTGGTCTTTGAAATCTTTAGCCAAAGCATCCAAAAGAGACTCATTCACCGCCGGATTCGAAGTCCTAATATCATCTACCGGATTAATAATTCCTCGATGAAAGAAATAGCTCCATATTCGATTCACAATGGCACGAGCAAAAAAGGGATTGTTTTTTGAAGTTAGCCATATAACCAGATTTCTACGTTCATTCCCTTCTCCGGAAGTTCCGCTATTTTCCAAAGAGCTCACTAAAAATTTGGGATTGATCAATCGCCCATCCTTGGGATGTCTCATTTCGTTTTCAGTTCGTTTACGATAAATGACTTCTTCCCCACTTTCAAATCCAGGTCTAATCCCAATTGCTGAAAAAAAAGCGGCCATTTGGAAATATTGGTCTTGTGTCCACTTTTCAAAAGGGTGATCATGGCATTGAGCACAGACCATTCGTATCCCTAAAAATAGCTGTGTTGTCGCTTCCATCGCAGCTTTAGGATCACGAGCTGCTAAGAAAAAATTGGCAGCGGGGTTTTCGAACGTACTTCCAGTAGCAGTTAAGAGCTCTCTTACTAAAACATCGTAGGGCTTATTCTCTAAAATTGACTCACGCAACCATTCTCTGAAAGTCCACATCCCCTTATAGCTCATAAACTTTCGATTGCTGCGTAAAAGGTCTCCCCACTTCAAAGTCCAGTAATCAGCATAAGCTTCACTTTGAATCAAACGACTAATCATTTCAGAACGTTTAGTACGTGTCTCTCTAGAATCACTAAGGAAAGATTTAATTACTTCTGGTTCAGGAAGTCGACCGGTTAAATCTAGAGTTACTCTCCGCAAAAACTCGGCATCATCTGCAATAGGCGATGGCTGAATCTTAAGGCGCTCTAATTTACTGTCAACTAATTCATCGATATAGTTGTATTGGGGCAGGGACACCCAAGCAAAGCCAGTTTTAGGGTTAAGGACCGTGACAGGAACCATCACAAACTTACCTTCATAACGGACCATCAAGGTCGATTCGCCCTTGCGCATACCTCTCACGATACTGTTGTCAACTGTAACAGCATCGCCATTGCTACTCCCGAAATGCGCTTCCCCGGTTACATCGCGGGTGGACCCATCACCAAAATAAGCAATAACGACTACCTGCTGAGTTCGACCAGGCCCGTGCATAAAAATGTCTTCTGGAAAAACCTTCAGTTTTTTAACTCTATCATTCTTAGAATCACCGAAGGGCACCCCTTCTGCAATCCAGTTAAGAATTTGGTTATAGTATAAGGAACCTAGCTTTAACCGCATTCCACCCTCATGGGCTACCTGCTGGGTTGGTTTAGCTAACATCAGACTTTGGGAAGGGTCAGCTCGATTAAATCGTCGACCTGACATATCATACAAAAGCGATTGGTAGTCAAATTCTGGATCATATCCACGCAATGAAAGCTTAAACCCATTTTTTCCTTTTGCAGCTCCATGACAGACACCATTGGTACAACCTACCTTATTGATGACAGGCATTACATCACGTAAAAATGTAGTCTTTGCCTTTGAGGAAGACCCCTTTATTTCGACGGGTAAGATAGCTGTTTTCCCTTCTACACTAACAACAAGCTCAGTCTGTCCTTGTTTGATGGCTTGCAAAGAACCATTCTGATTTTTTTTAACAATGTTACCATCCAGTTTTATTTCAAACGAGCCACTTAGATCCAAACGCTCTCCATTCTTAGTGTGACCTAAAACCAATATTCTTCTAATTTCTCCTGGACGAGAGAATACGAGACTAGGTGGTTGTATTTGTAATTTTTGAATACCCGATCCTGACACAGGTTCTACCAGACTATTAGATCCAAAATTATTATCAACACACAATATTGAGAAAACACTAATCAAAAAAATCATTAATTGGAGCTTGCGACACATATTCCTCTTACCTCTTAAATTCAATAATATGAGCAGTTTCTTTGATAGACGAAATTACAATTTTGCACCTTGATGGTGGAATCCGATAAGGTACTTGTTCCTTCTCCCTAGCTGCTAATACTGAAGATGAAGCAATCCCAATTTCATAATTGCCAGGAGTGGCAAAGGCCTCTGCTTGACAAACCAGCTTAAATTCTTCTACTCCAACAGGAACTTCAACTGGAGCACAGGAAACTCCCAATGGAAAGTTTTCTGGGCTGATGGTGACTGGCTCTTTAAATATTGGATCTCGCTCAATCCTACCAATTAGCTCCCCAGATTTTCCTGGCCTAAGAAAAATTCCTTCTGTAGGTAACCTTAGTTTGTATCCTTGCACAACTTCCACCGTAAGAGCTGGAGAGTAAATTGGAACCAAGGTTCCCTCTAGATTTAAATCACCAGATAATACAGCATTAAAACTAGAAGCAGGAGTACCAACAGTAGTGGTGATTCTAAACATTCCCTCTTTGAGAAACTTAGCTCCTGGCTTTCCAGGACGAGTACTTACTTCACGACCACCAGGACTAGCCAATTCAATATTTTCAGGAGGGCGCAAATTAGGGATTGAGCTCCTGAATTTCCAAAAGACATCATAGTCCATTCCCTGCACAAGTTTAATATAACTTGGACCATTAATAAGGAGCTGTGCTCCAGATTCTTTTGTAATCATCATTGGAAGTTCCATACCTAACCATTGCGCTTCAAAAGGAGCCTGCTCGTCGCGATTATTTGGGTCGGGACCACCGGTTCCAATACTGCTCCGGACTTTGGTAATTAATCCAGGTCCTCTTGCACGCCGCCTAAGGTGAGTTCCATTTTCTAAAATAGCTTCTCCCCAAATAGATAGTTCTCCAGTTCTAAGACGTGCCCCCTGTTTGGCTGTAATTGTAAGAAGTCCACTACTAGATATAGCCCTATCACCTTGTCGAATTGAACTACTAGGAACAATTCCACCTTTAATTACCAAATCACTATCAGCATCTGGAATACTAAGCTGAATATCCCCTAAATATCCATATCGTTGTACATCAACACTAACTCCTACAGTTCCATTGACTGGGATATTGATGTAAGGAGTCACAAGGGCTAAATCAAAATCAGCTGCTAGTGGCTGTGTCCACAACCTATAGCCAAATGTCGAACCTCCTCTTTCTACAAGATCTTCAACGGTAATCAGTAATTCTCGAACATCCTCAGGAATCTGAAGTTTCAAAAAGGGGTCCAGACTTTTCCTAATTCCCCTTAACACTGCTGAGAATACCTGTGTTTCAGGAACATCATCACCAGCAGCTCCCAATTGTTTACCTTTATCATCAAAAACAGTAAGTCGACCGTAAAGACGCGATGTCCCTAAACCACCAGCCTGCAATCGTATAATCCACTGTTCCCCTGGTTTGACTTTTAACCGAAAACGGTCAACTTCCCCCGGCTTCGAAATAAGTCCATTATGTACTGTTGAGGGAACTAATACAGAGTCTGTTTTACCAATTGGCTCAACAACTTCAGGCAAATCACCAACTGCAAACAAAAGAGGAAGACTTCCAGAACCAACCGGCAAATTCAAAGTTGTAAAATCAGCCTTAGAACTAATCCTACTCAGATCTACCTCTATTTTTTCAGCTTTGATCTTTTTGTCTTTAACTAGCTCTACATCTACGGTCTGGCCCCTTTGCCCTCCTAAAGGAAAAATAGAGTGAAGATAGGAAAATTCACCGATTTTCAAACGATAGAAATTTTGCTGCTGCTGACTGAAACGAGCATCATGTACCATCAAGTAATAGGTACCTGTTTTGGGGAATAACATATCTATTCGACTGTCTACACCCAAACCATGTGCATCGTTAGAAATTGCAAGCTGTCGACTTGTATCATTTAACAAGCGTAATACCGGATCAATTGCTGATCCTGCTCGTCTTGCTTCCACTTCCATAACTAAACGTTGACCGCCTTTGACCTGAATACGAAAAAAGTCCCGATCTGGTCCTGAAAGAGTGCCATTGACAGTTACCGGAGCTTTAACAAATTGACTTTGATTTAGTGAATTATTGATTGCCTGGGCAATTGGTCGCTGAGATTCTTCTTCATTGATTTCTGGTAGAACCCCAATACTAAATAGCAACACATTTGACAAACCTTGGTCGGAACGAACTCTAAAGGGATAGACACCGACTGGAATTTCTTTGGATAATTCTACAAGAAATTGAACATTGTCTTTTTTTTCTAGCCTGTTTGAATCTTCAAAATTTGTTAGCGGAGTAAATGACCCCAAAAGACTGGAAATAATTTCAATGTCTTCTAAATGATGCCCAATCAAATTAAGTTTAAAGGCTGTTCCCCTCTGGGCACCAGGGGGACTTAACTTCTCCAGGATAGGTGCATTAGCTTCAACTAGAGGCAAGGCTGGAAAAATAATTGACAAAAACACTAAACATACAGCTGAGTTAAGCCGACTAATTATTCGTGAATTGGTAAGAAGAATTTTCATTTAATATCCAAGTTAATTAAATTCTTTTAGTTAGATAAAACAGCTTGTTTTTCTAAAGGAACTGGAATGAACTTTTTTAAAATCTTTCCAGATTCCAGCTCATAAATACGTACTGTTCCGTCAAATCCTGCTGTTGCTATTTCATTGCGCTTCGGATGAAACGCAACAGCATAAATTCCAGCTTGATGACCCTCACAAGTAAGAAGAAGATCACCAGTATCTACATCGTAAATGGTGACCTTAGGTGCTGCTCCAGCTACCGCCAATTTTTTTCCGTCAGGACTAAATTCAAGTACAAAAATTTCTCCATTTTGTCTTTGAAACTTACGAATTAAGGTTGCTTCATCACCTGCGATCATTTTGCTGGGACGATCCATTAAATAGTAATATGGAATACGTTCTTCTCCCCCAACTACAACAGCATCTCGAGTAGGATGACGGCTTATTGCCATTAATTCTTTTCTTAATGCATTGAGGTTTTCAACAAAAGCTCCAGTTTCAGCATTCATTAATTTAGCAGCAAAATCTCGACCTACCGAAACAATTCGTTTGCCATCCATACCAAACTGGGTTCCAAGAACCCAGTTTTCATGGTGCCGAGTACGCAAAAATTCTATTCCAGTAGAGATTTCATGAATTCGTACCGTATGGTCTGAACAGCCAAACACTACCTTTGATCCATTCGGGGATAGTGAAGCTCCAAATAAAGTATCTTTGCAGACCGTTACAGCGTGTTTAAGTTTCCGGGTTTGAACCTCCCAGAATTGAAGTTCTCCAAACCGAGCGGGGATTCCCCCTGCGGTAACTAAAATCTGTCCATCGGGAGTAAAATCCAAGGACTGAAGACGATCTGAAACCCCTACTAACCGACCTTCTATACCTTTACCATCAGACCGATGTAAAAGAATCTCTCTATACCCAGACACAGCAAGCAAGCGACCATCAGGAGAATAAGCCATCGCGGTTATTACCGGAGGAAGTTGGTAGGTTGGAAATGCATTATTAGACAAATTTTTATTCTGACTAGGGGTATCATTTTTTGCACCAGCTCTTATCCAAGACCGGAACTGATTGACAACTTTTTTTTCTAAAGGTGGTCCTCCTAATGGCATAAGAGGCTGGTGACGTCCTTCAATCATACCTACAACAAGACTACTTTCCGGTTGGCCAACAACAAAGGCCGGACCGTTCTTTCCACCCTTAACAAATTCTTTGTAGTTAGTCAGATCTAAGTTTCCCTGGCGTAGAGCTGGTTGATGGCAACCTTGACAATGTTGCTGAATGACTGGTTTGATGTCTAGATAGTAACTAACCTTTTCAGAGACAGCCCTTAACTTTAGTGTAGGGGTAACAAGTACAAAGCCGAGTAAAAAAAATCTCACATATTTTATTAGAGTTATTTTGTTTCGACTTAAGTTAAAAAATTTAATCATTACCTTAAAAGAAAAAGTAAATTGGCATCCTGCAAAGAACTATAGGTTTTTACATGAAATATTAGGCTTTAGAAAGAACACTGTCAACAAACAGTGCTGTCAACATAGCCTGTCTTAATGACATGTAAAAAATAATGACTTTATAATTTACATTATAACAGGGTTTAAATTAGATAAAATTCAAAACCAAAAATTGTATTAATAACATTAGGTATGATTATCTTTTTACTTCAATTGTCACTTTCATTTGGATAGATTACATAAAGAAAGATTTTAATAATTTTGGCAGAGTCACGTTTTGAATAAAATAACATTTTTCAATTGGCTATTAGTTTGTGGATTGATCCTTGTTAATAGTTTTGGTCAGACCCAGAGGACCTGGACTTCTAAAACTGACCAAAGATTTAAAAAAATGAGAACTCTTGAAACTCCGACTCGTTTTGATCAAATTAATAATCAACAGGAGTGGCTATCCAAAGCTCATTCTCTTCGTCATAACATTCTGAGCAGTTCAGGTTTATGGCCATTCCCAGAAAAAGGATCATTACGCCCTAAGGTCTTTGGGAAAATTGACCGGAATGGCTACTCGATAGAAAAAGTTTATTTTGAGAGTTATCCTGGATTTTATGTAACTGGAAATCTATACCGACCACTTGAAAAAAAAGGACCTTTTCCAGGAATTCTTTCACCTCATGGACATTGGAACTATGGCCGCCTAGAGAATTCAGAACGTTGTTCAGTTCCAGGTCGTTGTATTAACCTAGCTCTTCAGGGTTACATTGTTTTTTCTTATGACATGATTGGCTATAACGATAGCCGTCAAGTCGAACATCACTTAAGTGACAAACGTTTAGAGCTGTGGGGCATTGGATCTCTGTCACTCCAGTTATGGAATAGTATCCGGTCTGTAGACTTCCTGCAGTCCTTACCTGATGTAAATAAAGATCAAATAGGATGTACAGGTGCCTCAGGAGGTGGCACTCAAACTTTCTTGCTGTCTGCCATTGATGATCGAATCAAAGTTGCTGCTCCAGTGAACATGATTTCTCATGATTTTCAAGGTGGCTGCACCTGTGAAAATGCCCCTAATTTGCGTTTAGATACAAATAATATGGAAATTGGAGCTCTCATGGCTCCTCGGCCTCTTTTACTGGTTTCTGCTCAAGGGGATTGGACTTGGCGAACACCTCGAATTGAATTCCCCGCAATTAGCAGGATTTATAGCTTATTAAAGGCTAAAGAAAAAATTAAAAATGTCCAGATAGCTGCTATTCACAATTATAATCAAGAGAGTCGCGAAGCAGTATATAGCTGGTTTGACTACTGGTTCTTTAAAAAAAAAGAAACCCTTAGTGTCATGAAAGAAAGATCTTTTTCAGTCGAGTCTCCCGCTAATTTACTCGTCTTTTTTGGAACTCCTCTCCCCAAATCAGCCAAAACTCAGAATCAGTTAGTGACCTATTTAGAATCCAAGGCCCAAGAACAGCTAATTAACCTCTTTCCTCAAAATAAAAAGAGCCTTAAAAAATTTAAACAGATATTAGGTCCTTTGATGAATCACTCTCTGGCTGCTAGCTTCCCTATTCAAAGTGAAATTAGACAAACTACTCCTTCTCAATTTTCTCCTAAAAGTAAGTTTGAATTCATCATTGGTCGAAAGGGTCGCGGAGACCGTGTTCCTGTAACCATCTGGCTCCCGAAAAATAGTGCTCCCCTGTCTGCAACGCTACTTATCCATCCAGAAGGCGGGATCGGTATCAATAGAAAAGCTACTTCTTTACTTAAGGCCCTTCTCAAAAAGGGACATCTCGTAATGGCGATCGATTGCTTTAATACAGGAAAATATAAAGACATACCCAATAGTAGTGATACCAAGTTTTTTACTACTTACAATAGAACTCCCACTTCCCTTAGAATCCAAGATATTCTGACAGGCCTTGCATACCTTAAAAACAGAAAAGATGTATCTGCAGTTAATCTGGTGGGACTTGAGGAGGCAGGTCTATGGTGTCTTTTGGCTCGATCTTTGGCCCCAAAACTCAATACTACTGTCGTGGATGTAGCTCAATTTCCTAACCATTCGGATCAAGCCTATTTGAATAAACTGTTTATTCCGCTTATTCGACGGGCAGGTGACTTTAGAACAGCAGTCACTCTATCACCAACCTCTAGACTTTTAATTCACAACACCGGCAACAAGTTCGACACTTCTTGGATTAAACATCTTTACAAAATTACTGATTCAGAATCTGAACTTCAAGTTGAAATGGATCGCCTTTCCCTATCTGATATGGCTTCTTGGATTCAATGAGATTTCCCCGACTTCAGGACAAAAAACATTTCATTGCTCTGCATTCTATGGTTGGTAGACTATTTTTGAGAATATGCTGTAAATCTGTTTAACTATCTCTTTCTATTTGGTAATTGGGGTTCCTTTTTTCAATGCGATATTTGGTAACTGGTGCAACTGGATTCATTGGGAGAAATCTCTGTAAAATTCTAGTTCAGTCAGGCCATCAAGTTCTAGCGCTTGTAAGAAATCCAGAAAAAGCAAGGAACCTATTGCCTGTAAATACTGTAGTTTCTTATGGAGACATCACAAAACAAACTACTCTTCAAGAACCCATGCAGGGAGTAGATGGAGTATTCCACCTCGCTGCTTGGTACAAGATTGGAAGTAAAGACAAAGAAGAGGCTTACCTAACCAACGTTGAAGGGACTCGGAATGTATTAGAAGTGGCCAAAGCATTGAACATTGCAAAAGTTGTCTATACCAGTACGGTAGCAGTTTTTTCCGATACAAAGGGAGCAAAAGTTAACGAAACTTATTTTCACAAAGGTCCTTGGTTAAGTGAGTACGAAAGAACTAAGTGGATTGCACACTACAAAGTTGCCCTACCTTTTGCTCAAACAGGTCTTCCATTAGTCATTGTCCAGCCAGGAGTGGTATATGGACCCGGAGATACCAGCGCAATAGGTAAAAGCTTTACGGACTATTTAAGAGGTCAACTACCCATAACTCCTACTAAAACCGCATTTTGTTGGGGACATGTTGAGGATACTGCTAGAGGACACCTTTTAGCCATGGAAAAAGGCAAACTTTATGAAACCTATATCATTGCTGGTCCAATTCACAGTTTTAGGGAAGTATTCGAACTTGCGGAAAAAATCTGTGGAATAAAAGCACCTCGCCTACATCCAAGACCCATTACTTTAAAAACTCTATCCTTCTTTATGAAACATTTAGAAGGTTTTTTCTCCCTCCCAGCAAAGTATACAGCTGAAAGTCTTAGACTTATGGCTGGAACAACCTATATTGCCAGTAACAAGAAAGCCAAGCAATACTTGGGTTTTAATCCAAGGGCTTTGACTCAAGGGCTGCGTGAGACTTTAGAGTTCGAGATTAACAAAATAAAGATTCCTATAAAGTTACCCAAAAAAATCCAATGACACATTCCTGAACCTAAACATTACTGAGAGAAAGAAAAACCTTGAAATTTATGTTGGTAAAAACAGTTAGGTTTAAATTTATGATTTCTGCGTCTTAGTAAGAGTCTCATTAGGATTTCTTGTTGGACAAACAAGTTTTTGATATCTTTATATCTTGAAATAACACTGAGAAAATCCCTAATGTTAATTAGCTTAATAATAGGATTTCTAGCCCTAACAGGAAGTACCCTAGCCTCTGAATCAACCCTTGATTTGAGTCCGGTTGATTTCCAGAAGGATATTTATCCTCTTCTTAAAAGACGTTGCTTATCCTGTCACAATCAGAAAACACAGATACATGGCTTAAAACTTGATAGTAAATCTTCTGCTCTTAAAGGAGGCAACTCTGGAACTCCTGCTATTGTACCGGGTAAAAGTTCAAACAGCTTATTGTATCGGTATACTGCTGGTTTGGACCCAGAGATAGTGATGCCACCTACAGGACCTCGGCTATCTCACAAAGAGCTAGAAATGATTAAAACCTGGATTGATCAGGGAGCAGACTGGGGAATAAATAAAGATGGTTCAGAAACTAAACCCCTTCCTATTAATCACTGGTCTTTTCAACCTATCAGTAATCCTCGTGTTCCAGAGGTTAAAGATGGTGGATGGGTAAAAACCCCAATTGATTCATTCATTTTGGCTAAGTTAGAAGCAAAGGGGTGGAAACCTGCAAGTCCAACTAAACCTTATCAATTATTACGGAGAATTTATCTCGACTTAATTGGAATTCCTCCAACAATAATGGAACAAAGAGCCTTTTTAAACAACCCTAGCAAGAAAAACTTTGAGACATTGGTCAATGATTTATTATCTCGACCTGCTTATGCAGAACGTTGGGCTCGTCATTGGCTTGATTTAGTAAGATACGCGGAGACCAATGGATATGAGCGGGATGCAACCAAACCTAACGCCTGGAAATACCGTGACTATGTCATTCGGTCTTTTGATGAAGATAAACCTTTCAATCAGTTCGTCTTAGAGCAATTGGCTGGTGACGAACTAGCGAATTTCTCTGCAGAAACGCTTGTAGCAACTGGATTTTTTCGTCTTGGCCCTTGGGACGATGAACCAGCTGATCCTTTAACTGACCGTTTTGATCAACTTGATGATATTGTCAGTACTACCTCGCAGGTTTTCCTCGGTTTGACTTTGGGATGTGCCCGCTGTCATGACCATAAATTTGACCCATTAACATCAAAAGATTACTACAGCATGGTAGCTTTCTTTAACGGATTGGAGCGTCCACGTTCTGGACGATCAGAAATGGATCTACCTTTAGGAACTCCTGAACAACTGGAAAAATACAGAACAATTTCCAAAAAAATTGAACAAACAAAACAAAATCTTTTAAAATTCAAAAACCGCCTTCAAAAAACACACCTGCAGTCTGGGCAAAGTCATTTGCCAACAGCTGTTGTTCGGGCATTTCTAACAAAAAATAAAACAGGCCGGCGGAATCCTCTAACCTTATCATTTGAAGAACAATTGGAAAAAGAATTTTCTAATGCCCTTTCAGACACAAGTCGCTTAAAGATTAAAAACTTAGAAACAAAAATAAAGGACTTTAAAAGTGCTCGTGGTCAATTGCCTCGTGGCTATTTCATGCATGAACCAGAACCTAATCCACCACCCACTCATATGCTAATACATGGAAGAGCAACTAATCCTGGCCTAGAGGTGTTCCCAGCAGTTCCTTCAATCTTGATAAAGTCACAACTTCAAATCGAAAGTAGAGGTGAAACGAGTGGGCGACGGTTAGCCTTGGCACGATGGTTAACTCACTCTAGCAACCCGTTGACAGCAAGAGTCATCGTAAATCGGATTTGGCAGAAACATTTTGGCTATGGTCTGGTTCGAAGTCCAAACAATTTTGGTTTAATAGGTGAAAAACCCACCCACCCAAGATTACTAGATTGGCTTGCCCACTGGTTTATGAAACAAGGCTGGTCACTCAAAAAATTGCATCACCTCATTGTAACTAGCCAGAGTTATCAAATGAATAGGCAGTTAAACCCTCATTACATGAAAAAAGACCCCGAAAACCTTCTATTGTGGCGTCTTCCTCGTGTTCGATTGGAGGTTGAAGCCATCAGAGATTCAATACTGGCTGTTAGTGGGAGACTAAATCGAAAAATGTATGGTCCCAGCATGTTTCCACAGATCTCTGAAGGGGCTTTAGCTGGCCATAGTGATCCAGATACAGTCTGGAAATCTTCCACTGAGGAAGAACGATCCCGTCGAACAATATATGTTTTTCTTAAGCGTTCAATGGTCGTACCTATGTTAGAGGTTCTGGACCTATGTGACACAACTAAGACAGCACCCAAACGCATTACAACTAATGTAGCACCGCAAGCTCTAACCCTTTTTAATGGTGAATTTGTAAATCGTCAAGCTCGATATTTAGCTTCCCGTTTGGAAAATGAGGTTGGAGCCAACTGGGAAAGACAAATTAAACGAGCTTTTATCCTAGCATTAGCCCGTCCACCAACATCAAATGAAAAAAAGATTCTCCTAAAGTTTCTAAAAGAAGAAAGCCAGAACCAGTTAGACAACAGTAAAATTTCCTTTAAAAATGCCCGTTCAGCTGCATTAAAGGAAATGTGCCGCGTCATTTTGAATTTAAATGAGTTTGTCTACCCTGACTAAGTTGAACAACGCTCATAGTTAACTATTTTTTGAGGTAAATTTATGTTCCAAAGATACATCCCTAATCCAACGTCCTGTAAACGCAATCGACGTCAATTTCTTTGGGAAGTTGGTGGGGGCTTTGCTGGTTTGGCCCTAACTGACCTGTTGACTCAAGATGGGTTTTTTAATCAAATTTTAGCAGCTGAAAAACATAAAAATAAGGAGGAGTATCTTCTAGCTGAAAAGGCTCCACATTTTCAGGTTAAGGCTAAACACGCTGTCTTTCTATTCATGAATGGGGGACCTAGCCAAGTTGACACTTTTGATCCAAAGCCTGCCTTAACAAAGTTTAATGGAACTGCTTATCAAGGCAAGGCGGCAGTCGGCTCAAATAACCGTCCTATTGGACACTTAATGCAAAGCCCTTTTCCATTCCAAAACTATGGTGAGAGTGGGCTACCCATTAGTAGCTTATTCCCTCACACGGCAAAATTTGCTGATGATTTATGTGTCATCCGTTCCATGCATACAGATACAGCAGCCCATGCTTCAGGCTGTCTCCAGATGAATACGGGTAATGTAACCATTGGAAAACCGAGTTTAGGCTCATGGCTGAGTTATGGATTAGGGACATCGAATCAAAGTTTACCTAGTTTTGTAGTGATGACTGACCCTCGTGGTGGACCTATCAGTGGGCCTTCCAACTGGACTGCTGGTTATATGCCTGCCCCCTATCAGGGTACATTATTCCGAAGTTCAGGTGCACCACTACTAGATTTAGCAACACCATCTCAGATTGATAACAAAACACAACGTCACTCGTTGGACTTGCTTCAGACTCTCAATCAAGAACACTTAAAATCCCATCCTGAAGAATCAGAGCTACTAGGCAGAATAAATGCTTATGAACTGGCTTATCGAATGCAGACAACAGCTACAGAGGTTGTAGACATTAATCAGGAAAATAAAAAAACACAAGAAATGTATGGTCTTAATAATCCCATAACAGCAGATTTTGGGCGTAAGTGCTTAATCACTCGTAGACTATTGGAAAACGGTGTCCGGTTTATCCAACTGTATTCTGGTGGTGGTCACATTGAAGATACTTGGGATGGACATGGGGATTGCATTACTAATCATAAACTACATGCTAGTGAAACTGACCAACCTATTGCTGCTCTAATTTCTGACCTAAAACGTACAGGTCTTTGGGACGAAACACTCTTAATCTGGGGTGGTGAGTTTGGTCGAACTCCAACTAGTGAGGGTATTGGAAAACCAGGACGAGATCATGATTGGCACGGCTTTAGCATGTGGCTAGCAGGAGCAGGAGTAAAAGGTGGTCAAGCAGTTGGCGCTACTGATGAGTTAGGGTTTAAAGCTGTTCAGGATCACTGTCATGTTTCAGACCTGCACGCTACTATTTTACATCTTATGGGTCTTGACCACACCAAACTAACATTCTTCTATCAGGGTCTTGACCAGCGATTAACTGGAGTAAGAGGCCAAGTAGTAAAAAAGGTTCTAGCTTAATATTAATAACTTGGTAATGAACAACTTGTTGCCATTCAGACTTTTCAGAAACATTTAGTTTATGATACTCGAAGAAATTAAAGAGTGGATTGCAACTGCTCAATCTATAACAGGTTTTACTGGAGCGGGTATTTCAACCGAGTCGGGCATTCCAGATTTCAGAAGTCCTAGCGGTGTTTGGGCTAAAAATCGAACAGTATATTTTCAAGAATTTCTGCAGAATACAACTGACCGAATTGAATACTGGCGTCAAAAAGTAGAGATATGGCCCTCTATTCGTGATGCACATCCTAACTTAGGTCATCGTGCTTTTGTCAGCCTGGCAAAACAAGAAAAATTAATCTCTCTAATCACTCAGAATATTGATGGTCTGCATCAACGATCGGGTCTCGATCCTAAATTAGTCCTAGAACTTCACGGAACAACTACTGAAGCCAACTGCTTGAGTTGCAGTAATAAAATCACAATGAATGAAGCAGTTAATCGGATACGCCAAGGAGAAACCGAGCCAAAATGTTATATATGTCAAGGGCTACTCAAGCCATCTACTATTTCATTTGGTCAATCTCTTTCAACGGAAATTCTTGAAAAAGCTCGCCAAGCTGCCCAATCTTGTGAAATTTTCCTGGCAGTAGGTTCTTCTCTTGTAGTAGAACCTGCTGCTTCTCTTCCAGTCTTAGCCAAAGAGTCCGGTGCCAAACTTGTCATTATCAATCGAACTGAAACCCCAGTAGACAGATTTGCCGATTCTGTTATAAGAGGTGAAATCACCAGAATACTACCTCAACTCATATCAAAAAAGTCTAGTGACTGGGAAAAAGTCTATTCTTGATATTTTAATTGACATCAAAAATATTAAGAGATGAACCCATTAACATCCTGACATCTATTCAGTGCTTAAAAGCTACTAATAGGGAGTTTGGTTGTTGAAAACCTGAGTCCGTTTGAGAAGGCGAGTCTCTAGAGAAGAAAACCCTTCTCTACGGTGCATAGTGCATCGATTATCCCAAATTACAAAATCACCTAACTGCCAATGGTGAGTCCACACAAACTGTGGTTGAGATATATGATTAAAAAGTTTGTCTAGGATCTGCTTACTCTCGTTTTTGTCGACTCCGACAATATATCTGGTGAGGTGAGGACCTAGATACAAGGTTTTACGACCCGTTTCAGGATGAGTACAAGCTAGAGGATGAGCAGCAGGTTTATCTGGATTTTGTTCCTCTAGTGAGTGTCGATGAACTGCTTTCAACCTCTGAATTCGTTCTTTGGTACTATTATCTAGTGCCTCATAAGAACTATAACCATTGCACCATTGTGTGGCACCTTTGTTTTTTGGTAATTGAACTGCATAAAGCGTGGAAATTGTTCCGGGCTGAGGCAAGTAAGAGAGGTCCGAATGAAACCCAATCTCATCATTGCTTAGAGCACCAATTGCTTTACCTTCTTTTTTTATATTAGAGATGAGGAAAATTTCCTTGATTGGCCGGTCTAACTGCTTCCGAACATGTTCAACTGGCTTACCAAAGTAGCGGGTAAAATTTACTTGATTCTGTTCACTTAATGACTGGTTTCTGAAAAAAATCAATGAGTAGTCAAGTAGTGCTTGCCTTAAGCCATTAATAGAAGGCCGAGATAAAGGACGAGTGAGGTCAAGTCCAAATATTTCAGCTCCTAAGGCTTGACCAGTGGGGATTACTTTTAAATTCTCCATTTTTTCATTTCACTTGGATTCTGATTTTCTAGAGTGTGCAAACTTTATCTTTCAATTATATGGCAATATTACAGAAGAACATGACTAAATTAGTTATGATATTCTTTAAGACCTACAAGGGTAGTAAATGACTATACATCTAATTGAGCGAGCAAAAAAATTTCAAGAACGAACGGCAATTCTAACACCAAAAGGTTCTTTTTCTTATTCTGATTTGTTTCAGCAATCAGAACAAGTAGCAAAAAATCTTTTGCATAGTTCCTCAGATCTCAAAGAAAAGAGGGTGGCCTTTCTGTTACCTTCAGATTTTTCATATGTCAAAGTACAGTGGGGAATTTGGCGGGCGGGAGGAATTGCTGTACCACTTTGTACTTCACATCCTGCTCCTGAGTTAGAATATATTGTTCAGAATAGTGGAGCTAGTGTAATAGTAACTAACAATGATTTTATAGATATAATTAAACCTATTGCCAAAAGAACAAGAACACAAATAATATTGGAGAGTGCTTTTTGTACACAAATCGATTCACCTGAATTACCGTTACTCTCTTCTAAACGAAGGGCAATGATTTTGTATACGAGTGGCACAACTGGTCGACCCAAAGGAGTTATCTCAACTCACAAAAATATTCAGTCACAAATTGAAACACTTGTAAAAGCTTGGAAGTGGAAACAGGATGATCATATCCTTCAGATTCTACCCCTTCATCACGTACACGGCATCATTAATATTTTAAACTGTGCTCTTTGGTCAGGAGCAACATGTGAAATGTTACTAAACTTTAACTCCAAGGTCGTTTGGCAACATTTCGTTCAAAGCAATCTTACATTATTTATGGCAGTTCCTACTATCTATTCAAAGTTAATATCAACTTGGGAAGAATCTCCACCTGAACAGCAACAATTTTGGTCTAAAGCTTGTTCTAAGATTCGTTTAATGGTCTCTGGATCTGCTGCACTTCCTATTCAAACCTTAAAAAAATGGAAGAGAATTAGTGGGCATTTTCTTCTTGAACGGTATGGTATGACTGAAATTGGAATGGCCCTCTCCAATCCCCTTGAAGGTAAACGTGTGCCAGGTTATGTAGGTTTACCCCTTCCAGGAGTTAAAGTACGACTAGTCAACGAAAATGGACATGTCGTTGAACCTGGTATTCCAGGAGAGATTCAGGTAAAAGGCCCCAATGTCTTCAGTGAATACTGGCAACGGCCCAAAGAAACTAAGAAGTCTTTCCAACAAGGCTGGTTTAAGACAGGAGATGTAGCTATTCTGGAAAATGGAATATATAAGATTTTAGGAAGAAATAGCGTCGACATCATCAAATCAGGGGGGTATAAAGTCTCAGCTCTAGAAATTGAAGGGATACTTCAAACCCATCGAGACATAAAAGAATGTGCAGTAATTGGAATACCTGATGCTGAGTGGGGCGAGTCTGTTGCTGTGGCTTTAGTATTAAAAACCAAAACTGTTTTCCAATGGGATACTTTTCGAAAATGGGCGAAAAGTCAGTTGGCTCCATATAAAGTACCCGTTCATCATATCCAGATGAAAATTCTTCCTAGAAATGCCATGGGCAAAGTCAATAAGGCAAAATTAGCAAACAATTTCCAAGGTGCTGTAAAGTAAAAACATTAAAGCTTATATCTGAATTCCATTAGTTTCCATTCAGAATTTACTCTGTAATAAATATGATTATTTTAGAATAGGAGTTTAATTCATGCCTCAAAAACTTAATGTACTTTTGATCTCTTCCAGAGTCCCAAACCTATGGGAACAAGAAGAAATAAATAACATTTTAGGATTAGTAGCTCAAAATCACAATTTAACTCGGTTTGACCTTGATAATCCACCACACGGGCAATTTGAAGGAGTCGACGTTGTCATTGATCTTTCCGGTCCAAAAGCTAAGCGAGAGTGGGCTGATTTAGCCTCTTCCATTAAACTTTGGCAACTAGTTAGCACTGGTTTTGATAGTTTTGATCTTAATTATTGGCAAAAAAAAGGTATTCCAACAGCTAACACTCCAGGAACTTCAAGTGCGATTGCACTAGCAGAAAATGCATTGATGTTCATGATAATGTTGTCACGATGCTGGCATGAAACTCAGATTCACCTAGACAAAAGTATAGTTGGGATACCGATCGGAACGGAACTTAAAAATCGTCGCCTAGGTTTAATTGGCTTTGGAGCTAGTGCTACGGCTCTAGCAAAAAGGGCCATGAATTTTTCAATGAAAATATCTGCAATTGACATCCGTCAAGTTTCACAAGAGGAGCAAAAAGAATTGGGAGTTGATTTTTTTGGCGGACCTAATGAATTGGATGAAGTTTTAAGTCATAGCGATTTTATTTCCTTACATCTCCACCTCAACCAAGATACCCATCACCTTATGAATGACACTAAATTTCGTTTAATGAAACCAACTGCTTTTCTAATCAATGTCGCACGAGGGGCCTTGGTTGATGAATCCGCTCTCTATACCGCCCTAACAGAAAAAAGGTTGGCTGGCGCAGGTCTCGACGTCTTCAGTAAAGAACCAATAGATCCAAAATCTCCTTTACTACTTCTACCCAATGTTATTGCAACTCCACACACTGCAGGTCAAACTGATGGAACTCTTGAAAATCGAATAAATATGGTTGTGGAAAACTTAAATCGAGTAGCTTGTGGGCTAGAACCAATTTATCGCATTGATCAATAGATTAAATGTGGAAAGATTATATGAATGACCAAATCCATCCAGTAACCCTAAGAGAATTATATCTCTATGTCTTTTGTTTGATACCTAGACATTTTCAGTATGTCCAAATTCTTGTTTCCCCGGTTTAGGCCACTTGTGATGGGTTGGATTCATGAGACGACTTGGAGCAAAATAAGAAGGAGGGTAGTCATCTGGTTCATCAGTTTTACCTAGTATTCTATTAACAATGCAACGGCCACCGTTGAAAGAAACACCGCTTCCAGAACCAGCCATTCCTGCAATGATAAAGAGTCCTTTATTATCTATTGACCCCACAATAGGATATTCGTCAAGAGTATAGCCCACTGTTCCACTCCACTCATTCCTCATCTCAAGGTGGTACGAGCCAAAATGTTTTTTCATCTCTGCAGCCACAAACTTGGTTATAAATCGGGAAGGTTCGTTTCTTCCAGCCTCATTATCGGAAACCCTACCACCGCCTGATCCAAATAGTACTTTATGGCCATAACGGCCTGCAAAAAACCATGAGGCACTGATTCCTACATGGGGCTTCATAGTTTTGGGACCTCCATCTCCACTTGCAGCTTGCTGCTGCATAGGCAAAATAACGTTGTGTAATTGTTTGCACAATCTAGGAGAATAAGATTCAGTTGCATAGACAACATGTTTTGCTAGCAAAGAACCTCTATTAGTGGATATTTGGTAATTTTTACCTAAATTCTTAACCCCCAAAACCTCAGTTCTTGTAAATAATCTAACATTTTTTTTTGCTAAAGATGCTGTCAGTAAACACCAAACCCACTTTGCTGGATGCCAAGAAGCAGCGCCTAGCGAACACCCTGCATTATGTTCGACATGCATGCCAGTTCTTTCCAAAACTTCTTCTGGAGTAATACTTACCCAATCAGTAAATCCAGTTTCTTTAGCTAATTTTACGGAATCAGTTAAGGCCTTTTGGTTCAAATCATCTTGACCCTGAACCCAACCGGCTCGAACATAATCACAATTAAAATCTTCTTCTCTAATTGTCTCTTCGATCAAACTAGCATTGCGATATGCTGCTCGACAATAAACATGGGCAAATTGTTTCGATAGTGAAAATTGTTGTGCACTTGTTAAATCTGGTTGAAGTGTTATTAAAGCTTTAAAAACAGAATCTTGAACCATCTTAAAATATCTGCCCATAACAACCAGGCCTTCATTACGTCCTGAACTGCCACTTGCTGGATCACCTAACTCGATAACAACCATATTCCGTTCACTAGGTGCCCTCCGCGACCAGTGATAGGCCAGTGCAGCTCCAGTGAAACCAGCACCAATTACAACTGTATCGGTTTCTTTAGGTAAAGCTGCATTTGACTCTTGATTCCAGGGAAAGTTCTCCAAAGGGTTCCTATCCATTAACCACATCGGTGTTTTAGAAACTTTTCTAGGAATAATTAAATCTAATGTGACACTTGGGATAACAACAAACATCTGAGAAAAAGTCCACCGTACAAATCTAGTCCATTTACCCCAAAAAGCATAATTTCCAAAACGCATTTCGGCATATACACCTGCCGCCCTAAAATCCTTTCGACCTAAACTACCTAGAAGGCTAATAGCAACCAGTAAGCGGGTCCTTAAAGAAACTTTTAAGTTTTGCTTGTCGACTTTAGAGGTTATGTTCTTTTCAGAAACTGACATGAAATATCCAATAAATTGCACTTCTAGAATAAATAAACAAAGATCCGAATTTATTTATATACTAACATAAAAAAAATAGAACCTTTTTGGATAGAATCCTATGTTTTGTTTTTTTTGATAAATTTATCTCTATAATAAACCCTCTAGAAAATTCAAATTTAGTGACTAAACTTAGAGATAAATTATTTTTTACTCTTGCCGCTTTACCTCTTAATTTGAAAGACGATATAATCTTAGAGATGTTGGTATTCTAAATTAAGCTTTTATCTTTTTATTTAATTATTCCTTTAACTTTCCCTAGTGACGAGACGAATGAAAACAGTTGTCAGTCTAATAGTAAGTGGTTTATTCATTG
>JAKUNG010000015.1 GCA_022452285.1 Terriglobia bacterium | reverse complement strand
GAGAATCTCTGGAAATAAGAGATGAGGTTCCTGTTGATACCAATAGGCGACAGAGGCAATATCATCATTCAAAGGTAAGTATCGATTTTCTGCATTCCAGCCTAATCCTTGAATGGTAACCTTTAGATCTTGTTCGAAACGTATTGGATCCATGATATGCCAACGGTAGAGTCCAAAACGCTGTTGGGACTGCCCACGACCTTCCTGTCTAATAACCTGTGGCATTCCAGAAAAAGGTGTAGAAAATACCCGATAATCTTCATCAACTGAAAATCCGTAGGACCCAAGAATATAGTCTTCAACTCCTGTACCACAAATTGTCGGAAACTGGGTGTCTCCATCAAGAAAAAACTTAATTTCTCCCTCACCCCACCAACCATTGCTGTTTGATCCCCAGCATATATAGGTTCCTACATAGTGTCCCCATCCTCTTATGCCATCCAGAATGGTATATGGTTTTTTGAGAGGCAGAGACTTAATACGTCTAAATTGTGCATGAAACTGAGCCGTATCGTCAGAAACATTAGTCAGGGTGTAATTTATTTGATAATAAGCGGTAATATTCTCAGAATTAAGATTCTCAAGGGTAATTTTACAAGATTTTTTAAAGGGCATTACCCAGAAACAGTTGAATGCATTTCTAGGATTAACTGACACCGGTAGAGAATTTACCTGGGCATATTTGCCCCAGCCACATGCAAAAAAATCTCCTACAGGCACCTCAACAGATGGTGTTTCTTCACCATCCCAGTACATCCGAAGAATCAAAAAGCGCCAATTGCCTGTAAGAGTCATGAATATTTGTTGAATTGCTCCAGAACCCTCGATATCTGCAAGGATGCAGGTTTGAGCTGATTCAATTACAATACTAGGAGAGATTTTCCAGCCCTGCCCAAGGTCTTTTCCTGCGTTAAAACCAGTACCCTTTTTTGATTTACCGCCTTGACCTTTATTCCCAGTTGGATTTTCTGCACTGATTGACCGGGTCTTTGCATGAGAAAGGGAAGCAAGATTCCCGAGATTCATCTGGAGTCCGTTAAAAGGTGTCATAATCTCTGTGCCCACTGTAATTATAATTATGATTTCATACTAACACAAAGGGCAAGTCGAAGTTATTTGTAAATATTGATGGTCAATTATTCCATTTTTGTTACTGAGTGAAATGGATTCTCTTGTATTTTCTAATTTTCCATACTCCTACACTGATTACGGGAAGAACGTAACAAAAAAGAACTGCCCAGGTAACGGTTCCATAGCCTTTGGAAATTAAGTTTTCAAGACCAAACTGGGCTCCTAGATAAGCAAGTGTCAAAAGCCCTATGGCGATCAGAGGTCGAAGATATAATGGCATTTGAGAGTTACGTTCAATAAAAACACTGGAAAGTCGTTCATTAAAGGCGTGAATTACCCCTGTCCCTGACTCAATTAAGGTTCCAACAAGCACAATCTGGAAAATTACTTGAAATGGTAAGGATCCAATCATTTCTAAGATGTAGTTAGCAGGTACGGTTTCATTAAGAATACTGGGATAATAATTAGTCATCGCCAGAAGAAACAAAAATGCTGGAATAATTCCAATTGGGCCGGCCAAAAATCCAGCTCCAAATGCTTCTTTCCTAGTTTGAATATGGCGAATGCAGAATAACAATGCTGGAATTACCACTAAGTTATAGGCGGCATATTTAATTCCTGATATTGCCCAGCCTTGCCTGATTTCAAATAAAAAAGGTGGGGGAGATTCTGTTAGAAAGAATGAAAAGGTATAACCAAATAAAATGAAATAGACAGCGTAAAGTATCAAAGACCAAGCCGACAATATATTTTCAATAAAACTAGAACCTTTAAAGACTAGAAATCCAATACAGAACATAATTCCAATCACACCTCCATTATAGGGAATTGAGGATATTCGCTCAATAATGCTTCCCCCAGCAGCTGCAATGACGGATAGACCAAGAAGCATCATTGCTAAATAACAAATTTCATAAAAGAACCACCACCGATTAAGCAATTGACGTGTAAAGGTGCGATAGTCGAAGGAATGGGTTATCCGTGCTAGTTCAAATGTCACCGCACAAACAGCACACCAGATCAGTGTGGTCAATATCATCCCAAACAGTCCACCAAGAGGACCGTATTTTAGAAAATATTCTACTAGTTCACGGCCGGTACCATATCCTCCGCCGATGACGATAGACTGAAAGAGAAAGCCGGGCAGGAAATACCTTTTGAATAATTTTGATTTAAGCATGCTGTTTCTTAGACATTAGTGGCTGAAAACAAGCTGTGAAGTTTCATGATTCCCTATTATTTCACTAGGATAATACTAGTGTCTGACAACTTAATGGTTCAAAATAGAGCCGAATAGTAAACAGTTACACTAACAAAATAACGAAACGTCATTATGCAAAAAGTTATAAAGAAAAAAAATATTCTTAGAAAATTTAAAACCGAAGGGTTTGTTCGCATTGATTTTCATGGTGATTCTATCACCCAAGGATGTGGCTTTGTGTCTCAGCAGGAAATGTACACTCATTGGTTAGTTGAGAATATAAAAAAAATCACTGCATTGGAATTTATATGTAGCTATAACCATGCTGTAGGAGGAGCAACCTCAGCAGACGGAATAACTCGCCTTCATTGGTCTCAACGTGAGGGAAAGATGCCCGACTTAAGTTTTATTATGTTTGGATTGAATGATATTCAAAAAGGAGTTCCACTTAACCAGTACGAAAAGAATCTGAAGTTAATCATTGAGGGTTTAAAGTCCCTTGGATCTGAAGTTGTACTTCTAGGCCCAACCCCCTTTCTTTCTAAAATGTCAGAAGTGAATGATTACTCTAAACATGCGGAAGGGATAGCCAGTGTAATGGACATTCTATTTATTGATTGTTTTAGTCCCTTTAACAAAATGGTTGAAAAACTTCCAAAGCTTTTATGGAGTGATGGAGTTCATCTTAATGCAGGAGGCCACAAGGTTCTTGCAGGTATTATCTGGAAAAAGTTGGAGACTAAACAATAGAATTAAATAAAGATTATTTCAATTTCACAAATAAATGAAAGGATTCTTATGAAAAATCCAATTTCAACCTTCGCTTGGAACGATCTCCAATTAGACGACTGGCCAATACCCCAGGAAAATATTTTAGAAGGACAGCCCGATGCTGCAGGTTCAATTATTTATATGACTAATGATAAAACTTCCTGTAGCGGAATTTGGCAGTGTAAGCCTGGCAAATTTCGTTGGGACTTTACATGGAATGAGAGCATATATATTATTTCTGGCAGGGGTAAGATCTATGAAGAAAGTGGCGCAATTCATGAAATTTCCGCAGGGAAAATGGTTCACTTTAATCAGGGGCTTAAGAGTACTTGGGTCGTTGAAGAACTGATTCAAAAGTTCTTTATGTTGCAGTCAGAGGTTGAACTCCAACTTTAATTGGTTCCTGTTTTAGTGCTTAGGTTTCATATTAAATATAAAGAAAAAAGTAAAACTAAATACACCTAAATCTCCTAATGATTAAAGGCATGTTCTTTGAAGATAACAGCTATAAAGGAATTTTTACCCACAATTGATTTTCGTCCTCGATTCATTGTCAAAATAGAAACCGATTTGGGGATTCATGGTGTAGGTGAGGCTGGAACTGCAGGAAGAGAGTTAGCTTTAAAGGGAACTCTCGAACATTTCAGGCGGTTCCTTATTGGAAAAGACCCGCGTCGAATTGAGGATCTTAACCAAATAATGTATAGGGCTCAGTACTATGAAGGAGGAACGGTTATCACAGCTGCTGCTTCAGCAATAGACATTGCCTTATGGGATATTCTGGGGAAACATTTAAAAGCGCCTGTATGGCAATTAATGGGTGGTGCTACCCGTAACAAGGTGGTTTGTTTTTCAGATGCTGTTGCTGGAGAAGGTTCATCCTATTCAGAAAAAGTCGCTGATCTCATAAAAAAGGGTTGGAATACTATTCGCTTTACGCCTGAGATGCCTGGCTTCAATTTCGACCAATTAAAAGAAGGAATCTATGAACCGTGGGAATCAATTAATTGTATGGTTGAACAGCTACGGGATGTCCGCAGGCATGTCGGATCTAAACCTAATTTAGCTGTTGATTTTCATCATCGGCTCAATATAGCTCAAGCTGCAGAATTTTGTCGTAGAATTGAAGATGTGGGGTTAATGTTTTTAGAGGAGCCAATTCGGTCGGAAAGCCCAGATGCTTATGATGCGTTAAGAAAAATGACAAATATGCCTTTTGCTATAGGTGAAGAATTTTCTGGCAGTTATGTTTTTGCACCTTTTATTGAAAAAGGGCTTTGTAATTATATTCGCCTGGATGTTTGCAATGTTGGTGGATTAACTGCTGCCCGAAAGATTGCAGCTATGGCCGAGGCTCACTATATCGACATAATTCCGCATAACCCTCTAGGACCAATTGCTACTGCCGCAGCGGTTCACCTTTGCATAGCGACATCTAATTTTTCAATGTTAGAATTCAACTGGACGGCTCGAGAACGTGCGGACGGTCTTTTTCTGGGAACCATGAAGCTTGAAAAAGATTCTTACCCTCTGCCTACGGATTTTGGTTTGGGTATTACAATTGATGAAGACATGCTTAATCAATATCCATTTAGGGCTTGGGAACCACCCCATTGGCGACGCAAAGATGGTTCCTTTACAAATTGGTAAGACTTTAAAAACTAGGATTTAATTAAGCGCTTAGTGCCTATTTCTAATATGCTGGCAAAGAAAATTATTTCTTTGTCGGCGTTACCTTAAATCCTGCCTTTTTAAAAGCGGCGTCACCGAACAATGCTAGCAATTGCTTCTTGCCACTTAAGGACTGAGCTTGGGACTGGCAATTGGAGCAACAAAATCCAATCTCAGCTCCAGCTACTTTAATTTCAGTGCCGGCATTGTAAGCACCACCTGATAAGGGGCAATGTTTTTGTTTAGCCTGATTGGTTGCAACTAGTTGAGCGTTTGCCGTCGCAGCTAGAATTTCATCTTTGGATACTTTTTCGACAAAAGGTTGACTGCAATGGTCACAGCAAAAGAAGACTTTCCCACCTTTATACTCAACAAATGAAAGGTGTTGGACCTGTTCGTCGGGATTCATCACACACTTAATGCCTTCTAATTTTATTCCCCCTGCGTATATTACTAGTGTTAATAGGGTTGTAAGCGTTAAAGAGGCGGACAATATTCGTAGTTTCATCAAACACTCCTAAATTGAAGATTTAATTGTTGTTTAAACTTGTTAGTTTTAAAGCCTACCACTAAAAGTTAAGTTCCCGTTATTTTGGGAGCTGGGATCCAGTGACAAAACGGACAAAGGAAGTAAACAAATAATATTATGTCATTATCGGCGAGATGCCGAGACGGGTCAAGTCAGTTTTCACTTCATAAAAAGTGGATTAAGTGCAGGTTCAATGCATTTGGGGTTATCGATTAATCCAGAATTAAGGATTCTACCATCAACAGGATAACACTCAAATTCAGCACTTGGTGAAGATGACAATAACTGGTTTATCTCAGAAAGACTGGAGAAAGAACTCAGCCATAGTTCAATTTGTTGATCAGATAGAATAAATGGCATCCTGTTATGAATCCGGGCCATCCATGGAGAAGATTTAGTAGTGAGAATAGTAAAGGTGTAGATTGCTTGACCATTGGTGTTAGGGGGGATAAAGAGGTTGAAAAGGCCTGCCATTGAGAGAAAACCTTTATTTTTCTTATTAATGTGCAGGGGCTGTTTCCTGCCTTTTGGACCTATCCATTCAAAAAATCCTTCTGCTGGTATGATACATCTCCTTTTTTTTAATGCCTCCTTAAATGTTAATTTTTGATGGACTGTTTCTATTCGGGCATTAAAAGTTGAGTATTTCGTCGCATCGTTAAGGTTTTTAGAGCTGGGATGTAGCATACTCCAAAAGCCTAAGTGGAATACCCGTTGGATATTTTTTTGGGTGATGATTGGTGCCACTGTTCGTGGAGGAATGTTATATTCTCGTTTCCAGCTTTTTAGGGATTGAATAGAATCAATGTTGTAATAGGTCTGAACTTTATGTTGGCTTTTTCGAGTTAGCTGATATCTTCCACACATTGAAGACGATTCCTTCTAAAAGACTTTAAAAATAACTCATTAATATTAAGAATTATAATGTTTTTTACGTTTTACTGACTTATTTGTCTGAATTTATTGGCAAATCTTTTATTAATAAAATTGAATGAGAGAAAAATTCTACAAAAGGGTATTTCTTTTAGGGTTAATAAATCTAGTATATTAAATCATAGTGTTATAGGCTGGAAGGCCTTAATTATGGGAAATTACACATGAATAAATCAGGAGGTCTCAATGGCAAAGTATTTATTTTCTGCATCTTATACGAGTGAAGGGGCCAAGGGTTTAATTAAGGAAGGTGGATCTAGTCGTAGAAAACAAATCGAATCAATGGTTAAACAATTAGGCGGAACACTAGAAGCAGCTTACTATTCTTTTGGTGAAATGGATGTTTTCGTGATTGTTGACGTGCCGGATTCCGTAACTGCCGCTGCTGTTAGTTTGGTCGTCAATGCTTCTGGTGCTGTTAGGTTGAAAACTATTCCCCTTTTGACGCCTGAAGAGATTGATGAAGCTTCAAGAAAAGGTATTAATTATCGAGTGCCTGGAGCTTAGATATTGATACAGACATTAGTGAATCTAATTCCCATCAGTTTAACTGGTAAAAGAACTGAATATTAGGAGACCCAATGAAAAAACAGGCATTGTTAAAACAAGAATTATGTACGGCAATCGATAACCAGGGTGAAAAGATCATCAATATCGGGGAATCTATCATGGATTCAGCTGAGCTTGGTTATAAGGAAACTCAAACAGCTAATAGAGTAAAAGAAATATTCCAAGAGGCAAGCCTCCCGTTTCAGGATGGATTAGCAATCACGGGAATCAAAGGAATCCTTAAGGGGGCAAAACCAGGTCCAACTATCGCTCTTATGGGTGAATTGGACGCTCTTTTTCTTCCAGGCCATCCGAGAGCAAATCCTAGAAATGGGGCAGCTCATGCCTGTGGCCATAACGCTCAGATTGCGGGATTGATGGGTGCTGCTTTAGGTTTTTCAGAAACACAGGTGATAAATGAGCTATCGGGAAATATTGTGTTTTTTGCTGTTCCAGCAGAAGAGTATGTTGAGATTGAGTACAGAATGGGTCTTGTCAAAACTGGAAAGGTGAGCTTTTTAACAGGTAAACAGGAACTAATTAAGTTAGGTTGCTTTGATGATGTAGATATCGCGATTATGATTCACTCAAGTAGTGCTGAATCAGCTGTTGGTAAGGTGGGTGTTTCAGCTTCCACCAATGGGTTTTTAGCGAAGAGTATTACATTTATCGGAAAGGCGGCCCATTCAGGTGTCGCTCCAGAAGAGGGAATTAATGCGCTGAATGCAGCAACCCTGGCCCTTAGTGCCATTAATGCACAGAGGGATACCTTTAGAGATGAAGATTCTGTTCGAGTTCATCCAATCATTACAAAAGGAGGAGACCTTGTAAATATTGTGCCTTCCGAGGTTAAGATGGAAACCTATGTTCGAGGCCGAACAGCAAAAGCAATTTTGGATGCTTCTAAAAAAGTTGATCGGGCCATTCGGGGTGCAGCGATTGCCATTGGTTGTCAGGTTAATATAGAAACAGTACCTGGGAATATGCCTTTGCAAAATGATGCAAAATTATCCACTCTGTTTGAAAAAAATTCTGAAACCTTATTTGGTGCGGATTCCTTTAATAATTATCCTCATGGTGCGGGGTCAACTGATGCAGGAGATCTCAGTCAGATAATGCCTGTATTGCACCCGTATATGACTGGAGCATCAGGGTATAATCATAGTAGGGAATGGCATATAGCAGATCCAGTAGCGGGTTATTTATCTCCTGCCAAAACTTTAGCAATGATGGCAATTGATCTTCTGAGTGATGATGCCAAGAAGGCCCTTGAGATAATAAAGAATTACCAGCCAGCTATGAGCAAACAGGAATATGTAGAGATGCAACAATCCGTTTTTAATACCGAACTATTTGACGGATCAAAAAGCAGATATTAATCTCCCATCCAATCAGTGTGTCATAGACTACTGTGCTTAGGGTTTTACAATTGCTCCATCCGGGCTTCGCATGTTACCCCAGTGCAGATCAAAGCTTGGATCATCATTGATTGGGAAACGAGCCGCTAAATCTTCATCTAAGTCAACACCAAGTCCAGGCTTTTCACTAATGTATATATATCCATTTTTAACATGTGGGCTACCTGGAAAAACGTCTTCCTCTGCTTGGTTTAACCCGTGAAATTCCTGAATACCAAAATTATTGCAAACCAGATCTAAATGGACATTAGCAGCATGGCCAACAGAGGAAGTGTCTCCCGGTCCATGCCATGCAGTTCGGACCCTAAAAAACTCGCATAAGTGGGCAAGTTTTCGAGCCATGGTAATTCCTCCTATTTGAGAAATATGTACTCTAATAAAGTCAATTAACCGCTGACTAATTAAGTTTAACCACTCATTAGGATTGTTGAATAATTCTCCCATAGCAATGGGTGTGCTACTTTGTTGACGGAGATGTTTAAAGTACCCAATATCTTCTGGGGATAATGGATCCTCTAAAAAAAATAGACGCGAGGGCTCAAGATCTTTAGCTAATTGGAATGCTAAAACTGGAGGAATAAGTTCATGAACATCAGTTAGGAGCTCAATTTTTTCTCCAAGTTCACTACGTAATCTTTCGAAAAATCGAGGAAGTTCCCTGGCATAGCGAGGACCATCCCATAGCCGAAGGTTTTGGTTAGGAGGAAGCTTTTTATAATGTTTTAGGGTAGGCTCGACTTTTTCTGAAGGAGGTTCGCAACGGATATGTCGGAGTCCCTGATCCATTAGGTCATGGGCTGATTCAACAAGCTCTTCAAACGAAGAACCTGCGGCTGATCGATAAGTATCGACTCCTTGGCGACTTTTGCCACCTAACAGTTGGTATAAAGGCAGGCCTGTCCATTTTCCTAAAATATCCCATAGTGCCATATCAACACCACTAAGTGCATTATTTAGGACTGGGCCATTTCGCCAATAGGAACTAAAGAATGAAGAATGCCAGATATCTTCAATATCCCAGGGACTTTTTCCTACTAGGAAAGGTTTTAAGTAAACATCAACAGCTGTCTGTACTGTTCTAATTCGCTGTGTAAAGGTTGCACACCCTAAACCATAAAGTTCGGGTTCACTGGTTGAGACCTTAACTACCGCAAGTCGCCGTCCCGCTGGGGCTGTTAAAATAGTTTTAACATCTGTAATCTTAATTGGTGGTAGGGACCCCTTTTTTAGGGTCTTAGCCAATGCCGGAGGTTCCAGAAAACCAGATCCTAGGGAGGAAAGGCCAGTAGCTGCTGCACCAAAAATAGTTGATTGGATTAATTGACGCCGGTTAACCATTGGTTTCTCCTTTTAGCCTGTCAAGTTGTTAGTAGCTGGAATTGTAAATTTATGTGTTTTATTATATCCAAGAGTAACTAAACCGTCCGGAATTACAAGACTAAAACCTGACAAGAAAATAACTGTCAATTTGTAGAGGGCCTAATGTTTAACGATAGCCAGAAGTCACAAGATCCAAAGATAAATCGAAGAGAGTTTCTAGCTGGGTCGATAGGATCGGCTTCAGCTATTATAGCGCATAACAATCAAAGCAGTTTTGGTAATTCAAGGAATAGGAAATCAATTCATACCGTGCTAGGTTCCATTGATCCATACCGAGCTGGAGTAATATTAACCCACGAACATGCTCCTACAGTCGATTGGTCGGAGTTATACCAAACAAAACCTGCCCCTATTGCCTCTAAAAAAATATTGGAAGCAACAAGCGCACTCCTTAATCTTTTCTATAATGTACTCGGTAAATTGGATAAACCGGGAACGATTGTGGAAGCTACTCCAATCAGGGTGGGTCGCTATCCTCACCTCTTGGTTCAACTGGCTCGAATGACCAGAGTACAAATTGTGGCCTGTACTGGTTTTTGGTGTGAAGCATTTGCTCCCCAACATCCCTGGGCTTTAACAATGTCATTAAAACGTGGTGGTATAAATGAAATGACCAAGTTATTTGTGCGGGAAATTACCGAAGGCATGGAAGATCCTAAGTTTAGTTGGGGAGAAAAATTTACTAATATCCGTGCTGGAGCAATTAAGATTGGAACTAGTACTTACCTGAGACCCAGTGAAAGAGCAGTGCACGAAGCAGCTGCTGCAGCAAGTAAGGAAACGGGTTGCCCCATTTTAACCCATACTACCAATGGTGGAGGATTAGAAGAAGCTAGGTTGTTAATTAGATCAGGGGTTGATCCTAAAAAGTTGATGATTGGGCATCAAGGACATATGGATGACCGAAAAAATGAAGAAGCCAATGAATATCACATTAAAATTGCAGACTTAGGCTGCTATCTCCAATTTGACCGAGTCGGATCTGAAAATTATAATTTCGCCAAACAGGCCCGGCAAGTTAAGTTTCTGGTGTCAAAAGGTTTTCTCAGGAGAATAGTAGTTAGTCATGATCATGTTCCTTACTTCTATGGAAATTATATGAAAGTAGAAAAAGGAATAGATGGCTGGAGAAAAGGGAACCCCGATTACACCCTTGTTTCTAAAAAATTGGTAACTTCTCTAAAAAAGCTAGATATGTCAGATTCCGAGATTCGAACCATTCTCGTTGAGAATCCTCAACGGTGTCTCGCATTTTAGATTTTTATTTTTAGTCCTTAACATGGATATGAAGTTTTTATTCCTTTTACGAAGAAGTTTCAAGAACTAAAACTAGTTGTCTTGTAGGGTTAGTTAGGCTGTATTTACATAAAATAATGAAAAAAAACTTTTCAGATGACACTCCTTTTTCTAAAGAAAAAGTTTTAGGGGGAGGAAGGCTTTCAGGATGGGAATATGATTCCTTGCCAAGGTCACCAGTGGTTGGCTGGCGGCAATGGAAAAATTATCTGGGTCCAGGAGTTCTTCTTGCTGGAGCTTCTATCGGGGCTGGTGAATGGTTATTTGGTCCTGCAGTAACAGCTGAATATGGAGCAACTCTTCTATGGTTAGCTACAATTAGCATTGTCTTACAAGTGTTTTTGAACCTTGAAGTTATGCGATATACGTTGTACTGCGGTGAGCCAGTTTTAGTTGGTTTTTTTCGAACTTGGCCAGGGCCAGTCATCTGGGCTATTTTTTACTTGTTAATTGAAATCCCCGAGATTAGTTTTCCATTCATGGCGTCGAATGCTGCGGTTCCTTTAGCGGCAGCTATGCTGGGTCATCTCCCCGGGGAGGGGAACCTCCAAATTGGAAATAGCTTAATTTCTGAGAGCTATCTTGTAAAGAGCTTAGGCTACTTTGTTTTTCTGGCAGCATTTATTCCCTTAATTTTTGGTGGTACGGTTTACCGAATGATTGAAAGGGTCATGACGATCAAGGTCATTCTAGTATTGGGTTATCTTGCATTAATTACCCTTTTCATGATTTCTGGGAAACATATGTTAGAGGTTGGCTGGGGATTTTTTCGAATAGGGAATATTCCTTTTAAGGCTGAGACAGTTGTAGCAGGAGAACATTTTACTTGGAGTGAAACTAGGAATGGAAACCAGTATGTCGTGAAGGGTACAATTGAAGATGGGCAGCCTTTAATAACCTATTTTTCAGAGATTACAGATAGCAAAACCCGGATCTTTAAGCTGGGGGATAGCATCCCTAATGATCTTGGATTCGAGCGGCAGCAATTGCTATCGCTGGTTCTAACTAAAGCCCGTAAGGGGTATTTCTTTTTTAAAAAAAGTAATGAAAAAAATATTCTTGCTGCAGAAGGAAAAATTAGTGATGACGGTTCTTGGCAACCTAAACTGTTTTCAGTTCATGAAAATCGAAAGATATTTAGGTATGAAAAGATAGAAGATATTCCTTCCACAGAGCGGTCAAGGTTTCAAAGCTTACTAAATAATAAGGGTTTAGAAGAACAGAACCTACTTTCATATATTAGACAGAAAGGAAAGCTTCCTGGGCTTGATTGGGCTTTATTGGCAGCTTTTTTTTCAATAGCTGGTATTGGGGGTATATCTAATTCGCTTTTTTCTAACTATGCCCGTGATAAGGGTTGGGGAATGGGATCAAGGGTTGGAGCTATTCCTAGTGCTGCGGGGGGAAGAAATATTACCCTCTCTCACGTAGGTAGGATTTTTACAATTAATAAAGAAAATCTTGTTCGCTGGAAGGATTGGAGAAAATTTGTTGTGCGTGACCAAACTGTTGTCTGGATGGGAGCAGCATTTGTAGGTATGGCCCTGCCGTGTATGCTATCTCTTGAATTTATTCGTAATGCATCTGTTTCTGGTGATAGAGTTGCTGCGATGACAGCCAACGCAATGGCGGCTGAATATCCTAGTTACAGTTTTATTTTATGGCCGGTCACTCTTCTATGTGGTTTTTTAATTTTAGCTCCAGGGCAAATATTCTCTGGTGATTCTTTAGCACGTCGTTGGACTGACATTATCTGGGTTGTAAGTGCTTGGGCTAGGAGACTTCAGGGTAACCAGGTTAAATATGTTTATTACGGTATTTTATTGATATATGGATGTTGTGGTTTAATTGCATTAACATTCCTTGATCCACTTCAAATTGCAAAGATTGGTGCTGGATTAGGAAATGTTGCACTTGGAGTTAGTGCATTACATACTTTCTATGTCAACCGGACTCTTTTGCCTCGTGAATTACAGCCAAGTTTATTCATGCAAGTAGGATTGATTAGTTGTGGAGTTGCCTCTCTTTCGATCAGTGTAGTAGGACTCTCCTCCTGGTTGCCTTTGTTCGGTTGAATTCCTGTGGAGTCTACTTAAAAATAGTTAAACATTATAAAGACAGCTACTGAACAAAGAGCTCCCGACCAAACTCTGTCATCCGTTAAGAGCTTGGATACATAATCAAATTCTCCTTTAACTTTAGAGACAAAGAGGGAGAATGTCCAAATAGATGCAACTATGCCAGCATTCAAGGGGCTAAGAAGGTTCTCTGATACAATCCATCCAAGAACTCCATAGACGATGAGACTGCAAACTAAGGCAATCACAATAGTGCAAAGATCTTTAGATGAGTGATGCGTGAGACTAGTCCATATTAAGGTTGCCTTCTTGACATCATGTTTGTCGAGGCAACTAACTAGTATGTGTGTTAAACCGCATAAAAAAATGACGCATACTACTCGATGAAAGGTGTTTAAGTCTTCTCCAAAATAAGTGGCAACTTCTTTATAACTTGAAAGATAATTGCTATAGATAAAATTAACTAGCCAGGAAAAAAAGATCCCTCCAATTATGGTTGAGAACCCTGCAGTTGCAGTACTTCGATACCAAAATACGCCCAGCAAGAAAGCAACTAATAAACCTGGTGTTAGGTAGCTCTGATATTCTACTATTTGGAGGAAAAAATTTCCTTCAGAGTTTGGGTCTAGAACAAAAATTGCAAGTAATGCTGCTAGTGCCATAAAAAATATAATGGAGAGTCGGCCTATTAGAATCATTTCTCTATCACTAGCTCTTGGATTGAGATGCCGTTTGTAGACATCAACAGCAACCAAAGTTGCTGCAGAATTCATCATAGAATCAATTGAGGAAAGAATTGCTCCGATCACTCCAGCCATCATTAACCCAACTATTCCTGTACCGATAGGAACTACTAACAAAACTAATTCAGTAAAAGCTGTGTCAGGGGGGATTGACCTTTCAGGAAATTCGCTTTTAAAGAGGTAATAGGCTGCGACTCCAGTGCCAACTGCAAAAAAAGGAATTAAGAGTTTTAAAAACCCTGCGGTAATAATACCAAAACGGGCCTCAGATTCGGTTCGAGCACTCAGAGTTCGTTGCACGATAAATTGGTTTGTTCCCCAATAAAAACAATGTAATGCCATTAATCCAGAAAGTACTCCTGTCCAAGGTAGATCTGGATGATTACTAGGTAAGTACAGATGCATTTTTCCTGCTCCTGCTTCGTCGATAGCTATTAGGGAATTCCATCCTCCAATTTGATTAAACGTTAAAAAAGCAAGGAGGATGCCCGCTCCAAGCAATAAAATTGACTGGATGACATCAGTCCAAATCACTGCCTTAAGGCCACCCCAAATTGTATAACTGGCAGAAACAACTGCTAATGCAACAACAAAAATAGAGTAAAAAATAGGGTTAACATGGATTTTGCCTGTATAGGTAGAGGTTCCTCTTTCTAGGGAATTAGAGTTTTTGAGATTAATGGAATTGACTGTTGTCTTAGAAGGGTCTGTATGATTAAAGGATCCTACCTGTTTGACAGCATCACCTCCTATTAAAACGCATACCGAACGAGATCCAATATAAAGTGCAGGAACCATTTGAGTAATTGCCATTAAAGCAATCATGATAAGGGAGTATGAAAGGCGACTTCGTTCATCATATCGTTCCCCTAAATACTGAGACAAAGTATAGATTTTTAACTTTCTAAAAACTGGTAGGAGGCCATAACAAAGAAGCATTAATCCAACAATAGCTCCTAATTCAAAATGTGCTTGCGCAAAACCTACACTAAATCCAATCCCCATCATTCCAACCATATGGTTAGCACTGACATTACTTCCGAAGATTGAACCAGCAACCCCCCACCAGGGAGTTTGTCGGCCAGCCAGAAAAAAATCTTCGGATGTCTTCTCTAGTCGACTAGCAATGACACCTATTACCATTACAAAAAAAAGCGATCCAAAGAATACAATTAAATCAGGTGTGGTGAGAAAATTAGCAGGCAATGATTTTGCTTTCAGAATACTCTAGGTGTTTTGAGACAAGGTTCATCTATTAATGGATGAATTTAAATAATGCAATTGATATTACAGGGCTAACTCAATCAGTTAAGGTTTCAAAAACCTTTATTAGTTGACTTCTGAATCAAGCTAATTGAAGACAACTGGAATACTTATTTATAGAAACATAAAATACCTAGATAACTAATAGTCCAATGCACTAAGATGTTTTTTATAATTAGTTTGGAAAAGATACTATTATTAATTAGTTCGCAGAAAATAATAAAGCAATTTCAATCAGGTATGGCTAGAGCTACACTAGTTTTTCTTAATCATTAGGTAATTAAAGCATCTTAAGTTGTAATGAAAATCATCATTTAATTCTTGTACTGTCTCTATCAATATTGATGAAACTAAAAAAATTACATCCATTAATTGGGGCAGAAGTAATTGGAGTTGATTTAAGACATCCTCTAGGTGACCAGTCTGTTAAGTTCATTAGGCGGGCATGGAAAGACTATGGAGTACTTCTTTTTAGAAATCAGGCTATTTCAGATGGAGAACAAGTTTCATTCAGCAGATATTTTGGGAAGCTAGAACTTTTTCCCCAGTCACAAAATAGAGCTATAAAGATTCCTGAAATATTTCGTGTATCAAATGTAGATGAAGACGATCAGATCCGTCCAATTGATACTCCCGAAGGTAGATATAGTACTCTTATTTGGGTGTGGCATACAGACAGTAGTTATCGAGCAATTCCAAGTAAAGGAGCAATTCTCCATGCTATTGAAGTAGTAAAACAGGGCGGTGATACTTTATTTGCTAATATGCGTGTTGCTTATAATGAATTATCAATGGAATTAAAACAGAGAATAAAAGGTTTAAAGGCTCGACATAACTTTCTCTATTCACGGAGTCTTCAAAACCTTCCTCCACTAAGTGAGGAGGAAGCTGCAATGGTTCCTGCCGTTTATCACCCTCTTGTTCGCAAACATTCTGATGGTGGACGGTCCCTTTATTTAAGTCAAACCTATATGGAGTCGATTCTTGGCTTAGAATTTGATCAAGGTCAAAAGCTCATTCAGGAGTTGATGCAATGGGCTACTCAGGAACGCTTTATATACAGACATAAATGGAAACCTAACGATGTGCTGATGTGGGATAATCGTTGGACAATTCATGTCGTCGAGCCCTTCGACCATAGTTCTTTACGCAGAATTATGCATAGGACGACTATTGCAGGAACCGAAGAAGTACTAGAATAGTTAGTTGAAACTATTCATAAAATTTTCATTTAGGAGTATTAAAGGTAAAATTGATGCAGTTCACGATTAAACAAACAGGTGATACTACTTCCCAAGCAGTTGTTCGTGAACACCGTGTAATTATAGATCGTCCAACTGAAAAGGGTGGCCATGATAAAGGTCCAATGGGTGGGGAGTTTCTGTTAATTGGCTTAGGTGGATGTTTTATGAGTAATTTGCTAGCAGCTATCAAAGCAAGAAAAACAGATATAGCCGAGGTTGAGGTAATCGTTTCTGCAAAGCTTGTTGATAGTCCCCCTCAAATTGACGCAATTAACATAGCTGTTTCCGCTAAATGTTCTGACTTTTCTTTATTAAAAAAATTAATTACTGTTGCTGAAAGAAATTGTATCGTATCGAATACCCTTCGAGGATGCGTAGAAATAACAGTTAATTTAAATTAGAAGGTAATTCAGCTAATACGACTTGTTCTTGTGTCTATTCAGTTCTTGAAGCGCTTCTATAAGAGATTATTTTTTATTAAAAATAATCAGTATTTAGATAAATACAGGAAGGTAGATGACTAATTAATGGTTGTTTATTTAGATTGTGCAGCAACTGCCCCAGTAGATTCTAGAGTCAGTAAAGAAGTAATAAAATATACTGATTATGAATTTGGTAATGCTGGCAGTCGAAGTCATGATTTTGGCAATAGAGCTAAAAGTGCTGTTGAAAAGGCTCGAAGTAAAGTAGCAAAAGTTGTTAATGCAAACCGCGGTGAAATTATTTTTACTAGTGGTGCGACTGAAAGTAACAACCTAGCTATTTTAGGATTATCGGATTATGGATTGAAAATAGGGAAAAACCATATTATTAGTACTAGGATTGAGCATAAATCCGTTTTAGAGTCATTGGATATTTTGACTAATAGAGGGTTTAAAGTAACCCTTCTGACTCCAAATTCGGGTGGATGGATTGAACCCAAAACTGTGATTAACGCTCTTCAGGACAATACATTACTAGTATCAGTCATGCAGGTAAATAATGAAACTGGCGTCATACAACCAATAAAAGCTATTGCTAGCTTATTAAAACAGCATGGCACCTATTTTCATGTAGATGCTGCACAGGGTTTTGGAAAAGAGATTAAAGAAATAACGGAAAAAAGAATTGATATGATTAGTTTGAGCGGACACAAAATTTATGGACCTAAAGGCATTGGTGCTCTAGTAATTCGACGCCGAGATGGAAAACGTCCACCACTTGTACCGTTAATGTATGGTGGTGGACAGGAACTTGGTTTAAGGCCTGGTACATTACCAGTTCCACTTATTGTTGGTTTAGGTAAAGCAGCTGAGCTGTCTATAAAGGAAGCTCTAGAAAGAAATATGCAAAGTTTAAGATTTAAAAAAATGGCTTTAAATCGATTAAGCGTACTTAACCCAGTTTTTAATGGTGATTTAGAAAAGACAGTACCCCAGATGATTAATATTACTTTTCCAGGTATTCTTGCTGACGAAGCAATGGAGGCACTAAATGAAATAGTTGCTATTTCAAATGGATCAGCCTGCACTTCTACTTCAGATAGCTGTAGTCATGTACTAGGTTCCATGGGGATTAGTCAAACTCAATCACTTGGAGCTCTTAGACTATCTTGGTGCCATTTAACAAAACATCCTGATTGGGATAGTTTTATTGAAGTGATTAAGAAATTGCAAACAGAAGTTCACTAGCAGTTAGTATCTAGTTTGAATTCAGATACAAGTTTTGTTAATACTATTTGTGGTTATTCTATGGCTAAGGAATCTTATAAAGATATCCGGTACAAAAGGTCCCGATTTGCTACTAAGCTTCCAGGGAATCGTCGTTATACTGCCTCCCATTTTTGGGCTATGAATGAAGAACCAAATGTTTGGGTAGTAGGAATGACTAAGTTTGCAACTCGTATGCTTGGCGATATAGTAGAGTTTGAATTTAAAGTTGAAATGGGCGAAAGGGTAGAAGTAGGACAAACGATTGGATGGATTGAAGCATTTAAAGCTCTAACAGATATATATTGTGTCATAGATGGAATTTTTGAAAGAGTTAATCCGTTGCTCGAAGATGATATTACCCTAATAGATTCAGATCCTTATGGAAAAGGTTGGTTATATAGTGTCAATGGAAATCCTGAAGTAGATAGTGTTGATTCTGAGGGCTATGTAGGGATTTTGGATCTTACTATTGATAAAATGATGGCTGAAAGTAAAAAGAGAAATCCAAATGACTAAAGCTCAGTATATTATGGTAGGAGGATTTTTGGGAGCTGGTAAGACCACCGCGATAATACAGATAGCTGAATTATTCGCAAAACAAAATCTTACAGTAGGTCTAATTACTAATGATCAGAGTCAAGGCTTGGTTGATACAACGATGACTAGTTCAACTGGTTTTCCAGTAGAAGAGATAACGGGAGGTTGTTTTTGTTGTAAATTTGATTCATTGGTCAGTGCTGCAGATCGTTTATCTAGAGATAAGAGACCGAATGTATTCCTAGCTGAACCGGTCGGCAGTTGCACTGACTTAAAAGCCACGGTAGATTACCCGTTGCGGCGGATGTATGGGAACGATTATTGGATTGCTCCATTAAGTGTTATGGTTGATCCTATTAGAGCTCTTCGAATTCTAGATCTTGAAAAGGGAAGATCATTCTCTGACAAAGTTACCTATATTTACAAAAAACAATTAGAAGAGGCGGATATTATTGTCATAAATAAAATTGACTTGATTTCTGCAAAACGTGCCAAGCTTTTAAGAGAAGCCATTCAGGAATTGTTTAACCCTGCTCACATCGTTTTGATGTCTGCTCGTCAAGGACAAGGAACTCAAGAGTGGTTAGAAAAAATTAACCACTCCGAAAGTTATAAAAATATGGGTTTAGAAATTGATTATGATACATACGCAGAGGGAGAGGCCCTTTTAGGATGGCTTAACTGCACAGCTGAAATAAAGGGGAATAATCAATTTGACGGGAATTTGTTCTTATTAAAATTACTTAATGAGGTCAAACAGCGGGTCAAGACGGTTGACAAAGAGATTGCCCATTTAAAAGTAACATTGATTCCAAGTGAAAATGGTCAAGACATTGGAGTTGTTAATTTAGTAAGAAATGAATTAGATCCGGAGGCATCATTTCATCTAAAGGAGAATCTAAACGCAGGTGAACTAATCTTAAATCTTAGAGCTGAATGCGATCCGGAAATTCTTCACTCGATATTTTTGGAAGCTTGTAGGGCGATGGAAGATTCAGAGGAAGTTGAATTAATAATAGAACATATTGAGTTCTTTAAACCTGGTCGTCCAGTGCCCACCCATAGATTGGGACCAGAAGAGAAAACAATAAATGTTTCGTAGAAATAATTTTAATCAGTAGCTGGTTTAGTTAACTGTAGTAGTATTGACATCTGTGGACTTTTAAAATACCGACTCAGGAAAAGGATGGTTCAGAAACACAAGATTCTTTATTGTCGATGTGCATACGCTAAGATCATCCCTGAGGACGTTAAGGACAAGGTGCTCAAGAGTCTGATCGATTCTGGACGTTCATTTAAAGCCGTAACTGATCTGTGTGAAATGGTCGCCCAGAACGACCCAGAACTTAAAGATTTAGTCGGTGAAAAAGAAATTAAAATTGCTGCCTGCTATCCACGAGCTGTAAGATGGTTATTTTCTGCTGCAGGCTTTCCACTCAGGGAAAAGAATGTTGAGATCCTTAATATGCGTGTTGAAAAAGCTGAGGACATAGCTTCCCAATTGTTAGAATTAGGGTCTGGAAAGAAAAAATCGTGATCGAATCTGATTTAAAATTTAATGTAGGTTTGTATCAAGAAAATGGTGGGAATCTTTTAGACAGCGATCGATGCTTCCATCTTTCCCGTGATCTGCTTGAAAAAGGATACTCATTTTCAGTTTTTTATTCATATAAAGAACTGGAAATGATGGAAAAGAACCTTTTTGTTTTATTAGGTTCCTTTCCGTCAGGTAATAAATCGCTGCGTTCTGCTGGCAGAAAAATGCCCGAGACCCATTTGCAAGAGATTAACGGTTTAAATAATGAGGAAATTATCGATAAAGTTGAGGCCTTAAAAAAAGAAACGGGTGCTAAAGATCTTAATCACTGGAAGCCATGGTTTCCAGTGATTGATTATGATCGGTGCACGAACTGCATGCAATGTTTAACGTTTTGCTTATTTGATGTTTACGGAGTTTCTGAGGATAAGATTCAAGTTCAGAATGAAGATAACTGTAAGACGAATTGCCCAGCGTGTTCTAGGGTCTGTCCTGAGGTTGCTATTCTTTTTCCAAAATATAATAAGGGTCCGATTAATGGAGATATAGTTCGTAAAAACGATATTCAACGAGAAGCAATGAAAGTTGACATTTCAGCCCTACTAGGTGGTGACTTATATAACTCACTTCGGACGAGGCAAAAGGATGCAAGAAAAAGATTTTCTACTGAACGAGATGAGTCTCGGGCGTTACTGGAACGTAAAAAATGTTTAGGAAAATTAATGAATGACCTCGATATCCCTGCTGAGGTTTTAATGAGCCTTCCCTCAGCTGGTGATATAGAAGAGAGAACAAATAGAGCTAAAGCTAAATTAGCTGCTAGACAGGCTCAGTCACAAAGTGTTAAGGATGGCAAACATAGTTCTCCTACTGAGGACGATTGGGGTATCTAATTCATGCTTAGAACTATGGTCTCTTTTGGATATAGGATAGTCAGAACTACTGATCTCCGATTACTATGGAAGATAGCCTATAATTTTGGATACAAGGGGATTAGATCAGTCCAACATTTTAAAAAGAGGTTAAAGAAGGGAGAGACATTTCCTCCTTTCTTGTATATTTCAATTACCAATAGTTGTAATTTGCGTTGCCAAGGATGTTGGGTTGATGTAGATAAACCTCAATCCATGATAAGTTTTGAGGATATGAATCGGCTGATCAACAACGCGAAAAGCTATGGCAATAGCTTTTTTGGCATTCTTGGGGGTGAACCCTTTCTCCATCCAGATTTGATGAGAATTCTGAAGGAACACCCTGACTGTTATTTTCAGATATTTACAAATGGTCATGCCATTACAGACAAGGTAGCTTCTGAACTCCGTAAATTAGGTAATGCTACACCGTTAATTAGTATAGAGGGAACCGAGGCCGTAAGCGATGTTCGAAGAGGACGGAAGGGTGTATTGAATCGAACTGTAGCTGGAATTGAGGCAAGTATTAGAAACCGTTTGATAACGGGTGTTGCTTCAAGCGTATGCCAGAGTAATTTTAATGATTTGGTAAAAGAATCATGGATTAACTATTTAATTGATAAAGGGGTACATTACGCATGGTTTCATACATATCGACCGGTTGGTCCTGTTGCTAACTCACAACTTGCATTAAATCCACAACAAGGTCTTGAACTTCGAAAATTTATTATAGAAATGCGCAATCGAAAACCGATTGGAATTATTGATGCATATTATGATGATAAAGGTGAAGCGCTTTGCCCTGCGGCGACGGGAATCAGTCACCATATAAGTCCGTTTGGGGATATTGAGCCCTGTCCAGTGATTCAGTTTGCCAATGAATCAATTAGAGACAATCAAGGAAATCTCTTTGAAACTATGACTAAATCACCTTTACTTAATGATTTCCGTCAGACTGCAGCAAAAGCAACTCAAGGATGTATTGTCTTAGAACGTCCAGACCTTTTAAAGGAGATCGTTGAAAGAAACGGGGCGAAAGACACCACTTTGAGAAAAATGGCAATGTCAGAACTTATTAAAATGAGATCAAGACCCAGTCAATATAATCCCGGCAATGAAATTCCTGAAGAAAATTGGATTTATCGATTTGCAAAAAAGCACTGGTTTTTTGGTTTTGGAGCCTATAGTTAATGTAGTATTTTAGTTAAAGTTATAGGAGCTAATGGATGGTTCAAAAAAATACGAATGGAAGCACAGCATTAGTTAGCGAATCGTTAATAACTGATCAAGTAAATAACAGTGTCTTAAAGTTACCGATTAAAGTTCCTAAGCAACGTTATAGACCAACCCAGTCAAATATTCCTGATGATAAAAAAGCCCGAATAGCCCTGAAGAAAACAGTAGATAAGTATGTCCAAAAGCTCAAGGCTGTACCTCCTTTAGATGTTGAAGAGCTGCGTGGGCATGCCAAAGAAATTTTAAAACTTTCTAACCTTGACAATAAATTTGAAGATTACACAGCAATACTAGTGAATAATGAATCTTGGAAGGATACACTTGCAAAAATCCCATTCGACCGCCGCTTACTATTGCTCCCCAAATGTTTGCGCATAGAAGAACATTGCCCCGCACCATTTGATGAATTTGGTCTCCTCTGTAAAGAATGTGGTTTATGTTCTATTCAAGATCTTTCAGTGGAAGCCGAACGACTTGGATATGCAGTATTAGTCGCAGAGGGATCTGCGATTGTTCGCCAAATGATTGAGACTGGAAAAATAGAAGCTGTTGTTGGTGTCAGTTGTATAAATGTTTTAGAAAAAAGTTTTCCACATATGGAAGCAGCTGCTATTCCTGGGATGGCAATTCCTCTGCTCCAGGATGACTGTGTTAATACTACTGTGGATTTAGATTGGGTATGGGACCTTATTCATCTGACCTCAGAGGATAAAACATATAGACTAGATTTGGATCTCCTTAAAAAAGATGTGAAGAGCTGGTTTTCTAAGGAGTCTCTAATTGAAATAATGGGTGAAGCAATAGATGATACTAGCCGCATTGCCCAAGAGTGGCTTGCAAGAGATGGAAAGCGGTGGAGGCCGTATATAACAGCTTGTACTTTTATGGCGCTCCAAGTTGATCAAAATGAAATGGCATTTAATACTTCCTCACAGTTAAAAAAACTGGCTGTTGCGGTTGAATGCTTTCATAAAGCCTCGTTGATTCATGATGATATAGAAGATGGAGATCAAAAACGATACGGAACTGAGGCGTTATACGTTCAAGTTGGCCTCCCCATTGCCCTTAATGTGGGTGATTACTTGTTAGGTGAGGGATATCGTCTGATTGCTGATTTAGAATGCGATTCTGAAACTAAAGTAAAGATTCTTCGATGCGCCGCTGAAGGACATCTTACACTTAGTCGGGGTCAGGGTCAGGAGTTGTCTTGGAATAGAGAACCCGAAACCTTAACTTCGTTAGAAGTGCTAGATATCTTTCGTAAAAAGACGGCACCAGCTTTCGAAGTGGCACTTCGTTTCGGTGCTTATCTAGGGGGTGCTAGCGAAGAAATCCATGAAATACTTGGGAAGTACAGTGAATCATTGGGCATTGCATACCAAATACGAGATGATTTAGAAGACTTTGATGGTGAAAGAGATTCTAATGATCTCGAGGACCTACGCCCATCACTTGTTTTAGCCATTGCCTACAAGAGGACACCAGAGGGTGATGAAAAGGAATTAATTTCATCATTGTATAATGGTGAAATATCTTATCAAGAGGTTTCTAAAGACATTAAAAAAATTCTTTATGATCAAGATATCATTCAAAAAGCAGAAGAATTATTAGAAGCCTATAAAGAAGATGCAATAAGAAACTTGCGGTTTTTGTCTAATCCCACTCTAAAGGGATTACTGAGAAGAGTTGTGGGTAAGATCTTTGGAGAGCACTTCATCGAAGGGTACTGTAGTGAGTTTGAGGCTAGAAATGCTGCAAGTAGCTCGGTTGGCACCAAGGCTGCTGTGCGAAGCGACTGACAAAGTCATTGAATTTCTACTGGGACAAATTAACAAGGATGGTGGTTTCCAGAACCGAGATGGCCAGAGCGATCTCTACTACACAGTCTTCGGTCTTGAGGCACTAGTTGCCCTTCAACAAGACATACCATACCTTAATATTAATTCATACCTCGACAGATTTGGAAATGGTGAAGGGCTTGATCTTGTCCACCTCTCCTGCTTAGCGCGCTGTCATTCAATTCTTCAACATAGTGGTTATACCAATGATAAAAGGAAACCTTCTCCTGAACAATTTGAGGCTTTTCGTAGTAAGGATGGTGGTTATTCTGCGAACTCAAACGTAAGTAAAGGAAGTGTTTATCATGGGTTTTTAGTTTTAGGAGCTTACCAGGATTTGAAAATGAGTATCCCTAATCCAAAAAAATTAGCTTCCTCAATTCAATCACTTAAGACTAAAAATGGAGGCTACGCAGGAAAGCCTGGAATTTTTGTTGGGTCCACACCAACTACTGCAGCTGCTCTAATCGCTCTCCGTCATCTCGATTTTTTACCATCGCCTGAAGCTTCTAAATGGCTGTTATCTCAATCCTATTCTGAAGGAGGATTTTTGGCAGGAGATAGTGTCCCCATACCGGATCTTCTTTCAACTGCTACCGCTTTGCATGCGCTAGCAGGTTCCGATGTTTCATTCGAACATCTCAAAGAACCCACACTGGATTTTTTAGATTCCCTTTGGAGCAGTAAAGGAGGGTTTTATGGGAATTGGAGTGAAGATGTTCTAGACTGTGAATACACATATTATGGCCTTTTGGCTTTAGGTCATCTAAGTCTTTAAAGTTTTATGCTTAATAAAAATGATTTTCATGAGACCTTGATCAGTTCTCGTCAATTGCTCCTTCAATCGAGAGGAGAGAACGGATTTTGGACTGGAAGACTTTCTAGTAGTGCTCTTTCGACCGCTACTGCGATCGTTGCGCTTTCTATTTTTACCCGGGAGGTTAAGGGTAAGATAAATAAAAGATTAGCTAATGAGTGCAACAACTCTATTTCTCTGGGTATTAAATGGTTAGAAGATAATCAAAACTCAGATGGTGGCTATGGTGATACAGTTCAGAGCATAAGTAATTTTAGTACAACCTCTCTTGTGTGGGCTACTCTTGGGGATGCTGGATGCGATACTTCACAAATTAATCAAAATAAGATTAATTCCTGGCTTATGTCGTCTGTCGGATCATTAGATCCAAAAAAACTTTCAAAAGCCGTTCTTAAACGGTATGGGAATGACTTCACTTTTTCTGTTCCAATTCTTACTTTACTTGCTCTAACTGGTAAATTGGGTAAAGAGACCAGCATTTGGCGGCAGGTTCCTCAACTACCTTTTGAATTAGCGGCAGTTAATCATCAATTATTAAAGTGGTTGAACCTGCCAGTCGTCAGTTATGCCTTACCAGCTTTAATTGCAATAGGCTTGGTTAGACATCACTTTGCTCCATCTCGAAATCCTATTATAAGGTTGGGACGAAGGATGATTTTAAGAAGAATTTTACGAAAACTTGAAATGATTCAACCAAAAAGCGGTGGCTATCTCGAGGCTGTTCCACTCACTAGTTTTGTGGTTATGAGCCTTGCTGCAGCTAATTATGTTGACCATCCAGTTGTTATACGCGGTATTAGGTTTATTCTTAAATTAGCAAGAGGAGATGGGAGTTGGCCTATTGATACAGATTTAGCAATCTGGAACACGACATTAACAATTAATGCGTTCAAGTCAAGTATAACTGCCAGTAATTTATTAAATCAACAGGAACAACAGAGTCTTCGAAAATGGATTTTAGAAAACCAGTCAAGTGCTCGACATTTTTATTCGTATGCTGACCCAGGTGGCTGGGGCTGGACTGATAAGCCAGGAAGTGTTCCAGACGCAGATGATACTGCAGGAGCATTACTTTCCCTGCAAAACCTAGGAGTGATTGATAAAGATGTGTTAGAAGCAGTTTTAAATGGTATTAAGTGGCTAATCAGTATTCAGAACCGAGATGGAGGGATTCCAACCTTTTGTCGTGGATGGGGACGAATGCCCTTTGACAAAAGTACGCCAGATGTAACAGCACATGTTCTCTTAGCTTGGAATAAATGGTTTGATTCTTATGATAAAAGAGATCGGCCAATTCTTAAAGAGGCTATTAATCATTCAGTGAAGTACATAAAAAGATCACAGCACGAAGATGGTTCTTGGCCAGCCTTGTGGTTTGGAAATGAATTTTCAAAAGATGAGGTTAATTTAACTTATGGAACAAGTAGAGTTCTACTAGCGCTTAATTCTATTAAAAATACTTCACTCCTAAAGTATAAAGAAAGGGGTGTTTGTTGGCTTTTAGAGTCACAGAACCTCGATGGTGGCTGGGGTGGGCAAAAAGGCGTCTCTTCTTCAGTTGAAGAAACATCACTGGCGGTGCATGCCTTGGCAGACTTCATAATTTTTGAAAAAGATTTATCCAATATCGATGGTAATAAGAAAGACCTACTACATCAGGCTGCGTTGAGGGGGACTGAATGGATTATAAAGACTACAAAAAGGGGATCGTTATTTAAGCCAACACCAATTGGTCTCTATTTCTCAAAATTATGGTATTTTGAATCCCTGTATCCAATAATTTTTACTGTTGGAGCTTTAAATCGATTAAATGTAATGTTATCAACTGAGAAAGAAAGTTCTGTTTAGTATGGTTTTTTTGGATTGATTCTTTGAAGATTTGATTAAATTCAATATGAGCAGACTAATTTTTAAAAAAGAGAGGAATCATTTCCTTGAATGGGTAACCGATAGGCAGCAGCTTCTTTATGGTTTCTTACCAAAAGGATATTCCTTGATAGTGCAGGAGTATTCCAGGTTTTTCCTGAAAGAGCCTCAAAACCAGCAATTTCACGGAAGAATGTAGGATTAGGTTCAACTAATACAATTCTTCCTTGTTCTGAAATTATCAGTAAAATGTCTTTAACAAGAATTAATTGACCGTGGCCATAGCGTCCCTTTTTCCATTTTCGTTTTCCTGTTGTTGGATCAAGACATACGAGAATTCCATCATCTAGTCCGTAAAGAAACCCCTTATATAGAACAACAGTAGTAAATTTAGCTTTAAGTCCTTTTGACTTCCAAACAGTTTTAGAAGAAAATTTTCCATCATTAGTAACACTGAGAGAGAATAATCTACTACCAACTCCGTAACCACTTGAAACAAAGATAGAATTATTATCGATGGCAACAGGTTGGGAGCAGTGAGGGCCCTGACTGGGGAACTCTTCTTGCCAAAGTAAGGTTCCATCAACGGGATCATGTGCCGTTACATGTTTTTGATTAATTATAACAATTTGCTTTCTTCCAAGAAAATCCATGAGCGCTGGAGAAACATATGAGGCATTATAGTCGCCAGAGGCCCATCTGATTTTTCCACTACTTTGATCATAGGCAACTAGGGCTCGGTTGTTGATTCCACCGGGATTGACAACGACCAAATCATTCACGATTAGAGGAGATGAACTACGACCCCATTGTAATCCGTCTGTATCATTATCAGTTTGTATATCACGTTGCCAAATCATTCTGCCGGTTCTAAAATCAAGACAATTCAGAATTCCTTTTGCTCCAAGGCTAAAAACTTTTCCTTGTTCAGAAATAGTAGGGGTCGCTCGGGGACCAATCCCACCAAGGGCATTCTCAAATCTAGATTTGTCTGAATGAGCCCAAATAACATTCCCTGTGTGAATGTTATAAGCCACAATCAATTCATTAGATCCCCTTTGCTCTTGGGTAATAGCAAGGTTATCAACAACTGCGTATGATGACCATCCTGCGCCAATTGGTTGCTTCCATAACTCTGTTGGAGGGTTCTTTGCCCAGTTAGTTTCTAATATGGGATAATTAATTCGAGCATCTCGATTAGGCCCTAAAAATTGAGGATAATCTGATTCCGATATTTGAAAATAACTTTTGTAGGAATCGTGATTGGAAATTGATATTGAATCAACAGGTCTTTGCGTCCACTTCCACCGAATTATTGGAACTAAATTCCCATCTACACCTTCGATATAAAACAAGAACTTAGTAATAATTCCACATATTATTAGTAGTAGTAGGCCAGATGATTTTATCTTCCAGTTCAATCTTGAAGCAGTAATCCACCACAAAAGGATCAAAAGGCAAGAAATTACCAAAAGGCCACCTGTTTTCATAGTACGAATCTGATCTTGATCTTCTTCGGATGTCCATATCCATAAGAAACAGATGAAGGTTAAAATGATTATTATAAGAGCAGGCCACCATCTAAGTTTTTTTGAATCGTTAAAATGTCCCGAGATTTTCACTTCAGACCTTTCAAGAATCAAGCGGTTTAATGTTTTAGAACAAGAGACTTAATATCTTTTACTTTTTAATTATACGAGAAATAAATGTATGTTAAGGAATATTTCCAAAACCTACAACACAGCCAAATAACTTCCTGACTCCATCGGCTTCAAGACTGTTTATTTTTAAAATTAATCTCAAGTAATCATGTAGTGGTTATTGACATGGTTTAACTTGACCGATAACCTGACAATGTTTTAAGTTCTCTTTATATCGATAAACGAGATATAGCACAAAAGGTATAGATAATTGGATATTAGTGGTGAGGAACAAAAGTTACTGACAGCAAGAAATAAAGGTGGTTTCCCCCTGATGATGTCTTATCTAAGATTATCAGGTCCTGGATGGCTTCAAAGTGCTCTGACGCTTGGAGGTGGTTCCTTAGGCAGTAGTCTGTATCTTGGTGTACTTGCTGGATATTCCTTATTGTGGTTGCAACCACTTGCCATGCTTTTTGGCATTGTTATGCTGAGTGCTATTGGCTATTTTACAACCTCAACAGAGCGGTCTCCATTTCAAGTAATTAATAGCGATGTAAATCCTATTTTAGGATGGGGTTGGGCACTGGCATCTTTGATTGCCAGCATAGTGTGGTCAATGCCTCAGTATTCGCTAGCCACTGCAGTTGTTCAACAAAACTTGTTTCCGGATCTTCTTAGTGGAGAGGGTGCTAAGATCAGTATTGTTGTAGTTTTTCTTATTATTTCAGTAATCACGACTTGGAGTTATGAGAAAGGTCAGGTCGGTTTTAAATTCTATGATTTAGTTCTAAAAATTGCAGTTGCATTAATCGTTGTTTGCTTTGGAACAGTTGTGATTACTCTGATGTTGTCTGAAAAGGGTCTAAATTGGCAAGCGTTGTACAGAGGCTTTATTCCAAACATTAATTCCTTGTTATACCCCTCAGAAGAATATGAATTTCTACTTAATTCTATCGAAGATAAATATCGTTACTACTGGAGTGATTTAATAGTTCAGAAACAAACTGATGTTCTAGTTAGTGCCGCTGCTACTGCTGTAGGAATTAATATGACTTTTCTCTTTCCCTATACAATTCTTAAGCGGCGGTGGGGAAGGCCTTTTAAAGGGTTTGTTATTTTTGATCTTGCAACTGGAATGTTAATCCCCTTTGTCTTGGCTACTAGTTGCGTAGTTATTGCTGCTGCATCTCAATTTCATACGCAGGTTCAACCAGGTTTATCCTGGAAGGAATCCAATGTCCAATCGGTGGTAGCATCTAAAAAACAGCAAAAAGAATTCAATGAAATGCTAGAAAAACGTTGGCTGACTACTGAGGGCACCAAGCAAAAAAAGGCCTCCCTTTCCTTTTCAATAGCTGAACAGAAACTAGCGGCAACGTTGGTAACTCGTGATGCTTTTGATTTGGCTAAATCACTGAAACCATTAGGTGGAGGGATCCTTACAAACTATATTTTTGGAATTGGCGTTCTTGGAATGGCCCTATCTACGATAACTCTTCTAATGTTAGCCTCTGGTCTAATTATTTGTGAAATGTTGAAACTTCCTCACTCTGGTTGGAATTACAGATTAGCAACGCTAGGAGGCTGTATCGGAGCACTTGGACCTTTTATTTGGACAAAGGCTGCTTTTTGGCTAGTTGTTCCTACATCAGTTTTTGGTTTCACCCTTCTTCCCTTAGCATATCTAACGTTCTGCTTAGTTATGAACCGTAAAGATATTCTCGGTAGAGATATGCCAAAAGGAAAGTCGCGCTGGATTTGGAATGTGTTGATGTTAATAGCTGCTGGTGTAGCAAGCTTTGGCAGTTTGCTTATGATTTGGGGAAAAGCTGGTATTTGGGGAATGGTTCTTATTGGGATATTTGGTTTCCTTGCCGTAATTTTTCACCGAAGAAAACGATACAGTGAATAATCTATAGGATAGTTATTAGTATTGTTAGTGGATGTCAAAACTTATGGTTACCTCTTAAAACGAAGAGAGAATGTTCTGTTTTATGGATAGTTTATAATGGCAGGTAGATTTTTTCGATACCGATCTTTAGGTGAATTAGAGAAAGAAATAAATGCTCTAAGCTTAAATCTTTCTTTTGAACATGACTCTAGTAAAGTCAGAAGTTATTTAGTCCAGCCCGTGAAGTTAGGAAAGTTTCTTGCAGGTAATTCAATAGCCATTCATCCAATGGAAGGCTGTGATGGTACTCTAACTGGAAAACCCGGAAATTTCACCTATCGTCGTTACCAACGATTTGGTTCTGGTGGGGCAAAATTAATTTGGTTTGAAGCTACTGCGATAGTCTCAGAAGGGAGAGCCAATCCTCGACAACTTTTAATTAATGATAACAATGCCAAGTCTTTTGAGAACCTAGTTAGAGATATAAAAAAAGTTCATAAAAAAAATTTTGGTACGAATAGTGATTTAGTTTTAATTCTACAGTTAACTCATTCCGGCAGGTACAGTTATCCAGCTCCAATCCTTTGTACCCACAATGCTTATTTAGATAAAATAACTCCCCTTGGTTTTAGTAAAGAGGGAGCCATCTCTTCTGCATATCCCTTGATAAGTGATGAATATATTGAAAACCTAGAGGATCAGTATGCAAAAGCGGCTAAATTGGCGTGGAAGATAGGTTTTACTGGTGTTGATATTAAATTAACTCATGGGTACTTAGGAAATGAACTGCTTAGTGCTAAAAAGAGACCGGGTAGATATGGAGGAACTTTAATTAATCGGACACGATTTTTAAGAAATGTACTTAAAAAGATTAGAGGAATAGTAGGGCCAGACTTTTTACTTGCATCCCGAATTGGTGTATTTGATGGTGTACCCTTCCGGTTAAATAAGATACATGGAAAAGGCGAGGTTCACCCCTATAGTTTACCGTATTTAGAAGGCTTCGGAATTGATGAAAATAATCCTCTGGAAGCAAGTCTTAAAGAACCAATAAAGGTTATTAGAATGATGAGAGAGTCAGGAGTTTCTCTCGTCAGTATTTCGATGGGAAATCCGTACACTAATCCTCATATAGGTAGACCTTTTGATAAGCCAGATGCTGGAAACTATTCTTCGCCGGAGCATCCTTTAATTGGAGTTGATCGTCAGTTTGAGTTGTGCGCTAAAATTCAAAGAACATTTCCTGATTTGCCCATTGTTGGCGCTGGATATAGTTGGTTGCAACATTGGCAACTCCATGCAGGAGCAGCTAATATTCGTGATAAAAAGGTTACCATAATGGGAATTGGGAGAGCCGCTCTAGCCTACCCTAATTTACCAAAGGATGGTTTGGAAAAAGGCACCCTTAATGTTAGAACAACATGTAAAACATTAACTTTTTGCACTTACCTAATGCGGCAAAAGGATCACCCTTTGGGCCAGTACCCAACAGGTTGTCCTCCTTTTGATAAAAAGTTTTACGGACCTCTTATTAAACAAGTACGCTCAAACAAAAAGAAGCAGTAGGGATTCAGTCAGATAACGTATGTTTACAAATATATTATTAAACAGGATATTGTTTCAAGGAGTGTTTGTTCAGTGCTAATATCATTATTAGTTAAGGTGCTAGTTTAACAGTCATGGTTTATTTCCTTAAAAAAAAGAGGTTATGTACTCAAATTGGTTTGAAGTTAGATTTGTTATAAATAAGAAGGGTTTACCCTTAGGACAGGTTATTTGTTTCATCGAAAAGGAAAAACAATGGATAATTGGAAAAACCAAAAGTGTCTAGGTAGTGTTACCTGTATGCCAATTGAAGAAGTTAGGACTGGTTTAAGAGAGGTTAATGGCTGGAACCTCAATGAAGATTGTAAGACTATATTGTCTAGTTGGAAAATGAGAGATTTTAGTGCAGCAATAAAGTTTTTAAATAAGGTTGCAGAACTCGCAGAGATAGAGGATCATCATCCCGATTTTAGTTTAAGAAATTATAGAAATATTACTATAGAATTATCCACTCATAGCGTGGGTGGGATATCAGTTAATGACCTTATTTTAGCAGCCAAAATTAATGAGTTACCAAAGGATCTATTTTAATAAAAACATTTTAATTAAGAAAATCTTCTAAGATCTTTTGTCCCATACTCGTTTCAGAACAAAACAGGCTTCGTGCTTAATATTAGAAAAGATCTTTAAGGTTTTAAGAATAGGAGAACGTGTTGTCAGAAAGGAATAGAATTCAACAACTAGAAGCGGTTATTCAGGAAAATTCAGAAAATGCCTTTCTTCAATATAGCTTAGGTCACGAATATTTGGAGACTGGGGATTTTAAAAAGGCAATTCCTAGATTGAGAAAGGCTATTGAACTTCAGAACACCTATTCAGCAGCATATAGAGATTTAGGTAAGGCTCTTTCTCAAGAATCAAATTTTGAAGAAGCTGAAGCAATTTTTATTAGAGGAATTAAAATTGCCAATGAAAGAGGAGATCTTCAAACTGCCAAAGAAATGTCTGTATTCCTAAAAAGAATTAATCCAGACAGTTTGGATGGAGATAGCATTTGTTCTTGTTAGGTTAATAAATACGGGCTCCTTAGGAGCGAGCATAGGGACAGGCCACAGAGGTGCCGTCATGTTTAATTAATTTTGGCACTTCTATTTGACAACTATGTTCAGCAATAGGGCAGCGGGGGTGGAAGCTACATCCTGAAGGTTTGTTTAAAGGTGTTGGAATGTCACCAACAAGGCGAATCCGTTCAGGATGTTTTTTATCTGGATCCGGGTACGGGACAGCAGATAATAGAGCTTGGGTATAAGGATGCCTGGGTTTATGGTAAACACTTTTGCTGTCTCCTAGTTCAACAATATTCCCTAGGTACATCACACCAATTCGGTCACTGATGTGATAAACCAGGCTAAGGTCATGCGCTATGAAAAGATAAGTTAGGCCAAAAGCCTGTTGTAATTCCTCCATTAAATTAATCACCTGACCTTGAACTGAGACATCTAGAGCACTTACAGGCTCATCGGCAATAATAATTTTAGGTCTTGTTGTTAAGGCTCGGGCTATGCCTATCCTTTGACGTTGCCCTCCAGAAAATTCGTGGGGATATCTATTCATTGAATCTTTTTGGAGGCCAACATCGTCGAGGATTTTAACAATACGTTTTAATCTGTCGGATTGGGAAAGGGTAGTTTGGATCTTGAGAGGGCGTTCAAGAATTTCCCTGACATTCAGTCTAGGATTCAGAGAGGAATATGGGTCTTGAAAAATCATTTGTATTAAATGGCGGTAGGGTTTCATTGCTGATTGTCCTAATCCATTTAAATTAACAGATTGGTCATCAATATTTAACTGAATAGTTCCCTGAAGATTAACATCAGAATGAAAAACTTGAATTAAATTAGCAATAGCCCGACCAACTGTAGTTTTTCCTGATCCTGATTCTCCAACTATTCCTAATGTTTCCCCTTCATTTAAGGAAAATGATATATTATCAACAGCAGTAATCTCGGCAGTCTTTTGACGTAAAACGCCTCCGTAAACGGGGAATCCTACCCGTAGATTATTCACAGAAATTAATGGTCTGGACGTTTTCATCTTATATATTAATAATGGTTAAATTAATAATGAAAAATAATCTATTTTATAGTTTCATCGGCTAAGTGACAGCGGACCCACTGTCCTGCCTTAATCTGGGTTAAATTTGGCTCAATTGTATGGCACTTATCTACAACCTCAGAACATCGGTCAGCAAATTTACATCCTTTTGGAAAATTCTGAAATGATGGAACATTGCCAGCAATAGTTTGTAATTTTAGGCCCTTGTTTTCAGTACTAGGAATACTACGGAGCAGCCCTTTAGTATATGGATGTAAAGGTTTTTTAAAGAGTAAGTTTACAGGAGCTATTTCTTGAATTTTCCCTCCGTACATCACTATTACTCGGTGACAGGTTTCAGCAATTACTGATAAATCATGTGTTATCAATAAAATAGAAGACCTAGACCGCTCCTTTTGAAGCTTTTTCATTAAATCTAAAATCTGAGCCTGGATGGTTACGTCCAGTGCTGTAGTTGGCTCATCTGCAATGAGTAGGCTCGGTTTGCAAATTAGTGCCATTGCTATCATTACTCTTTGCCGCATTCCACCAGAAAATTGGTGAGGGTAATCCCATAGTCGTTTTTTTGCATCGGGGATTCCAACTTGTTCTAGAAGCTTGACAGATTCAGCTATGGCCTGTTCTTGGCTGCACTTTTTGTGACAAATTAACGGTTCCATGACTTGCTTTCCTATAGGAAAAACAGGATTAAGTGATGTCATTGGCTCCTGAAAAATCATTCCAATTTCGCGACCTCTTATTTCTCGGATTCCTGCATAATTCAACTTCATAAGATTAAGGTCATTTAGATAAACGTTACCGGAAGTAATCCTTCCTGTTGGTTGAGGAATGAGGCGAAGAATTGATAAGGCTGTTACAGATTTTCCAGAGCCAGATTCACCTACAATACCAAGAATTTCATTAGGAAAGATGTCAAAGCTAACTCCATTAACAGCATGAATCGTACCTTCCTCTGTTTGAAAGGATGTCGAAAGATTTTCTACTTTTAATATGGGTTGGATGGAGTTTTTATTCATTACTCTTTCATCTTAATCTAGAGTGCGTTTTCGGATCAAAAGCTTCTCGAATCGATTCTCCAATGAATACAACTAACAGTAATGTCATAAACATTGCACCTAACGGAAAAACTACCAAATGCCATTTAAATATATTATTTAAGCCTTGATTTACAAGTTCACCCCAACTTGGAGTTGGTGGTGGAAGTCCAAACCCTAGAAAATCAAGTGCGACTAGTGCACCGATAGCTGCGACTAATGAGAAAGGTCCAAAACTAATTATAGGAGTCAGTGAATTAGGTAAGATATGTCTAATCATTACTGAAAGGTTATTTTCTCCTTGAGAGATGGCTGCAGCAGTGTAGTCCCGAGCCTTTTCTCTATAGAACTCCCCACGTATGTAAAAACTAATACCGATCCAGCTAAATAAGCCCAGGATAAAAATTAAAACCCAAATGTTAGGCCGAAGAATTGAACTAATGATCATGATTGTATATAAAAATGGAAGTCCCGCCCAAATTTCAACAACACGTTGGCCATATAGATCTACCCATCCCCCAAAAAACCCGAGTAATGCACCAATAACTATGCCGAGGATATAACTGAGACAAACTACAGCCATTCCAAAGCTTAAAGAGATACGAAACCCGTAGATTAATCTTGCAAATACATCTCTTCCTCGATCATCAGTGCCCATCCAGTGTCTTAAGCTAGGAGGATGGGGTGGGGATCCAGGAAGGGTCGGATCTGTTAATAAGGACTCACTAGGATGGTATGGGTAAGGTGGCATAAGAACCCAATGATTTTCATTGGAGCGGTCAAATTCATTTTTCAGATTACGATACTGTGCTTCTCCTATAGCCCTCTGACCAAAGAATTTTGCTTGATAAAAATTTCCGAATGCTGGGAAATAATAGCTAGAATGATACTTTACTATTAATGCACGGTTGTTAACTAGTAGAGGAAGTAGAAATGTTGAAAGGTAAATAAAAAGAATAATTAAAAAGCTATACCATCCTCTTTTTAATAAGCGAAATTTTTGCCATCTCCTCTTAAGGAGAGAGATAGATTTAGTCGATTGGTTGTTGGTGTCAGAGTGCATTACTTCCAATTTAGCCTTGAATAAGTCAGATTACTGGAACCTAATTCTGGGATCAGCTATCACGTAAAGTACATCGCTTAAAATATTTCCTAACAAGATTAGAAGGGTATTAATAACTAAAACTCCCATCACAACAGCATAATCACGTTCAATGATAGAGGTGTAACCTAGATATCCAATCCCATCGATATTAAAAACCTTCTCGATGAGGTAGCTCCCAGCCATTAATATTCCTATGGCGTGACCTAATCCAGTGCATAGAGGAATAAGTGAATTTCGTAAAGCATGAACAAAGATCACCCGTTTTTCCGACAATCCTTTGGCAAATGCTGTCCTAACATAATCATGGCCAAGATTTTCCATTAATGAATTTTTAGTTAATATGGTGAGTGAAGCAAAACTTCCCATGGCATAAGCTATGACTGGCAACATAGTGTGATGTGCTTGGTCAACTATTTTTTCTATCAAGTTTAACTGCGACCAATTTTCACTTCGGAAACCTCCTAATGGTACCAAATCAAAAAAGCTTCCTCCTCCCAGCATCACCAGCAGAATTGCTCCCAATGCCCATCCAGGAATTGAGTATCCTATAAAAACAACTGAACTAGAAATAAGATCGAAGGAACTACCATGTTTGATAGCTTTAGTTACACCAAGAGGGATACAGACCAAATAAGCTAATAGAAATCCAATAAGGCCAAAATATATGCTAATTGGAAAACGTACTGCAATGACGTTTAAAACAGGGGTGTTATATTTATAAGATTTCCCTAAATCAAGTTTGATAATGTCCTTAAGCCACAACAAATAGGCTTTCCAAACAGGTTTATCGAGATGATATTGTTTTTTTAGTTCCTCAAGTATTTCTGGGGGAATGGCAACAGAGCTTCCGTCAGAGTTTGAACCGCCTTCACCAATGGTACCTTGTTGACTTTTAACGATCATTTGATCGATAGGTCCACCGGGAACAAAGCGGGTAATTGTAAAGACTAGAAAGGTGATACCAAGTAGTGTAGGTATCATCAACAGAAGACGACGAATGAAGTAAGCAACCATATAGATCTTCTAAGACGTTGATCTTTTTCAGAAAACTCATTCTTTTAATTGATTTTTTGTCCAAGCTTCCCAAAAATGATTTTCAACTATGCCTTTAGATAGATTGATTGATTGATCTTTTTTTGCTTTCTTTAACCTGTTTTCCTTTTCTGGATCAATCCACCAGCTAAAAAGTAAAGAATTATAATCATCAGTTCGGCCCCGGCCCCAATGAGGCATATTAAACTTGTTCCAAAATATAACACGCTGCGAAGCACCATACCAGCCAAGAACGTAAGGATGTTCGTTATAGATAATGCCATCTATCTCACGGATTATTTGTATACGTTTTTTAATATCGTATTCCTTATCATAAGCTTCACAAAGTTTGTCTACTAAAGAATTATTTAACCCTGTTACATTGTTATTGTCTTTTTGTAGGGCAAGGCTGCTGTGAAAGGCTGTTTCAGGATTAGGAAAGATTAATGCTCCCCATGCTACGCTCATGAGCTGGTACTGTTTTTGTCTCAGATTTTTCCAGCTGGCAGCAGGAGTTAAGCGTTGAAGTACGATACGGATGCCTGCCTTTTTACAAGATTCCTGAAAAACGGTTAGGCTTCTTTCGGATAGAGGACTTCGGTATGTTAGTGTTAATCTTAATTCTCGACCGTTCTTGACACGGTACCCTTGGTTGTTCAGTTTAGTCCACCCTGATTTCTCTAATAGATTCACTGCTTTTAACTCATCGTATTTGATGGGAACATTGTTGGGGTTCTGATAGGTGCCTCCTTGGTAATAACTATTTAAAGGTTTATATTCATTAAAAAAAAGTTTTTCGATAAGTGTTTTTCGATCATGAAGATATCCAAGAGCTCTTCGGACATTAATATCATCGAGTGGCGGATTTTTCATATTAATTGCAATTCCACTAACTCCTACGGGAGAGTCAGTAAAGAACTTTCTTTTCAAAAGTAATCCTCTTTGCACTGAATCAAGATTATCTAATTCTTCAACCCACCATTGAGCCTTAGGTACCCAAAAATAGTCCAGTTCTCCCTTCTTTATTTTTTCGAAGGCTAAACCAGGATCCATGACAACGTTAAATTTAAAAGTATCAATGTTCCAGAGTCCTACCCAAGCGGGATTGTCAATGTCCCACCAGTTGCTTCGCCGTTTAACTTGAATAGATTTACCAGTGTCAATATCTTCAGGGTGAACTCTGTAGGGACCAGAGTTAGCTGTGAAACTAAATTGATATTTGTCAAGATACTTTGATCCAGAGATTGAGATGTCAGCGGCAGGAAAAATTGTTGTGCCAGAAAAGTAGATAAAATTTCTCCAATTTTCTTCTTTTGCTTTCACCTCAACAATATATTTGGAAATAACCTTTGGTCGATAAAACTTTCCAAAAGTTAAAATATTTGATGGATCCAAAAGAGTTGGGTCCATTCGAAGATCATAAGATGCAACTACGTCTTCTGCTGTAATCTCTGTGTCATTATGCCACCGAGCTTTGGGATTAATACGGAATCGATAGGTCATCTTGTCTTTAGAAATCCACCAATGAGTAGCAAGTCCGGGCATAAATTCCAGAGTTGTTGGATGAATATTTAGTAAGGGTTCATAGCATAATTCCCTAATAAGATAATTTAAGGACGTGTTCCAATCTTTTCCAGCCTGTCTGAGGGTCGCAGGCCAATCAGGGATTGCCCGGATCATAGTTCCGCCTTTTATAGCTTGGCTTGATCCTAGTGCCAAAAATCTCATATTAGATTTCCAGCCCTTTCCTGTGAATCCAGGGCCTCCAAGGTTTGCAGGAACCGTTGGATCACCAGCACTAGGGTCCCAATGGTAATTGACCATTGGGATATCAAGATTATAACTAACTGGCTGGGTCTGAAGAGCTGTATTAGGAATATTTGAAATCTCTTTAGTATTAGTACAGCTTGTTAAAAATATGGGAAGAACAATAAAAATTGAAATAAATGTGAAGGTAGTTCTCATTAGAAAGGCCTCTTGAAAAGGGCGTCAAAATTATTAACTGCAGTTTTTTTTCTTCACATTGTCTCTTGCTACAATTGAGATTGCAAAACATTTAATTATAAATAGAGGATCCAGCCTTTTCCCTGATCTTTTTATAAGGAGTTCTGCCATTATCTTAATTAATCCGTCTTGTATCTAACATGAACCTCAAGCTTTTCGATTTGGATCTGATTTATTTGCTCTGGACTAGACTTTGCTAAAGAGACCCCTATAAGGTTTTTCCCAACGGCAAAAAACTCTGGAGAAATTTGAGGAAATAAAAGCCAGCCCTTTTGAATAATCGGTTTACCTAAATGAAGATTATTTAATCGAACTTGAATCTGCTCTTTTAGTTCTTTGTATGGTGGGATGTTAAATAAACCACCACTAGCATGTCCAATAGTTGCAATTTTAACTTTATTCAGTCGTTGATTTATTGAAGTCTCTTTTGCCAAATTATCGGAGAGGAGAAGTTTTAAGGAAATTGATTTTAGATGTTCTTTATTAAATAGAAGGTCTTCTTCAATAGATAGGTATAGGAAAGTATCAATCTTACTGTTGTTATTTAGTATCACAGGGAGAGGAGCTAACATGTTAGTGTTGAAATACATCCAGCGAGGTGTATACCAGTCCTCCGGATTAGGAACAACGGTTGGTCCATGACCTCCACCACGGCGTTGTATAACAAAATGCTTGTCTTTGTGTTTCATCGTTTCAAGGCGTCCAATTTCCTTATAAGCTTGGAGGTGTGTTTCCCAGACATCTTTAAAAGGAAAATCAGGTGCATGATTGAAATTAAATGTTTGAATTCCATCTGCTCCAGTTATTAACCAATTAGTTGCAACACCCCGATAAATTTCAATTGGAGGAGTAGCATATCCGTCGGAGGCATGATGGTCATCGATTGAAGGGTAAATCTTGACATGACTTTCTTTGGTTAAACGTTGAAATGCTGCTAGATCTACGTCAAAATTTCGGATGCCAACAGCTAGAATATCTACTAAATTTTCTTTTATCCATGATTCAATATCAAGGCCATCAAAGTGACAACCTTCTAAATTTTCTGGAATTCTTAGACCAATTAGTAACGGACGCCCTCGTTTCTCAGCTATCGATTCTGTCATTACCCTAAAGTCACGGAGAAACTGTGTAACTTTACCACGTTTTAACCATCCCTTTCCTGGGGGCAGAACGGGACAAACTCTAGCAAAATCAAGAGAAATTCCATCATAGTTTAGCTTTTCAGCAATTTCACGGAGAATATTGAGCTTATGTTTTCTTACTTCAGGGATTGCAAAATTCCATAAACCTACGGGGCCAGGCCATGTATGAATTAACCAGCTTGGATTCGAAACCTTCATAGGAAGTTTTCGAAAAGGACCTAAGTCGTTATCACTTCCATTTATACGATAGTTGTAAAAAGCTTCGACTCCTCTCTTATGGGACTCCTTAAGAAATATTTCAGCAATATTGATACCTCTTTCTGCCCACTCTTGATAACCCTTGGCGTTATACAATGGCATCGTTTTACTAGGCCAGGGAGCTTGATTTCCCTCTCCCCAGCCCCACCAGACGCTATCAATTTGGACATCTTTTTCATCAATAACATGAAACTTCCATTTGACTAAAGCACTTGGATCTTGTCCACCAAATTGCCTGTCACCAGAAATAGTGTCAAAATTAATGATAATTCGCCTATCTTTCTCCACCGCTTGAATATGTTTTTTAGAAAGATTTATTGGCTTTGGTCTATTGGAAGAAAATAGCTGAGGGCAAAAAAGATTAGCTGCTATTAAACCCAATAAAATAAGTCTTCGGGAGTGAGGAATATTAATAGAAGGTTGGGAGCACATAATACTGAAAACTCCTATTTATTTGCTAAACTATTTCGAAAAAAATAATTTAAGAGTAATTAAAAAATGTCTTTATGATGCCGTTGAGAATGGAGCCGACGAGCGGGGTTGAACCGCTGACCTGTCGATTACGAATCGACCGCTCTACCAACTGAGCTACGTCGGCTGTAGAATAAAGATATTAATGAGTTGTTTTAAAAGAAGCGACATTTTAAAAGGAGAAGTATAAATTATTTTATTAATCTTTCATGAACCTGAATATATTTAAATGACGATGATTTTGTCAAGTGACATAAAATATCTACGATGAGATATGACTAAATGTAGAATTACTTCCTAAAACAGTCGAATCATTGTTAAGTACCATAAAATAATAGAGGTATAGCTTGAGTATAGCTGAAAAGACAAAATGGGGGAAAAAATACAGAGGTAAGCTTCAAAACAAAATTCCTCCAAAAATCCATAATGAATGGCTTGAAAAGTGGAGTACTTTTCCGGACAACGCAAGAATCCTTGATCTAGCAAGTGGTTTAGGTACCAATGCGTTATATATGGCTTCCCAAAGAAATAACGTGGTAGCTATTGATATCGCAGAAGAGGCTCTTTTTGCCCTTAAAAGAAATGCATTATCTAAAGATTTGAATCTTGATTTAGTTGTGGCTGATTTAGATTGCTTTTTTCTCCCAGAAAATTATTTTGATGGTGTTATTTGTTTTTATTATTTAAATAGAAACCTTTTTGGTGAAATAAGAAAATCGTTAAAATCTGGTGGGTTATTTATTATGGAAACGTACTTACATACTGATGAGAATAATAGTGCTGTAAATCAGAGGTATAAACTAAAACAAAAAGAACTGTTATTGGAATTTAGAGATTTCGAAGTCCTAGATTATGTTGAGGAGACCTGTTATGGAATTGCATTGGAGGATAATAATCAATTAAACTCTATTGCCAAGTTTTGCGGTCGCAAGAGGTAATTTGCAACATAATTCTTACTAGTCTGTAGAGAAGGTTGTGAATACTTTAAAATACATCTAAATATTTATATGGTTTATTATGCAAACAATTGAAATTATCCTTAATGGAGAAGCGAAAGCTATTAAACGGCAGACGACTATGAGTGAATTAATCAAGAATCTAGAACTTGTTCCTGACCGTTTAGCAGTCGAGTATAACTTAAAGATTTTAAAAAGAAATAGGTGGAATGATACCTTTTTAGCTGAAGGAGATCAGATTGAACTTGTTCAATTAGTTGGAGGAGGTTGAAAGAATAAGAAGCTTCTGATTCTAAAAAAGGATGAGTATTTGAAATCGTGGTGTTACAACCCTCACTACTGCATTTAGGTGCTGCTTTATGTTTTCGTTTAATCGAAACTTCAAAAATAGTTGAATATTCAGCAATGATGTTAGTTTTGAAACTTCTCCCCTAGAATAAACAGATTCTTAGTAATGAATTTTAGTCTTATAGATTAATGTGTACGTGAGAGGATTTAAAATGGAAGTTTTTGTGTTAAATGAGATGAAAACTTTTTCTAAAGAAAAAATGAAGAAGGTTAAACTTTTTGATACTAAGAATTTTTTCTGCGATCTATATTGCTTAAAACCAGGTCAATCACAAAAGATTCATGCCCATCAAGGTGCAGATAAGATATATTTCGTGCTTGAAGGTATAGGTGATTTTAGTATTGGTGATAAAAAGAAAAGCTTAAAAAATGGTACCGCTGTAATAGCTCCGTCGGAGGTCCTGCATGGAGTTGTTAATAATTCCGATTCTAACTTAACGCTGTTGGTTTTCATGGCACCTAATCCTAATAGAAATGATTGATCCTGCCTTAATCTGGAATCTTTTTAATGATGGAGTCATGTTACTCCATTCGTAGGAATTGGCTTTATTAAAACAGACCTATGATTAGCGATTCAACCTTTAAGACCAAACAAGTTGTTGTTCTAGCTGTGGGTCACTTTGCAGTTGATTTTTATGCTGGATTTTTACCACCCCTAATTCCAATCCTTCAAAGATCTTTAATGATGTCTCTCTCTGAAGCAGCATTTTTAGTTTCAGTATTTTCAGTCTCAACAACGTTTTCTCAAACAATCTTTGGATATATTTTTGATAGATGGCACCAGACAAGCTTATTAGTTTTAGCCCCGTTATTGGCAGGAATCAGTATGACTTCCTTGGGTTTGATGAATTCTTATGGAAGTTTACTGATAATTTTAATATTTGGAGGAATCAGTATTGCAGCATTTCACCCTTTGGGAGCTGCTTTAGTCGCTGTTAGAAGTGGTCGGCGTCATAGTGTTGGAATGTCAATTTTTGTTACAGGTGGAACTGTTGGTGTAGCAACTGGATCATTAATAGTCTCTTTTCTAATTGAAAGGTCAGGGATAACTGGACCAATTTATGCAGGGTTTTTTGGTGTCTTAGTTTCAGTAATGATCTGGTGGATGTTTGATCACTCGAACCCAAGTAAAATTGAAATACAATCATCTTCAGATTTATCATTGAATAAAGAGAGGTATAAAGATTTATTAATTTTTGGTGTATTAGCTATGACACGAGCATTTGTGGTACTAGGAACTTTAACCTTTGTGCCCTTCTTTATACTAAAACAAACTGAATCACTCCAAGCAGTTGGCCTTATTTTATTTGTGTTTGGGTTAACAGGTGGGATTGGAGGTTTTGCCGCGGGTAAGCTTGTCGAAAAAATAGGTGAAAAGACTGTTCTCTTAGCCTCCTTTCTTCTGCCTGTACCTCTTTTTGCAGTTTTTCTTGTTTTGGGTAATTCGGTTATTGGAATTGCTAGTCTTGGATTAGCAGGATATTGGCTTTATAGTGGCGTTCCTGTCCTAATATCGCTGAGTCAGCGAAAATTCCCGAAACGGGTTGGACTGATTTCAAGTGTGGTGATGGGAATAAGTTGGGGAGTTGCAGGTTTATTAATTACTCCGGCTGGACTGTTGGCGGAAAAAATTGGCCTTAGTTACACACTTTGGAGTTTAAACATAGTTGCTTTTGGTGGATTTTTGTTGGTTTTAATTTTCTTCCGGTCCAACTGGTTAGCAGGTAGAAGCCTTGCTGGTTAAAAGAACTCTAAGCTAAATAACTACCTATTGTTTTCACTATTTCCAAGTCGATTTCGAATTATTTCTAACGCCTGATTAAATTCAGAAATTCTTAGTAGTGTGCAGCCAACTACGAATAAAAGAATACCTGTTCCTATCGATACAAAAACTGTTAACAATTCCTCCCAGAGCTTCTCTTGTAAAAATATTGTAGCTAATAATTGATGGCAGTAACGGGACCCAATACCCATAATCAATGAGACCAGAACCAGCTTGCCTAAAGTTGTAGCAAGTAAAAGCGATTTAAGGGGTCCTATAGATTTTTGTAGGCAAAAATACAAAAGAAAAAAGTTCAAAAAAGCTGAAAGGGAAGTAAATAAGGCAAGACCTTTATATCCTACACTACTTATAAAGAGCAGATTAAGACTAATGTTCGTAATAACACAAATAGTGGAAATAATTACAGGAACCTTAGGACTTCCAACTGCATAAAATGTTGGGACTAGTAATTTAACTGCCGAATATGCAGAAAGACCTAGGGAATAAAGAATCAGGACTTCACTAGTTTCCAATACATCAGCTTTGCTGAATTGTCCTCGTTGATAAATTAAAGAAACAATGGGGTAACTCAAACAAATTAAGCCTACCGAGGCTGGAACATTTAAAAAAAAAGATAAACGCAATGATGAAGAAACGGTACTTCGAACCTTTTGAATTTCTTTTGCTGCAATGTGAGAAGAAATAATAGGAAGGGTTGCAGAAGCAACCGCTACACCAAAAAGGCCAATTGGAAGATACATTAAGCGAAAGGCTGCATTTAACCAGGTGACAGGTCCCTCACCCTGAGTGGTAGCTAGCCAGGTATTTATAAAGAGATTAATTTGGGTAGCAGCCAAACCTAATGTGCCAGGACCCATAAGTAGTAGTATGTTTTGGAGAGCAGGACTTTTAATAGATAATGACGGGGAATACTTGAATCCTAATTTTAATAGAGAAGGGAATTGAATGAATAACTGCATTAATCCACCGATTAATACCCCTATAGCGAGACCAATTACCGGGTCAATTCCAAAATTAGGAAGAAGATAAAACATTAATACTGTTACAAATATTGAGCCTATATTAAATAGAGCGGGTGCTAGAGCAGGAATAAAAAATTGTTTATGAGAGTTAAGAATGCCCATAGCAACTGATGCAAGAGCAACCAATAATAAGAAGGGAAACATAATCTGGGTAAGATTCACAGTAAGAGAAAATTTTCCTGTACTACTAGAAAAATCTCCAGCTATAACCTGAACAATGGCATGAGCGTTTAATATTCCAACAACCACAATGGAACCTATAATAAGTAAGAGAAAATTAAAGACTAGGGATCCTAAATGCCATGCTGCAGAGGAGCCCTTATTTTGAAGGGTTTTTGTGAATGTAGGAACAAATGCTGCGCTTAAGGCGCCTTCTGCAAATAAATCTCTTAGAAGATTTGGAATTCTAAAAGCGACATTAAATGCATCGGTTTGAAAACGACTGAATAATGCAAGAAGGATTTGTTCCCGAACTAATCCGAGTACACGGCTAATGAATGTAGCTATACCTATTAAACTAGCAGACTTAATAATCAAGGAATCATTTTTGTGAGGCATGACAATGGAAGCATTTTATTTAAGGTATTTGTCAACTCTTCTTTGAAGCTCTTTTAGAGACTTGCTAATTTCAGGAAGTTTAGAGAAGAGAGCAGAGGATTTTAGCCAACTGCGGTTTTCTATAGCAGGATAACCAGAAACTATGCTGTCGGGCTCAATGTCAGAGGGAATGCCAGATTGTGCAGTGGCGATGACTCTATCACCAATTCGACAATGACCGGCGACACCAACCTGACCAGTCAAAATAACATTATTGCCAATCTCGGTACTACCTGCTAAACCAACTTGAGAACAAAGTAGAGAATCATAACCCACTTTTGATCCATGACCGACTTGAACTAAATTGTCTATTTTTGTTCCCTTTAGGATTCGTGTCTCACCAATAGCAGCCCTATCAATAGTTGTGTTAGCTTGAACCTCAACATCATCTTCTATTACTACTCGCCCAGACTGAGTTATCTTTGCATAACTACCATCGTCTTGTTTTGCAAAACCATATCCGTCAGATCCTATAACCACACCGTTTTGAAGTATAACGTCATTTCCAATGATGGATTCTTCACGCACTGAAACATGTGAGTAGGCAATAAAATTGTCTCCAATAACAGACCCCCTACAAATAACAACATGAGGATGAATAATTGAGTTATCCCCAACAGCAACATTTTCGTCAATGATAACATAGGGTCCTATAGATGCATTTTCCCCAATCCTACTATGTTTAGAAATAAGGGCAGTGGGATGTATTCCAGGGCTCGACTTCGGTTGTGTGTGGAATAGATCTATTGCTCTGGCAAAAGTAAGGTATGGATTTTTTGATCGGAGGGTACTAATTGCCAGAGAATCAAAATTCTGAGATACAATAATTGCAGAGGCCTTAGTTGTTTTAAGGCTTTTATGATATTTGCGATTAGTTAGAAATGTGAGCTCACCAGACTTAGCCTGATCTATTGGAGCAATACCACTGATTTCAAGTTCACCGTCTCCATCCAGTTCGCAGTTTAAATTAGTTGCAATTTCTGCTAATTTCATGCTTATTAATCTTAAGTGTAATCGGTTTAGGCCCTGATGCTATATTAAGGAAGTAACACTGTCAAGCAAGGGGAGTGAGAGAACTACTTAAAAAGGCAGCTAATATGGAAGAAAAACTATCCGACTACATTACCTATATAACTGTTGAAAAGGGACTTTCTTTTAATACAATTTCTGCATATCGAACTGATTTGCAAAAATTTCAGTGTTTTATTAAAAAAGAAAGAATTGTTCTAAAGGACGCCAATTCAGATGCAATACAGAAATTCATTATATTTTTGTATGGAGAGAAATTGGATGCTCGTTCTATTTCTAGAATTATTGTTTCTATCAGAAATTTTTTCCAATGGATGATTCTTATAGGAGATCTAGAAGTTAATCCTTGTGAATCTGTTAGGTCTCCCAAAGTTTGGAAAAAAATTCCAGAAGTCTTATCCTTAGAAGAGGTAGAAGACCTTCTTGCTCAGCCAAATACTTCGACCCCTTTAGGATTGAGAGATAAGGCTATGTTTGAAGTACTTTATGCAACTGGACTTAGAGTTTCGGAATTAGTTTCGCTACAGTTAAGCAATCTCAGATTAGAGTTAGGTTATCTTAATTGTCTTGGGAAAGGTGGTAAAATTAGAGTTGTGCCGTTGGGAAAATCAGCAATAAGTTCTTTGGAATCCTATACATCATATTCGCGGCCAGACCTACTGAAGGATAATAATTCAGAATTTGTATTTCTAAACCATAGAGGAAAGAAGTTAACTCGAGAAGGGTTCTGGAAAATCATTACTTCTAATGGGAGGGTTGCTGGCATTAGAATTAAAATAAAACCACATATGCTAAGGCACTCGTTTGCCACCCACCTGCTTCAGAGAGGTGCTGATTTGCGGTCAGTGCAAGCAATGCTAGGGCACTCAGACATTTCTACAACTGAGATTTATACTCACATTCTTAATGATCGATTAAAGGGAATATATCGTAAACATCATCCAAGAATCTAAACTCAAGGAGTAAGCATTGAATAAAATTAATTAATTCAGTCTAATAATTTGGGACGTTTTTTGAAGAATTATGCTTAAATTTACTAGAGAAAAAGTTCAAAACCCAATAGGCTTACTGATTAGATACGGGTTTTTATATTAAAATGATGTTACATATGCCAGATCTACTTTCAGAAAAATAAGAGGCTTAAGCCTCAGGCGCCTAGTTCTGGGCTGGTAATCATATAATATAGAAACTTTGGATTTTGGAAATAGATATGTAGAGTAATTGAAAATTCTCAACTTAATGTATTAACTTAAAATAGACTACCTAAATAGTTCTTAATAAAACATATATGGTCTAATATGATTGATATTAGATATTGTGTCAAGAATAAAAACTTTAAGATAGTCGTCGTGTCGACAATCTTAATTGAAAACGTTTTGGAGGCTGAGGGTTGGTAGTTTTGAAAGGTGAAGCAATTATCTTAAGGACGTACCCCCTTAAGGAAACAGATAAACTTATTGTTCTGTTTTCGCAGGAATATGGGAAGATTAGAGGGGTGGTTAATGGAGGAAGAAGAATTAAAAGCAGATTCACTGGTAGGTTAGAGCCCCTTTCTTGGATTGAATTTTCTGGTTTTCAGAGGAGAAACCAAGAGTTAGTTTCTATTGATAGCATTGAGGTTATAAAAGGATTTGGTTTGATTCTTGAAGATTATGATACATTTTTGCGCTCTACATATTTATTAGAAGTTATTTTGAAAACTATGCCAGATTGGGAGGTTAACCAAAACTTATTCCGCTTACTTCTCCATGTTCTGCCTGCGTTTGTTAAAACTGATACATCTTCAGCAGCGCTCTTATATTTTCAGGTATGGTATCTTAAGTTTGGAGGATTTCTCCCGGATTTATATAAATGTAGTAGGTGTGGGGATCACTTGGCTAAAAATGGACGGACATACTGTGGGGATAAAATTCAGGGCTTAATGTGTAAAGCTTGCAAGTCTGGCATGGGCCGAGAAATATCAATTAACAACATGAAACTTCTTAGGTCATTAACCAAAATGTCATTAATTGAAATTCTAAAGGAAAATCAAATATCCAGAAATGTTGGTCAATTAACTAACATAGTAGAAGAGTTAATAGAAACTAGCTTTGAGAGAAGATTTGACACTTTTTCGGCAATAAAACAGGAATTATGAGGTTTATAGGAAGATGCTTTTCCAAGAAATCTTTATGCAGCTAGTGTCTTTTTGGGGAGATCGGGATTGTGTTATTCAGCTTCCCTATGATGTGGAAAAGGGCGCTGGCACAATGAATCCTGAAACTTTCTTTCGGGTACTAGGATCAAAGCCCTACAGGGTGGCCTATCTGGAACCTAGCCGCAGACCAGGAGATGGCAGATATGGAGAAAATCCTAACCGTGTCCAAAAACATCATCAGCTACAGGTAATCCTTAAACCAAGTCCTGCTAACGTACAAAATCTTTATCTCGAAAGCTTAGAATGCGTCGGGATTCATCTTGTCGAACATGATCTTAGATTTGAAGAAGATAACTGGGAATCGCCTACCCTTGGAGCTTGGGGAATAGGGTGGCAAGTCTTATTAGATGGATTAGAAATTACTCAATTCACTTATTTTCAACAAGCGGGAGGGCTCGAGCTCGATCCCGTGTCAGTTGAACTAACCTATGGCCTTGAGCGAATAGCAATGTTTATTAATGATGTAGAGAATGTATTCGATCTAAAGTGGTCGGAAAGCTCTAGCTATCGAGACATAAGACACATGGATGAGGTTCAATTTTCTAAATATAACTTTGAGGAGGCCGATGTTGAAAAACATTTCAAATGGTTTAATGAATATGAGGCCGAGGCTAAACGCCTGATTGAAACTGATCTGATTTTACCAGCGTATGATTACTGTTTGAAATGCTCCCATACATTCAATGTTCTTGATGCCCGTGGTGCTATAAGTGTCTCTGAAAGGGCCAAAATGATTCAACGAGTTCGTGTTTTGGCATGTTTAATTGCGAAGGAATACGTTGAATTTATTAAATAAAACAATATTAATATTTTAGATCATTTATTTTAAAGAAATACATTAATATATATCAGATATGAAACTTGATTTCTTGTTAGAGATAGGATGTGAAGAGCTTCCTGCAACATTTCTTCATCCAATGGTTCTGAAATTGGAGAAAGGGATTACTGACCTATTGAGCAATAGTTCAATTGCCTTAGAATGCTCCACTCATTATTACACTCCTCGCAGGCTAATAATTCATCTGAAAGGTGTTCAAGAGAAACAGGCCGCTCGCCAAGAAACTGTTACAGGTCCACCCTACAAGATAGCGTTTGATGATGAAGGTAAGCCTAGTCAGGCAACTAAGGGGTTTGCGAGTAAGAATAACATTGATGTTAGCGGTCTATCCAAGATTAGTACAGATAAGGGCTTTTATATTGGCTTCAAAAGGCACATAGCTGGTAATACTTCTAAATCAATTTTACTAAAAGAGCTAAATGGCATCATTCATAGATTGGAGCTTCCTAAAGGTATGCGATGGGAGCCAACTAGACTCCAATTTGTTCGTCCAATTCGTTGGATATTATGCTTATTAGGAGACGAGGTCTTACCTTTAAGGATAGCGGGGATTGAAGCATCAAACTATACATTTGGTCACCGGATTCTTAGTAAAAATAACCAGACTAGGGTAGATAGTTTTTCTGAATATGAAAGATGGTTAAAGTCTAATTCAGTTGAGATTGATCCAGAAATACGGAAACAGAAAATACAAGACCAATTAATCACGAAGGCAAAATTCCTGGATGGGTATTTAATTGAGGATTCTAAGCTTTTGGAGACGGTAATGAATTTAATGGAGAATCCAACAGTAATTGCTGGAAGGTTTGACAAAGCTTTCCTGAACTTACCTTCAGAAATCCTAATTACTGTTATGCGTGAACATCAAAAATATTTTTCTGTTAAAGATAAAGATAGTGAATTACTTCCAAACTTCTTGGCTGTGGTAGATTCACAGCCTCAATATTGTAAACAAATTGGAATTGGCCATGAAAGAGTCTTAAAAGCGAGACTCTCCGATGCTATGTTCTTTTGGAAGTTTGACCTTCAAATCACATTGAACAACCGAATAGGAATGCTGAAGAATATTTTATTTCAAGAAAAACTGGGCACCTTGTTTGATAAGACTCAAAGAATAAAACGTTTATCTAAATTTTTAGCTGCTCAATTTGATTATTCGTCAGCTCCTAAAATCCTAGATAAAGCAGCTGAAGTTTGTAAGACTGATCTTACAACTGAAATGGTAAAAGAATTTAGTGGACTCCAGGGAATCATTGGAGGATTGTACGCTAAAGAACAAGGCGAAGATTCATTAGTTTTTAACGCTGTATCTGATCATTATCTGCCAACATTTTTTGGCGATAAGGTTCCTAGGGATTTAACCGGATCTATTTTGTCTATTGCAGACAAGATTGATAACATTACAACGGCCTTTGCTGTGGACTTAATACCTACCGGGTCTAGTGACCCTCTTGCTTTAAGACGCCAAACTTTGGGTATAATCCAGATATTGATAGAAAATAATCTTGATTGTTCCTTTAGAGAGCTGCTACATGAATCATTTCTAGCTATTGGCTCCAGACCACAAACTTCTTTTGAACCCTTAAATACTAAGTTTTCAGATTTTCTCAGGGAAAGATTAAAATTTGTTTTTAGGAATGAGGGCTTTAATCATGATGAGGTGAATTCTGTTTTAGGGGTCTTTATTGATAATCCTGTTGAATGTCGAAGGCGATTACTCGCATTGAAGAACTTCAGGGGTAGTAATGATTTGCTTTCAGTTGCTAGTAGTTTTAAGAGGATCAAAAATATTCTATCGAAGTCGAACAAAGAAGATCTTTCAAAGCTCAAGGTTAAGCCTGAATTATTCATATTAGATGAGGAAAGAAATCTTCACTCAGAAATTCTTAAGAATAACAATGATTTTTTAAGGGCTTTAGGAAATTTAAAACATGAGCAAGGATTACAATTATTAGCGTCCCTTAGGCCAGTAATCGACTCTTTTTTTGATAAGGTTCTTGTTATGGATAAAGATAGGCTAGTTAAGGAGAATCGGCTAGCCCTGCTGTTTCTCTTGTTGAAAACATTTTTAAGCTTTGCTGATATTTCTGAGCTTGTTATTAATCAATAGTTGTCGTCGTGTCGACATTGATTAAATACAGGTAGAGGCAGGACTTCAACAAAGGTTTAGGATTTTATTTAACCTATTACATTAGTAAATATTTGTTATACTATTAATAATAAATAGTTTACCTATTATATTATGCTCACTATAATCTTGATTTTAGCATCTTCTTTTGCTGCATACAGCAATGGGATAAACAAAGAGCCTCTTACTCAGGATGAGCTGGTTGCATTGATCACGACTTCCAAAATGGGAGCAGTGTCTCCTGATCAGGTGGTCAAAATAATTAATCAGCGAGGACTAGGATTTCGAGTTAAAGAGCTTTTTCTTTTAGAATTAAGGGAACGCAAAGCTAGTGACTTTATAATTGCTGCAGTCCAAGCCAAAAGTCTCCATAGAGACAAACCCTCTCCAGATAATCAAGGACCTCCAAAGATAGAGCCACCTGGTTTAATTTCTGAAGAGAGGAGACTACCGAGAATTAAGTTGCCAAATAATATGAATTGGGTAGATTTTTTAAGTTCAGTTAGATCAAAAGCAATGGAATATACGGATAATCTTCCTAACTTTATATGCACCCAGATTACCCAAAGATTTCTTCGTCGCCTTCCAAAAAAGGGCTGGATTCGGGCTGATAATTTTGTTGCAGAACTTACCTACTATGATCAGACTGAACATTACAAGCTCTTATCAGTAGCTAATCGAGCTGCAAAAACTGATGCCACGTTAGAATCCCTGGGAGGCACTTTTTCAACTGGAGAATTTGGCTCAACGCTAAATTACCTTTTTAACCCTGAAACCAAAGCGGTATTTCGGTTAGAAGGGGTAGAAAAGAATCAAAAGAGCACTGCTGTCCGAATAGGTTTCAAAGTTCCTTTGGACAGGTCAAAGAGACAAATTATTTTCAAAAGTAAGGATAGTGAACAGTCTGTAGTTACTGGTTATAGGGGTAGGTGTTGGATAGACTCAGATTCTCTGCAAGTAATTAGAATTAAGGAGAAGGCTTTTAAAATACCTTCAGATTTTCCCATTACGCGTTCTGAGGGAGGAACAGTTTATGATGAAGTAGAGATCGCAGGATTGAAATACTGGCTGCCTGTAAGAGCAGAAGTCTTACTAGAAAATGGAACAGCTAAGCTACATACTAAGAATGTTATTGAATTTAAACGATATAGAAAATTTGGGTCCGATGTTAAGTTCCTGTCAGATTAATTACTTTATTTTGAAAGGTAGTTAGAGTCTCTGCTTTTATTGGTTAAAGATAAACTTTTTTAAGGAGGAATTATTTTACATAAGGTAACGAAGCAAATTGATTTCTGTTATGGCCACCGATTATTAAACTATGACGGTAAGTGCCGTTTTCTGCATGGACACAATGCGAGGGTAGAAATTGATATTATCAGTCAAGAACTCGACAATCGTGGAATGGTAATGGATTTTTCGGATGTTAGTACTGTAATCAAGACTTGGATTGATGTAGAGTTGGACCACAAGATGTTATTGAATACTGAGGACCCTTTGGTATCAGTACTTCAGGACTTTAATCAACCGTGTTACTTGATGAATAGTAATCCAACCGCAGAAAATATTGCTAAGATAATTTATGAATACGCCCATAGCCAGTCTCTTGAGGTGTCTGAGGTTAGATTGTGGGAGACTCCTAATTCATTTGCGTCGTATATGACATAAAAGACGACATGTGGCCTAAAGGTTAACTCTTGTTCTATTTCTTGTGAATAGACTTGTGGTTGATCCTTTTTTATTGATATACCATTTATTAAGCTCAAAAGGAGAAAAAATGAAGATAGGTCAAATAAATCATCCTTCAAATGGAGTGCAGATGGTAGAGATCAAAAATGACCTAGTTTTTCTGGTTGAAAATAAAAATCATAAGTTGATAACTGTTTTAGACTTTATCCGGTGCTCAACGGAATCAGGTGCAAAGCTTGAAGAGATAGTTGAAGAGAACTGCTGTTCTGATCCCTTGCCCTTTGGTTTGAATGACCTCAATAATTCTGCTAATAAAAATAAATATTGTTTAGAACTTCCTATTCATTCTCCTGAAGTCTGGGCCTGTGGGGTCACCTATAAAAAGAGTGCTGAATTTCGAGATGATGACACGCAAACGTCAAAAGGAATTTATGATTATGTATATTCTTCTAATCGTCCAGAGCTTTTTTATAAAGGTAATGAGAAACATTGTACTGGACCCAACAATTATATCGGGATAAGAAAAGATTCTTCATTCACTGCAGTTGAGCCTGAACTTGCTGTTGTTCTTGATTCAAAAAAACAAATAGTAGGCTTCATGGCATCTAATGATGTTTCAGCTTGGGACATTGAACGGGAAAATCCCCTTTATTTACCGCAGTCTAAAATTTTTTTAGGATGTTGTTCAATTGGGCCTTTAATCTTACTGGCTAGTTCAGAAATTAATCCTTATTCATTTTCGATTCAATGTGACATTAAGAGAAATGGATTGAAGATTTTCTCTGGGACAACTGATTTAAATCAAATGAAAAGGAGTATTAATGAATTAATTGAATGGTTATTTTATGCTAATCCTGTTTCTGATGGCGCAGTACTTCTTACTGGCACAGGAATTATTCAGACGGAAGACGCAGCTTTACGTGAAGGAGATATTGTTGAAATCACCATCCCTGAAATAGGGACATTAAAAAACTTTGCTAAAGTCGTACACTAAGGTTTATAGAGTTGAATATAAATGTTGAGTGAAACTTTACTTAGGACTAAATTAACTTATTTCGTTAGCTTGTAACACCTTATAAAAATAGTATTGCTTCGTTTGTGATGACTAATTTACTACAAGTTGTGAAGATTGCCCTGAGCCGCCTTCATCTTTTACTTTTATTAGTGGTCTTTCTTTTTTCTTCCTGCAGAAAAGCACCTACTTACGAATTCGATTTAATCATCTCTAATGGCAATGTCATTGATGGATCTGGGTCATTATGGTTTCCTGCAGATCTTGCTATTAAGGGAAAGAATATTGTTGAAATAGGAAAGATTCCAAATAAGGAAAAGAGAGCTCCAAAAATAATTAATGCCCAAGATTTAATTGTGTGCCCTGGTTTTATTAATCTTCAAACTAATTCGAATTCTTTTATATTTACTGATGATTTTTCTAAAAACAAAATATATCAGGGTATAACAAGTCAAGTTTTTGTTGATGGAATACCTCTTAGATTAACTCAAGACAGAAAGAAATTAGGCATTTATTTTAGTGAATTAATTAATCGGGGAATTTCGATAAATATAGGTGCTTACATAGGCCTTAACAAAATAGTCGAGAGTGTTCTGGGTTCCTCTAAAAGGAAGGTAAACCTTTCTGAGATTTCTGAAATTAAAAAAATCATTCATGAAAATATGATCGATGGAGCCCTTGGTTTGTCGAATTCTTCTGATAAATTGATTAAGGAGTCAATGACTCCTGACGAATTAATAGCCTTAGCTGATGTTGTAGCAAAATATGGTGGAAGATATTCTGCATTTGTTCGTGGGAATAAAAAGGAGATTCAGACAGCAATTAGAGAGACTGTAAGAGTTAGTAAGGAAGCAAATATCCCTACAGATATTGTAAATCTAGAAGTTACGGATGAATCATTTTTTGGAAAGATAGAGGAAATAATAAAAGTTTTAGATAAGCATAGAGAATCGGTTGAACTATTGACTATGACTCAAGCGCCTTACTTAGCTAGACGAGATGATGCGTCAGGGGTTCCTAGTGAAATGCAAGAGAAAGATGTTATTTTTGTGTTAAAACTAGACTGGGTGTCTATTCGGTCTGTTGGTAGAAATTCGAATCTTAACAAAGGTATGATTAGTAGAAAGATTCATGCAGAATCATATGGAAGCTTTCCCCTGGTGTTAGGAAAATTTGTTCGAGAAAAAGAGATCTCTGATCTTGAAACGGTAGTTAAAAAAATGACTTGGTTAAACGCTAAGAAGTTAGGACTCCAAAATCGTGGATTAATTAAGATAGGGAATAGAGCAGATATTACAATTTTTAATCCCAATACTGTTAATGGCAATGGGGCTACTAAAAATCCCCAGGAATTTTCTTCGGGAATTCAATATGTTATTGTTAATGGTGTGTTGGTTTTAGAAGCTGGAAAACTTTTATCTTCTCAGCCTGGACAGATTCTGCTTGGAAAAGGCAAACTGAAAGAATAGTTTCCTAGAGTGGATGACTTTAAATGTACCAGTTAAAGATTCTTTTTTCTTAATATATTGACAATCAAAAAAGGAATCTTGAGAAAACCTGTGATTAGAAGCTGCCTCAATATCTGGGCCTAGTATTTTGCTTTGAGGAAAAAGGAAGGATTAAAACTTAATGAAAATAGTTAAAATTAGCCATTTAAGAGTGTACTTTGTTTTGCTTGGTGTGCTGGCTGTCGTCAGCTCCAGTTTTACAGCGGACTGGCCTTTATGGCGAGGATTAAATTCTGATGGCGTGTCTCAGGAACTTGGTTTGCCCTCAAGCTGGTCCCCAGAAGGAGAGAATCTCATCTGGAAACAGGCAATTGGTGGACGCTCAACACCCATTGTGCTTGATGGTAGGGTTTGCATTATTACTTTAGCAGAGCCTCACAAACCCTCGGAGTGGCAGGAAAGAATACTTTGCTTTGATGAATTAACAGGAACCATTAAGTGGGATTTTCGTTATAAAGTGTTTTTAACTGACATTCCTCATCATAGAGTTGGTTGGGCAAGCCTAGCTGGTGATCCTGAATCTGGATTCATTTATTCCAATGGTATTGAAGGAATGGTCCATTGTTTTGATGCTGATGGCAATGTTGTATGGTCTAGATCATTTTCTGAAGAGGTTGGACGAATCTCTGGATATGGAGGTAGAACTGTAAGTCCAACTATAGAGGGCGATCTTCTATTGATTAATTTTTTGAATGCTGGTTGGGGTTCTACAACAATCCCTCGCGACAGATTTTATGCTTTAAATAAGCGTACTGGGGAAACTGTTTGGATATCCACACCTGGTGGAGCACCAAAAGATACAACCTATAACGTGCCCGTCGTTACGGTTATTGATGGTCGAAAGGTCTTGATGAGTGGTAATGCTGATGGGTCGATTTATGGACTTAGTTTAAACACGGGGGAAAAATTGTGGGGTTACCCTTTAAGCAAGAGAGGAATCAACTCTTCTGTTGTTGTTCAGGGGAATCGGTTATACGCATCACATAGTGAAGAAAACGTTGATGAAAGTACGGCTATGGGAAGGTTGATTTGTCTAGATGTTAGTACAATAGCAAATGGAAGACCTAAACTCTTGTGGAAGGTAGATGGTTTCACTGCAGGATATGCTTCTCCTGCTATTTTGGATAATTACTTGTTCCAAGTTGATAATTCGGCCAATTTGGTTGCATTTAATGCAATGACTGGAGACCAGTTCTGGAAGTTTAATATCGGTGTAATGCAAAGAGCTTCCCCAGTTGTTGCCGATAATAAGTTAATGGTTGCAGATGTTGATGGAAAGTTTCATATTTTACAGCTTCGTGGTGACAAGGCTCCTTTACTCATGGATTTAGAGGAATTTCAGAATGATGATGGCTCTGCTGTTCCTATCAACGGATCACCAGCAATTTCTAATGGAAAACTATATTTATTAACTGAAAATAACCTTTACTGTATTGGGAAGAAAATGAAGGTGATTAACAAAAAAGAGAACAAGAGTGTGGAGTATAAGTCCACCCAGTCTGATGGGAATAGTAACAAGGAGGTTTTGGTGGTGCCTGCCGAAGTTATCCTTTCTCCTGGTGAGGTTAAAAAATTTACTGTTAATGAAATAGATTCTCGTGGTGTTTTGAATCAGATTGGAACCAAGTGGTCATTAGAAAATGTTAAAGGGACCGTTTCTTCTTCAGGTGTGGTAAGCCTAAGCAAAGATAACGTTCCCCAGGCAGGGCTTGTAATAGGTTCAATAGGAAGCAAGCTATATAAAGCTAGGATTAGCTCACGCCCCGTAATTCCTTTTAAGGAAGATTTTGAAAGATATGAAGATGGGTCGGTACCGCCTGGATGGAATTCAACCAAAGGCCGGTTTAAGGTAATGTCTGATGATGGAAATAAGGTTTTAAAGAAGCTTTCTAACAATCCAAGATCTTGGCGTACGATGGTATTCATGAGCAAGCCTAAATCTACAGGGTATGAGATTACTGCAGAAATGTTAGGCACCGAACAGAAGCGCCGTTTGCCTGACATGGGTTTAATTGCACAAAGATATATTTTTGCCGTAATGGGAAACCGCCAGGAACTTCAAATTCGGAGTTGGCTTTCAGAATTAGGTCATTTTTCTAAAACCGTCAAATACACTCTTGATCCTAATACTTGGTACCACATGAAGTTACGAGTTGAACCGGATTTAGTTGGAACCGGAGGGAGAATTTTGGGTAAAATTTGGAAAAAAGGAACAATAGAGCCAAACGAATGGTCAATTGAAGCCAAGGACCCAATTGTACATACAGAGGGTAGCCCTGGAATTTACGGATATTCATCTGCAGAAATTTTGTATGATAATATCGCTGTTAGGCATTTTGAACGTTAGGATATAGGCCTCCTTAAAGAAAGAGAGAAACCAGCATGCGAATGTCAGGATTAAGTGTCATCTTTGGTGTTTTAATTATTTTGTTAAAAATTTCCTTGTTAGCAGAAGACTGGCCTATGTGGGGTGGAAAACCTGGTCGAAACATGATTTCTAATGCAACAAAAATTATTGATAACTGGGATGTTAAGAAGGGGAAGAATATTAGATGGGTTGCTGAAATTGGATCACAATCATATGGCAATCCTACAATATCAGGTGGTAAGGTTTTTGTAGGAACTAATAACCAACTGTTAAGAAATCCGAAGGAGTCAGGTGACCGTGGAGTGATAATGGCCTTTAACGAAAGTGATGGAAAATTTTTGTGGCAGATGACTCACACAAAGTTAAAGTCAGGTCGCGTAAATGATTGGCCAGAACAGGGAATCTGTTCATCTCCCGCTGTTGTAGGTAATCGACTTTACTATGTTTCAAACCGAGCGGAAATAGTAGCTCTAGACACAGAAGGGTTTAAAGATAATGAGAATGATGGGCCCTTCGTTAATGAGGCCGCAGTGACTAAAGAAAGTGGAGATGTAATTTGGAAATATGACATGATGGATGAAATGGGAGTATTTCCTCATAATTTAGCAACCAGCTCTCCCTTGGTGGTTGGAGATTTACTTTTTGTAAACACCTCAAATGGGACTGATGAAAGTCATATTAATATTCCTGTGCCTCGTGCGCCAAGTTTTTTAGCAGTGAACAGACTTAATGGAAAATTAGCTTGGGAAAGTTCAGCTCCCGGCAATATGGTTCTTCATGGCCAATGGACCTCCCCATCTTTCGGAAAGATTAATGGACGGGAACAGGTAATTTTTGCTGGTGGTGATGGATGGCTTTATTCATTTGATCCTCCTAGTGGAGATCTCCTGTGGAAATTTGATTGCAATCCTAAGGGTTCCGAATGGAAAAATGGCCGAGGAGATCGTAATAATTTAATTGGAACACCGGTAGTTTATGGAAATAATGTTTATATAGCGGTGGGACAGGATCCGGAACATGGTGAAGGAATTGGTCATCTTTGGGCCGTGGATGGAACTAAATCGGGTGACATCACTGATAAGGCAGTAGTATGGCATCATGATTTTCGGCGGAGTGTTTCAACAGTAGCAATTCATCAGAATATTCTTTATGCTGTAAATTTTAGTGGTTTTTTTCATGCTCTTGATTTAAAAACTGGGAGACTTTTATGGGAGCATGACCTCTTAGCCGCAGTGTGGGGATCTCCTTTTGTTGTTGATGGTAAGGTCTTTATTGGAGATGAAGATGGAGATCTTGTTATTCTGAAAGCAGGTTCTAATAAGCATCTTATTTTTGAAACAAATTTTGGTAATACACTTTACAGTACACCCGTTGTAGCGAATGGAATTCTATACATCATGACCCGATCCCATTTGTATGCGATTGGTAGTAAGTAGCGGTCTCTCCATAGAGAAAAATTCAGGCTGTAATTATTTGATTTTCTCTACTGATTCCCAGTATAAGCTTTAGTTATGGATCTTAAAATTAATACTAGGGACGGTAAATCTAGTCAAATATTTATTGCTGCTTCCACTTAATATTACATCCAATGCTGGGAGTCTGGTGAGCTGATATAGCTGCATTATTCAGAAGGGCATTGAGAGCAATTCTCAAGTCATTACCTGTAACGGGTTTCCCATTGTCTGGACGACTATCATCAAGCTGACCTCGGTAAACTAAGTTTCTCTCCTGATTAAAAAGAAAAAAATCGGGAGTACAAGCAGCATTAAAAGCTTTAGCAACATCTTGTGATTCATCAAAACAATAGGGAAATGAAAAATTAAGTTCTTTAGCCATAGCTGCTAGGTTTTGAGGTGAATCGTCTGGGTGGGCGATAGCATCATTAGAACTGATTGCTAAGATACCAAGATTTTTTGTTTGGTAATCTAGTCCAATTTTTGAGAGTTCCTCCTGAACATGGACAACAAAGGGGCAATGTCTACAGATGAACATTACTAATAACCCTTTCTTCTCTTTAAATGTATCAAGAGTTATCAAGTTTTCAGTTACAACATCAGTTAAAGAAAAATTCGGTGCAGAAGTGCCGAGAATCGGCATTGTAGATGGGGTTAAAACCATTAATTGTACTCCTTTCAGAAATAGTCCTTTATGATCGAGAGATTAACATCAGAATTCAGAAAAGTTTCAAAACAGTTATATTAAAATCTGTTCCAATATAACATAGGAAATTATTAATGATAGTAGCTTAAATAGTTAATATAATTTCCGAGATTTAGCCTTTAGAGAACCAGAAAATATAATTTATAGCCTATTTATGAAGCGAACATCAAATATTTCAGTTCCTCAGGTTGCTAAAATCCCAGAAGGTGAGTTTTTGATGGGTTGTGCCGAAGGAAGAGACGATGAACAACCCGTCCACCAAGTAACAGTCGATTCTTTTGAAATGGGAATTTATACCATTACCAATCAAGAATACAGGATTTTCCTAGGTGAAACTGATGGGGCTTTTCCTCCATTCCTTAATGACCCTCTCTTCAATCTTTCCCGGCAACCAGTTGTTTCTGTTAGCTGGGAAGATGCAGTATCTTACTGTACCTGGTTAACCATGCTTACAGAAAAGAAATACAGGCTACCTACTGAGGCTGAATGGGAATGGGCATCTCGTCAAATGAAAAATGAAAAGCTATATCCTTGGGGGAATGATGATCCATCACTGGTGGAAATTTATCGTGATGGATGGAGGGACAATCGGCCACAGGTGGTTGGTCAGCAGTCAGCAAATTTGTTTGGCTTATTTAATGTTGGAGATAATGTGCACGAATGGTGTGCCGACTGGTACGCTAAAGACTACTACCAGAGATCACCAAAACAAAATCCTTTCAATTCAACACCAACGGAAAGAAAATCCTCAAGGGGAGGATCCTGGCGACATAAAGTTAAGGTAAGTCGCTGCGCTGCCAGAAGTAGCTTGCACCCTTCATTTAGGTATCCTGACTATGGCTTTAGGGTCGTAAGGGAGCTTTCTTGATTCAAATTAATTCAAAGAAAACCTCTGAATTAAATTTAAATTAATTGTACTGTCGTTTTATCAAAGTTACTTGGTTTGCTTTAACGAATCAATCGCTAGTAAAACATAGGGATCATTCTTTAAGAGAACTATATAGGCTTCTATAGATTTTCCTGCCATAAGTAGTAGGTTGCTCTGTATGAAGAGTTTTATGTAATCAATATTTTTTTTAAATTCTTCAATTGAGACATTAATCTTTTTACTTTTGAGAAATTCAAAGAATTCTGAAACTAATGCTTCATCTAGTTTGCCTGATTCAGCTAATTTGCGATATTTAAACCAAAACTCTCTTGAAAAATTAAAGAATAAATGATCTAAAATAGCAGTGACCAAAAAAGGAGATAATGCTCTAGTTTTTAAATAAATATCGGGTGAAATCCCACCTTTATCAACACCGGAGTTGTTGAAGAAAAGATCCTTAAAGGGATTTGCTGCATAATACCGATTTTCCTCTTCAGAAAAAAAGATTCTTTTACGGAGGAACTCCATGTTGTTGTGCTTAACGTTAATACCTAACGGTGTAAACCATTTTCCTGTCGTTAGAAATAAGGCATGGCCACTTTTTAAAGGTAAAACAGTCTGAATAAGACCCTTGCCAAAACTATTTTGACCAACTATCAGACCTTTCCTATTATCCTTAATTGCTCCTGCTAAAATTTCTGCAGCACTTGCTGTTTTATTATTGATTATCACAACAACCGGAACATCTAATTTCTTAACATCGGTAGTGGCATAATACTCATTACTAGTGTTGCTAGAATCTCCCTGAGTAGTCATTATTAAATCATTAATATCTAAAAGGCGATCAGCGACTTGAATGCCAGATTTTAGACTACCTCCTACATTGTCACGGAGATCTATTATTAACCCATTTAAATAAGGTAGATGTGGAACCAAACATTCATCAAATTCCATTTGAGTAACATCGGAAAAAGAGACCAACTTTAAATAAATAACAGTAGGTTTGAGTTGGAAACACAGTGGAATGCTCAATTCAGGAAGTAATTCCCTGGAAATATTTAACTCCAGTGGATTAGTAAGGCCGAATCTTTTTAATATAATTCTAATTGATGAACCCTTTACCCCATGGAAAAGTTGTTTTACCTTGGGCAAGGGAAGTCCTCTGAGGGGCAGATCGTCTATGGCAAAGATAATATCACCCGGGAGAATACCAGCTTCTGATGCTGGTGATCCAGGGATTGTAGAATGTACTACGCGTTCTCCTTCAATTTCAATGAGATTAGCGCCAATTCCTGCATACATACCAGATTGGAAGAACTGAAAATCGCGAAAGGCCTCTCCATCCTGAAGACTAGAAAAGGGATCCAGTGAGGTTAACATTCGTTTGATTGATTGGATGACCACCTCGTTAATATCGATAGAATCTGCGTAATGTGTGTCCAAAGTAGAAATTATTTCTGCGTATCTTTTTAAGTCAGATTTTAGCTTTTCATTCTCCTTACTTCCGGCCATAGCTTTCTGTTCAACAAGACCATTTCCTGAAATAATATTTCCAAACAAAAAGAAAATAATACTTAGTTGCCAGAAAAGTTTTCCAAGAAACAAAATAGTCCCTTTCTTTATGAATTATTAGAGAATTGAAAAGAAGAAAGAATTAGTCAGCATAGGTTACATATAAGTTGTGAGAGAAACAACCAAGAACCTCCCATTTTTCGCATAGAATAATCTCTTGAAATTGCCCCCAATACATAACAAAACTTTGTTATAATTTTTTTAAGACGGTTTTTAATTTATCTTTACTATCATCCCTGGCATTGTTAAATGTGACAGGAGAAAATTTAAGTTAGGTTTATAAGAACAAAGATTCGTTTTTAGGTTAACAGCCATGAGATATCTTTTTTTTATCTTAGTTTTTCTGGGAAGCTTCCCCTGTCTATTACTTGGAAAGGTTTTAACCATTGAAATTGACGATGTTATTCACCCTGTTGCAGCTGAGTACATAATACAAGGAATCGAAGAGGGAAACCGAATAGGTGCAAATGCGATAATATTAAGATTAAACACCCCAGGTGGGCTTGCAGACTCTATGAGACAAATTATTGAAAAAATATTGCAGTCTAATACTCCTGTTATAACCTTTGTTGGTCCGACAGGCGTTCGGGCGGCATCAGCTGGCTTCTTTATACTTTTGGCAGGGGACCTTGCCATAATGGCTTCAGCTACAAATACTGGAGCTGCGCATCCTGTTCCTGTAGGTGGAGGACAGGTGGACTCTGTAATGCAGAAAAAAATTGAAAACGATTCTGCAGCATATATTCGTAGTTTTGTTAATAAACGAGGACGTAATGTGAGGCTCGCAGAAAAGGGTGTGATAGATAGTACTTCTTTTACCGAGGAGGAGGCGTTAACTGGGAACCTAATTGATGGTATAGCCGAGAATTATTTTGAAATTCTTACTAATTTTCATGGCCGAAAAATTAAAAGATTTGATGGTACTATTCAGGAATTGGAATTAAAAACTAACGAATTAGCTCACTTCTCTATGACTCTTCGGCAAAAAGTACTGGCAAAAATTTTAAATCCTAACCTAGCCTTAGTAATTGGTCTAATTGGACTCTTGGGGCTTTATATTGAATTTAGTAATCCTGGATTAATTCTTCCTGGTATCGGAGGGGCGATTTGTGTTTTTTTAGCATTGATTGCCTTTAACCTGCTACCTATTAATATTTTGGGAGTAGTATTAATAATTGCTGCAGTAGCATTATTTATACTAGAGGCAAAGATTGTTAGTTATGGAATGCTGGCCATATTGGGAATTTCTTCTATGATACTGGGATCTTTAATTCTTATTGAAACCAATGTTCCCGAATTAAGGGTTAATTTAACAACTTCAATTTCTATAGTTCTCCCCTTTGCTATTGCTACAATCTTTTTGATGAGATTAGTACTAACTGCCTACAAAAAAAAATCGCAGACTGGTCAAGAAGGAATGGTAGGAGAAATTGGGACAGCGATTACGGATTTAGATCCAGACGGTCAGGTTCAAGTTCATGGTGAAATTTGGAAAGCTTTCAGTAAAAGCCCTATTAATAAGGGTAAGAGAATAAAGATTGATGCAGTTAAAAATCTAACTGTTTGGGTTTCTGGTTGTCTGGATGAATGATTTGTCGTTATAACTTAAGGAGAATCTCATGGCTCTACTTGAAACAATTGGAACTGCAGGACTCTTTGGCCTGACTTTGTTAGTTGTAGTTTTATTTAATTCTTTTCATATTTTGCGGGAGTATGAAAGGGGTGTCATCTTCCGGCTAGGCAGATTGCTGGACAAACCAAAAGGACCGGGGTTGATTATCGTCTGGTGGCCTATTGACAGAATTGTTAAGGTGTCGTTGAGAACTGTTACTTTAGACGTACCCCCACAGGACATTATTACAAAGGATAATGTATCATTGAAAGTCAATGCCGTTGTATATTTCAGAGTAATGAACCCTATAAAGGCAATTGTTGAAGTTGATAATTATCAATACGCAACTAACCAACTTTCTCAAACCACCCTTAGATCAGTTTTGGGTGAGGTTCCTTTAGATGATTTGCTTAGCCGTAGGGAGGCATTGAATGAAAGATTACAAAGTATTTTAGACCAACACACAGATTCATGGGGCATAAAGGTTGGAGTTGTGGAAGTTAAACAGGTTGATTTGCCTCAGGAAATGCAGCGGGCAATGGCTAAACAAGCTGAGGCTGAAAGAGAAAAAAGAGCTAAAATTATCCATGCAGATGGAGAATTTCAAGCTGCAGAGAAGCTTGCTCAAGCTGCCAGTGTAGTTACAAGAGAACCTGTTGCCCTTCAATTGAGGTACCTACAAACATTATCAGATATTGGTGTGGACAAAAATACAACTCTGGTTTTTCCTCTTCCAGTTGATCTATTAAAGCCATTTCTTGAAAAGAAATAATATTAGAGGACTATTTTTGAGCTCTGTTTTAAACAAGTAAAACTTTTTCTTATCAATTGCTGAAATAAAGGTATATTTAAAATCCATGCCCATCGAGAAGAGTAGAGAAGTTAACCTAGAAAATCGTCACCTGGTAGCCTTTTTTATTGGTTCAGTGATAGTTTGTGGCGCATTTTTTGCCCTAGGGTATTTTGTGGGATCAGGAGAAAAAACAACTGGCTCCAACACAATACCAGTTAGGGAGAAACAGAATTCTGAACTAATGGCTGTTCAAAACAAAAAGGATTCAGTAAACAAAGAAATTAGGCATATTGGAAATGATTCAGCTAATCCTGAAAACTCACCAACAAAAAAGTCCTATAAAAATAAACTAGAATTTTATAGTGCGGTCCGAAAACCGGCTGCTAGAGCTGACTTTACTCCAAAAAAGCAGTCTAAAAAAGTGATAACTAAGAAAACTGAACTATCTAAGAGTAGCGTGAACTCTTATCTAGATCAGAAAAAAATTCTAAGCTTGCAGGTTTCAGCAGTAAAAAATAGAACTGAAGCTGAGCGGTTGGCACAGGAGCTGCGTAACAAAGGTTATCCTGTTTTCGTTCTTGCTCCATCAAAAAAAGCAAGGCCTGCTTGGATAAGAGTTCAGGTCGGACCTTTTAAAAACATGAAAAAGATAACAGAAATAAAACGTAAGTTAAAAAAAGATGGATACCCATCATTTCTTCAAAGTAAATAAAAATTGTGTACTTTGTTTTTCTGCATTGTACTTATTAAAGATACGTGGTCCCTTTATATTTTCCTTATTTTTCAAGTAGTCCTAAAAGATTTTTTTTCGCCGCACTTAGTGGTTTTCTTCAATACTTAATCTTCCCTGAACATAATTGGGCATTTTTGGTTTGGTTCGCCTTAGTTCCACTTTTATTCAGTGGATTTCAAGAAAGAAGTGGTAAACGTGCTTTTTGTCTGGGAATGATTTCAGGAATAGTCTTCTTTAGTTTCTCCTGCTATTGGATTTATGGGGTTTTGGATAATTATGGCAATCTTAGTTGGATTGGCGCTGGCTTTCTTTTCACATTGCTGGTGATTTATCTTTCTTTATATCAGGGAATTTTTCTTTATCTATTTTCAAGGGTTTCCCTAAGTTCGACAAAATTAAGTTTGTTGTCAAGCCCTATCTTTTGGGTATCCACTGAGTATTTGAGGGCCCATGTGTTTACGGGTTTTCCTTGGTGTTTGCTTGGATATGGTTTTATAGATTTAGGGGGAATAGTCCAGCTAGCTAGCTATACAGGAGTTTATGGACTTTCTTTTTTGTCGGCAACTACTAGCGCAATAATTGTAAGTTTGGTCTTTTTCCCTTCTTGGCGATATATTGGATTCGTTTTATTGATAATGGGAGCTTTCTTCCAATTTGTTGAATTTGTATCAATAGATTTGAATAATAAGGATACCAATAAATCCTATGCCAGAATAGTTCAACCCAATATTAACGTGGAGGAAAAGTGGAACAAGGAGACTAGAAAGAAGACTTTTAATCAGGTTACAAAGTTATCCCTCAATAGATTAGAGACCAAGAGTTCACCTCAATCTGTCGAGATTATTGTCTGGCCGGAAACTCCTGCTCCTTTCTATTACAAGCATGATCCTCAATTTAGGAGCACCATAAACAGAATAACTCAAAAAGCAAGAGCGACATTAGTTTTTGGTTTTGTAGACTTCAAAACGCCAACAAATAAAGAACGACTGAACACGTCTTTTTCTCTGGAACCATACAACAGTGTTGGGGTTGTGAACCCTTTAGGTAAATTGATTTCCCAATATGATAAAATTCACCTAGTACCGTTTGGTGAATATGTACCCCTAGAGAAAATTTTCTTTTTCATCGATAAAATTTCTACTGAATCTGGAAATTTTAAATCAGGAAAAGAGATCGTTTTGTCAACTTTAGAATCTGGCAAAAAGATAGGTACTGTCATATGTTATGAAGTTGTCGTTCCTGATCTAGTTCGTCAATTTGTATCTAAAGGTGCAGAAGTTTTGATTACTGTTACAAATGATGCTTGGTTTGGAGATACATCAGCTCCTCATCAACATCTTTTTATGGCAAGAATGAGGGCAGTTGAGAACAATCGGTATCTGATAAGAGCAGCTAATAGTGGTATTAGTGCACTAGTTAGTCCTAGTGGACAAATCTTAAAAAGGACTAAACTCAATAAAATAGACATTCTAGAAGTACCTTTTTGGTGGCGAGAAGAAGTCACCTTTTATTCTCGATGGGGGGATATCTTCGCATATTGTTGCCTGGCAATAACGGGGATCTTATTAATTTTTCAGTATAAAAATAAATTTTTGTTGGCTTACTTTAGTGGTAATAAATGAAAGGTGTGTTTATGTCTAAAGCGCTGAAGTATGACATTACAAGTGATGATCTGTCTAACCTTTCAAAAGGTAATACTTTTGTCACTTTTGGGGAAGTTTTGTTGCGGGACACGCCAGCTGATGGTGAACGTCCTGAGCGAACTCGATTAGTTCATTTGTCTCTTGCTGGAAGTGAATACACATTAGCTGTCGCTCTTTCTCGTATGGGGATAGCTTCAGCATTTATAACAAGAGCACCGTTAAATCCTTATGGAAAATCAATTCAGAACATAGCGAGAGAACATGGCATTGATACAAAACATATTGTTTGGACCTCACCAACTGAACCTATTGGACGCTTCATTTATGAAATAGGAAGAAGTCCAAGACGAAATATTGGAGTCTACCAACGAAAATACTCGGCAGCCTCAAGGCTCGGATGTAACATGGTTAACTGGAAGGCTGCACTAAAGGATGCCCGACTTTTGCATACCTCAGGGATTTCGTTTGGTCTTTCTAAACATAGCGGATATAAACGAAATTATAATCTGGAAGCTCTAGAAGAAGCTATTCAAAATAAGCCAAGGGAATGCTTGATCGGTATGGATCTAAATTATAGGTCAACCTTGTGGTCTTCTAATGAGGCTAATGATGTTTTAACACCCATCATTACTGAGCATATCGACATTCTTATCACAACAATAGAGGATATGGCAAAGTTATACAATATGGATGCTGGGCAGTACTCAGCAAAACAAATAGTTAATGGAGATATAGGAGTTCTCACTGATGAGGATATTGAAGCATTTGCTTGTCAAGTAAAGGAAAAATTTAACACAAAAATCGTAGGGATTACTATTCGTTACCCAGATAACTTTGAACAGCATCGTTGGGAGTCAGCTGCTATTGATTTTCAGGGCAACTTCTTTCGTTCTCCATCGATTAAATCTATAACTTTACTAGACAGACTTGGTGGGGGTGATACCTGGAATGCTGGTTTTTATTATGGTTTAATGACATCGGGTTTTAATCAAGATGGTATAGAAAAAGGAGTTTTAACTGGGGATGCTGCAACAAGAATCAAACAAACTTTAATGTTTGATTTACCTATTATTGAAAAAGGCGAGATACAGGCTCTACTTGAGGCAGATGTCTTAGGCGGAGGTAAACGGACTGTTCGTTAGGGGAAGGATATGAAAAATAAGGAAAAGCTAGATTTAATTCGGAATACTGGGGTCATTGCTATTATGAGGGCTAATGAATCCGACCAACTAATTGATGCAGCACAGGCTATATTTGAGGGAGGTATTAGGGCTATAGAAGTAACGCTTACTACCCCAGGGGCACTAAAGGTGATTAGTAAAGTGAATGAGAAATTTGGGGATAATATCCTTTTTGGTGCAGGAACAGTTCTAGATGCAGAAAGTGCCCTGTCAGCTATAAACGTTGGTGCTGCTTTTATAGTTTCACCCAACCTAAATCTTGAAGTGATAACTGCTTGTCTCAGATACAGTATTCCTGTATTCCCAGGGTGTTTCACTCCAACAGAAATAGTAACAGCGTGGCAATCTGGCGCTACGATGGTGAAACTTTTTCCATCAGATGTAGGCGGTCCAGCTATGATTAAGGCAATCCGTTCCCCCTTGCCACAGGTAGAAATCATCCCAGTCGGTGGAGTTGATCTAGAAACAACAGCTGACTTTATCAGAAATGGAGCCTCAGCAGTGGGTGTAGGTGGTAGCCTCGTTAATGAAAAGATACTTAATACTGGTGAATTTAGTCAGTTGACCCACTTGGCTAAGAAATACTTGGTTGAGGTAGGTAAAGGGAGAGCTAAATAAAAACTGGGTTAGATAGTTCTTCTCTTTATAATTTGGAGTGCTAGTGAAAAGAAAACAGATGAATTTTGAAATAGACGGAATTCTTGATTCTCAAAAACCTGAAATTTTTAGAGTTGAAACAAAGACTTCTGGACCAAAAGGGAAAATTCCTATTAATCCAGAATTATTGCTTAATTCTCCAAGTGGAAATCTTTTTGCATTTAGTCAGAATGCTGGAATGGGATGGAAACCCTCAGAGTTAAGGCGTAAAGAGTTCCTAATATTAAGTACACAGGGAGGGATTAGAGATTCAAAAGGTAAACCAATAGCTCTTGGCTACCATGTTGGCCATTGGGAAATTGGGTTACTAATGAAGGCCGCTGCAGAAGAAATTAAAAATCTTGGTTCAATACCTTTTGCAGCGTACTGCACCGATCCTTGTGATGGTCGAACTCAGGGAACAACGGGTATGATGGATAGTTTGCCTTATCGAAATGATGCAGCCCAAGTGTTTCGCAGACAAATTAGATCGTTACCTACCAGGAAAGGCGTGTTAGGAGTTGCAACCTGTGACAAAGGTTTACCGGCGATGATGATTGCTCTAGCTTCTATGCATGATCTCCCATGTATTTTAGTTCCTGGAGGGGTTACCCTTCCAGCGTCAGACGGTGAAGATGCTGGCACTGTTCAATCAATAGGGGCAAGGTTTGCTCACGGTGAAGCGTCCTTAGAACATGCTGCAGAATCTCTTTGTCGGGCTTGCGCTTCGCCTGGAGGGGGCTGTCAATTCCTTGGCACGGCTGCAACCTCCCAGGTTATTGGTGAAGCATTGGGTTTATCGCTGGCTCATTCAGCATTAGCACCTTCAGGTCAAGAAATTTGGCTCGATATGGCTGTACGATCAGCTCGGTCGTTAATTCTTATGGAAAAACAGGGAATTAAAACTAAGGATATTATTACTGATAAATCTATAATTAACGCAATGGCTGTACATGCAGCTTTTGGTGGGTCTACCAATCTTCTGCTTCACCTTCCAGCTATCGCCCATGCAGCAAACAGAAATCGCCCTACCATCGAAGATTGGACGAGAATTAATCGTGAAGTTCCCAGAATTGTTGATGTTTTACCAAATGGTCCCAAGTTTCATCCTACCGTGAGGGTATTTCTGGCAGGTGGGGTACCCGAAGTAATGCTTCATTTGAGGAATTTAGGACTTTTGAACCTAAAAGTACCTACAGCATCAGGTCTAATTTTGAACGATTTGCTTGACTGGTGGCAGGGTTCAGAAAGGAGAGCTCGTTTAAAGGCTCGACTAAAGTCAAAAGATAAAATAGATTCTGCTGACGTTATAATGACTCCAAATACCGCAAAAAAGAAAGGTTTGACCAGTACAGTAACCTTTCCAAAAGGAAACATAGCGCCACAGGGAAGTGTAATCAAAAGCACCTCAATAGACCCAAGTGTAGTTGATAACGATGGAGTGTATAGAAAGATAGGCCCATCAAGAGTCTTCATTAAGGAAGTCGACGCAATTAAGGCAATAAAATCCCGAGGAGACAATCAAGTCAAACCTGGCGAAATACTGGTCTTGATGTGTAGAGGTCCAGCTGGCACAGGAATGGAGGAAGTCTATCAGATAACGTCTGCATTAAAGCACCTTTCTTTTGGAAAAGATATTGCAGTAATAACAGATGCTCGTTTTTCAGGAGTTTCTACGGGTGCCTGTATTGGGCATGTTGGCCCTGAAGCATTAGCTGGAGGACCAATATCAAAATTAAGGGATGGAGACTTGATAAAAATAGTTATTGATCGAAACAAACTAGAAGGCTCTGTAGATTTTATCGGAACTAAAAATAATCCCTTAAATCCTCAAGAAGGTGCTAAGGTTTTGGAAAAAAGGAAGCCCAGCTTTCCCCTTAGCGAAGATAAAGACCTTCCAGATGACACTCGGCTTTGGGCAGCACTCCAAAATGTGAGTGGAGGAACCTGGGGCGGATGTGTCTTTGATGTAGATGAGATCGTCAAAACATTAGATGCCGGTCAAGCAGCTTTAAAAAAACAAAAATTGAAATAGAAGGAAAAGTTTAACATTTTCTGTCATATTAATAGGAAGCCTTTTGATAAAAGTTGTTCATAAGGAAAAGTTTTATTAATTTTAGAACATTTTAGTGAACATCACCCTTTTGGAGCTAAACAAATGAAAGCCTCTAATCGCCTCTGGAAGAAACAGCTTTCAGGAAAACTTCCTAGTGACTTAGGACGGGAAATTGATATCTTTGAGACCGAAATAGGACTGAGGCAAAGAGGAAAGATTGAGGAAAAACTTTTTGCTGAGACGAGACTGCGACGGGGGGCATACGGGCAACGTTATGATAATGGTCAGAGGCATGATGGTAGAGGAAATAGAACCTTGCAGTATTCAAAGGACAAGGAGACCAAAGGTCCAAATACTGTTTGGGATGCGCCTGGTATGCAACGAATCAAGATTCCCTTCGGGGGCTTAAATGCAGGACAGTTAGAAGCAATGGCGGAACTAGCTGAGGAATATTCAGATGGAATTGCTCACATTACAACTAGGCAAGATTTCCAGCTACATTATATTCATATAGACGATACACCTTCTCTAATGCGTCGCCTCGCTTCAGTTGGTATTACTACTCGAGAAGCTTGTGGAAATTCGGTACGAAATGTTACGGCTTGTCCTTTTTCTGGCATTTGTGCTGAGGAAGTATTTGATGTTACACCCTATGCTAAAGCTCTATCAAAATTTCTTTTGGGTCATCCTGACTGTCAAAATTTTGGAAGAAAATTCAAACCATCTTTTAGCGGTTGTCCACAACATTCATGTGGTTTAATCAGCATGCATGATATTGGCGGCATAGCTACTACTAAAACAGTAGATGGCAGGGTTATTCGAGGGTTTGAATTTTATGTCGGGGGCGGTTTGGGTGCTGTTCCCCATAAAGCTAAGTTATTTAGCAGTTTCCTTCCAGCTCAGGAACTTTTGCCTATCACCCAGGCGATTGCAAGGGTCTTTGCTAGATTGGGTGAGAAAAAAAATCGGAATAGAGCACGCATAAAGTTTTTAGTGCAGGATTTAGGTATCGAAAAGTTTAAAGTACTAGTCGAAGAGGAGAGGAAAACCCTGCCATTTGATTCTCGATGGACAGATTACATAAAAGCAGAGTTAGATAACTATGAAGAAGGGTTGAGGAAGCCAGGAGTTCTTCCGAAACATACATCTCCATTATTTTTAGAATGGCTAAAAACAAATGTTCGTCAGCAAAAACAGGGCGGTTATTCAGCAGTTACTATTAACCTTCCTTTAGGTGATATAAGTGCAGATCAACTAAGAGGATTAGCTGATGTCGTAAGGAAATATACTCGTGAAACAATTCGAACTACCGTGGAACAAAATTTTGTTATTCGGTGGGTTAGCGACTCTGATCTATATGATTTATATAAAGAACTAGATGCTATAAAACTTGGACAAGCAGGTGCAAGCAACATTGTGGATATTGTCGCTTGTCCCGGTACTGACACTTGCAAACTCGGGATATCCTCATCTAGAGGATTAGCTGCAATCTTAAAAAAGAACCTAGACGAAAAAAGCTTAGAACTCGAGGAGGCTATCAAGAATTTGCACATTAAAATTAGCGGTTGTTTTAATAGTTGTGGGCAACATCATGTTGGAGATATGGGGTTTTATGGAGTAAGTCGAAAAATTAATGGATATGCTGTTCCACACTTTCAGGTGGTTCTTGGTGGCAATTGGGAAGGTAATGCAGCATCCTTTGGGCTTCCAATGGTTGCGATCCCTTCTAAGAATATTCCCAAGGTGGTATTACGATTGGCGGAATATTATGTGGAAAATTCTATAAAAGGAGAAAGCTTTCAGGAATTCGTCAAAAGGTGTGGAAAAGCAAAAATAAGAAATATCCTTGAAGATTTAATAAAGGTTCCTTCTCATGATGAAAATAGTTCGTATTACAGTGATTGGGGTGACCCTAGAGAATACACCCTAGCTGACCTCGGAGTAGGGGAGTGTGCTGGTGAAGTTGTTACTGCAGTAGAATTTGATCTTGCCGCAGCGGAACGTGAAGTTTTTGAGGCACAAGTGCTGGCTGAAAAGGGAGGGTTCCAAGATGCTGGCAGAAAAGCATACGAGGCTATGCTAACAGCTGCAAAAGGTCTTGTTCATCTTGAAGAAACTAACATCGGAGATGATTCAGAGGAGATCTTAAATCAGTTCAGAACCAGATTTTATGATACAGAGAAGATTTTTGACCCCTTTGCAGGCGGAAAATTCGCTAATTATCTTTTTGCAGCTCATCGAACTAAAGAGCATTCTCATACATTCGATTCCTCTAGACGTTTGATTGAAGAAGCTCAATTATTCATTGAGGCTTCTCATAGTTGTTATAACCGGATTGGGAATCTACCTTCTGAAAGTAAAAACTAGAAACTGTTTAATGGAACTACAACATATCAACGTCAAGTTAATATTTAATGAATCATTGGAAACTGACCTAGAACCATTGATTCCAATTTTCCATGATTGGATTAGTGAACAGAATTCTGGGGAACTTTTGATTGATGTTGCTGATTATAGGCACGTTCCCGATGGTCCAGGAATTATTTTAATCGGTCATGAGACTAATATTAGTATAGCTGAAAATTATGGAGCGACTATCCTATGTTATAACAGGAAAATTACGACAGAAGGAACTGATGAAGAAAGATTTAGGCAATCTGTGCGGGGGGCATTGGCTGCTTGTGAAAAGATAGAAAAGGATGGACGTTTGACTGGTAAAATAAATTTTGAATGTCAAGAAATTGAAATTCTTGTTAATGATAGGATTTATGTTTCAAACCAAGAAAAATTCCATCAGGAAATAGATCCAAAGTTTAAAGACGTGTGTGAAGTGCTTTTTATCAATAATAATTATTCAATTACTCACTCCGAAGATCCGCGAGAGCTTTATTCGATAAGACTAAAAGCTGATTTGCCTCTTGATAAGAAAACAATCTTGAAAACTCTTTGAGTCTCCATGAAATAAACTGCCTTAAAATATTCAGGTTAAATAGCTTAGTTGCTATTTAGAGTCTGACCTACTTCTAGAATTAAGGCCTCTAACCCAACTAGTGAATTATTGTTTTTATGAAGATAAAGTCGCTCTATATTAGTCTTCGCTGCTTCCAAAATTTCTGTAGGAACGTAGTTTTTCAGTGCTATTACCTTTGCAAAACTTTCAATGGCATTATCTCTTAAAATCTTGTATTGGCTGAGCTTTTCATTTCCTACTGATGCATCAGAAGGGTTACTTTGTGCAACTTGAGTGATTTCTTCACTGATAGCTTCAGCTTGGTAAAGATAGGAGTTTCCCATTTTATAAAATGAGGTTCCATCTGTTTTTACTAATTCAGTGGCCCGTTGATATTCCAGCACTGACAACCTAAAGTCTTTCTGGTAAAAATAAATTGCACCTAGAGCTGTATGAATTTGTGATAATAAATTAACCCGACTCTTTTCCCATTGAGAATCAGAAACTTTAGGAGGTTTTGGGCGATTTAAGTAGATATTAACCTGTTCTTTTGCTCGAAAAGTAATATCTAAAGCCCGTTTCAGTTGAGAAGTTTGCTCCTCTGGGGTATCAGGCAATACAAGTGGCAAGACAGAAGAGAGCCTAAGGAGGGTTGGCAAATGTTTGGGATCAAGTCTAAGTAGACGATCAGAGATGGCGACAGTTTTCTTAATATTGTTTAATTGCTGATAGCTATTGATCATTTGGGTTAATATCCCAATTTTTGACTTAATCTTAGTTTGAGGAAGATCAGTTAATATTTTCTCTCCTATCCTAACAATCTCATTATGTCTGCCAAGTGCTCTGTTTGCCCGGAGTCCTATCATACCTGCAGAAAAGCTATATTCCGAGTTTGGAAAACTTCTCAAGAATCTGTCAGATAATCTGGCCTTCTTACCCATATCCTTTTCTGAATACATTTCATAATATGCATCATATTCAGCTTTTGATTTAGCTTGAGGAGGTTTAGAAGCCTGACCTGCTTTGGTATTAAGATTAAAAATTGTTAAACTAAAAACTAGTAATGTTGCGATTACGGTCTTTTGTCCCATTATTCAGTCAGCTCTCCAAGACTACTGTTAGGAAATTTGAAAATTCCTTTTCCAAATCTTAAATCTAATTCCTTAAATATTATTAAGACAATTTCTAATAAGGTCAATACTATATGCAGGCTATATATTTTTTTTTAGGTTATTTTCCGTGAAAGAGCCAAAACTTAGGCCCCAAAGAATTGGTTCAACACCCCTAACCTTTATTATTTGAAAACGATATTGCATTTTAAATAATATTTTAGGTTATAATATTTATGGTTTTAGTAGCTGTTAGTCTTTCCAACATAACACCACAGCGTGAATCCCTATTTCAGCCATCTTCAGTGTAGCTCTTGTTCATCAACTTATCCTAACGATGTTCTTATAAACCTATGTCACTGTGGGAAGCCCTTGCTTGCTAAATACACCTTCAGTGAATCAAAGAATCAACCTATCTTAAGAAGTTTGAACAAAAGTTCTAATTCAATGTGGAGATATAATCAGGTTTTGCCAATAAATAATATGGATGAAATAGTAAGTTTGGGTGAGGGTCTCACTCCCTTAATCGAATCAAAAAATGTCGCTAGTTTATTAGATCAAGGTCGAGTTTGGATCAAAGATGAGAGTTCCAATCCAACAGGTTCTTTTAAGGCAAGAGGCCTATCACTTGCTGTAACTATGGCTAAATTATTAGGGGCGAAAAAATTGGCAATTCCATCTGCAGGAAATGCTGGAGGAGCCCTAGCCGCCTATGCTGCTCGTGCTGGTTTAGAGGCTCACATATTTTTGCCACGTGATGTTCCTCCAGCAAATAGGATTGAATGCGAGAAATTGGGTGCCAAGGTTACCTTGATTGATGGTTTAATTAATGATTGTGGCCGCATGGTTGGCGAAAATGCAAAGAAGGAGCAGTGGTTCGATTTGTCTACACTAAAAGAGCCTTATAGAATTGAAGGGAAAAAAACACTAGGTTTTGAACTGGCGGAGCAACTAGGGTGGAGATTACCTGACGTTATTATTTACCCTACAGGAGGTGGTACAGGACTGATTGGTATGTGGAAAGCCTTTTTAGAAATGCAAAATCTTGGCTGGATAGGCCCTAAACTTCCTAGAATGGTTAGCGTTCAGGCTGAAGGTTGTTCTCCAATAGTCGATGCTTTTAAGAGAAACTTATCCCAGAGTCTCATATGGGAGCAGGCGAGTACTTGCGCAGCTGGTTTGAGAGTCCCACAGGCTATCGGTGATTTTATAATGTTAAAAATCTTAAAAGATAGCAATGGAACTGCCATTGGGGTAAGTGACGATGAAATGATGAGGGATGCTCAAATTATTATGGAATTAGAGGGCTTATTTGTTTGCCCTGAAGGTGGCGCTACCTTAACTGCTTTTAAGAAACTAGTTGATTCAAAATTTATAAAGCCCGAAGATGAAGTAGTCTTATTTAATACTGGATCTGGACTAAAGTATCTTCATTTATTTAATAATAAGGGAGAATTTTCTTAGACCTTTTCTAAGAGGTTTCAAGTTTTTTGCAAGGGTTATGACAGAAAGAATTTATTATCACGACAGCTATCTCACTAATTTTTCTGCAAAGGTTATTAAAAAACAGAAAGATAATGATTATTTTGGTCTGGTATTTGATAAAACTGCATTTTATCCTACTTCAGGAGGTCAACCACATGATCAAGGTACAGTTAATGAAGTCCCCATTGTTAATATAGTTGATCTTCATAATGGTCAAATACTTCATCTACTTAAAAAAGATATCAAAGAAGCCAACATCGATTGTGTTATCAATTGGTCAACTCGGTTTGATCATATGCAGCAACATTCTGGTCAACACATACTTTCACAAGCATTTCTTAAAGTAACTGGTGCTACTACTATTGGGTTCCACCTAAGTAGTGATTATTCAACCATTGATCTTGATATTGCTAGCGTGTCTGACCCTGATCTTGAAAAAGTCGAACATTTGGCTAATTGCATAGTTTATGAAAATCGCTCGGTTGATATGAGAATAATAGAACAAGAAGATATTCTTAGTCTAGATTTACGAAAGAAAACAGATCGGAGCGGCCCAATTAGAGTTATCGAAATTAAAGAGTTTGATCTCTCTCCCTGTGGTGGCACCCATGTTAAGAATACAGCTGAAATTGGAGGAATTTTTGTCAAGAATATTGAGAAGATTAGTCGAGGAGTTCGAATTGAGTTTTTGTGTGGTCAACGAATTATTGAATCCTATAGAAATGACTTGAGCTTTTTAGAAAGCATTGCTGGGCAGTTATGTATTTCGCCAGAGGAAGCGCCTAAACGTATTGAAATTCAAATAGATGAACTAAAACAACTGCGAAAGCAGCTTCACACAATGAATCTTCATCACGCGAACGATGTAGCTAGAAAATTATGTAACGAGGCATTCCTGTTAGAAACGATTATTGATTTTCAACCAGGTGAACGTGATAGGTTAAATAATAAAGAGCATTTTGAAGAATTACTTAGAAAAACAAAGGTGGTAATGCATCTTTTTAGTAACGAAACCTGCTCACTTAAAGAAATAGCGCAAGAAATTATGAAAAAAGAAAAATTCACTATAGTTTTACTTGCCTGTGAGTCAAAAAACTCCCAAATTGTTTTTTCAGGACCCTCTTTTATAAACTTTCAATTTATACTCGATGGATGTTTCCAGATTATAGGAGGAAAGGGTGGTGGGAGTAAAACGTTTGTTCAGGCAGGTGGCTGTAATCCTAAAACATTATCAAAGGGACTGGATTTGGCTTCGAATCTGGTAGTCGATTTGTTTTTAAAACATTTTGGTTGACTTTTTGTGTAGGTTTGGTGGAGATTTTTTTATCAAGGAATGCGTTCTTAAATTGAAAATTTCTTAGAAAAACTAACAAGGAGACTTTCCCAACCATTTGTTCTGCTATAATACTGTGCCCTCACATATAAAAATTAAGGAATGAGTTTGAATAGTCTTGTTTTAAAAAAAATCGCAAAAGAATCTAAAATCCCAGTTAAGCAGGTTCTTGCTGTAATACAACTTTTAGAGGACGATAATTCTGTTCCTTTCATAAATTATTACAGAAAGGACCTAACAGACAACCTAGCTGTGACAAAGATCCAAAGGGTGGCAACTAGTTATCGAGATCACAAAGCTCTATCAAAAAGAAAGGACCTAATCCTATCCAGAATTAAAGATTCAGACAAACTAACTGATTCCTTGAAATCTGATATTCTCTCCTGTCATGACAAAGCAAAATTAGAGGATCTCTATTTTCCTTTTAAACCTAATGGTGCTTCACTAACGAATTCCAAGCGGGATATAGAGCTCTTACCGTTAGCAAAATATATTTTGAAACAGGTGTTGGAGAATGATTCTTCTGAAAATGAATTTCAAAAAATGCTTCAAGAACAAGATTCTTCATTAAACGCAGAACAAGTAATCGAAGAAATTCTTAGTGTTCTAGCTAAATTAATTTCAGAAAATCCTAGCATTCGTAGAATTGTTCGGCAAACAACCCTTCTTGAAGGATCAATATTTACTAATCTATCCCAAAATAAATCTACTCAAAGAAAAAAGGATAATGACCTCAGTGAGTTTTCTCAACCTATAAACAAGATTTCTCTCAGTCGTCTTGCATCTATTTTTAAGGCAGAAAAAGAAAAAATATTACAGATTAAATTTGAGGTGGAAGATGAAATAGTTTTTGGGAAGCTCAGAAAGCATTTAGTTAAAAATGAAAAATCAGAGTTATGTGTTTACCTAGATAAAGCAATACGAATTTCTTACCAAACTCTTTTAAAATCTAGTATTCAAAAAGAGGTTCATGATCTTTTAAAAGAAAGATCTGACACCGCAGAATTAAGAATTGTACAATCTAACTTGAGTAACCTTCTGTTGTCTCCTCGGGTATTAGATGTTCCTATTATTGGAATAGAACCATCCCAGAAAAAAGATTGTAGAGTTGTAGTCATTAACAAGGATGGAACTTATCTAGAGCATTTCTCCACCAATCTAAATTCTTCCAAAAGCCAGCTAAAGGTAGAAGAATTGAAATTATTCTCCCTGATTCAGAAATATCAAGTGAGAGTTATAGGGATAGCAAGCGGAGTAGGAGCTAGGGAAGCCGATCGGTTTGTTAAACATTTCTTTAAAAAGTATCATTCCGATCTCTCTTTTGATCACTTGGAACAAAAAGATGCTGGTAAAAAATCCATCGATAATGTAAGAGACCTGGTAAAAGGTGGGTCTGAAACTTCAGATCTTCCCCCAACTCAAAATGGAAACGATATTATTTCTGGCATTGAATCAAGTTCTGAAACTGGGAAGATAAAGAGCGATAACCAAAATGGAGAGAATAAAGACTCAAAAATTGGGACTTTACCAGCCGTTTTGCTAGACAAAATGAAGCAGGGAAAGTCTAAAACAATAAGAAAAAGAATCTTGTCTCTGATAGTTAATAAGGTTGGTTCCAAAGCTTATTCAAGGTCAAAAGAAGCTAGAATAGAGTTTACCAAATTAGATCTTCGAACAAGGGAGGCGGTATTTATTGGGCGACGCTTGCAAGATCCACTAGCTGAACTAGTGAAGATTCCACTTAAAGATATTAATCTTAGTGAAAATCAAAGTAGCCTTGATCAGAGCAAATTAAACTATGCCCTTGAAACAACTTTTAGATCCTGTGTTAATTTTCTTGGAGTTAACGCCAATCACGCATCTCCACAAATGCTGCAATATGTTTCTGGGTTAAATAACGTTTTAGCAGACAATCTGGTAAATTTCCGGACCATGAATGGGCCCTTTACAGATCGTAATCAACTTATGTCAGTACCGGGGTTTACTAAAAGTATTTTTCAGCAGGCTTCTGGGTTCTTAATTATTCAAAACGGACCCTGCCCACTAGATAAAACTAAGGTACATCCTGAATCCTACGGAATTGTACAAAAAATAGCTGAGTCTCTTAAGCTTGACCTCAATGAGATTCTTGGTAATAGAAGTAAATTGAATGAGATAAAGCTTGTGGATTTTTCTGACAACAATTGTGGAATCTCTTCTCTAAAGGCGATTAAATTAGGATTAATTACAGCTGGAACTGATCCTAGAACGAAATTTGTTTTACCCAATTTTCGTCCCGAACTAACCTCTGTTAGTGATTTAACTGAGGGAACAGTTTTGGAGGGTATCATAACTAGTGTTACTGCTTTTGGAGCTTTTGTAGACCTTGGGTTACAGCAGGATGCACTGCTTCATATTTCTGAATTATCTAGTCAATTCTTGACTCATCCCACTGAAGTTGTTCATATTGGAAAATTAGTTAAAGTCAAAGTTCTTGGTATAGATCGAAAAACGAAGAGGATTTCATTATCTCTTAAAGCTGTTCAGCAGAGAGCTCGAGCTAAAAGAAGAGAAATAAATAAAAAGCCACGATTTAAAGAATCTATTTTAAAACCTTCAAAATTACTTTCTTCAAAAAAAGAAAAACCTATTGAGATTAATAAGACAAAAATCCGGCCAGATAATCAATTGGTGTCAAAAAATGTGTTTTCTAGTGAGAAAAAAAAGAAATCCAAAATGGGTCGTAGAAAGCCCTTAAAGAAGTCTGTTCGTTATGTCATGCCTGAAGTTGATTACACACCTGATATTTCCAATCTTTCATTTTCAGAAAAGATCGAGGTATTGAAAAAGAAATTTGAGGGTATTCGTTAGAATCAAAAAGTTATGCAAAAGAGGTCTTCACAATTATAGATCCACTGGATAAGTATTAGAAAGTTAGTTAACTTCTTATTTACTATGCATATAAGGTTTTATTGCCAGACCTGTTTTACTGAATGTGTATCATCTATTCGGAAAAAAATACAAACTTTTAAATGTGCATCATGTGGGGATAGCAGGGAATTGGATTCCTATGAACGACAGTCTAGAACCAATGTAGTTATTCATTGTCTCATTTGTAAATCTCAGGATTTTTTTGTTCGTGATAACCCAAAGAGAATACTCGGGATCTTATATTTAGGCCTTAGTCTTGGTTGTGCCTATTGGACCTATGGAGTTAGTATGCTAATAGGACTATTTTTGTTTAAATGGCTTTCCCATAGATATTCAAAGATAACCATCTGTTATGATTGTTATACTAAATACTACAATTTTCCAGTTAATCCGTTACACAAGGAATACAACCTTGAGTTTGCAACAAAAAAAGAAAAAGAAATTCGTAATATTAGGAAATTACCAAACCTGTATTAATTTCAGATTCAATGACAAATTTATTTGAACTTATTCTTATATGTTGGATATTTAGAAAAAGAAATTGGTATCTTTCCTTTCCCTATTTGCCAATTCCCCCAAGAAATTACATTGAATGGAGAATAGAAACGGCATATGGTAGTAAGAGTTTTAAAAACATTAGATTGCGTGATGTAGTTGCATACGCTAGATGGCATCGATTAATGCGGTTATCTTAATAATATTTTACAAGGTGATTTTAATTAGAAATTAAGGTTGTTTTTATGAGTATCATACAAACAAAAACCTATCAGAACCTAAGAGACAAACTTAAGAACATAATGCCTGATTTTGAAATTCAACAGAAGGCCGAGCTAGCAGTAAAGATCAACCGGCTAAAGAAAGAGCGTGGAGCTGTAATTCTCGGTCATAATTATATGGAGCCAGGGCTCTATCACTCAATTCCAGACTTTAAGGGCGACTCATTCGAATTAAGTCGACAAGCAGCACAAACTCAATGTGATCCCATTATTTTTTGTGGGGTGAGGTTTATGGCAGAAACTGCCAAAATATTAAATCCTGAAAAGACAGTTTTAATTCCATCCCTGGAAGCAGGATGTTCTCTGGCAGCAAGTATTACAGCAAATGATGTTAAACAGTTACGGAAGCGTTTCCCGGGGGTTCCAGTAGTAACTTATATCAATACCTACGCTGATGTTAAGGCTGAAAGTGATATTTGTTGTACATCTGGTAATGCCCAAGCGGTTATTGAATCATTAAATTCCCAAACGGTTATTTTTCTGCCTGATGAATATCTTGCCAAAAACGTAGCTCGTGAATGTGGAAAACACATCATTTTTCCTGTCGACAAGCCTATTCCACAAAAATTACAAGATCCCAATATAGAATATCATCTTGTTGGTTGGCATGGTAAATGTGAAGTTCACGAGGAATTCACTGTGGAAGATGTCGAAAACGTTAGAAAGCAGTTTCCAGAGGTTCTTGTTTTAGCCCATCCGGAATGTAGTCCAGAAGTGGTGGAGAGTGCTGACTTTTCTGGAAGCACTACAGCTATAATTCGATTTGTTGAAAATTCTAAAGCTAAAAACTATCTCCTTCTAACTGAATGTAGTATGGCAGATAATATAGTTGCAGAGAACCCAGATAAGGAAATGCTCCAGCTATGCAGTGTTCGGTGCCCTCATATGAATCAAATAACTCTAGAAGATACCCTAGATGCTCTTTCGCATAATCAGTATGAAATCACTGTGCCAAGAGACATTCAACGGCGGGCCAAGAAAGCAGTCGATAGAATGTTGACAATCCACTAAGAACTACCGCAGCTATCGTGAATAAAACTCAGTATTTCTTGCCTCTTGCTAAATGTAATCAAGTTATTTAAAAAGTTTTCGGTTTACAAATGCTTTGCAAAGATTAATCCTTCCATAAGCTTTGGGTGAAAATGTGTAGATTTTTGAGGTAAAAGATCCTTGGAGTGAACAACGGCCTTCACTTCTTCAATCGGCGTAGCATTTAGCCAAAAAAGGCACTCTCCCTTTAAATCATTTACTTTGTCAAATGCCTCAATAGCATTACTGAGATACTGAACTTTATTTCCTTCGGCCAGCTCATCCTCCCCAATTCCTAACAGATAATTCAAAATTATTACTTGTAAGACTGACACATCTAATTTCCGCCACAGCAGCGATTTATTTGAAGGCCATTTAACTAATTTTGTGGAATCTGGAATAAGAGACAAAATTGCAATCAAGTTTAAAGAAGGAATAAAAACACCAAAGGTATTACTACCTTTTTCTTGTTCTTTCTTCAATAATAAGAGTAAGTTATTTAGGGATTTCTCTTTCTTTGTAAGATCCAGTTTTATAGGCTTAATGATGAAGAACTTTTTCAGTTTATTAAGAAAAAGTTTTCCATCAAATTCTCTCAAATTAAATAAAAGGCGATGGATTGGACGTATTGTAAGTGCAGGTGATTCCATTCGGGTAAGATTTATAAGCTTATAACTGTAGGAGTTCCACCGTATATCAATGTTTTCTTTCTTAGATGATTCCTTTTTGAATTCCCGGGCAACCTCATAACGATGATGCCCATCAGCGATAATAACAGACTTGTCTTGGAGTAATTTTTGTATCCTAACAATGCTATCGGGGTCTGAGATCTTCCAAATTTTATTTTTGCAGGAATCATCACTCTTAGCGCTCCAGCTAGCTGATTCTGTAACTAACTGATCAATTTCCTCTTCTATTTTACCAGTTGGATCTGAATACAACATAAAGATTAGGCCAGAGTCTAACAGTGTAGAGCGCAAGTGGTTAAGTCGGTCTTCCTTAGGCTTAGTTAAAGTTTGTTCGTGGGGAAATACAATTTCCTGGGAATAATTCGTAACCTCACCAAGTGCTACGATACCCTTTCTAGTGAGATATTCTCCATTAAGAGTGCGATATTCTTGATAATATGCATAAAGACAAGGCTGATCATCTCTAATAAATATATCCGTATTCATCCATGAATTAAGCAACTTTCTTGATCTAGTGTACCTATTGTTAATTCGAGTATCTTCAGGTGATCCTGGGTTCATGATAATATGGGAAATATTATAGGGGTGACGTCCATGAAAACGTTCATCCCAGTCATTTTTGAATTGGTCATAAGGGGGAGAGATCACATCATCTAAAGATGATATTTTTTGGGTATTGTATCGGTATCCTCTAAAAGGTAATATTTTCATAGGAAATGAGTATTACTTGAATTTAAATCAGCAAAATGAAGAGTTAAAGATCTATTAGTATGCAATAAAATATCCTGATTTAATTCTATTGTTGAATAGACCAGTACAATTTGTCAATTCAAGCTGAAACTAGTATTAATAAAATTTGATTTTGGAATCGAAACAAGACTCTGATAAGTTACTTTATCCTTACTTACTAAAAAAGAGCTGACTCCATCCCAAACTATGGTGGCAAAAAAACATATTACGGTTGCTTATCAAGGTGAGCCAGGTGCTTATAGTACAATTGCAGCGCAAAAATTTTTTACTTCTAAAATCCAATTAATCCCTAATGAATCATTTGATTTAGTTTTCAAGTTAGTTGAGGAAAACTATGCTGAATTTGCTGTGGTTCCGATTGAAAACTCATTAGCTGGTAGCATCCACCAAAACTATGATTTACTTTTAAAACACAAGCTATTTATTGTCGGAGAGCTTAAGTTGCGCATTGTACATTATCTTATTGCAAATCCAGGAGTTAGGTTGGCTAATGTAACAAAGATATTTTCCCATCCCCAGGCCCTTATGCAATGCCAATCCACTATTGCATCTTTAGGGAATAGATCTATTATTCCAACTTATGATACAGCAGGGAGCGTAAAAAGAATTAAGGAAGAGAAAATTATGGATGGTGCAGCTATAGCTAGTGATCTCGCTGCTGAGATTTATAAAATGAAAATCTTAAAAAACGAGTTACAAGATAGTCCTGAAAATTATACTCGTTTTCTTTTATTATCCAAAAAAGAAGAAATAAAGAAGAATTCAGATAAAACATCAATAGTTTTTTCTATTGATAATACCCCTGGTGCCCTTTTTCGTTCAATTAGGGTGTTTGCGCTACGAAATATAGACTTGTATAAAATTGAATCTAGACCGTTGCATGGTAAACCATGGGAATATTTCTTTTATATTGATTTTGCTGGTGATTTATCTGATGTTAAATGTAAACAGGCTATTTCCGATTTAGAAGCATTGACTAGCTACCTTAAGATTCTTGGATCCTATCAAAGAGATTTAACATCTATCTGAATCTTAATACTTCATTCATTATATTAAGATCTAGCACCTATGGCACAACACACTACATTTTAATTTAGGATAGTTTCATTTTTGGAAATAGGCCAAACTAGGTAATCAAGGATAGTTCTGTTTCCAAAAAAGTTAAGCTCCTAAATATAAGTCACTTATATTTAAGATGTTTTTATGCACGTTTTAATCCACTGCCTTACATAGGAACTGGAAACAATGAATAAAACGGTTGTTGGAATGGTCCTTGCAGGCGGCAAGTCTGAACGAATGGGAAGACCTAAAGCATTATTACCCTTGAGAGGAAAGACATTTATAGAACACATCGTGGATGAAATAGAAAAGTCAGGTCTCTCTGATTGCAGAATTGTTGTTGGATATCATGCAAAAGCTATACACAAACATTTACCGAATCTAAAACCAATCTCTGTTATTAATTCAGATTATGAGAAAGGGCAAGTTTCATCATTAAGAAAAGGCATGAATTCGCTGTCCAGTCTTAGGGTAGATGGGTTAATGGTCTTTTTAGTAGACCATCCTTTTGTGGATCATGTTTTGATTGATGCCCTACTTCAAAAATTTAGTGATACTGAAGCACCTATTGTGATTCCAAGTTTTCAGAATAAGCGAGGCCATCCAGTAATTTTTGGAAGGAAGCTATTTAAGGAATTACTTGAGGCTCCATTAAAAAACGGCGCTCTTGATTTAATAAAAACATATCAAAAAGAAATCACCTATTTAAATTGGCAATCAGAACAAATTTTGATTGATATAGACACACCCCAGTTATACCAAAAATATATTCGTTAATAATAATATTGGCATAAATAGATCGGTCCTACTTAAGATTAGGTAACTTTCAATATAATGGCCAAAACAATACCTTTTAATAAGTTATTTCATTACTTGTCCATTGGAATTACGTTAGCTGTCTTCCAACCTTCAATATTCGCCCACTCAGTTAACAGGAGTGCTTTAATAGGTCTTCAATCAATCAATAAGACAGACCTTAAAACGAAATTGAAGATTTTGGCTTCTGCGAAATTTCAAGGTCGGAAAACGGGAACTTCTGGAGCTGACTTAGCCGCTGATTATATTGCTTGTAGTTTTAAAAAGAATGGACTAATTCCAAGTTCAAAATCTTCTAAATACCTCCAATATTTCGATATAACCCAATCAAAATCTGCTCCCAGCAGTGAGCTCCGGTATGATTCAGATGAGAGTACCTCATATTCCTTTAAGACAAGGGATGTTGTTGCTGCCCCATGGGGAAGGGCAACTGGCCCCTTAAAAAAACCTGGTGTGTTTATAGGCTATGGGATATCAGCACCAGAATTGGGTTACGATGATTATGAGGGAGTTAATATAAACAATAAGATAGTAGTTATGTTAAGTGGACTCCCTCAACCTTACAGGAAGCTTAACCTCGATCTTCAAGGTCAAATTCTTCATGGGGACCCTATAAACAAAGCAATTTCAGCAAAAAAAAAGGGGGCAACTGGAGTAATTCTTATCTTGAGGGAAAATGAAAAACTATCTTTGTACAAAACAAATGATTTCAATCAGGGAAGGGGCTACCTAACTACAAGAATAAAGAAAGTTGATTTTCCAGTTTTTGTAGTTACTTTCGATGCAGCTAGATCTCTATTTTCTAAATTATTTAGAGAGGGAAATTTAAATAATACTCTCCCTACATTAATTCAAAAAATAAATTCAAAGGTTTTTCGACATTATTTTGAATTCAAGGGAAAGTTCTTTTTTCGTTCTAGCTATCATCGGTTAGCAATACAAGGGAGTAATGTAATTGGATTATTTTATGGATCAGATGAGAGTCTGAAAGATGAGTTTGTTATGATTGGAGGCCATTATGATCATATCGGTGTGGGAGCCAATAACCAGATATTTTTTGGAGCAGACGATAACGCCTCTGGAATTGCCGCATTATTAGAGTTGGTAGAAGCTTTTAAAACCAATAAACTTAAACCACGAAGATCTATTGCTTTCGCTGCATTCTCCGGAGAAGAAATAGGTCTGCTAGGATCAGAATATTACACTGAAAATCCTTTAGTACCACTCGAAAAGACTGTGGCATTTTTACAAATGGATATGATAGGTAGAGATGCTGATCATCAGGCTAATCTTTCTAACGGATTACCTTCCGAAAAAGACATGCCTAATAACAACTCGTTGAATGTCCTGGGAACAAGTCTAGTTCCCAGTTTTAAACGCATTATTAAAGAAAATAATGATCATGTAAATTTAGATCTTAAATTTCAATCTGACTTAAGAGCGATAGAACTTTTCCAGAGAAGTGACCAATGGTCTTTCTTTAAAAGAGGGATTCCAGCACTTTTTTTCTTTACTGGGTTTCATTTGGATTACCACAAGACTTCTGATACTCCTGAAAAGATAAACTTTAATAAAATGGAAAAAATTTCAAAGCTGATCTATTTAACTATCTGGAATTTAGCAAATAGAGAATCTATATTTGAGTTTGATTCGGAGCTTTTGAAGAGTTTAGCCACTGACAATGATCTCAAAGTTTGGTAGGAGTTATTCAGGCGAGAATTCAATTCTAAACATAAATTCTCTCTGCAGCAGTAATACCGGCATTTTTTTCAAGCACCAGTCCCTCTTCAGTAAGAATTTCTTCAAGAGCATTCAAGAATAGTAAAACATTTTTTTTCTGTGATGATGTGCCCATTAAGCCCACTCGCCATATTTTGTCCTTCAGAGGACCTAATCCTCCTCCGATCTCTATGCCAAATCTTTCGAGGAGTTTAGCTCTAACTATTCCATCTGAAATACCATCTGGAATTTTCACGGTATTAAGCGACCACAATCGGTCTCTTGACTTAACTAACATTTCCAACCCCATTGCTTCAATTCCTGCTACAAATGCTAAATGATTTTTATGATGACGATTCCACCGCTGCTCTAACCCCTCTTCATGAATAATCCTTAACGACTCATACAGTGCGTAGTTCATTGATATTGGAGCGGTATGATGATATGTCCTGTTATCCCCCCAATAATTTTCAACCATGCTTAAATCAAGATACCAGCTCTGCACCTTTCTTTTACGACTATGAATTGCTTCCAATGCTCTATCTGATACCGTTATTGGAGCAAGACCTGGTGGACAACTTAAACATTTTTGAGTGCCACCATATGCAAAATCAACCTGATACTGGTCAACACCAACAGAATGCCCCCCTAAGGAGGTAACACAATCAACTAATAATAAAGTCTCTGGAAATTCATTAAGTAATTCTCTAATTTTGGAAAGGTGGGTTAAAACACCAGTTGAAGTTTCTGCATGCACAACAGCAAGAATCTTGGGATGGTTTAAAAGAAGGCTTTCCCTGATTGCATCGACATCAGGACCCTTGCCCCAAGAGGTCTCCACCCTACTCAAAGTTCCACCAGACCGAACAACGATATCACTCATTCGCTCACCAAACACTCCGTTGACACAAACCGTAACTGAATCGCCAGGCTCGATTAAATTAACAAATGCTGCTTCCATACCAGCACTGCCAGTTGCTGAAATAGGAAGTGTAAGTCTATTATTTGTCTCAAAGAGTTTTCTTAAGAGCTGTTGAATGTTATCCATCAAATTTAAAAAGGCTGGATCTAGGTGCCCAATCAGGGGGGCAGCCATAGCCTTCAATACTAAAGGATCTACATCGCTAGGTCCGGGTCCCATCAATATACGTTTGGGAGGGTAAAACATTTCCATTTAGCCTCTTTTCTTTAGATTCAAAAAAATATTTTCACGTAGTTTTGCTGGAGAATACTTTCATTTAATTTCTAACCTCTACAGAATAACTAATAGAATGTTTTCTTAAACCTAGACCTAATAAGATTTCCAATCATCTAAAATAATTTTGTAAGCCAACCAATAATGATGGCTATCGGAAATAACGAGAAAACAGCACTGGCAGATGCTAGAGCTATACGACCAGTCCAGTTCAGAATTACAAAACCAACAGAAAGTTGGCAAGTAAAGATTACGGATCCTGCTAATAATCCAAAGATTCCATGATGTACACACCAAGGGCAATTAGGTGGCAATTGATCATGGATGTTGCAGTGAGTAGCACCGTCAGACCATGGCCAAGTGCAGCCACACTGAAAAAGAAATCCACATATCGGCAAAATGAAAATTAATAAACTTGTGATGATGGAAATGACAATCAACACAATGGAATGCCTAGAATTTTTCATGGGTTATAATAACAATTCTAGCTGCAGCATTCGTTCGTCAAAAATTTCAACTTAAAGATTACCGTCGTTATACCCAGCAATGTGGTCTGTGGAAAAATCAGAAGATCTTAAGAAAACAGAACTTCATGTAATTCCTATTTTTTTTTGCCTTTTTTTGATGCAGCTTTTTCAAGAAGAGCTAAAACATCCTCTTCTCGCATAATTATGTAATCATTATCATCTAGCTTAATCTCAGATCCAGAGTAGGTTGCGAAAATAACATGATCTCCAACCTTTATATTCATTGGGAGTCGTTCTCCAGATTCAAGAAGTTTCCCTTGACCAATTGCAATGACAATGCCTTCTTGTGGTTTTTCTTGTGCAGTATCAGGAATAATGATTCCACTTTTTGCGTTATCTACAGCATCCAGTCTTTGCACTAGAATTCGATCTTGTAATGGTTTAAAGCTCATTAGTATTTCTCCTTATTAATTAAAAAGTTGTTAGGAGGTCTGTGAACAGTAAAAGTCCCAACGAACCGACATTTATAGATTCGACAACCCTCCTTGTCAAGAATAAATTCATTTCACCCTATTTTTTGTACCTTTCCATCGCAGGATAGGATTACGTGCTGCCCTTACTTCATCCAGACGTTTTATTCTAGTTAGATGAGGTGCATCCATCAAAAGGTCTGGATCATTTTGCGCCTCTATAGAAATTGCTTTCATCGCCTTAATAAAAAGATCTAGTTCCTGCCTACTTTCCGTTTCTGTTGGCTCAATCATAAGTGCACCTTGAACAATCAATGGAAAAGCTACGGTTGGAGGATGAAAACCATAATCCATAAGGCGTTTAGCAATATCCATAACACTGACCCCATTTTTAGCTTGGTTTTTGCTAGAAAATACAACTTCATGCAAAACCGGTCTTTGATAGGGTAAATTATAAGTGTCTTTAAGGTGATGTCTTATATAATTAGCATTTAAAATTGCTGTACAGCTCGCCCTCTTAAGGCCATCAGAACCGTTGGCCAAAATATATGCCAAAGCCCTGATTAGGGTTCCAAAGTTTCCATGAAATGCCTTAATTTTACCAATTGCTTTTGGACAGTCATAATCAAAAACAAATTTTTTCGACAAAAGTTTCTTGATTTTGGGTGTGGGCAAGTAAGGCTCCAGAAAATCTTTAACAGCTACAGGTCCAGAACCTGGACCTCCCCCTCCGTGAGGTGTTGAAAATGTTTTGTGGAGATTCATATGCAAAAGATCAACACCAAAGTCGCCTGGCCGAGCAATACCCATTAAAGCGTTTAAGTTAGCACCATCCATGTAAACTAATCCGCCCCGATCGTGAACCACCTGGCTAATTTTTTCAATATTAGGTTCAAAGATTCCTAAGGTATTTGGGTTGGTTAGCATTAGGGCAGCAACATCATCGTCCATCTCTTTTTCCAATGCATTTAGGTTCAGACATCCATGTTCATCAGAAATTAGTGTTTCCACTGAATATCCAGCTATTGCTGCACTAGCTGGATTAGTTCCATGTGCTGAATCGGGAATTAAAATCTTTCTTCGATGTTCTCCCTTATCCTCTAAAAAAGATCGGAGGATTAGGACGCCTGTTAACTCTCCACTAGCTCCGGCCGGTGGTTGAAGACTAACTGCGTCCATCCCTGTAATTTCTTTCAGATTTTCTGAAAGTAGGTACAAAGCTTCAAGATTTCCCTGAACAAAATTTTCAGGTGTTAATGGATGAGTAGTGGATAATCCCTGTAGGTTAGCAATATATTCGTTAACTTTCGGATTATATTTCATAGTACAAGAGCCCAATGGATAAGGGCCTCCGTCAATATGGTAATTCCAGTTAGACAGCCTAGTAAAATGTCTGACCACATCTACTTCGCTAACCTCAGGAAAGTCAGAAATTTCTTCTCGAATGTTATCCTCTCCAACAACTTCATCTAGTTTGATTTCAGGAAAATCTTCCGAAGAAGGAAGATCAAATCCAATTCTACCTTGGGCACTCTTTTCAAAAATTAGTGATTCATCTAAGTTAATATGAGTTGTTCGAGTATTCATTTTAAGAAGAAAGAAGTTTTAGCTCGTTTTATTTATCAGCTAGATAAGCATTTTATTAGTTTATCAATTTGTTGCTTGGTTTTAGTCTCAGTAATAGAGATTAATAGGCTATTTTCAAGCCCTGGATAGTACCGTTGTAAGGAAAGTCCAGGAATTACGCCAACTTTATCACACCTTCTTAATAATTCTTCAATTGAACACTTAGGACGAATTACAAATTCATTAAATCTGGGTCCATTAAATAAAAGCTTAACACCAACATTTGATAATGCATTTATGGCATATTGCGTTTTCCTAAGATTCTGAATAGCAATCTCTCTAATTCCATTTTTTCCCATTAATGAACAGTAAATCGTAACCATTAGTGCAGTTAAATTCTGGTTAGTGCATATATTAGAAGTCGCCTTCTCACGCCGAATATGTTGTTCTCTAGTAGAAAGGGTTAAAACAAAACCTCTTTTTCCGTTCTTATCTATTGTTTGGCCAGCTAATCTTCCAGGGAGGTTTCTCAGAAAGCGTTCGCGGGTAGCTAGAAAGCCTATATGTGGTCCACCAAAGGATTGTGGAACCCCTAATGATTGTGCCTCTCCACAAACAATATCAGCACCAAAAAGCCCTGGAGGTTTCAAAATACCTAAGGAAAGAAGTTCGGCTATATTAACAATTACAAGTACGCCATTACTATGACAAATCTCAGTTAAGGCCTTTAAGGATTCTAGATTACCAAAGAAGTTTGGTGATTGTACAATAACAGCGGCAACATCTTCATTTATTTCTTTTTCTAAGTTTTCTAGGTTGAGAGACCCATTTGAGTAAAAATTGATTTCATCTAGAATAAATTCTTGGTAACGCGTATAGGTATGCATCACCTCTCTATACTCCGGATGAATTGTTTCAGCAATCAGGAAACGTTTCTTTTTTGAAATTCGAGATGCCATTAGGGCTGATTCTGCTAGCGCAGAGCTACCGTCATACATCGAGGCATTAGAGATTTCCATGCCAGTAAGCTGGCAAATAAAAGTTTGATATTCAAATATAGCTTGGAGGGTGCCTTGGCTGATTTCTGCTTGGTAAGGAGTGTAAGAAGTTAAAAACTCTCCTCTTGATATTAAACTACTTATTACTAATGGTATTAAGTGCTGGTTAACACCTCCTCCGAGAAATGAAACTTGGTGTGTACTATTCTTTTTTTCAATCTCATGAAAGTAGTGAATTAACTCAGGTTCTGTTAACGCTGGTTGCATTTCTAGTGAATCTTGAACACGAATTTCTGAAGGAATGCTATTCAATAAATCCTCCATAGAACTTATCCCAAGGGATTGAAAGATCTCTTTTTGTTCCTCATCAGAGGTGGAAAGGTAGCGCATCAGGTTAAGTTTCTAGGAGGTTAAAAACTTTCTATATTGAGTTGCTGTTAACAAATTTTCTAAATCATCAGGATTGGCAAGTCTAATTTTAATTAACCACGCCTTGGTGTATGGACTCTCATTGACCAGTTGGGGGGAATTCACCAATGCTGAATTAATTTCTGTAACCTCACAGGCTACAGGGCAGTACACCTCGGAAACAGCCTTGACTGATTCAACATTAGCAATAACCTCATTAACGGAAAATGTTCGGCCAATTTCAGGGAGATCAACATAAACAACATCACCTAATTCTTTTTGGGCATGAGCTGTAATTCCAACAGTACCATTTAGAGCATTTACTTGGATCCATTCATGTTCTTTGCTATATAAAAGGTCTTCAGGTACTTCCATAGTAATTCTCCTTAATAATAGTATGCAATTTATGAGTTGTTATTCTTATCTCTTTTATAAAATGGTGTTTTAATAATTTTAGCAGGAACAAGTCTTTGCCTTACTTGAATATCAATAACATTACCTATTGATCCTAATGAGCTTTCAACAAAAGCCAATCCAATATTCTTATTTAGAAAAGGGGCCGGGCCTCCACTGGAAACCCAGCCAATTTCTCTATTATTTTTGAATACTAAATAACCATCTCGACCAATTCCAGTGCCGGTCATCTCAAATCCAATTAACTTTTTTTTAATTCCATCCTTCATCTGCCGAACTAAGGCTTCTTTACCAATAAAATAGTCTTTATCTAAATCAACAATTTGACTGAGTCCACATTCCCAAGGGGTAATGGTTTCGTCAATTTCATGCCCGTACAATGCCATTCTCGCCTCTAAACGTAGGGTGTTTCTAGCTCCTAATCCAGCACAAACCATAGAATAAGGTTTACCTAATAAATTTATTTTTTTCCATATTCGTTCTGCTGAATCAGGAGTAAAATAAATTTCAAAACCATCCTCTCCAGTATAACCTGTTCTTGCGATAATACTAGGTGTCCCATCAATCTCTCCATGAACAAAACGATAATAACCAAGCGCTCCTAAATCAACGTTAGAAATAGATTGAAGAATGTTTGCAGCTTTTGGTCCTTGGATAGCCAGCTGGACATAACGATTGCTTACGTCCAATACTTTCGTCTTAAAAGAGTTGTATTTACAGATATGTTCGAAATCCTTATCCTTGTTCCCTGCATTGACGCATAAAAAGAACCTGTCATGCCCCATACAATGGATCAAAAGATCATCTACGAAACCTCCTGATTCATTTAGGAAAGCTGCATACCGTATTTGTCCTGTTGTAAGTTTCGATACATCATTAGATGTTATTCGCTGCAAGAGAGACATGCTTTCAGGACCTGTTATCAGTATCTCTCCCATGTGACTTACATCAAAAAGGCCTGCTTTTGTTCTAACAGCAATATGTTCTCGTATAATCCCAGAGTACTCGATTGGCATAGACCATCCACCAAAGGAACCTAATTTAGCTCCAAGTTCCTTATGGAGGCGATAGAGTGACGTTTTTTTTGGAAGGGAATTACAAGTCATTAATTTTTTTTAAAAAATCTGTGCTAACCAACGCTAGCACACGAGATATTGACCGTCAAGATTCAAGAACGACAAATTAAATCTTACTTTTAAAATTTACAACCTGTTAAGTTCGAGTTGGTATTCTACTCAAAGGTATTAAGTATGATAGAGTGAATGGATGAAGAGAGATAGAATATTCCCACTAGTATCATCTGGAGTCCTTAATGAATCCCAAAACTATTATCGACCTATTTTACGAACCCGTCTCCAATCGATCTCGTAACGATGCTCTTATGTTCAAAAAGAATGAGGTTTATTCCTCTTATTCTTCTGAAGAAGTACGGCTTCACTCTGAATGTTTGGCAGCAGCCTTAATGAGTGCAGGACTATGCCCTGGGGATAGAGTTGCACTTGTCTCGGAAAATAGGCCAGAATGGTTCTTTTCAGACATTGCTATTTTATTGTGCCACGCAATAAATGTTCCAATTTATCCAACCTTGCCTGCATCCCAGCTAGAAGAATTACTTAATGATTGCAGCGCTAAATTCATAATTGTTTCAAACAAGGACCAATTAGGCAAAGTGGAGGAAATTCAGCACAATTTGCCGTCTTTGGAGCTAACGATTGTAATGGATTTAGATAACTCTAATTCTGACAAGGTGCAAGGCTTAAAACACCTATTAAAAAAAGGGAGGACTTCTAGCCCTCTCCAATTAAATCAAATAAGCGAACTTAAGCGTTCTATAAATCCAGATGATATTGCAACTATAATTTATACATCTGGAACAACTGGTCCTCCAAAGGGAGTTATGCTTTCCCATTCTAATATCGTTTCTAATGTCATAGCGTCTAGCAAAGTTCTCGAATTTGATCGAGATGATCGAGTACTATCTTTTTTGCCCTTAAGTCATATTTTCGAAAGGATGTTTGATTATTTGATTTTCTTTAAGGGTGTTTCCTTGGCCTATGCGGAGAATATTGAAAAGGTTCCGCAAAATATGCTTGAAGTTCACCCTACAGTTGTAGCTTGCGTACCCAGATTTTTTGAGAAGTTATACAACAAGATTACTCAAACTAGAAAAAGTAATACTGGTCTGAAAAAAAATATTGCAGAATGGGCCTTTAAGATAGGAAGCGAATATTCTCATCGCTCCCTTCAGAATGAACACATTAGTTTTTTTCTATCGATTAATCAATGGTTAGCCAAAAAATTGGTCTTTTCCAAGTTGAAAGAAAAATTGGGTGGTAGAATTCGATTCTTTATATCCGGGGGAGCTCCGTTAGACAAACATTTAGGAGAATTCTTTCATGCCGCTGGATTTCTTATTTTAGAAGGTTATGGCTTAACAGAAACTTCTCCTGTAATCTCGGTTAATAGGCCAAAAAAATTTAGGTTTGGTACAGTTGGTCTACCCCTTTCAGGCCTAGAACTTAAGATTGCTAGTGATGGAGAAATCCTAACTAAAGGTCCTTCAGTTATGATGGGTTATTACAACAAGGATCTAGAAACTAACGAAGTCTTAAAAGATGGATGGTTCCATACTGGTGACATTGGATCGCTAGACGCCGATGGGTTTTTGAGTATCACAGATCGAAAAAAAGATTTAATAGTTACTGCAGGCGGAAAAAAAGTTGCACCTCAGCGGTTAGAACGATTGTTGAAGGGAAATCCTGTTTTTCTAAATGCAGTGATTTTTGGAGACAAAAAACCCTTTATTACTGGAATAGTAGTACCCAACCAAGAAATACTTATTGACTATGCTAAAACTAACCAGATTGCTTTTTCCAGTTATAGTGAATTGGTCAAATCTGAAATTATCAAAACTTTTCTTTTTAACGAAGTGGAACGATCCACTAGACAGTTAGCATCATTTGAAAAGTTAAAAGCAATTATTGTAACAGAGAACGATTTCTCGTTAGATTTAGGTGAAGTTACTCCTACACTCAAAGTCCGTCGAAAGATAATTGAGCAAAAATTTATTAAGGAATTGAAAGCTATTTATGTTGTAAATCGATAAGTTTCTTCACTAAAAACCACAATGCAAATTCAAGTTAATAAAGTAGTAATTCTGGGAGCTGGAGTAATGGGCTCACAAATTGCTGCCCACCTAGTCAATGCAGGATTTCAGGTAAAGTTACTTGATGTTGTGCCCGAAGGATATACAGTTCCAAACAGATACCATAATAACGGACTTAAAGCTAACAGACGAAATCGCCTGGCTGAGAAGAGCCTGGAGATGTTAGTTAAAAGTAAACCTCCATCTTTCTATTTAAACGAAAATGCTACAAATATAGAAGTTGGTAATATTGAAGATGATTTTAAATGGTTAGGAGAGGCTGATTGGATCATTGAAGCTATATCGGAAAATTTTGAGGCTAAACTCGGACTTCTAAAAAAGATTGCTAAAATCCGTAAAATCGGAACAATTATTAGCTCTAACACATCAGGAATATCTCTAGAACGCTTAGCTCAGAATATGGATAAAGACTTTCAAGAATTCTGGTTAGGCACTCATTTTTTTAACCCTCCTCGGTACCTTAAATTATTAGAAATAATACCCACTTCTAAAACCTTGCCCTACGTAGTCAACACAATGACCAGCTTAGGTGAAAAACGATTAGGAAAACGTATTGTTATAGCAAAAGATACCCCTAACTTTATCGCCAATAGGGTAGGAGCCTTTGCATTACAACAAATGGTCAAAATTCTTGAAATTGGACAGTTCCAGATTGATGAAATTGATCAACTAACTGGTTTACTGATTGGACGCTCCAAAAGTGCCACTTTTCGAACTTTAGATTTGGTTGGACTTGATACTTTTGTCCAGGTTAACCAAAATATCCTAGATAACGCCCCATTTGATGAACAGAGAGAACTTTTTAAATCCCCAGTATTCATTAAAAAATTACTTAAGCTGAAGTGGTTAGGTCAAAAGAGTGGTCAAGGCCTATATAAAAAGAGTACTTCTGGGGAAATCTTAACACTTAATCTTAAAGAGTTGATCTACGAACCCTATAAGAAAATTAATTACAAGTCGACAAACTTTGCAAAAAGAATTCCTTCCCTAAAGGACCGGTTAGCTTTCTTGATCGATTTAAAGGATCCTGTGGGCAACCTAATCTGGAAAGCTTTGAGTGAAACGTTAATATATGCAGCAAACCGTATACCCGAGATTTCTGATAATTTTTTCGACATTGATAATGCTATAAAATGGGGATTTAATTGGGAGTGTGGGCCCTTCGAGTTATGGGACACACTTGGTCCAGAGAAAATAGCTAAACGAATTGAATCTGAACAAAAAGTTCTTCCAAATATTTTACAGACAATTCTCAAAACTCCGAGTAAATCGTTTTATTTAAAAAAGTTATCAGAGCTAAAATATTTCGATTTTGCTAGTAAGGGATATCAAAAAGTTCCAATTAGTACCAGGTTTCTAAATCTTCAATCCATGAAGACTTCCCGTAATTTAGTTCATAGCAATGAGTCTGCTAGTTTAATTGATTTAGGGCAGGGTGTCATAGTCCTTGAATTTCATTCCAAAATGAATACAATTTCCCGGCAAACACTGAAAATTATTAACCAGAGCATAAAGACTCTTCAATCCAATTTTTTAGGAATGGTTATAGCAAATCAAGGTTCCCATTTTTCTGCTGGAGCAGATCTGAATTATATTCTTAGGGAATCTGAACTAGGGAATTGGGAAAACCTAAATGGAATGATCCAAAATTTTCAAGAAACTAATCTAATGATTAAATATTCTCCAAAACCAATCTTAGTAGCCCCTTTTGGATTAACCTTAGGTGGAGGATGTGAAATTTCTCTTCATGCTAATCGAATTCAGGCCTCTGCAGAGTGTTACATGGGGTTGGTTGAGTTAGGTGTAGGTTTAATCCCAGCAGCTGGGGGAACTAAAGAAATGGTATTAAGATATTCAGAAGGAGAAAGCGGCTTTAACTACTTAGCAGAAAGGATAAAGACTGCTTTTAGAATTATAGCTAAAGCCAAAGTTTCACAAAGCGCGTTAGAGGCAAGATCCTTAGGATTTCTCCGATCTACTGACCAAGTTTCAATTAATGGAGATTCGTTAATTTCAGATTCAGTAAGAACGATATTAAAACTTGTCGACGAAGGTTTTATCAGTCCTACTCCTCCTAAAAGTATCCCTGTTCCTGGAAACTCAGTTCTTTCAACGTTGAAGGTTGAAATGCATCAGATGCTTCGTGGAAACTACATTAGCGAATATGATTACTTTTTAGGGAGCAAACTAGGGTATGTGCTCTGTGGTGGTGATTGTCACAGCCTACAAAATGTATCAGAGGAATATCTACTAGATTTAGAAAGAGAATGTTTTCTTGGACTTTGCGGAGAGATTAAGAGTCAGGAACGGATCAAATTTATGCTAAAAGAAGGCAGACCACTAAGAAACTAGAGGTCTTAGGATTATAGTTAAGAATATTTATTGGGATGAGATATGCGTGAAGCAGTAATTGTTGCTGGTGCTAGAACTCCCCTAGGCAAGGGAATTAAAGGTACTCTAAGGAATACACGGCCTGATGAGCTAGCCCAGCGTGTAATTTCTGCTGCTGTTTCAAGAACCCCTGGTCTGAAAACTTATCAAATTGATGATGTTATTATTGGGTGTGCTATGCCTGAAGGTCCCCAAGGCATGAATGTAGCCCGAATTGCTAGCTTAAGGTCCGGACTTCCTGTTACCGTTCCAGGTCTTACTATCAATAGGTTTTGTGCCTCTGGTCTCCAATCTATTGCTTTTGCTGCTAATCAAATTCGCTGTGGCTGTGCTGACGTTATTATTGCTGGTGGAACTGAAAGCATGAGCTTAGTTCCACTAGGTGGAGAAACCTTTTCTCCTAATCCTTATCTTGTAGATTCATATCCAGATGTGTATCTCAACATGGGGTTGACCGCAGAAAACTTGGGAAGGAAGTATTCAATTAGTCGGAGTGACCAGGATCTCTTTGCGTATCAAAGTCATCAAAAGTCTCTCCATGCAATTAAAACAAGCCGGTTTAAGGATGAGATCATTCCACTTGAAATTCCTGTAGCTGGTATTCGTCCTAATGGTGACACCTACTCCTTAAAATCAAAATTTGAAATAGACGAGTGTCCCCGAATTGATACCAATATCGACACTCTTAAGAAACTTTTGCCAGTTTTTGATAAGAAGGGAACTGTAACTGCAGGTAACGCTGCCCAACTTAGTGATGGAGCAGCAGCAGTAGTGGTAACATCAAAAGAGAAGGCTATCGAACAAGAATGGAAAATTTTAGGTCGTTTTGTTAGCTTCACTACTGTTGGAGTTAAACCAGAAGAAATGGGAATCGGGCCTATAATGGCTATTCCAAAAGTTTTAGCAAATGCTGGTTTAGACAAATCTAGTATTGGTTTGATTGAGCTAAATGAAGCTTTTGCTGTTCAGGCTTTAACAGTTATAAATAAACTAAGCCTGGATCCAAACAAGATTAATGTGAATGGGGGAGCAATAGCTTTAGGACATCCCTTAGGGTGCACAGGCACAAGACTGACAATAACACTCTTGCATGAAATGAAAAAACAAAATATTCAATATGGACTCGTAAGTATGTGTGTTGGTGGAGGAATGGGAGTTGCAGCTATATTTGAACAATTAAGTTAAATAAGTCGCTCATATTTTTAATAAACGGGGTCTGACAAATTATTCTTTCTCAATATGAAATTTGACGACAACAAACATAATATGCTAACTTCCTGATCCCTAAGATGCTTGTTCACTTAATAGGAGGTCTATTTAATGACTAATAATTCCTTGCCGAAACATGATGTTAAGGATCTTAGTTTAGCGCCTAAAGGCAAAAAAAGGATTTTATGGGCTGGCCGTTCAATGCCTGTTCTCGAACAAATTCGAAAACGATTTCTGCAAGAAAAGCCTCTGCAGAACCTTCGAATCTCTGCTTGTTTGCACGTAACTACAGAGACTGCAAATTTAATGATAGCAATGCGTGATGGGGGAGCAAACGTTATCTTATGCGCATCAAACCCTCTTAGTACGCAGGACGATGTAGCTGCTTCTTTGGTAAAAGATTATGGTATTGCTGTTTATGCAATCAAAGGCGAGGATAACTCTACTTATTATTCTCATATCACTTCTGCATTAGATCACAAACCTCAAATTAGCATGGATGATGGAGCTGATTTAGTTTCAACTATTCACTCAAAAAGGACAGAGCTCCTTAGCGAAATTATTGGTGGCACAGAAGAAACTACTACAGGAGTCATTCGTTTGCGGAGTATGGCTAAAGAAGGGGTATTAAAATTTCCTATCATCTCAGTAAACGATGCTGATACTAAACACTTGTTCGACAATCGTTACGGAACCGGACAATCAACATTGGATGGTATTATTAGAGCTACTAATCTTTTATTAGCAGGACTGAATGTTGTTGTTATAGGCTATGGCTGGTGCGGTAGAGGCGTGGCCAATAGAGCTAGAGGATTAGGTGCAAAGGTCATTGTTACGGAGGTAGACCCCACTAGAGCAATTGAAGCTGTCATGGATGGTTTTCAGGTAATGCCCATGTCAGAGGCTGCAAAAATAGGAGACATCTTCATTACAGTAACGGGTAACAAAGGAGTTCTCCGATCGGAACATTTTAGTGAAATGAAAGATGGGGCAGTCATCTGTAATTCAGGTCATTTTAATGTTGAAATCGATATTCCCGCACTAGAGGAGTTAAGTGAAACCCACGAGCCCGCCCGTGAATACGTTGAACAGTATTCACTAAAGAATGGCCGAAAAGTTTTTCTTTTGGGGGAGGGACGACTAATTAATTTGTCAAGTGCAGAAGGCCATCCCGCATCAGTGATGGATATGAGTTTTGCAAACCAGGCCCTGTCGGCTGAATACTTAACCAGTAATCACGCAAAACTTTCCAGCAAAGTTATTCCTGTACCTTTTGAAATTGATAAAGAAATTGCAAGGCTTAAACTTTTTTCAATGGGATGTAAAATTGACGAGTTAACCACAGAACAGAGAACTTATCTCGAGTCATGGGATGAAGGGACCTAATAATTTTGCCTATTCAAGTGTCATCATGTGCGTATATTAAAGAGTAAATATATTCCTCCTCCACCAAAGATGAGATTTGGTGCCCAAGCGGCTAAAAACGGTTCCAACCGCCCAGCACTACCTAACTGTTCAAAGAATCCCTGTAGAACCCAATAACTAATTCCAATGAGAACACTCAGTCCTACTCCATAAAGAGAACCTCTTCGGCCTGTTGATAAGGCAAAAGGAATAGCAATCATAGCCATTGTCAATGCCACTAATGGAAAGGATAGCTTTCTATGTAATGCGACTGAAAGTCGGACAACATTAAACCCACTTTGCTTAAGGTCTCCAATGTAAGATTTTAAATCAAAATAACTCATTTGAGATGAAGACCTAACCTCTTTTTTGAAGTAAATCGGTTTTTCAGTAATATCCACAATCGGTTTGCTCTTAATCAGTTCAAACTGGTTACTAACGGGTTTTCCATTCTTAAATCCTTGAGACCATCCTTTTTCAAAAATCCACCCCATAGACACATTGTCCCAATAAGCATTCTCAGCAAAGACGAGTTGTTTAAGAGAAAAACTATTTTCCTCAAGATTAAATAATGAAATCTGGCTAAAAACGTTCTTATTATCATCGAAAAAATTATAATGAAAAATTCGATCCTTTTCTCCCAACATCCATTGTTTTACAGGTCGCTTGGTTTGAGGACTTCGACCTTTAATCATGCGTCGTAAATCATCTTGTTTTTGATTGGCTACAGGGGAAACATATTCTTGGAGCCCAAACAAGAACATACTTATTAATAAGGCGAGAAGAAAAATGGTAGATGAAACCCTATAAAGACTAATACCCGACGATTTCATTGCATCAATTTGAGAGGTTCTAGTTAGCAAACTAAACTGAACCAAAATTGCCACCAGAACGCTAAAGGGAACCATTACTATTAACATATGTGGAATTAAAAACAGAAAATAATTGAGTACGATCAGTGGTTCAATAGAGTGTTTTATTATGTCACTCAGAAGTTCAAAAAATGTAAATACTATGAAAATGAGTAGAAATGACGTAACTACCAATAAAAAAATATTAAGAAAACCTTTAATCAGATATAAATCAAGGATTGTAGGTATAGAAGATCTTATTCTCCGCCTTCTTCCAAAAAACTTAGGAGTACCTGTGGGTTTTTTAGTTTTTATAACCGTGTTGTTTATTTTTTCAACTTTACACAAACGAAGTAATTTAGAAAATAGAACACTGAGCACCCCAGTAGATCTGCGTTTATCCGCGTAATAAAGCAAAAAACAACCAAAAATTAAGGAGGCTATATTGGCCAGCCAAGGGCCTAAATATGATGGTATCTGACCAGCCTCGGCTAAACTTAATCCTTGGGAAAATAGAATAAAATAACCAAGAAATATTCCTAAACTAATGATGAATCCCAAAGACTTTCCACCCTGTCTAGTTACAACACCCAAAGGAAGACCTAGCATAGCAAAAACAATTACTACCCCTGAAAGGGCAAGTCTTCGGTGAAATTCTATAGAAACTTTTCTCAAATCAGTTTTACCTTTTTCACCGTTAGTAATTCCAGAATAAAGACTCGAATAGAGCTTAAGTGAGTCGATTTCTGATAGTTTTTTGTCTGGTTCTTTTGTGACCCTTGGTTTTTCCATGGCATAAAGTGGCATAGTCGTTCGGTCAAATGAAATGACCCTTACAGCCCCCTTCGCCTGCGGAACCGTTTCATAAGAGGCTCCATGAGATAGATTCAGAATCAATTTCTTGTTCTGAAAGTCATTTATCAAATGTCCTCGCTTAGCTAGAGTTATTATTGGTTTTTCCGAATTTGACAAATCGGCATGAAAGATCCCATTCCAGGTCCTTTTGTTTGGTGATGAATCCTGGATATACAAAACTCTTTTCGGAAACCTCTCTTCAAATACTCCTACTTGTAATGCTGAATTTAACGATTTAAATGCTACTTGGTTCATAACACCGGACAAATAATGATTGGAGTTTGGTAACACGAAATTAGAGTTTAAAAAAGCGATTAGACTTATGGGGATTGCAAACAAAAGAACAGGAATTAGAAGCCTTCTTATACTTATTCCGGAAGATCTAATCGCTGTGATTTCATTATCGGCCGAAAGCCTTCCAAAACAGACAAGAATACCAAGTAGGGTTGCCATTGGAATTGAAAAAAGAAAAATATTAGGTAGAATGCAAATAAAAAGCATTCCGACTTCATTAAACGTTAGACTTTCCTGAACGAGGGTTTCAAATAACCGCCTAGTAATCTCATTAGTCAAAAGGATGGTACTAAACACTATAAGGCCTAATAGAAATGAACCACCAATCTCAAAAAAGATAGCAAATTTAAGGGTTTTCACAGTACTTTTAGAATGTTTCTTCGATATTTGATAAAATATTCGTTCATATAATACTATAATCTTTGATTATAACTATTTGGAAAAACACCATAAAGGAATTCTATTTATTTTTTTGGGATTATTGAAGGGATTACTAGCGTCTGATAACATATATTATGTTAACCTGAAACAATACATATATAGCCAGAGCTCAACCGGGGGGTTTCAATGGAACAAAGGAAATTAGGTAAAACAGACATGCAAGTTAATGTATTGGGTTATGGCGGAGCCGAAATAGGCCTAGAAGCGACAGCTGAATCAAATGAAAACGTCTCTACCTTGTTGAACTCTTCCATAGATGAGGGTTTAAACGTCATTGATACAGCAGAATGCTACGGTAATAGTGAAGAATTGATCGGTAAGGCGGTTTCGCATCGGAGAAAAGAACTTTACCTCTTCTCAAAATGTGGCCATCCATTAGGTCGCCAATCTTCCTCAGAGGGTATGCCTGAAGAAGATTGGCGACCTAAATCCCTATTGGAAAGCATTCAACGAAGCTTGATCAGACTTAAGACCGATTATTTAGATCTGGTTCAACTGCATTCCTGCAAAAATGAAATTTTACTACAAGGAGAAGTGATCGAAACTCTTCAAAGAGCTGTTGATAGGGGCTATACACGATATATTGGATATAGTGGGGATAATCAAGAAGCCATTTTTGCGGCCACCTGTGGTGGCTTTGACTGCCTCCAAACATCAATTAGCATTGCAGATCAATCTGGTATAGACACTGCATTATCCTTAGCCAAAGAAAACAATCTGGGCGTAATCGCTAAAAGACCAATTGCTAATGTCGCATGGAGATTCTCTACTCTACCTCCCCTTGAATATCACCACACCTATTGGCGCCGTCTTAAGATTTTAAAGTACCCCTTTATGAAAAAGGGGTTAAAGCATTCAGTAAAAACAGCATTAAGGTTTACCTTAAGCGTTCCTGGAGTTCATACAGCAATTGTTGGAACACTGACAAATGGGCGCTGGAGGGAAAATTCAGATAGTCTTCAGGATGGACTCATGAGCGAGGAGGAGTTCAATCTTATCAGAAATCATTGGGAGGAATTTTCAGAGCCTACTTGGGTTGGACTAACATAATCGATTTAGCACGCTCTAGTTAATAAAGCCCTAATTCAGGAGATTAAAATGAGACTAAAAAATAAAATTGCGCTTATCACTGGCGCATCCGGAGGTTTAGGAGCTGCTATATGTCAGGAATTTTCATCTGAAGGAGCAGATTGTATTGTAGTTTATAACAGTGACAAGCAAGAGGCGGAAAGAACTGCTAACCAGGTCCGAAAAAACGGGCGTCAAGCTGAGGTAATAAGAGCAGATATTTCAAAAGAGGCAGAAATAGAATTAATGTATAAAACGGTTATCGATACATTTGGCCACTTGGACATAGTTGTAGCTAATGCAGGCCGTGGTGGAGCATCAAAACCCATATTAAAAACAACAGTATCAGACTTCAAAAAGGTAATAGATACAAATCTAGTTGGGACTTATCTAACAGTCCGAGAAGGCGCAAAATTAATGGCTCCACAAAAATCGGGGAAAATAGTTACCATGTCTTCAGTTCATGGACTAGGTGGGACTCACCACTGTTCTCTCTACGAAGCAACTAAAGCAGGAATCATAAATCTTACGAGAGGTGCAGCCTTTGACTTATCAGAATTCAACATCCAAATTAACTGCATTGCACCTGGTGCCGTTCCTGTCCCAAAAGACCCACCTCCCGAACCTGATTCTGTACTTTATAAAGCTTGGATGCAATTTACACCGCTTGGACGTTTTGGAGAACCCAAAGATGTTGCACGGACCGCCGTCTTCCTAGCAAGTAAGGATACAGATTGGATTACAGGTCAGGTGATTTCTGTTGACGGAGGAATAACAGCTGGACACTTAATTCCCTCTTTTATTCATTATGGTCCAAAACCTAAAATGGATTAAATAGATCAGTACTGTCGTGACCTTTGTAGGGTTATGTCAAATTGAGCAGTGTCAGCCACAGCCATTACAGCCATCACCCCTGCCTGCACAGGGTCACTGACTACCAAATCGGCTTCCTGAGGTACACTACCTGCCATATTCAAAGAAATAACAGTAATACCATCCTGTTTAATTTCCTTAACAGCATTAGTAATTTCTCCACCCATAATGGCTCCAGCCATAACAAGAACCTTCGCCCTTGGCAGAAATGCGACAGCTCTAACTGCGGAAGCCAGATTTTTTTCTTCCACCAACGGTATAGTATCAACAGAGATTCGTTCCCCTCTCAGGTTATGGCGATCTGCCTCACTAATTGCTCCTAGAGCCACTTGACCTATTTGTGCACCTCCACCAATAATGATTATTCTTTTGCCATATACTTTTAATAAAGGATCAAATGATTCGACCTTTGTAACATTACTAACTCCCCCTAATTCCTCAATGAGAGCACTGAAATCACCATTAAAGTCAGTAATTTCTAAATATAAAGTTGCTGTATCCCCTTGGTGACCAACAATTTCCACGGAGCTAATATTAGCACCTCTTTCAGCAATCCTCTTTGTCACCTTGTGTAACACACCTGGTTTATCATCGGCATGAATTAATAATGCATTAAGAGTTGGTTTCATATACATTCCAATTTCACTAGAAGAAGTTATTTTAATAGTTTGCTAGTTTAAGCTGAAAATTTAAAGGAACCTGAATATCATGTCAATAAATACAAACCATATTCAAAAAAAAGCTGCTGGTATTAGTTAGAACCTAACCTCTTATAAATCTCTCGAAGAAAGCCACTAAAATAGTTAGCAATTAGTTCATATGTTATAATTTCTTTGCAGTTCATTAATGTTAATTCAAACATAAAGGTATGCCATGTCAAATGAATCCTCTGATTTTAAAGTTCAGGATCGACGAAAATTCAATGAGGCAGGGGACCTAAGAGATGACTCGAACGAGTCAGAACCTCCAAAAGAACCCTCCAATGAACCTTATCCTCAGCAACCAGACGAGCAAAACAACTCTGATGCCGCCATTCATCATAAGCAACTTGAACCCTTCCCTTCTCTTATCAATTTTTTGGCAACTACTGCATTCCTTCAAATGGGTTTAGCTCCAAATCCTGCCACAAATAAAACTGAAAAGAATATTACTGCAGCCAAAGAATTTATAGATATCCTCGAAGTTCTTCAGAAAAAAACTAAGGGCAATCTAGATGCTGAGGAATCAGAACTTTTAAATAAGTGCGTCCATGAATTAAAGATACACTATGTAAAGGCCTCTCAAAATATTATTTTGTAACTACTTCGCATTAACTTCGTAAACAGAAAGACATCCTGAAACAGTTTGCTTCGTCACCATCTATTTAATACTGTTGTTAATCAACATATACTAATTAATGAATCTGGAAAGTAACAAAAACAATCGGCCATCCTTCAGTTCAAGGTCGGGATTTTTATTTAGTACGCTTGGAGTTGCCATCGGAACTGGTAATATTTGGAGATTTCCACGAATCCTTGCCCAAAATGGAGGGCATCTTGGATCGGGAGCCTTTCTTATCAGTTGGCTCCTATTTCTGTTTATCTGGAGTATTCCATTAATTATTGCGGAATATGCATTAGGGCGTAAAAGTAGAAGTGGAGCAATTGGAACATTCACATCTTTAACTGGTAAAAAAAAGGCCTGGATGGGTGGATTCATTGCTTTTGTATCGGCTGGTATCACCTTTTATTATGCTGTCGTCGTTGGTTGGTGCTTTTTCTATTTTTTCAAAATGCTCACAGGACCACTTCCTGTATCTAGCAATGAGGCTTTTTCTATTTGGAATTCTTTTCAGTCTTCAGCTTGGCCTTCTGTATTCCATGCAGCAGCATTAATGTTGGGGATCGGAGCAATCTGGAAGGGTGTTTCTTCTATTGAAAAGCTTAACTCCCGGATGATTCCAATTTTATTAGGAATCCTTTTTCTTGCCCTTGTACACACACTCACACTTCCCTCCTCCTTCATTGGTATTAAATACTTATTTACCCCCGAATGGATCCAACTTATGGATGCGCAAATTTGGTTAGAAGCTCTAACCCAAAATGCATGGGATACCGGAGCTGGATGGGGCTTATTGTTGACATACGCTACCTATATGGACAAACAGCAACCTATTGTTAAAAATGCTTTGATCACAGGTACTGGAAACAATATTGTGTCTTTAATTGCTGGGATTGTTATATTTGGTAGCGTCTTTTCAATACTGAAAACAGACATGGGAATGAGTCAACCTGAAATCCTTAATGTTCTTCGTTCCAGCGGACCCGCATCAACAGGTCTGACATTAATCTGGATTCCTCAGTTATTTGCCAAGATGGAGTTTGGACCATTATTCGCAATTCTTTTTTTCTTTGGACTGTCGATAGCTGGATTTAGTTCCTTGATCTCAATGTTAGAACTCCAAACCCGAATCTTAATAGACAGGGGAGTCACTAGGAGGTTTGCACTACTTCTTGTAGGAGTAATTTGTTTTCTCCTTGGAATACCTTCAGCTCACAGTCTTACCTTTTTCGCTAATCAGGATTTCGTGTGGGGTATCGCCTTAGTAATCTCTGGCTCTTTTATTGCGTATGCGGCCGTATCTTGTGGTTGTCCAACTCTTCGTAATGAAGAGATTTTAATGAACAACCTTGACATTAAATTAGGTGCGTATTGGGATGTTCTTATCAAGTACTTTGTTCCACTAGGCGCTATCATTTTGCTCTTTTGGTGGTTTTTGTTGTCAGCCACAACCTATACTGCAAACGAATCCTTTGATCCTTTTAAGCCCTATAGCATCATGACTTGTTTATTTCAATGGTCGATTGCATTTTTTCTTTTAAATTATTTTAATCAAAGACTCGGAAAGACAGCTTTCCGACAGGATGAGGAATAACTACAAATTACTTTTTAAAACACAAAAACATAGGACTTCAAGATTTATAAATACTAACTTCAAAGTTTCAACATATGCCGACTAACAAAGCTCCTATTTTTTAATCATTTTAAATTAGGCTATAATGCGATTCGAGTTGATTACTAAAACTCAAGATCTTCTCCGCTAAGTAGCTCTAACGACAGTTAATTTAAAATTTGAAATGTATACAGGAAAATATTCAGATCTTTTAAATTTTTAGAAACAGAGGCTCATGATAAGTGAACAACTATTAAGATGGCCAGACCTTCTTGCGATAGCAATAAACCTTAGCATCATGATCGGTATTGGTGTTTATTCAGCCCGTCGGAACAATTCGGCAGATGCATATTTTTTGGCTAGTCGAAGCATGCCTGGATGGGTTGTTGGCGTTTCTCTAATGGCAACGATCATCAGCTCAATGACATTTTTAGCAATCCCTGGATTCACTTTTGAAAAAGATTGGCGGTACATGCCTGCTCACTTTTTTTTCTTTATTCCTGCTATGGTGGCGTATTTTCTATTTATGCCATATTTTCGAAAAGGCCATGTGCGTTCAGCGTATGAATATTTGGAACATCGATTTGGAAC
>JAKUNG010000014.1 GCA_022452285.1 Terriglobia bacterium | reverse complement strand
TTAATAGCAGACCAGAGGCAAAAGCCAGTTTATAATCAGCGGTGAGCTGAAAAACAATTAAGAAAATACCCAGTGCCCCTAGGGCTAGCCAAAGGCCAGAAATAATGTAGGGTGAGGAATTATTAATTCCAAAAACCAAATAGCCTAATTGCAGGCTCCATTTGTGAAGTGGTGGTAAAGTAATGAATTTTGTCTGCCCCCCATTTGTCTTCTCTCCATCTGAAAAAAGAAATTGGCTCCAGGAAAATTCCCCTTTTTGCCAATGATGGATATCAAAGAGCGCCTTATTTTGATAAACGAGTGAATCAGAGTGAGGGGGTATTTCACCTCTCAGATTTACCTCTGTTCGGAAATGAAGAAAAACAATTAAAAGAGCTACTCCAGCAAAGAGTAAAATTAGATGCAGTTTGTTTTTAGAGTTTTTTAATGATAAAGAATTATTTGAATCTGTCATGATCCTATCAGGTTCGAAGGGATAAAGGTTTTGAGGAAAACACGATCCTTAGTCTGCATTGATTTGATGGTACCAGAAAATAAAACTTATAGCTTGGTACATTTAACACAAGTTCTCCAACAAGTGATATTGGAAGGATGGTCCTAATGGCTATGATAATCTTTTGTCTGTGAGGATAAACCGTCCTGATAGACATTCTCTTTTTTAAGACTAAAAATCCCATCTTTCTACTAGAGAAGATTAAGTTCTTGGAATTTCTTATGTTTATTTTGCTGACTTTGAATCTATATCTACATTTTTGTTAGTCTACTTGTGTTGGATGTTAGTTTATTTAATAGAAGAGGGTTCTAAAACTATGTTTTTTAAAAAATACATCGTACACATTATGACTATATTTCTTTTTCCGAATCTATTAATTGCTCAGAAGGAATGGGTCAACAGTCAATTTGATCCCTCACTGGATTATCCAGTTGTTGTTGCTGAAGCGGAACCCTATCTAAGACCAGGAATGAATGCAGGTACAAAGGGGAATTTTAAAATAGTCTATAAGGAAATTGGAACACTGCCTGCAAGACGAATGAGACTTCCTGTTCCACAGTCCACTTGGAGACTTGATGGTAGGGTAATTAGAACAAGAAACGGAATTTTGTATGCTGGATTTGGAACGTATCTTTATCGGTCTAATGATGATGGTAAAACGTGGACTGGCAGACGTATAGAAGGCTTACCTAATACCCAACAGGAGCCAGTTTCAGCACAGGCTTTTGGAGGAAACCATTTCTATATTTATGTCTGTCACCAAGCTAGTGGATTACCACCTTTGACTTCCAAATTGGTAACGAATCCAGCAGTTTCAGCAGGTAAGCATAAACTTTATTCTTTAGTTATCTCACGTTCTAGTGATGGAGGAAAACATTGGGAAAGTAGTGAACCGCTGGTACCGCCACATCCTTATAAAGCTCTAACTGGTGATGGTAATTCTATTGTTGCATTAGGGGACGGGAACTTGTTAGTTGCGCTTGACGCTTATGATCCGGAGTGGCCATCAGAACTTCCCGGTCGATCCGCTCAAGTTTTTTTTCAGAGTAAAGACCAAGGTCTTACTTGGTCAAAAATCTCCTTAATGCCAGATACCGCCGCTGAAACGGGACTAGTTTCTTTGGGAGGATTACAAGTGCTGGCAGCAATCCGTGGTATTCCTCATTCTCGCCTAGGAGGTAAGACCGTTCAGCTAGCTGATTCTATTGATGGGGGTCGTAGCTGGTTTAATTTCAGGCCCTTAACCAGAGTCTATGGGCAGGCCCACGCTACCTTGTCATTGCTTCCCGGGGGAGGGATAGTAGCGACCTATGATAATCGTTATCCTTATGCTGAAGGAGGTGATGTTCGTGCCCGAATTAGCTGGGACATGGGCAAAAGTTGGTCACCCGAAGTGTACATTTTGATGAAAGGACATGGTTATGGGAGTTCTGTTGCTGGAAACGATGGAACCATCATTACTGTTGCAGGGGACGGAAAACTAGGATTAAATGGACAACCAACTGGGAGAGGTTTTACGCTTCAAGCTATGCGTTGGCGACCGTGGGGAAAGACTAAATGGAGCAATAATCGATGAGAATAGAACAAATTAAAGTTTTAGGGATTGGAATATTCTTGTTATTGATAATGAGTATGGATAAAAAGTTTTCTCAAGACAGGAGTAGAGAAACAATATCTAGTAATATCAGGGAAACACTAGAAACATTGCCTTATTACGGTATGTTTGACCATCTAGTCTTTCAATTTGAAGATGATGAAGTTACATTAGGGGGCTATGTCTATCAGCCTAATTTAAAGAAAGTTGCAGAACGTGAAATAAGCTATATTAAAGGTATAAATAAAGTTGATAATCAAATTGAACTACTTCCTGTCTCCACCAATGACAACAGAATTAGAATGTCTATTTTTGATGCAATTTATCGTAGTCAAGAGTTGTCTGGTTACGGTTTAGGTGGTGAGATATGGCAAATATTTTCCCAGCATGTGCAAAAGCACCTCTATTTTAGTCAAGAGCCTTTAGGTGTTTACCCCATTCATATTATCGTAAAACATGGAAACGTTATTTTAATTGGATTGGTTAATAGTGCACAGGATAAGAATCTAGCTGGTCTTAAAGCCAGTGGTGTTAGTGGTGTATTTTCTGTAACAAATAATTTAAAGGTTGACCAAAAAATGATTCAGCAGTAGTGATGAATGAGAAACCGGTTTTGGGTTGACATAGCTTCACCTCGAGATGAGGGTATTTTTTGAATAGATAGATATTCTTAACTAAAAAATCCTTAATCTATAAAAAAGGAGAATTTCCATGATCAGGCGAGATTTTGTGAAAAGTGCTGTAGCGCTAGGTGCAGTTCCTACTCTAGCAAGTTCGAAAAGTAACATCATATCCTCTATGGGTTCTACGTGGAAAAAGAAGTCAGCAAAAAATAAACCCAGGATTATGTACTTTAATGATAGCCGTCATGACTTGGTCTATCATTATGAACCTCCCATGTCTAAGCGCCAGTTTGAGGCTCCAGTTGATGAACTTGTTGGAACGTCTGTGGAGGCTCTATGTCTTGGCCTTGGGGATGGTCGAACGGTTTTTCATGACACTAAAGTTAGTGAAGTTTGGGGTGATCCAGTAAAGAAATGGAGCCATAAGGTATTTCATCGTGCATATCAAAATGTTAGGGGTGCCATAGACCAAGGAATTGATCCTTTACGTGTAGCCTGTGAACGGGCCCATGCCAAGGGAATGCTGCTTTATCCCACTTTATTGGTCAATCAAGGAAACCGAGGATCATCAGTTGAAGAAGATGTTAGGAGTTCAAATTTTCGTTTTCAGAACAAACACCTAGAGATTGGGGCTAGGGGAGATCTGCCTAATTTTCCCGGTAAGACAAATCTTGATTTTAAGCATGAAGAAGTGAGGAATGAACGACTAAAACTAATTGAAGAAGTTGCTAAGAATTACCCAATTGATGGATTTGAACTACAGCTAAACTATCTTAGTCGTGTCGTAGCATTTTTCCATCCTATGGAAGTTACAGAGGGGCGAGGAATAATGACACAATGGATTAAGAAAGTTTATGAGATCCTAAAAAATAATAATCCGGATTGTGAACTAGTGCTTCGTGTACCTGCGGATCTAAAAACTGGCTATGAATTAGGATTTGATTATCAAGAGTGGATCTCACAAGGAATCGTTGATGTTTTGGTAGGAGAGACACACTGGGCTAGGGTTGATTCAATGGCAGATTTTAAACCAATGATTGAAATTGCCAAAGGGTCTGACTGCCGAGTTTTTGGAGCTCTTAATAGTATTGTAAGCTCTGATCGATTATTAAGTGCTACTATCGAAATTATAAGAGCTGCAGCTTCAAACTACTGGCAACAGGGTCTTGATGGCCTTTATCTAACGCAATGGTTTGCTGGAGCTAACTGGCCTTATCGGGCTGACTTTTATGAGCAGTTACGGGAAGTCAATCATCCCGAAATTATGGCCTCTAAGAGTAAGTTTTATAGTGTGTTGACCAAAGGGGACTCTAGACAGGCTCCTTCCGAGGGAAAGCCTACATTGCCAATTGAACTAAAACCGAACCAGACGGTCAAAGTCAATGTCACAATTGCTGATGACTTAATGCTTTGGGATCAAGAGGGTTTAGTTGATGAAGTCCTACTAAGGTTGCGCATTGGAGTAAATGAACGGGAGCCGTTACAATTCCGGCTAAACGGAAAAATCCTTCCCGAATCCTCTTTGAAACGGATCAATCAAATGTACAAAATGTATGCCCCATGTAAACGTGCTAGTGGGTATTGGTTTGTATTTAAATTAGAGCGACAACACTGGTTCAAAAAGGGGGAAAATTTTCTTGAAGTTACACTAACACATCGTGATCCAGCCCTTTCCACATTAGTTCATCTGAGGGATGTTGAAGTTGAGACTAAATATCTAATGAGTCGTAATTTCTGGGTTGATGATGACCCGGATGTTGGCCCCTATGCAAAAAGGGGACGTAATTCACGACGTTAAGTTTTCTTAAGAAAGAATTGGGCAAGCTTTGGGCAGCTATTTACAACAACCATAGATTCCTCTATGCGAATTGATAGCCACCAACACTTTTGGTTGCACAGGCATTTTGATTATCCTTGGATGGATAAAAGTAATTCCGTAGTGTATCGTGACTATTTACCAGAAAATTTAAAACCTCTTCTCAGAGAAAATAATATTGATCAAACCATTGCTGTACAAGCCTCACCAACGTTAGAAGAAACTGATTTTTTGTTAGCCTTGGCTAAGGATAACTTTTTCATTGCTGGTGTTGTTGGTTGGTTGGATCTGGAAAGTGTTCACTTTCCAGATCAATTAGAACAATATTGCAAATATTCTGGTTTTGTAGGAATTCGCCCAGCCGTAGAACTGATTGATGATATTCGCTGGTTGGTCCGTCCGTCAGTTCTGAGAAGCTTACAAGAGATTGCTAAAAAAAAGATCCCTTTAGATTTAATTGTTTGGCCTCAGCATTTACCTTCGGTTATTGAGATGCTGACAAAAATACCAGACCTTTTAGGTGTTATAGATCATTTAGCGAAACCAAACATTCAGGATAATTGTCTTCAGCCTTGGAAAACTCATATTACTGAGATTGCCAAATACCCGGGACTTCACTGCAAACTGTCTGGAATGTTCCCTCGTGCTAATCCCTCAATTGATATATCCAAACAGGTCCAACCATTTGTCAGTCATCTTCTTAGGTGCTTTGGTGAAGATCGATTGATGTTTGGCAGCGACTGGCCAGTTTGTTTAACATCCAGCGACTATAAAAGTAGTATTGAAGTCATAAAAAAGACTGTTTCATGCCATCTAAGTACTAAAGTTGAAACGGCAATATTTGGAGGGAACGCAATCAAATTCTATAGGCTTGACGGAGCAGAAAAATGACGGAATATTTGAAACAAAACTTTGGACTTTGTGGAAAATGTGCCTTAGTAACCGGTGCTAGTCGAGGTATTGGAAGGGCGGTAGCATTAGCCTTGGCACAGAGTGGTGCAGCAGTTGCAGTACATTACCACCGGTCTAAAAAAAAAGCTGAGGAGGTTGTTAAAGAAATTATTAACATGGGAGGGCAGAGTTGGTCTGTTTCAGCAGACCTGAGTGATTCTAATGGATCTAAAGAATTGATTGACCACGTCAAGGGAAAATGGGAGCACCTAGATATTCTAGTCAATAATGCTGGTGATATGGTAAACCGAAGTTCTTTGCTGCAGGCAAGCAATAACTGGATTGAAACAGTTTTGCGAGTTAATTTACATAGTACCCTGTATGTAACTCGGGATGCTCTCCCGTTGCTGCTAAAGGGAAGACTTCCTGCAGTGATCAACACCGCTTCCATTTCAGCCCATAATGGTGGTGCTGGAGGTGTTTCTGTTTATGCTGCAGCTAAAGGGGCAATTTTAAGTCTGACTCGCAGTATGGCTAGAGAATTAGCTCCCACGGTGCGAGTAAATGCAATTGCACCAGGTGTGATTTTGACAGATCTTCACAATAGGCTTAGTACTCAAGCAGGCTTGGAAAGTTTGGCTCAGCAAACACCTCTCAAACGCAATGGTCAGCCAGAAGAATGTGCTTCGGCTGTTATTTTCCTTTCAAGTGATGCATCGTCTTTTATAACTGGTCAAGTTATTGAGATTAATGGCGGCCTATGGATGGGCTAAATGAGTTTTCGCATAGCTATTGCCCAGGTTTCATCCGAATCCAACCATTTTGTTCCTGGATTTTCAGAACTAGAGTTTTTCAGTAATACAGGCTATCTCCTTGAAGGAGAAGATCTTTTACGCTTGGATAGTTCAGATACAGAGATCGGGGGATTTCTTTCTGTTCTTCTTGGGGATCAAGAGGTTGAAGTTGTTCCATTAATTGCCGCACGAGCGAATTCTGCCAATCCTTTATCTGATAAATGTTATACGTATTTAAAAGATCAAATACTTAATCGGCTAGAACATAACCCCAGCATTCAAGGAATTCTTATTTCAAATCATGGTTCAATGTGTGTGCAAAGCAAAGATGATCCTGAAGGTGATTTAGCACAGTCAATCCGCAAAGTCATTGGATCTGAGGCACCATTAGCAATAACTCTTGATTTGCATGGAAATGTAACTCAAGAGATGGTTCAAGCTTCTAATCTCATCATAGGCTACCGTACTTATCCTCATTCTGACGCTTTTAAAACTGGTGAGAAAGCCGCTAAGTTATTAATGCAGACTGTCCGCGGTCAAATTAATCCTGTTGTTGCTCTGGCCCAGTTACCCCTACTCCTCACTAGTTTTCATGCTTCAACCGAGGGGAATGGTCCCTTTGCTAAACTCCGCAAAGAAGCCGATCAGATTGAACAAACTCATTTAAAGGTTCTCTCTGCTTCAGTTTTTAATGTGGGTTCTTATATTGATGTTCCTGAGCTGGGCTGCAGTGCAGTAGTAATAACCAACAACGACAAAGCTGAGGCAAAGCGATGTGCAAATAAGTTAGCTAGCCAGCATTGGAATGACCGAAAATCTTATGAAGTTGAGATTTTAGAAGTAGAGAATGCAGTTAGACTTGGGCAAGAAATTGAGGGTGGACCAATTCTATTGTTAGACACTGCTGATACTACCGGGGGTGGAGCAGCAGGGGATGGCATTACATTGGTCAAGCGTCTTTTAGAGCTCAAGATAATGGAATCAACTTTAGCTACGGTGGTTGATCCAGAAACAGTACACATGTGTAGAGGACACGCTATTGGATCTAAAATTCAAATAGAGGTTGGCCATCGGATTGATTCTCGTTGGGGGCAGCCTCTGAAAACTAAAGCTACAATTATGAATCGGTCGGATGGTCGAATTCGATATCAAGGTGGAATTTTTGGAGGAACAGAGGTTTCTATGGGTCCATCCGTAGTTTTAAAAATTGAAAGTATCCAGCTTCTTGTAACTACCTATCCAACCTATGAATGGGCACATGAGCAATATGACTCAATGGGCATGTATGTGGAGCAAGCTAAGTTTGTTTGTGTTAAAAATATGATGAATTTTAGACAAGGCTATGCCGACATTATGAAGGGTTTCTTTGTAGTGAACCTTCCGGGTCCCACTCCAACTAATATGCGTCTACTGCCATTTCAACGAATCAGGCGACCTGTTTATCCTATCGACAAAATGCCAGATGTCATTACTCCAAAGGTGACGACAAACCTATAGATCGACAAAAAGCAAAAACCCTATAGAAAAATATTTAAAAGTTTGTTTAGATTTTGGGTTGAAATTTAAGAGAAATAGCTTATTTGGTTATTAAACATCAGAGGATCGAACAGCTACTGATTTTCTACTAACTGTTTTCTGAGGAAAGCCTTTCTTTCTTTACGAAAAAAATTGATGAGATGATAGCCTGTCAGATAACTAAAAGGTGGTCTACCCCCGGTATAGTGCCCGCAGGGTAGAAAGGCTTTCTGAACTTTGATTTTTTCACGATCAACCTGATCAAAAATCTGACGTGAAAGATCTGGAGGAAAAGATAGATCATAAAGGGCTGATAGCATGAGCATAGGTCTACGATTATTTCTTAGTTTTGAGACATATGCACTTGGACTTAGTGTTAACCATGCCTCACGAACGTCTTCTTGGGTCATATTTTTTTCTAGAGTTTTACGAATGTGAGATGTGGTTATCCCTCTCCAAACCACATCACCAAAGTAACTTGAAACATGATTAAAAGCTGCAAGTCTGAAACGTTGATCGTGAGCAAAAACAAGCCATCCGACGCATGAGCCTATACTAGAACCCAACAGACCAATTTGACGAATTCCTTGACTGAACAGCCAATCAGCAGAACGACTTACATCCTGAACTGCCTGCTGGACTGCTTGGATAGTGCGTCCAATATTTGAGCTGACCATGTAATCTGCTCGTTCGATACCATTAGGCCGACGCCGGTCATGGTAGGGTAGGCTAAGTCGAAGAGCACCAATACCAAATCGCTGTAGACCTTTACAAAGTCCAATATGTGCTTGTTCGTCACCATTCCACTGAGGTAAAACTATTACTGCTGTTTCGCTTTTTGGGAAATAGCGTGCATGAACGATATTATTCTCTGGGTAAGGGGTTTGAACTGCACTAGGGAATTTTAACCAGAAACCGTCAAACTGAAAATCCGAATTCTGACATGGTGGTGGAACAAAGTAAGATTTACTATCTGCTAGAACTCTTTGATTATGACGTTTAATAAACTCAAAGGGCTCACGAGTGTTATGGTAATTGTCTAAAAACTCCGTTCCCCACTCAAAAGGTCTCACTAATCTTCGCTGGATGTCCCGTTTGTAGAGTTTTTTTTCCCGTCTATAAATGAAATGTCGTAACAACATAACCAGTTGAATAACTCGAACTAAAAATTCAGAAGACTTTTTGGATGGAGATCGTTATTCTCAAAGTCACTCCACAGTTTTAAGATAGTGTATCATCAGGAAAAACCTTCTTTGAAAGCAATAACATTCTTATATTAGGTAATGAATGATCTCAATTAATGAAGATTGAAAACCACTATGTACAATTTCAGTTTCAAAGGATCTTTAAAATATACTCAACGATTCCCAGGGCTATGTTGTATTCAATTCAAGTTTTTATAAACTAAATAATCGTCGATAAAATAAATTCATGCCTTAGTTTTTCAAGTCTTGGTCGAAGTATTTTAGAAAAAGATTTGACCCTTTAAACTACTAGATCTTTCATTAAGTTAAATTTACTGTATGTTTTTTAATCATTTTTGATAAGAGAATACTAGCTGCCCAACCTACAAAAAAAGAAGCTAGATTCGAAAAGAATATTGTGGTCCAGGGATGGAAAGGAAAGCTTAGGTTTTCTATTAGTTTGTTGGACAAACCCATTTTAAGGGAAGGGTCAATATTGCTGAAAATTTCGTCAAGAAGTGCCCAAACTGAAATCAAAATACCAAATCCTAAGCCTATATATACTCCAAATGTATTTGCTTTAGGGATAAAGAAAGCTAAGAGAAACACTCCAAGGAGTCCTCCTCCTAAGATAGAAAAAACGGTAAAACTGAACTGCATAGCTTGTTCTACACCCATCAACAGAAGCAGTCCTACTGCAATTCCAAGTAGTCCCCAACCCAATGAGAATATTCTTCCAAGTTTCAGTTGAATTTGATCGCTTGTTTGGGGTCTGAAATGAAGAAAAAGATCTCTAACTGTAACCATAGACATTCCATTAATCATGGTATCAAGACTGGACATAGCAGCAGCACACATACCTGCTAAGATAAAACCAGTGGCGCCTTTAGGTAAGTGGGTGGCAACAAAATAAGGAAATACTTGAGTCTCACTAGTGGCAAACTCTCTTGGTATCTCATTAGGATGAAGTGAGTAATAAGAATATAGTAGACTTCCAATAAGCATGAATACATTCCACGTTAAAATAGAACCAATTGCTCCCAACCAAATGGCTTTTTGAGCTTGCTTAGTGGTTTTAGATGCAAGATACTTTTGTACACAGTCCTGGTGAACAACATAGCTATCAGTACCACCGACTAAACCGTAGAGAATAGTAACCAGAATTGACATTTCACCTAAGTTTAAAGACCAATCAGCTAATCTGAATTTATCTGAATCGTGAGCAATCTGGAGTAGTTGACCACCTCCATCGGGTCCAAACCATAAAATCCATAGACAAATGAGCCCTCCTCCAAATAGTGTTACTGATTGAAGGACATCAGTCCAAATAACTGCTTCTAATCCCCCTACAATTGTATAGACAAGAGCGATTAATCCACTAATGAGAATAATCCAATAGGGGTCCCATTCGGTCATAGCACCAATAGCTTTTCCCATCAGGAAAAGCACAAAACCAGATCTAAACAATCGAGTAATTAAATAAAAAAGTGAGGCATAGAAGCGGATACCATAACCGAAACGGTTTTCTAAGAATTCATAGGCACTCATCTTGATTTGTTTACGGTAAATGGGAATTACAACCAATGCGATGAAGACGACAAGGATTGGAAGCATTAAATTTGCTAAGTGGGGCCTCCAATCACCACCATAAGCTTGTCCCGGGAGAGCAATAAAAGTAGCAGTACTGATTGAGGTTCCAAAGAAGGAAAAGCCAACAGCCCACCATGGAATGGAACGACCCCCGATAAAGTAGTTTTCGGTGTTAGTTTGGTGTCGGGCTAGTTTTGTTCCAGACCAAGCAATTATGAAAAGATACAAACTTAAAATTATCCAATCAAAATTAGCCATTATCAGTATTTAACTAGAAATAAAGAGAAAATGTTTGGGTTTTACGATAGTGAATGTGATTAAATCAAAATTTTTTAAACGGTCTTTAATATTCTGGATTACCAAAGTACAACAAGTGTTAGATAGGCAATGATCACTAAAAACAACCCACTCCAAATAGAAGGTTGAAGGTACCATTGTAATCCCTTACTGGAAACTGGGAAGGGGTATTTAGAAACCGGACCAAGTGATTGCCTTGTTTCTTCCAACCAGGTACCTTGGGTTGCTGAGATGGGGACTGGAACTGAATGGGAGTCTGTCGACCTGTGAAGCCTTTGAATTCCTGAAGTTAAACCGGTTAACTCTTTTTCAGAAGCCCATCCCCAGATTAAACTAAACGCTAACATTGAAATAGCGGTGACAAGGGGACTCCACAAATAGGCCCACCAAGTATTAGTCCACCAGAGAGGTAGAGGCCATCCCCAGGTATCTCCTAGCAGTGAACTGACACCATAACTAATTCCAAATAACAATCCAATATTACCAGCCCTGCGGTTTACAGGTGTCAGAGTACCCATTAGATACATAGTAAACAAGGGTATGACTGCCACACTGGTAATTCTCAGATAAAAACGTACCATTCCTTCCTGAAGAAAGGGTATATAAATCGATGAAGCTGCTATTATTAAAGGTGTAGCCCAGCGAGCGACATTAAGATAATGAGTGTCATTACGATTTTTGATTAAAAATCTAGCATAGATGTCTCTGGTAAAAACGGCTGCTAGTGCAGAGCCAATTGAGTCATAGGTTGAAATTCCACCGGCCAGAACCCCAGCTACAACTATCCCTACCAACCCAGGTCCTAGATATTGCTGAACAAGTCGAGGATAAATTTCGTCGGGCACTATAAGATCAGGAAGAACAGCTTTTCCTAAAATTCCCAAGGTGATGTTAAACCACATTAATCCAGCAGTAATAATGCTGGCTAGTAAAGCAGCTGTTTTTAAATCCCATTCAGACCGAGCAGCTAATAAACGCATGGACTGAGAGTGATTGACTACACAATAAGCTGTAAGTGTAATTACCCAGCCGAAAATAATTAAAGGAGCAGGTACCCCTGGTTCTTTTCGACCAATATGTAACATGGATTCGGCCATTTTTGAATCAATCTGGTGGAGGCGAGTGTCTAGCCCTTCCCATCCACCCACTGTGTTCCATAATACCGTCCATAAAATCACTGATGCCAATAACATGATAATTGACTGTAAGGAATCGGTAGCTGCTACTGATTTAAGTCCACCAATTGATGTGTATATCGCTGCTGCTACTGCGATAATTACTACAATCCACCAACTAGCTTTTCCCCAGTTGGTTAGAATTGAAAAGGTTAGATATAAAGAAAATGCAATGTTAGCCAAAATGTTGGTTCGGTACTGAATTTGAATAAAGGAGCTTAACAGTCTGGCTGTGGGACCAAAACGATGTTCTAGGTATTCTGCGTTGGTAAACATATTGCCTCGGTAAAGAGGCAATAAGACAAAATAAGCAGCTAAAATCCAGCCAATTGGAAGACCTAACCACCACGTGGTTAAATTTGACAGACCAAAGGTATATGCTCCTCCAACAACTGCTACGTAATCACCACTATCGACAGCTGTTGCAAATAGCGACAGCCCAACTATCCACCAAGGTAAGGATTTTGCTGCCAGAAACCAATCGGAGGATTTGTTAGTTCCTCGAGACAGGTTTAGTCCATAACCAATGATTGCACCATTAATAGTAAGTACAATAATCCAATCCAGAAAGGTCATAGATCAAGATTACTTGGATTGTTAAAAAAGGAACCTTTAACTCTCAATTAGAAGCCTCTTTTGACTAAAGTTTAATTAATAGGGGCGAATTAATGAAAATTCATCATAATGGCTTGGTAGATATCCACTGCTTGAAGGACTTGGGAACATTCTACCCATTCGACTGCTCCATGAGCTTGGTCAATACTTCCAGGGCCAAGGACAATAGCAGGTATTCCAACAGCAGTAAATTTACTGGCATCTGTTCCATAAGGTACTCCAGTAATGGTTGAATTACCTATGACAGTCTGACTGGCATCTGAAGCTACTTGAACTATTCGAGAATCTTCAGGAGTTTCCATAGCTCCATCCAACAAGAAGGGATCTTCTAGTTTAACTTTTAAATCAGGATCTTTTGTCTTAGCATGAGACAGAATTTTCTCGAATATTGAAAGGGTTTGTTCAGCTATTTCACCAGGAATGACCCGTCTATCTATTTCAATGGTGCATGAATCAGGTACAAAGTTAACTTGGGCGCCTCCACTAATTACTCCAATATTGAGTGTCGGTCCACCAGTTAAGGGGTGATCCTTTTCTTGAAAGGTTGGTAGGACCTCTCTTTCAATGTCTGTGATTAATTGGGCCATCTTCACAATTGCATTGACTCCTAAATAAGGTTTGGAACTGTGGGCAGCAATACCTTCTATATGAATTCTAAAACGTGCAACTCCCTTATGAGCACGTATAACTGATAAATCGGTTGGTTCTGCAACCACTACGGCTTCTGCTTTTAAGTTCGCAGCGAGATCAAGTGCTCCTCTGAAGAGATATTCTTCGTCAACTGCTCCAGCAAACTGAATTGTACAAGGGGGTTTTTCTCCACTTTCTTTAATACGTTTCATCGCATGAATCATGGCTACACCCCCAGCTTTGGTATCACATGAGCCACGCCCATAAAGGAGTCCTTCACGAATATGAGGCTCAAAAGGTGGAATTGTCATTACACCAACGGAAGCTGTGTCCATATGACATTCAAACAATAAAACCCTGCTAGGATCTTGACCTTCTAAAGAAGCAACAATGTTATTTCGACCAGGTAAAACTTCGTATTCTTGACAGGGCAATTCTATTTCTTTGAAAAACCTAGATATAAAATCAACCATCAAACACTCACCGTGATTTCCCCCAGGCAAATCAGGATTAACACTCTGAAGTGCTACTACATCTTGGAGAGTTGCCAATATATTGTTTTCACTACGAGTCCACATTTGTTTCATGTCTAGTCCTTTTATTAGTTATTTCGTATTTGTCCAACCGAGGTTAATTTTTATTTTTTTAGGTCCTCAACCAATTATTTTTTTTGAATTCCATATTAAATACGGACTTTTACTTCATAAAAACCATTAATTTGTCTCTTCATGAAAATTATCAGTTGAAAACCTTATGACCTGATAACTCTAGGCACCCCGGACTCGATAAGCATTTGTCGAGTTTCTTCACGATATTGATCTCTTATATCGCGAGTTGGTGGACGAGATCGGCTTGAAGGAAGACCTACTAATTCCATACAGAGTTTGTCAAGATAACCATCACCTCCAGTGTACTCTTTTTCTATCTTCTGCCACAGTTGCATAAAGGGTTGGACAACTTTTAATAATTGATTTTGAACCTTGTCATAATCTTTTTGGTTTAAGAACTCAATTAAATTTGCTCCCCATTCTGGCCAATAATTGCAAACATGTACTTCAAAACCTCGTGCCCCTAAAATGTGACTGGCTACAAACTCCATCCGATTATCAATAATAGAGAACCTCGAGTTAAACAGCTGAATTACCCGTTCAAAAGTCATCCAGCCGACATCTGGACTTGACCACTTTAGTCCCACAACATTCGGAATATTAGTTAACTTGTCAACCATTTCCAAAGAAACCCCAGTGCTAGTCCAAAAAGTGTTATAAACAATAATGGCTATATCACTAGCATCAGCTGCCGCAGTTACATATTCTAAAAAGTCCTGTTCGCTATGATTAAAATAAAATGGACAGGAAACCTGAATATAGATAGCTCCTAAATCTCGAGCTGCTTTTGATAACTGTATGAGTTCAGCAGTACTTGTAGTCTGAGCACCCATAGCCACCGGTACTCTACCTTCTGTTGCCTCCACAACAGCTTTAGCAACATGAATTCGTTCTTCAAAAGTCATGGTGGAAAAATCACCAGCTGCACCTCCAACTAGGAAAACAGCATTCTGGTCATTGAGTCCTCCATCGAGAAGAAAACGGACGTGCGATTGAATTCCGTCTATGTTTGGTGACAACTCTTGGTTGTCCGAAAATTGAGTTGGGACGGTTACATAACATCCATGTAAATGTTGCCTAGCTTTTTCAAAGTCCATTGATGCCTCACCTGTTTTTTTATGAGTATTTGGAAGTAGCCCATGTAAAACTATACCTTGGTTAAAGGTAACCATTTTTGTGAATTATAGCTTATCCATCCATCCAAACTAAGTTTCAGATTCAGACATAAAATTAATCACTTCATTTCCTCTATTCCTCAACTAACAAAGTCTAGAAAGATCATTAAGGAGTCAAAGGTCTTAATCGTTTCTCAGTTTGGTTGATAGGATGACGTAGTCCTTTTTGTCGCAATTTTTTTAAAAAGGAGTACCTGTTAGCTTGTTCACGAGCCCACTCCTTGGCAAAATTTCCGCTACGGATACCTTTTAGAACTCTTTGCATTCTTTTCTTTAGTTCTTGAGCAGGTAGGGTTTCATATCGAGAAAGTGAGCCGTATTGTGAAGTGGGTGAGTGATGGCGCATTTGTCTAAACATCCCTTCGGTGGCCATTTGACGAAAGATATCACCCGCCTCTCCCGAAGCGTATAATTCAAAGGCTGCTAATTCAGGGGGCACTCCCTGTTCGACCAATACTTCGTATGACATTAAGATTGCTTGGTGGAGGATTGGCCAAAGAGCTTGTTCGCCAAAGAGATTGACGTCCGACTCATTCTCAAAAGTACATTCTAAAACACCAACACGAGTACAACCTACTGACTTTGCCAATGCTAATGCTATGGACTTGGCTTTCCCTGAAAAATCTTGTCCAACAGCGATGAAAGCAGGAACACCTTTTCCTAGTACAAAGTTTTCACGGACTGTAATTCCCATAGCTCTGGGAGACATCATTACAACATCGACATTCTTAGGTGGCTGAATACATTTAAATCGGAAACCGTAGCTGCTGGCAAAATCTAGAACTTGCCCTGAATGGATGTGTGGTTGTATGTGCTTTTTATAAACTTGTTCCTGAATTTCATCTGGAATACCGATGATAAGGATATCCGCTTTTTGAGTGACCTGGGAAATGTTCAGCACAGAAAAACCATCTTGTTGGGCTTCTTTAAAGTATTTGTCCTTTCTATTACCTACAATTACTTGTAGTCCGCTTTCCCGTATATTGAGAGCTTGAGCCCTCCCTTGATTTCCATATCCTATGACGCCAATTATTTTCTTTTTCAAAGCCGTTAGACTGACATCCTTATCAAAGAAAATTTTCCGCATACAGTCACCCCCTTTGAATTTAACCTCTTTTTTAAATAGAATTTAGTTAGGAGCGGTTGGGTGGTTTTCCAAAATTCATTGAACCAAAAACTAAACCCTGAATTTTGTGTTGCTCTGGTGGGGCAAAAAAATAGCTTGATACCCAACCTATAATTACGGTGGGAATACAAGTAAAAGCTCCATACCATTGGCCTCCAACCTTTGTCCAAGCTAGCCCCAGAGCTAGTGAACCCGCTACTAAACCAATGAAAACTCCCGACGGATTAGCTCTTTTGCTAAAAATTCCTAGTAGGAAAATTCCTAGTAGTAGACCTAGAAAAGTTCCGGACAAACTAATGATCAACTTGTAGACCTCTGATTGTAGATAGAGGATCAATACCGCTGAGAGAATCCCTCCAGCTCCAAAAAGTCCACACAGAACTCGGCTAAAACTTACATTCAAATGTCGATTAGACATCCAGTCGATAACAACTGTAGCAGTAAGTGCATTAATCCCAGAATCAATACTGCTCATTGCTGCAGCGAAAAGACCCGACAAAAGTAATCCTAATAGTCCAACTTGAGCAAGTTCAGTCAGGACAAAATTTGGAAGGAGCTGATTTTCATGTACATTGGGAAATCCATCACCAGCAATGGTGCCAGCTGGTAGACCTTGATGATAAAAGGCAAACAAGGTAGAACCTACCAAAAAGAAAATTAAACAAACTACACCAGACATAATTCCATTGACAATCAGAGCCCGTTGAGCGTCCCGGATAGTTGGCATAGAGACATATCGCTGCACGGCTGTTAGTGTGACTGCATACCATGAGAAAAAAGCGAAAAGTCCGATAGAAAGGGAAGAATAAACGTTGTCGACTCCTGACATATCAAAAGTCAGATCAAACATTTCAAACTTGTTGTAAAGCAGTCCAAGGTTAATCATTTCAGACCATCCACCTTCGATTCGACCTAGTGCTAGCCAGAAGATGATTATCATTCCCCCCCCCAGAGCAAAAGCTTGAAAAATATCCGTCCAGATTACTGCTTTAAAGCCGCCTAAGGCTGTATAAAAAGTAGCAAAGGCTCCAATTCCTACTAATAACCAGGCTGTTGTAGAAATATCTTCTGGCCCAAGTCCTAATAATGGTTCAATGATATGACTGACCGCATAAAGAAGATTTCCCATCCAGGCAAAAGTATAAATCATAAACAAAAGGCTTCCGAAAAGTCTGATTGGGCGGTTGAAACGAAAATCAAGATATTCGTAAGCACTGGAGACGCCAAGACGGTGATATAGTGGTACAAAGATCCAGCCAATTACAGGGACTACTATGAAGGGAATGCTGATAATGGCAAAATAGATATGATAGTTTCCAATTGCTGCCTGAGTAGGTAGACCGACGAAAGAATTGGAGCTGAAAAGCGAGGCAAAAATGGAAAGGCCTATAGGTAACCAAGACATTTTTCTCCCACCTAGAAAAAAATCCTGATTAGAATGCTGATCTTTGGCAAACCAGACCCCTAAAAAAATGACTGCTATCAAGTAGACTAGAAAAATGCCCCAGTCAATCGGACTCAAAGGTACCATGTTAAGAGCTCCTATTGTTAAGTGTACCGATTGTAGGAAGGGAAACCTAATGAGTCAAGGAAACATCAACAGATAAAAAGGTTTCTTGAGATGAAGGGAAGGCTTCGCTACACTGTTTATTCACTAATTGGATATGTCAGACGCTGAAATCTCAACCAATGTTTTGAGTTTTAGTAAAGTCAAATCGTTTTCTGATGGCTCGGTCCTGATCAGCAAGGAACTCATCTGTCAGTAAGTGATAGCTACCACTTTTGTTGTAGGGGCAAAAATCTGAGTGTAATGCAGGACCTTGGGGGAATAACAACTATGGATAGAAATTCCTTATTAGGATGTTCTAAACGGAACTGGTTTGGCCAAAGTTGGTTTTTGATTGGTATTTTCTTACTAATTTCTTGCTCACCATCTAAGAAGATTGAATCTGAATATCAAGTAATGAGTCTGAATAAAGGCAAGTGGACTTTTGTAGGAGGTGAATGGGAAGAGAGCGACAAAGGAATTTTCATTCCCCCTAGAAAGGCAACAAATGAACATTTGGCCTTTAACACTAGCGAAGCCTTTACCGATTTTGAAGCAGAATTTGAGTTTCGTTGGGAGATTCAAAATTCAGGTGCTGGTTTTATTTTTAGAGCTAAAAATACCCGCCAATATTATATGGTCCATTTCCCTTGTACGGGGCAGCAATATAGGGCAGAGCATTTTTGGGCAGCAATTTCAAAAGTTGATGAATCTGGATGGGTTAGATTTTTGAGGATGGAAATGGTACATGGGGTGCCAAGTGAGATTGGTCTTTGGCATAAAGCTAAGTTAGTAGTTAAAGGATCAACTTTTCGACTTTGGGTAGATGGTAGACCTTTTCCAGTGGTTGTAGATAGTTCATATTCTGGTCCAGGGTTTGTTGGATTAGAGAGTTATAATGCTCGAGATCCAGATCGTCTAACTGATGTGGGAGATCCCGTTACTAAGATTGGAGCTGGTAGCACTTTTAGAAAAGTAAAGATTCGAGGACGGAAATTTAGGGAACTTCATTGGGATCCAGAATCGAAGCCTTTAAAGAACTGGTTTTATCCACTGCCGGAAACCTCCTACGGAAAGTGGCAGTATGCATCAAGTCTCACCCGGTCTCCAAATGGAGACCTGCTTATGAAACTAATAGTTGCAAAAGAACATCTATCTAAAGATTCAGTGGCTGTTTTATTGCGTTCTAAAGACAATGGACGTAATTGGTCTAAGCCTAAGAAATTACCACGAGTACTGAAGGGAGGTACTCTCTTTAATAATAGAGACGGGCAACTTAAGATGTATATGATTCAAGCTAGTCCGCCGTTTAAGATGTATACTTCCAGCTCAAATGACGATGGTAGGACTTGGTCATCTATTAAGGAAAATGGACAATTAAAGTTTAGTAAAAAGCTGAACGTTAGAAATGCTCACGTTGGAAAAATTGTAGAACTGCGAAGTGGTCAATTAATGCGTTTTGGATATACAGTAGGTGAAAACCAGAGTGTGCATGGTGCTATTAAGGAAGAAAAAGGGGTGCGTTATTGGGGACCAATTACGGAAGCTGATTTTAGTTTTTCAATTAGCTCTTTTGATGGAGGTAAGACCTGGTCAGACCCAGTGAATCTTAATGGTCCTAATCCAAGTCCTCAATACTTCATGGTTGCTAAGGAAACTGGTTCAGAAGTTTCTGCTGCTGAGACAAGACAAGGGAAAATTCTGGCATTGATTCGTTCTTATACCTCGCCTTGGATGTGGGAAACTTGGTCAGAGGATAGTGGAAAATCGTGGAGTCCAGCTGCGAGAGGACCCTTCCCGATGTATGCAGCAACGAACTCCATGACATCTTCATCTTCAGGGGTGTTAGTTATTGCAGGGCGGCATCCTGGTGTGGGGGTTCAAGTTAGCCATGACGATGGAATGACTTGGCAGTGTACCCGAATTGACACACCCTTCTATGCAAATGGAGTGTCCTATGAAGTTCAGCCTGAGGTTATTCTCTACATTTACGACGGAAAATATTCTGACCCTCGTGTCCGGGGTCAGCTCATTCGTGTAACTCCAAGAGGGATCGAACCAGTTAAGATTAACCAAAGTTAGAATTAAGAGGTTTAGTTTTTAGGGTTCTCTAGGAATATCATTTCTACCAGCCTTTCCAGCTTCCATCTTCATGTCGGTATTGCCGGAAAGGCAGGGAATGATAAGGCATTTTAGCGATATCCTTCTCTTTAACTTCAATACCTAGGCCAGGTCTGTCACTAATATTTACGTAGCCATTCTTGATTTGCCACTCATGTTCAACAAAGCGATCAAATTGCTCGAAGTAACCAGTTTCTTGGATTAAAAAATTGTTCATTACGGAATCTGCGCTTAAACTAGCTGCATAAAAAAGAGGTCCACCACCAATGTGGGGAGCCATCTGCATTTGAGCGTATTCTGCTGCTTTGGCAATTTCCAAAATTGCAGTAATTCCAAATGCATGTAAGGTATCCGGCTGTAAAATAGCACAGGCTCGGCAATCAATGATGGGTTTAAAGTCGTGTAGAGTAAAAAGTTTTTCACCTGTGGCAATCGGGACAGGACTGTTTTTGGAAACTGACAATAAAGCATCCACTGAACCAACCTTAACGGGTTCTTCTAGAAACAAGGGACGATATTTTGCAACCCGTCGGGCAAACTCTATACTAAGTTCAGGAATTGGGCTTCCATGTGTATCCAGCAGAATATCAAAATCCGAGGGCATCGCTTTACGTATAGCTTCAACACAAGCCACGCTCAGATTAACAGCTGCTTCATCCATTGGCCAGGTTCGACTTTCCAAAGGATTACCCTTTACTCCTAAATATCCAGCCCTAGCAACTTTCTTGGCTGCTGCTACAGCTTTTTCCGGAGAATCGAACAAAGCTCCACCAGTATAAACTCGGACTCGGTCTCTTTTTTTCCCACCTAAAATAGTATGTACAGGAACTCCCCAAGCTTTTCCAGCAATATCATAAAGAGCCATATTAATTGCTGCAATAGCTGTGCCATAAATAGCACCACCCTTCCAGGGAAGTCGGTTTTGTATATCTTCGGTTAGTCGAACAACACCTAATGGGTCTTGTCCTATTAATAGGGGGCGCCACTCGTTTAATGTGGCTTCAACAGAAGATACTAACCATTCGCCACTACCCTCTCCCCAACCAACAATTCCAGCGTTTGTACTAATCTTGAGAAAAAGCCAGGGTTTCGCGGTACTTGAAATTAATTCCCCTGTTTTAGGATCACGAATCTCTTGTCCAGTTGGCACTGAAAACTTATAGATTTGGATTTCAGTTATTTTCATAGTGCCATTACCTCCTGATTGTCCGTAAGTATTTTCTAAGGTGGTACCTAAAGCTAAACCAACTGATCCAGCTTGATAAATAAAACCGCGCCGTGAAAGTCTATGATTTTTTACTGTCGGCGAGTTCATAGGGTATCCTCCTATTTAGTCAAATGTTTCCCATAGATCTCCTCAGCTAAACTCAAAACAACCTATTTTTGGAAAGTTGAAAAGGTTTTCAATATTTCTTTATACTAAATTAGTGCTTAAGAAAAACTTAGCTTTTTCTGTATAGATTGTAAAGACTAGAGAAGAAAAAATTCTTGAGGACTATTAGAAATCCGACATTTCACCCAAAATCAATGTAAGATCAAGTTTGAAAGATGAGTTTTCTAATGAAAGGAAATTTCAGAAGTTGATGTTCTACAGCGCCTTTATGTAAAATTCTAACTCTTTGGGTGTTGAGAAAAAGTGGGTTCTCTAACTAAAGAGTTTTGAAAATTTAATTTTGAACTCTTGAAATGACAAATATTTTAAAATGTAGAAGATACTTTTATAAAGGGTTGACATATGTCGAGATATAAAATTGCTTGGCTTCCTGGGGATGGAATTGGAATAGAGGTGCTTCAAGCTGCTAGGGTAGTTCTAGAAAAACTAAATTTGGATGCTGATTATTTGCATGGTGATATTGGTTGGAATTGTTGGTGTCAAGAAGGTGATCCTTTTCCCCAGAGAACGATTGAACTGCTAGAAAAAGTGGACGTAGCAATGTTTGGGGCAATTACTTCTAAGCCTACTAGAGAAGCTAATAAAGAATTATCTTTAGAGCATAGTGAAAAAATTGGAACCTACCGTTCGCCAATTGTAAAGATGCGCCAACTTTTTGATCTTTACATTTGCCTAAGGCCCTGTAGGGCTTTTCCAAATAATCCTTTGAATACTAGGGAAAATATTAATCTAACTGTTTTTAGAGAAAATACAGAAGATCTTTACTCGGGAGTTGAATTTTTCCCAGTGCCGAATAATTTATCTAATTTATTATCAGAGCTATCCCCGTCTTATTCCCCATTTTTTAATCTTAGTGAAGATGATTTTGCTATCTCATGTAAGATTAATACCAGAAGAAGTTCTGAGAGGATAATTCGTGCAGCTTTTGAATTTGCTAGAAAACAAGGTCGAAAAAAAGTAACAGTAGTTCATAAGGCTAATGTGGTTAGAGCTACTGACGGCTTGTTTCTAGAGTCAGCAAGAATGATTTCAAGGAATTTCCCTGAAATTGTGATGGATGATGCAAATGTTGATGCTATTACAATGTGGCTACTCAAAAATCCCCTCAATTATGATGTGCTGGTAGCACCAAATCTTTTTGGGGACATCATTTCAGATCTTTGTGCTCAGATGGTGGGAGGCCTCGGATTTGGGTGTTCGGGGAATATAGGAGATCGTTTGGCCGTATTTGAACCAACTCATGGTTCAGCACCAAAGTATGCGGGCCAGTTTAAAGTAAATCCAATTGCCACTATAATGGCTTCAAAGATGATGTTGGATTGGTTAGGCGAGGCTAAAAAAAGTCAAAGAATAGAGGAAGCTGTTGTTGAGATCATTAGAGAGGGAAAGATCCGAACTTATGATATGGGCGGTAGTAATACCACAATGGAAATGGCACAGGCCATTGCCGACAAAATATAACCGTCCTACTTTTGATTCTATTGCTTCATTGGGTTAATAAATATTCTAGCTGGGTGAGTATAGTACGCAATACAGAATTCTAAATGTTAAATGATCAATTGGCCTAAAATAACTTTTTAGGCTTTTTCTGATGACTATATTTGGAAATTATTCGAAGATTTAAGATTCTGGATTACCTCTGGCCATTAAGACCTTTCCTGTTCTCACTAACTCAATAATCTTATATTTTTGAATCATTTTGATTAAAGCATCAATTTTTTCAGTAGTTCCAGTGACCATGATCATCATCGAAGATTCTGTTAAATCTACGGTTTTACATTTGAAATGTTCGACTATCTGTAAGGCCTCACTTCGTTGATCAAGGTTTGCTGCAACTTTGATTAAAGCGAGTTCCTGAATAACGGCATTTTCCTCAGTGTGATCAACACAGTCTACAACATCAACTAGTTTGTTAACTTGTTTAATGATTTGATCTAATCCTTTTGGGTCACCTTTAGCAGTAATTGTCATTCTAGAGAACTGCCCATCAACTGAAGAAGAAACAACCAACGAATCAATGTTATAGGCCCTTCTGGCAAAAACTTGCGCAATTCTCGCTAGAACACCTGGTTTGTTGGAAACAGAAACGCTCAGTGTATATGTGTGTTCAGAGTTTAAAAGTTTATCTTTCACGTTTTTGTTTTTATGAAAACTCTTCTAAGATACTACTCCAGAGTGCGTTTATCTAGGTAGATCCACTTGGTTTTTCTAGTTTTCTTTTAGGTTTTTCTACTAGCATATCTTCAAGAGCTGCTCCTGCTGGAATCATTGGATAAACATTATCCGTTTTTTCACACTCAGCATTTACCACTGCGGGACCCTGGTCATACTCTAAAGCTCGAGTCAAGATCTTTCGAACGTCAGCTGGACGTTTTAATGTAAAACCCTTAGCACCTGGATAAGTATCTGCTAACTTAGCAAAGTCAGGATTGCCCTCCAAATCAACTCCACTTTCACGTTCCTCATAAAATAATTCTTGCCATTGGCGAACCATCCCCAAATAATGGTTATTAAGTATTATCACTTTAATAGGTAACTTATGAACACAGGCCGTGGATAGTTCAGACATTGTCATTTGAAATCCACCGTCGCCAACCACTGCTACTACTAGATCGTTAGGTCTGCCAAATTGCGCTCCTATAGCGGCTGGGAATCCATAACCCATAGTACCAGCGCCCCCAGAACTAAGCCAGCCAGATGGATAGTTGCTTTTACAAAATTGAGCAGCCCACATCTGATGTTGCCCTACGTCTGTAGAAATGACAGCTTTTCCTAGGGTTAACTTGTGAAGTTCGTCTAGAACATGCTGCATTTTTAGTCCACCTTGTTTCTTGTATTTGAGTGGGTATTTGTTCTTATATTTTTCCAGATGTTTTAGCCATTCAGCTGTATTTAAAGGTCCCACATGTTTTATTAATTCTTCCAAAATTAATCGTGCATCTCCTACGCACCAGTGATGACAGTGGATCATCTTACCCATTTCAGCCTCATCAATGTCTATGTGAATACGGACTGCATCTTTACAAAATCGATGGGGTTGTCCAATGATTCGGTCGTCATAACGTGATCCTATTGACATTACCAAATCACATTCCACCATAGCTTTATTTGCATAGGCTGTTCCATGCATTCCTAGCATACCTAAAGAAAGATGATGGGATTCAGGGAAAGCACCTTTACCTAGTAAAGTTGTTGTAACAGGTGCATTTAATATTTCTGCTAACTGCTTGACAACGTTAGAAGCATTGGAAATTAAAGCTCCGTGACCAATTAATAAGACTGGTTTTCGAGAATGGCTGAGGGCTCCAGCAATTTCAAGGACGCTGGCTTTATTAAATGTTGTTTTTGGATTGTATCCTGGTAAATCCATTTCAGAGTGAAGATTGCCGGAGAATTTTCCTTGACTTACATCTTTAGGGACATCAATTAACACAGGACCTGGTCGTCCAGTATTCGCAATATAGAAAGCTTCTCTAACGACTCTAGGAATATCATCAGGATTTTTTACTAGATAGCTATGTTTTACAATAGGCATAGTTAAGCCAAAAACATCGGCTTCTTGGAAAGCATCCTTGCCAAGCATTGAGCTTACTGTTTGGCCTGTCAAAATTATGATTGGAATCGAATCCATATGGGCTGTGAGGATTCCAGTGACTGTATTAGTAGCTCCTGGGCCACTGGTAACAAGAACTACACCCGGTTTTCCTGTGGAACGGGCATATCCATCTGCCATATGAACTGCACCCTGTTCATGTCTAACTAAAATTAACTTTATGTTAGTCTTAGTAGTAATCAAAGCATCAAAGATTGGAATAGCAGCACCACCAGAAAGTCCCCAAATATATTCAACCCCCTCATTTTCAAGTCCTTTGATCAAGGCTTGCGCACCATCCATATTATTTTGATTCATTTTTTTCTCTTAATAACTAATCTATTTTATTTTTAATAAAAAAAGTTATTTTTTTAATATTAATTATCTATACTTATCCTATTGTTATAGTAAATATTGTCATTTTTTCAAAAGAATATTTATTATATATAATATTTATTAAAATTATCAATAATTCATATCAATTATTTTTTTAAAAAAATACTTTTTATAATTAACTTCTAAGTTTTTGTAATTATCTAGATAAAAAATAACGTTAATATTTAAAATATACGGTCTTTTTCTCTCAATGTCCCGAAAGAACCAATGTTCTTAAGGAAGAAACTAAATCTTAATTGTGATTCATTTGAAAATCTTGGGTTAAATTGAGTTAAGCCAACTTGTCGAAGTTCAACTGCTATCCCACAACAATCCCAATTATAGGCGAGCTGAGCCGCACTGTATTGTTTATATCGTACATTTAGATCATAAACAAAACTAAAAATTCCGCTCAATCCAAAACGCGAATATCTTCCTATGCTAGCTCGGATCTGGTTAGAACGAAACTGTGTGGGGGGAATGTTTTTAGTATTGTAGTAGGTAAGGTCAAGAAAAAGTTCTGACAAATTAATTCTGCTTGATACACTCGTAGCACGTAATTTTCCAACTTCAGAATCATAATCTGCTCTAAAGTCGACTGTATAGCGGTTTGCTGGTGTAAATCGAAGCCGAGAAATAAGAGGAGATCTTTGGCGAGAACCATCTAGATAAGCAAATGCTGAAAGGGTATTCAATGGAAAAAAAACGTTTCTTCGACCTGGAACAATAGCTCCACCAAAGGTTGGATCAAAGAAATGTTTTTGTCCTATACTAATAGACAAAAATTCACTAGTTGTCATTCCTCCGTCTGAGGAAGTACTTTTAGAGAAAAAACGATTATTCAACAAATATTCAACTTCATTGGTATTAGCAATCAAATCCTTTTCATCGAATCGGATGGTTTCAGTAAACTCATTAATTCCTGTAATGTACCGATAGGTTATCTCTGGTTCAATTAAATGTTTAAATTGGTTTTCCCCATAATTAAAAATCTTTTGAATGCCGGGACCATTCCATTTAACTTCAAGATTGAGGGCAGATCGAATTAAATTTTTGGAACCAATTCCATTAGATTTATTGTTATCTAACCGATTTGAATAGAAAGTTTCTCTCAAGGAAATACTAGATGTTAAATTAATCCCACTCCACTGAATAATAGGAAAACTCAGTTTGGGATTAAAATCAAAGCGCTGAACAACTGCTGGAGTTCTTAATTGGGCATCTGAACGGCTAAGAGCTTCCACTGAGGTATCATAAGAAAAGTAAACTGGAAAGTTTTTTAATCTACGGGCATTTCCATTGAGATTAAAGCTGGGAAATGTTCGGCTAGTCACTCCTCTCTCTCCAGAAAAAACTGTTGCCCGCCGTTCACCAAAGATGTTGAAGCTATCGCTGGAAAAATTACGGGTTAGAAATGCTGATGAGACTTCATCAGGTTGTGCAATTGTATTAATATTGTCTCCATAAACTTGCCGAAATGCTTGAGAACTAACAATATCTATATCAGCTACTGCTCTAAACCCATTATTTAACTGAGTATCTGCTTGGATTTGGGCATTCTGTCCTCCAAAACCTAATCGATCTAAAGCAAAGTAACCACGAGCAGAAATTGAACTATTCTCACTAGGTCTAGCCTTAAACTCCAGTCCTCCAGCTGGACCCCTCTTTGAATAATAGTCAGCTCGAGTTAATAAGTCAGCACTTCTCCCAAGAGTTAAGAAGAATGCACCACTAACCGAACGTCCGCGATTTGATGAATTCCCAATTGAAGGAATCAAGAATCCTGATTTTCTCTGTGTTTTACTAGTAGGAGTTCGGAGAAAAGGGCTATAGAGTAAGGGAATTTTTTTAATCCGAAAAACGGCATTTTTAAGATTAATTGGCTGATTGACCTTAAAATCAGCCGTTTTGGCAGAAAAACTCCATTTAGGAGGTTTACCCTCGCAGGATGTCACCATTCCATCAATAATTCTATATTGATCAGATCCTAGTTTATGAACCTCTCTTGCTTCAAAAATAAATCCTGGTTCTTTTTTACCCTCTATTTCTACGTCTGTTTTTCCACTTACTTCGTAAAAAACCCCACTTTGCTTAGACAAATCATAGTTAAATCGAGAGGCCTTCAAGAATGTTAAGCCTTGTTCAAAATAAATGTTTCCATCACCCGAAACAGTAAGGGTCTGATTATTCCCGCGAATTAGATCAGCTTTCAAAAGAATGTTAAGGTGACGAATCTCTACATTGCCTTCGGCAACATACTCATGTTGGCCAGTTTTTGACTGCCGCTCTGCTTGAATCGTCACAACTTCATTACCTAGTTCTAAGCTAAGAGGTGAAGAAGGGGAGTTCTGCTGATTGGTCTGGGAACTAGAAGTCATACCCATATGCTGACTAGCACTAATCAAAAAAGCAGTGAGTATCAAAAGAGTATAAATCCAGCCTGTGGAAAATACAGTGAAGGAATCAACAAAAATAATTTTGGTTACTTTAGAGTTTTTTATTGTAAGCATTTAAATTTAATAAAAGTTTTTGCTGTCCTCAAGAAAACCTCTACCTAGTTACCCTAATAAAACTCTGGAAACTATTGCCATATTGTAAGGTTTGCTTGGTTTTGTTAACATCAGAACATTGTATTAGAAATCTATAGCCACTTAATGTTTTTTTATAAAATGATGCCAAGTAACTGCCGTTTATTATGATATGCCCTTCCTGCAGCTTTCCTAATTCCTCCCAATCAAGTGTTTGTGTAAGATGCGAGCATGTTTTAAGTGTTGATGATTCAAAAGAATTAATTGATATAGATAAAACATTAGATAAAAAATTGTCTAGTAGAAAAAAAAATAATGACGTTGATGGCCAATTAGAGCCCTCTCAGGATCATCTAGATGATAAAGAAGTATCGATTACCAATCTAGACCACAAAATAAAAGAGGGAGAGAATTTTGTGAATAAGCTTGTGGATCGAGATCTTATCAAAATAAACTCTAAAGGGATCAACCAATTAGTTGAGCCGATTATCAAGGAAAAAAAAATTCCCTTAGAAGACAATATTGAAAATTTGGATCCTGTCGAAATCAGTATTCCCGAATCTTCAACTACAATTCCTTTTGAGCAGACCTTAGAATCCATTCAAACGAAGAAGGAGCTTGCAGACAGTAATCCGAAGAAAAATGAGCAACCCCTATTATTCCCCAGTAAGGTACAAAAAATCAAAATAGATATTAATCAACAATCTCTTCCTTTTAGCAATCCTGAAAATACCTCTTCATACTCTTGGGGAGATCAAATACATAGAAACCTAAAATCTGCTTTTATCTGGGACCGAACCATTGCTGGATTTATTGATTTTCTTTTTATTATTAGTTGTTGTTTGATTTTTTCGACTATTGCTATCCTGATTCCAGGTGTCAATTTTTTATCTACCTTATCGGTTGTGGGTCTGGGAATTACTTTTCTATTCATAGCTCTTGCTTACTTTTTCCTTTTTACTGCTCTTGTTTCTAAAACCTTAGGAATGGAACACCAAAGATTAGTAGTAGTTCGGTTTGATGGCAAAGTTCCTTCGATAGAAGATGTTGGCTTTAGAACCCTTGGGTATTGCATTTCAGCAGGTTGTTTTGGTTTAGGCCTACTCTGGGCAATTTTTGATCCAGAAGGTTTGACTTGGCACGATCGTATTTCTAAAACGTTGGTAATCGAAAAAAACAATTCCTCCTCAAAGGATTTCATAGAAGAAAATTAAAATCACTCTATCTTTTCATAGGAATTTTATAAAAAATAAAGTTCCCTTGAATACAGGTTAATGAATACACTCTTTCTAGCTATTTTGGTGTTATAGAGTTTAAAACCAAATAGAAGAAATTAATCCTTGGTCCTGGAATTTTAATTTTATTAAGGGAAGGATCCTCCCTTTGAAAGTCTTTAATTTGATTTATTTGTATGATCAAGATTAGTGAAGATAGTTGAAATCCTATAGATAATAAAGGTGGGATTCTATAAATAGTAAATTAAGATAAGATTTCAATGTTAAGTCGAAATATTTGGAGAAAAATCAAGCTAAAAGGATCAGCATGACTTCTGTTGAGGGAAATAAAGTGCAATAAGCAGCTTCAGATTTTTTAGTTTAAGTGCTGTTTTATTGATCGATCTTTTTACCATGTGCTAGGATGATTTTATTTAGGAGAATGTTTTTACTATGCACCTTTCATTAGGCTTAGCCCAAATATCCCCAAGGTTAGGACTTTTCCCAGAAAATTTGCAGCTCCATTTGGAAAGAATTCATCGAGCAAGGGATGCTGGAGCAGATCTTGTTATCTTCCCTGAGCTCTCGCTAACAGGTTATATTCTGCAGGACTTAGTTTCAGACTTAGCTATTAATCCAGCGCATTCTATGCAGCTCCAACCCTTGCTGGATGAATGTCGAGAAATCGATTGTATCTTTGGTTTTGTTGAGGAGTCTGATAACTTCAAATACTACAATTCAGCGGCATATGTTTCGAAAGGCAAAATACAGCATATTCATCGTAAACTTTATCTTCCCACCTACGGAATGTTTGATGAGATGCGTTTCTTTGCTATGGGAGAAAAGTTGCGTACTGTAAAAACTGAGTTTGGTCCTTTAGGATTATTAATCTGTGAAGACTTGTGGCACCCTTCTACTTTGTTTTTGCATGCTCAGGATGGAGCTTGGATGGTAGTAACTATATCCTCAAGTCCTGGAAGAGGGATTCGCGGGGACAAATCTTTTCAAACTTCACAGGGATGGGAGTCTCTACTTAAAACCATGTCTCAGTTTTATACAGTGTACAATATTTATGTAAATAGAGCTGGTACTGAAGATGGTGCCTATTTCCCTGGTGGTTCAATGGTGGTTGATCCTAATGGTGAGATAGTAGCTCAGAGTACTTCCTCAGGAGATGATTTTATTTTTGCTGAGCTCGACTCGGCTGAGATCCGACGAGCACGATTGCAGACTCCTGTTCTTCGAGATGAACGTTTGGAACTGACACTTCGTGAGTTGACTCGAATCATTAGACAACGCTCCAATTTTGATGAGAATAATTAGTATTCGTATCAAACCAGAATTTTGAGTCCCATGAGATTAAACTGCCCATTGGTTGTGAAAGTACTAGAATGTTTCATCCGAGATGAATTAAGGAAAGCAGGCTTTGAAAAAATCGTTGTGGGTCTTTCAGGAGGAATTGATTCGGCAGTATCCTGTTTTCTTGCAGCTCGTGCCTTGGGTGCTAGCAATGTGCATGCTGTTATGATGCCCTATCAAACAAGTAGTCAAGAGAGTCTCTCTGATGCTAATTCTGTTGTAGAGATGCTACAGGTCAATAATGAAATGATTGAGATTACTCCAATAGTTGATGGTTACTTTGGCTCCCAAGCTCAATCTAAGCATCTGCGTCGAGGTAATGTTATGGCCCGTGCTCGAATGATTGTTCTTTTTGATAAGTCGATGCAGTATGAGGCTTTAGTACTTGGAACCTCAAATAAAACAGAACTTTTGTTAGGTTATGGCACACTGTATGGTGATATGGCTTCAGCAATTAATCCAATTGGTGATCTATACAAAACAGATGTTTTTACTTTAGCTCGATACCTAAAAGTACCTGAATCTATTCTCGATAAAAAGCCAACAGCTGATCTTTGGGAAGGACAATCTGATGAAGATGAACTAGGATTTACTTATGCTGCTGTTGATAAACTTCTTCATGAACTGATTGACCGTCGAGTTTCTCAGCAGGCCCTCCTTCAAAGAGGTTTTGATAAGAATTTTGTTAATAAAGTGTTAACTAAGATTCGAAAATCCCAATTCAAACGTCGTGGGCCAGTTATATGTAAGGTTTCCCCTAGATCAGTTAATCATGATTTTCATTATTTGAGAGACTGGGGAATGTAATGGTGGTTAAGGGAGATGGTAGGAACTCTTTTTGTGGTAGCAACACCAATTGGCAATATGGAAGATATAACCTTGAGGGCTTTGAGGGTGCTCAAAGAGGTAGATCTCATTGCTTGTGAGGATACTCGCCATACTAGGAAGCTACTTATTCATTACCAGATTAGCAAGCCAACATGTAGTTATCATGAACACAATGAGATAAAAAAAACAGAATCACTCATTGATGATCTTCAAGCTGGCAAGGATATCGCTTTAGTCTGTGATGCAGGAACACCATTAATTTCTGATCCTGGTTATCGGATTGTCAGAGCTTCGCTAGAAAAAGGAATTAGAGTTTCTCCCATTCCCGGTCCCTGCTCAATTATTTCAGCTTTGAGTGTCTCAGGTCGGCCTACCAATTCCTTTACATTTATTGGATTTTTGCCTAGTAAACGCAAAGCCCGGAGGTCAGTACTAAAAAGTTTTCAGCATGATCCGCAGACCTTACTAATTTTTGAATCACCTCTTAGAGTAATAGGTGTAATAACTGAAATTGAAAAGGTGCTGGGACCTCGCATGGTAACGGTGGTTCGAGAAATGACTAAAATTTATGAAGAAGTCGTTACGGGAAGTACCAAAGAGCTTACCAGTTTTTTTGAGAATCATCCCCCTAAGGGGGAGATTGTTCTAGTTGTTGAAAAATCTTTTGAAAAAGAGTCCGAAACTCTACCATTTAAAGATCCACAGTTATGGATTCGTTTAAATGAACTTAGGTCTATAGGCTTGACTAGGAGGGAGATTGCAAGAACTCTTTCCAAAGAACTAAATTACTCAAAAAGAACACTTTATAGTTGGTTAAATAAGGGTGCTGAGGCTGTTGAAAATGACGACTAATTTCAAGTGAGATTAACTCAGTGTGGAGGGGAAAATGAGCGATGAAAAATTAGCAAGTCGTATGGCCCGGCTAGGAAGTGAAACGGCGTTTGATATGTTGGTAAAGGCCAGAACTCTTGAGAAACAGGGCCAGGATATTATCCATTTGGAACTTGGAGAACCAGACTTCAATACTCCTACTACTATTGTTGATGCTGGTAAGGTGGCTCTGTCTGATGGCAATACCCATTATTGCCCCCCAGCTGGTATTGAGGAACTCAGAGAAGTTATTGCTTCCCATATTACTCAGAGTCGAGGCGTGGAAGTTAATGCTGATTGGATTGTAATTACTCCTGGAGCAAAACCCATCATGTTTTTTTTAATGCTAGCCTTAATAGAAAAGGGTGATGAGGTGATTTATCCTGATCCTGGCTTCCCCATTTATGAATCCATGATCAGATTCGTGGGAGGGATACCTGTTCCAATCCCTTTGTTGGAAGACTTGCAATTTAGTTTCAGCCAAAAGATGCTATTGTCTAAGATTTCTTCCAGAACAAAACTGATTATTATTAACTCACCTCAGAATCCAACGGGTGGGATTGTGGGAGAGAAGGATTTGATGGTTGTAGCTGATATTGCTATTCAAAATGACATAATGGTACTTTCTGATGAAATTTATTCGAATGTTATTTATGAAGGTAAACACGACAGTATTGCCTCAATAAAAGGCATGTTGGACCGAACTGTAATATTGGATGGTTTTTCTAAAGCGTATTCTATGACTGGATGGCGCCTTGGTTTTGGGGTTATGAGACCAGACTTACAGGTACAAATTTCGAAATTAGTGACTAATAGTGTTTCCTGCACCCCGCCTTTTATACAAAAAGCTGGAGTTAAGGCATTGAAGAACGGGGCTAGCTCTATAATCAAGATGGTTGGTGAATTCCGTGACCGTAGGGATTTTTTAGTTAAAGAGCTGAATCAAATTCCTAGGATTAGCTGTTTAAATCCACATGGAGCTTTTTATGTTTTTCCAAATGTTAAGGCTTTTGGAAAGAGTAGTGATGAGATAGAGGATTACTTACTCAAAGAAGCTGGTGTTGCTTTACTTTCAGGTACTTCCTTTGGAAAGTTTGGTGAAGGATATCTTAGAATTTCTTATGCAAACTCTATCGAAAACCTCACTGAGGCTTGCCGAAGAATTAGAAAAGCTCTGAACAACCTATAGACCCTAAAGAGATCAGGGAATAGAATAAATGAGTGCTCCGTCACCAGTCCGTTCTCCAGGTTGTTTTCCATCATTAATGATAATAAAAGCTAGGAATGGATTACTTCCGGATTTACGTGAAATGTGAACGTATGCCTGCTCAATCTCTGGGGCGAATTGCTTTAATATTGAATTAAATTGAACTGATTTTCGAGCATCCACCCTTATTTCGTCGATAGTACCTGTTAATAATCCAGTCTCTCCATTGTAAATTTCAATGCGGAAAACATTCGTCTCCTTATTGGTTTCCCCTGTATTTACTAAACCCAAATTCGTCCGATTAAGACCATTTTGTTGTAAGCCATAGATCCAGCTTTGAGAGAATTGAGTTCTACCGTAGGGAATTGCCTTATAGAAAACGCCATATCTATTGATACCCTTCTGTGTTGCGGTCCGGGTACCAACAAAAAGACCTCCTTCGGAAGGTTTTTCAGTTGTGACAAACAGAGGTCCAGAAAAGTTTTCACCAGGTAAACCAATTCCTGGAAGCCTCCTGTTTCTCAGCCAGGCGACTACATCAGATAAAACGAGTTGTTCCCGACTTCGTATGGTTAAAAAGTAGGATAATTCAGGGTTAACCAAGCCATCTGACAAAACAGAAAGACCAATAATTTTATTTTCATTGGTAAAATTAGTTACAATCAGCTCAGATCTAAATGAGTTCGTCTGAACTATAGCAGGCAATACCTGTCCAGATACTGTAGTTCTAGAAACTCTGGGTATGGGTGTAATAAATGATCCATCAGAACTATTTTGGTCATTGATGACTCCATAGGCATAGTAGGGAGCAAGACCTTCAATTTTTTCTATCTGCACATAGCCATTTTCAAATAAATTTCCATAAGACCTGAGGATTCCGCTAATCTGACGAAATTCTCCTGGTAAAAGAGTTTGGTTAGGTATGACAAAGAAATCACGGTTGTATGGGTCGCCAGAAAATACAGTGAGTTGAAGCGTGATTTTCCCACTTCCTGGTTTCCCCATATTCTGTATTGCTACGTTACTACGATCTGATGAATTATGGAACAGGCCACATAGATAAGTTGGCTGGTGAAATCCTACACTAACTCCTGGATATGCTAAACCAGCCCTACCTCCTACCACCTTAGTAGTTGTGCGAACTGTTATTGCCCCTTCTGAAGAGGAATTTAGACCCTTGAAACGTATTGTTAAAGTTCCTCCCCTACTTCCTGAATCAGGTATGGGGATTCCCAGTTCTCTTAAATAATTAATTGTATCGGGGAGAATGCGTTGTTTTCCTGCAGCCAGGGTGTCCTGAGCAGAACCACTACCACCTCCAAAAGCAGCTTTGTACGTAAAATTAAGAGATGCAGTTTGACTGCCTCTATTGGTTAATGTTAATTCTGAGGTAAAAAAGGAGTTGCTGAGCCCTGGGCTCGATAGGACTATTGGAACAAAAATTTCCAGATCATCAAAGAGACTAGCAACAAACCCATCATTAGGAGCGGGAGCCTGATAGGCTCCTGGAGTCAATAGGAAATTTGATCCTACTTTTCCTGTGATGTATGCATTACCAATAGCATCTACTGTTATATTACTACCTCCCTCAAAATTTTCCCCAGTACCTGCTCTGATTGAATAAATAAGCTCTGTCGCATCAAAATTTAACTTACTAATAAAAATCTGCCCATTTGAAGATCCAAAGATCTCAGTGACAGGAAAATCAGGGGAAAGGGTGACCCCAGTCAGATAGACATTGCCAAAGGAATCAACTGCAACCCCATTAATATAATCAATCGCGGAACCTCCAAAATAAGTGGAATAAACAAGATCGGTTCCCTCGATGTTTAACTTAGATAGAAATCCATCTCTGCATAGGGAATTATCACAGATTCCTGCACCAGGAGCTGTTTCGAAAAGGACTCCAGGGGTGGTTGGGAAATCTTCGTAGGCTGTGTATCCTGTGACATAGGCATAACCGCTTTCATCAACAGCAATGCCAGTGATAGCCTCTACCTCTTGGGGCAAAGCATCATAAGGAACATAGGTTCCACCAAGTTGAAAAGAGTAGATAATCTGGGTTCCTTCAGTGTCCAATTTTGTTATATATGATTTATCTTGATGTTTTCCAGTCAAATAAACATTCGAGTCCAAATCCAATGCTATTGCAGTTCCTCCAATTCCGTCCAGAGAGTAAATAATTGAAGTGCCATACTGATCAAGTTTGGCAACAAACCCTTGGGTTGGTTTGTCACCTGTAATATAAGCATTGCCTCGAGAATCAACGACAATACCATTACCTCCTACACCTCCCTGCACTCCACCAAGGTATGTCGAGTATAAAAGATTGGTTCCTTTAGAGTTTATTTTGGTAACAAATGCATTACTACAAACTAAACCTGGATAAGAAGCAATACAATGTTCAGTATTGAGATTGGTTTGTATAGCATCAGTCGTTATTGGAAAGTTGGTAGAACTAGTGGTGCCAGTTAGATAAACATTGCCATCAAAATCTACGTCAACATCATAACCATACTCAAAACCAGAACCCCCAAGAAAAGTAGAGAATATTAACTCCGTTCCATCCCTATTTAATTTTGCCAGTAAAATGTCAGGGCAACTAACTAAATTGGGACCGTTAAAACAAACTCCTTCTGCATGAATATCCTGAGGGGCATCCTCAGAAGTAAGGAAGGCGGGATTGGCAATCCCTGTTATGAATGTATTTCCATTTTTGTCAACGGCTATTGCAGAACCTCCAATTCCGTTCGCCGAATAGGTTAATATGGGATCGATAACAAGTGGATAAGCTGAGTCATATGGACCCAACTGGAACCCTATTTTATGGGTTCCTTCTAATCTGTAATCTATAGATACTTCATGGCGAATGCCATCTATTTCTTGGAATGCAAAAGGTCTTTTTAAACGCAGTTCGCTATCTTTAGTAAAAATAACTAGGTCACCCTCCTGATCGATAACAAAAGGGTTCTGGTGAGGATCCTTACTACCTAGATCAAGCTTAATAATGCTTGGATCTGTCTTTTCCTGAAGAATGAAGTCAAATTCCAACTGGTTTTGGTTTCCGTAAAAAATCAGGTCTACTCCGGGATAAATTTCGTGGTAACTAACCTTAGAAAAATTGGAGATATTTGTTTGCCACTTTTTAGGATTAGATCCTCGATAGTAGTGACTTTTAGATTTAAGAGGGTTTTTACCGACAATCTTTGGACTAGAGTTGGAATCAACAAATTTAATTTGTAATTCTAAAGATTCTTTTTTTGTTCCAGGCGATTTAGATCGAGGATTAGAAGCATGATTTGAATAACGAAGAATAAACTTGTCATCTAAGAAAAGAAAACTATGTTTTGGTCCTCGAGAGAGAAAACGAATTAAATCGGTGCTCTGACCGAGGTTAGGTTCAAAACTTAGAGGTAGGTCTACAAACAAAGGTTTAGTTTGCACCTTTTGTAATGAATCTGGAGAAAAGGGTATAACTCTGTTCCCTAAAGCAGTTTGAATGGTTGGACCTAAAATGTAGCTTATCAAGGAAAGAAAAATCGTTATTCTGAGTGAGAAAAAGAAGTGTTTCATTTAACTGGTTACTCCAAACCTTTTCTAAAGCTTCATTAATTCAAAAAATTAGTTTCAATCCTAAGACGACTTGTCGAGCCTCCTGTGGAAATCGATCGGGGGAACCATAGGTGGCTACTACCCCTGGGATTCGGGTCCGTTTATCAGTATTAAAAGAAGCTGCGGCTATATTTGTTGTGAGAGGTTTTAAGTAGAGGTTTGAATGATTAAAAACATTATAAAATTCTGCACGGCACTGAACTTGCATTCCCTCAAAACGTCCAATTTTTGGGAGGTCAATATTTTTTGCTAGGGAAATGTTTTGAAAATGTGTTCCTGGTCGTCTGAATGTGTTACGACCAAGGGGTCCATTGAAGGGTCCATTTACTGAAAACTGACAACCAAAGGGTTTAGCATTAGAGATGCAGGTTCCATCTGTATTTCGTATCCTGTTAACTGGTAAAAATAGAAAGGAATTAGGTGTTCGAGCATCGGGAATCATCAATCCACTATTTAAAATGTCTGGGGGATTACCTGTTAGACGAGGACGTGTATTATCAAAGAATTCACGGTCAAAAACTCTACCATCAGAAAGACTAAACGGTTGACCTGTTTGAAAGGATAACAGTCCACTTACCTGCCAGTTGCCTAACAACAATTCATTGAATCCCCTAAATCTATTCGGGAGGGGAATTTTCCAAATGAAGTGACTGGCTAGGCGGTGTCGAACATCATGATCGGAAGATCCTCTATCCAAATCAGGGTTAAATGCATCCAGCGGTAGCCCTCTCCCACCACTAATTCTATCATCTCCTGCTAGTGAACTAACATTATCCACTGAGTAGCTCCAAGTGTAATTAGTCCCATACTGTAGACCAAATTTTTGAAGTCGATGACCATTAATTTTAATTTGTAGTCCATGATACGAAGCAAAACCTTGGTTATCTACAGCAATAAAGGCAGCAGTATTGTTAACTAACCTTTCACCAGGTCTCCCCGCAAGCATACCACTACCAAGTCGATTACTATTAGTAGATCGATATAGTTTGATGCCATTTGAACCAATATAAGAGGTAGAAAGTAGAAATTGGTTAGAGAGATCTTGTTCTACTGTGGCGTTCCAGCTCCAAGCGTAAGCAGTACGGAGATCTTGGTCTAAATAAGTGATGGTACTTGGAGGTACGGAAATTGTTTCATTTGGAAATACACTATAAGGGTTATTAAAAAATGTTTGACTTAATGGCACTTGATCTAGTTGTGCAATACTAAATGCTGGAGGATTTAGGTTCTCAAAGATGAATCCTGGCAGCCGTTCATAAAAGCGGCCAATGCCCGAGCGAAAAATGGTCCTGCCCTTACCTGTCAAATCATAAGCAAGCCCAAGCCGAGGTCCAAAGTTTTTTCTGCTGGGTAAAAAGAAATGGTTTTGATATTTCCCTGGAGCATTTATTGTTCGAGCTAAAAAGCCGTTAACCATCTGTTCTAGAATATCGTTACCCGTTCCACGATAAAAACTAGCATCTAGAAGCTTTTTGGACCCACTCCGATGACCTGAACCAAAATATTCATAGCGAAGTCCAGGAGAGAGAGTTAGTCGTGGGGTCAATTTCCAAGAATCTTGAAAAAATCCAGAGAGATCATTAAACCGATAATACCGTCGATTATCAAAGGCGAAAAATGGTGGAGATAAAGGTTCACCAGGGACTTTACCTCTTGGGTCTAGGTGCAACTGATAGGAGGAGAGTAAACCATTTACGAATGTCTGAAGGCCGAAAAATTCTCCATGATTATGACGAGTTAAAGCAGAATCAGCAAGGGTACGGTTGTCTCTGAGATGGATAAAACTCCAGCCGAATTTTAGATTGTGTTTGCCTCTAATCCAATTAGCCATTTGATAAAACTGGTATTCATTTTGTGTTCCTCCATCTCCATTTTTACCAGATGGAATTGTTAACGATCCAGCAGCACCGCTAATTTCATCACCAGTAATAATCGAAGATAGAAAAGTTCCGTCAGAAAGACTCGGTCTTTTTTGGAAAAATCGACTAAAAACCAAACGTGATTCAGTAAGCAAATTGGCAGACCAGAATCTGGTTAAGTTGAGACTTATATTTTTATTTTTCAAATATATAGGTTGGTCTAGAAGAGGAGAATAGGGTTGGCTGACAGTGGGGAATTGGTCCATGTTCTGGAAGGAATAACGCAGATTGAGTGTTACTTTAGGAGTAATGCTATAGTCGAGACGAGTAGATGAAAGGTATGTATTTTGAGGCTCTCCAGCTCCAGCATCAATTGGACCAGTTCGTGAGGTCGAAGCAAAAGCTGGAATAGTAACAAAGCCAGAACCGATTTTAGATCCGCAAGGTCTTCCAAAAGGACAAACAGTTCGAGTGCTTACGTCAGTTTTAGATAAGTCAGTTGGTAAAGGAAAATTTTTAAATAAGGTATTAGTGCCAGGAGAACTAACAGCCAATAATTGTGGTGTTGGTACATAATAACTAATGGCTGCAGTACTACGGACTAAAATTGGTTCAAAAGCTCCAAAAAAGAACAATTTATCACGGAATAAGGGGCCACCAATGGTCCCTCCAAATTGACGCCTATTAAAAATTGGTCTTTTAAAAAGCCGGGATTTGTTTTCAAAAGTATTAGCTGCTAACTTAGAGTTTCTAAGGAAGTAGTAGGCTGTTCCATGAAATTCATTGACCCCAGTTTTAGTTACGGCATTAGCTATAAATCCTGTATTACGACCATACTCAGCTGTAAAATTATTTGTTAGAAGTCTATATTCTTGGACGGCATCCAAAGGGATGATCTGACCTGGTCCGGAGTTATAAGAGTCATTATTATCACTACCATCTAATAAAAAACTACCGCTCTCGGCTCTTTGCCCATTAATTACAAATCCAATTCCACGTTTCACACTAGCTGGAGTCGCACCTGCAGTAAGGGCAACGAAATCATATGGATTGCGAGTAAGAGAGGGTAATTCTGTCATGATTTTGGGGCCTACAGTTGTACCTAGTGTAGCTGATTCTGCCTGAATCACTGGAATTCCTTCTCGTTCTGTAACACTTGTTATCATGGATCCTGCCTGCATTGAAAAATTCAGTGCTATGACATCCTGTACATGCAATTCAATTCCAGGTTTAACAATTGTACGAAAACCGACTAGACGAACAATGAGTCTATAGTAACCTGGAGGCAGATTTGGTAGCCGGTAGAGTCCTAAGTTATTAGTGATAGTTCGAAAAGCTTGATTTGTTTCTACATGAGTTGCTGTTAGTTGGGCCGCTGACAAAATTTCTCCTAAAGAATTAGTAACTCGGCCTGTCAAGGTTGCTGTAGTTACAGCAAAACTTAGTTGACTGACACCAACCAACCAAACAACAATAAGAAATCGGTAGAAAATTTTTTGTCCCCAGAAAAGGTACTTGAGAAAGTAATTTATGTGAATAGTTATAGTTACGCCTAAGTATGCCAGCTTTGTTTCTAAATTGTATCAGTAAAGATATATAGAATTAGAGGCTAACAGGGAGTGTTGAAGTGGCTCAGAGGACATTACTTATTGGATAAACGTGAGTGATTTAGGGATGATTGGGGTTGGCCTTTAAATAGGCATACATAAGTTTTTCACCTCGAGGTTTCATACTACCCCCTTTAGGTTCGAGAGTTACAAAGACCGCATCAATTTCAGCTAAAACCTTTGGGTCATTATATTGAAGTACCCATTGGTCTTGGTTACGGTCATCTGTAAAGAAAACACCCAAGCTCTGAGCAGAATTACCACGGGGAGCGCCTTGTTGGCCCCATGCTTGAAGAGAAAATTTTTCCATTGATGGTCTTCCTTCTTCTAAGTCATAAGCGTAAAAGATCAGTGACTTTCCCTCAGTATAAAAAACCCGACCAAGAGAACGGTGATCCCCACTACCATCAACATCTGCAACATCAATTATATGTAAATTACGGGCACCCATTAGATCTCTAATATCTTTTCCTGCAGCTAATAATTCCCTTTCACGTTTAATGACTTGTATTTGCTCCTGCAATTTCTTTGTTAACTCGATAATTTGGTTTTTCTGTGTTTGAATTCTAACTTGGTCATTAGAGCGCAATTGATTCACTGCTTCTAGGTCAATGGTCTTAACTTGCAGGTTGACTTTTAGTTGATCTAATTTCTTTAAGTCTGAATCTCGAAATGTTTTGGTTTCTTCTAGTTGTTTATTTAAGGCAATCAATTTTGCCTCAGCTATGCCTAAGTAATCTGTTTGTGTATTCAATCTTTTTAGGGTTAAACGCTGTTTTGCCTTGGATTTAGCAAGATCGGCCAGAAGTTGATTTGAATCTATACTCGAGTTAACTGCAGGTGGTTTTTTTGAAGGAGAGAATACCGGATTTGATACTCGGTTTCTTGCAAAGGGATCATCTTGAGATACAAGAGAAAGTTTTTGCTGAATATCCGCTACTTCTTCTTTAAGATATTTGACTTCATTTGTATGTTTTTGAGATCCACTCCAGTACCACCCAAAACCAGTCAAACTAAAAACAGCTAGAACAACTGCTGCCGCTCCAGATAAGGCATAGAGGCCTACGGTTTCTGGCCAAGATGTTTGGCTTTCATTTTGCGCAACCTTTTCAGTTTTAGTCTTAATTGAAGAGGTTTTAGAGGGTAAAAGGCCTTCCTGGAGAATACGTTGTAGGAAACGTTGCTTATAGCTTGAATCGTGAAAAGCTACCTTGGAGGATTTAGCCTGTACTTCATCAGTTGCAATCAGGGGAAGGTGCTCATGGATAATTTCTAAAAAGTCCTGTTGGGTAGAACGACAGGAAGAGCAGTGATTAAGGTGCTTTTTTAATTCAGAAAATTCATCAGCAGAAATTTGACCTATTGCTGCCAGAGCACATAATTCTTCGAATTTTTCATGATTCAGGTTTTTTGGTTTAAACATAGTACTGTTATTTAGGCCATTTTTTCTCTGAGGTTAGTATTTCCCTTCAAAAATCCTCTAAGTTTTTTAAGACCACGGTAGTAATGGTTTCTGACATTAGATAGGGGCTCATCCAGTTGAACTGATATTTCTTTCAATAAAAAACCTTGAAAGAAGGCTAAATCTAAGACTTTTTGCTCCATTTCGCTAAGTGTCTGAAGCCCTTTTTTAATAGTTCGGGTCCAATCTTCATAACTAATTTTATTCCAATCACTTAGAGAATTAGAGTATTCAAATTGATTTAGCGCAGAATCCTCTGGATTGTCATAAAAATGTCGTAAAGCTAAGTATTTCTTTCGGTTTAAACTCCTGTGGTAAGCATATTGCAGGATCCAAGTTTTAGCACTACCTTTGGCCGGATTAAAGAGTTTGATTCTCCTATAGATCTCAATAAAAACGTCCTGCATTAAGTCTTCTGCTTCACCTCTATCACGAAGAATTTTAAGCGCTACACTGAAAACTAAACGATAATAGCGATTGAAGATATAAGTTAGGGCTTCCTGACGGCCTCCCTTAAGCTCATTCATTAGTTCTTCGTCTGTGATTGTTTTGAGCTCAATATCAGTTAACATAAGCCAATAGAGAAATAAAGTAACTGGGAGATTTAAGTAGCAAATGTTAACTCAATAACAGTATGCCCCTTATTTGTCCCATTTGTATCAAATATATGCACCCGTAATACTAACCGCTTATTTCATTAAGATTAGATTTAGGGCAATATCAAAAAAATAGTTTCTATAAATATACCTTGGGTATTGTACCAGTTGCTGTTGCAGTTAAAAACTAAATTTTCTAAAACACAAGGGAAACTTTCTGTGGGGTTTATTGATTGAATACTCTTGTAAATCTTCTTAAAGGGTTTTAAAAATTATTGTCAGTCAATGCTTTAAGGTACGTTGATTAGATCCGGAATAGTCAATATCTCAAAAGAGCCCAACGAATTAAGGTCTTTAAAAGTCCTTTCATCAATGCCTCTAATTATTGTGACTGCCCGCGTTGTACTAAGATATAGTTTGGCTGTCCGTTGTAGTTGGCCAGCAGTTAAATTTTGCAATTCGTCAGGAAAATTTTCCAAAGGATTCTTAGAAAGAGAAAAGAGTTCCATCATAGTTAACTTGTCAGCAATTGAATAAATTGAATTTAACCTAGCTTTTTCCAGTGCTAGTAAATTTTTTTTTGCTAGTTCAAGTTCACTTACTGTAACAGGAAATTGTTTTAGATTTTCAATAGATTCAATGATTGTTGTCAATGCCGAGGTAGCAGCTTCGCTTGGGATCTTTGCTAGAACTCGAAATAAGCCTCCCAGCTCATAAAATTCAATCTGACTGTCAATAAACTGATAGTTGATCTTCTTGGTTGAAAAAGCCTTGCTCAGGCGAGATCCATTACTAAAGCCCCCAAGTATTAAGTTCAAAGCTTGAAGACTATAAAAATCATCACTTGAACGACTCGGAACTGTATGGCCAAAAACAATGCCTGACTGAGCGCTATTTTCCTCATCACTGAATAACTGAATGGATAACTTGTCTATTCGAGGAAATTTTGGATAAGTAAAGTGTAGCAAGTCTTTTTTTGTCCAGGGGCCAAAGTTTTCTCTGATCTCTTTAATTAGAAACTTGGGAGAGAATGAACCAACAACAATTAGTGAGGCATTATTAGGAATATAATGATTAGAGAGAAATTGATAGAGGTCTTTTGGGCTTACTTTAACTTCTCTAGGAATACGCCCATAAGGGTGGTCGCCGAAAATGGCTCTTTTGAAATAGAGATGTGGTAGTTGTAAACCTTCAGGAACTCGATCATCTATGGAGGTTTGGTTTTTAACTGATTTTTCCATACCCAGCTTAACTACTGGATTGGTTAAACTACTGGCAAGCATTTTTAGGAACAATTTTAATCTTTCAGGAAATAAAACAGCTCTAAAAATTGTTGAGTCAGGCAGCACATCTACAGTTAATTTAATTTCCAGAGCTTTTAGAACACGTTGTTGTTCCTTCTGATTATTGAAAATCAGGTGTTGTGCTGTTTGTTGTGCTAGGCCTAGTTTATCAATACTATCTTTGTTTGATCCTGACTTGATTAGAAGATTGACTACTATTCCTGAATCCAAGTTTGTTGGTACCATAAGAATTTTTAGTCCATTTAGTAATTTAAATTCTTGGATGATTAAGGATTCAGTACTGTGGGAATGCACTGCATCTTGCGATCTTGTATTTAACTGACAGAAAAGAGTCAAGGGCTCCTGCAGGAACAAAATAACAAGAGTGAACAGTAGTACACGTCTTATAACAGGACAAAGATAAAGATTATGATTAAAGTGTTTCCAGAAACTAAAAAGGAACATGTTCTTTGAAAATAGTACCTATTATTAGGGTTAAGACTAAACAGTGGAGAACATAAAGTTCAACTATTCTTTAGATTTGGGCATAAGTCTAAGCAGTACAATGTGAACTTTAATCAATGAAATTACCTCTACTCCACAACACATCGTAGTTTTAGGACCTATCACGTTATTATCCATTGTTTTGATAGATAAAAGTTACCAAAAAGTAAAAATGTAGATATTTTTAGAAAGAAACACAACCATTTAATAGCATCAATAATCTATCATTAATTTGAGTTGAAAGGTAGATGATCAGGTTGTTGGCATGTTGACGGGAATGAGGTTTTCTGATATAGGTAACTTGTTGTTGGGGGGGGAGATAGGAACTTTTTTCAAAATTTCCTGTTTGATTTTGGGAAGAACTGTCCTACTTTTTAACTTAATTAGAAATTAAATTCAATTGAAGTTCTAAAGTAAGTGAATAAAGTTGAACTTTTGTAAATCTTAGGGGCATTGATGAAGAAGGCAAGCTCGAAAAAATCAAAAGTAAGGGTTATAAAAAAGGCGACAAGTAGCCTAAAATCTGGGGATAAAAAGAAAGTTCTTTCTAAAACCTCGGTAAAATCACCTTCAACTAAGTTTAAATCTGATTTAACTCCGTCTAAAAAGAGAAAGTCTATACCTAGAAAATCAGGGGTACTTGCCACAAAGGAAACTCAAAAATCAAAGTTAGATCGACAAGGACAGACTCAGTCTAAGGGTCCTAAAAAAAAGAACTCAGCAAATGTAACGAGGTCTAGAATCGAAATAAATCAAAAGGCCAGAGCTCAGCTGATTAAGCAGTTCGAATTAGGTATAAAATTACTTTATAAACTTGAATTTGAAAAAGCCAGAGATATTTTTAAAAAGGTTAATGGATTGAATGGTAAGGATAAAGCTATTTCAGAACGGGTAAGGACATACCTTCAGTTGTGTGAACAGAAGCTAGAACAACAAAAAGGATCATCCCCAAGAAATGATGAGGAACGTTATAATTTGGCGGTTTTTCTAATGAACAATGGTCGCTACCAGGATTCGATTAATCATCTTAATAAAGTACTTAAAAAAAATCCAAAATGCGATTATGTTGTGTATGCCCTAGCAGTAAGCATGTGTCAATTAGGTGATGGTGAAAATTCATTAATTAATTTGAAGGAAGCTATAAGATTAAAGTCTGAAAATAGATTCCTTGCCCAGCGAGATTCTGATTTCGAGCCACTTTTTAATGATTCTCGCTTTCTGTCTTTAGTTTTTCTAGAGGAACCTGTCGATGAGTAATTATAAATCCTATAGAATTTTGAAGTTCTCTGATTGGTGTTGGAATTAGTGTCCTTAAACAGGTTATTCTCCCAGAAGGTAAAGATTGTTTCTATTGGAGGAGGAACGGGACTGGCCCGACTTCTTCTCGGTCTCAAACATTTCGTTGGAAAGAACTCCAAAACGTCATCCTTGTCTTCCAAATTTGCTGTAAGTCAACTTACCGCCTTGGTAACAGTGACTGACGATGGTGGTTCTTCAGGACGTTTAAGGGAGGAATTCCAAATTTTACCACCAGGAGACATTAGAAAATGCATGGTGGCACTTTCAGAAGATGAATTACTTATGTCCAAATTATTTCAGTATCGTTTTAGGGGAGCAGGGGATCTTAAAGGGCACAGTTTTGGTAATTTGTTTTTAACTGCTCTCACAGGTGTAACAGGTGATTTTCTGGAAGCAATTAAACTTTCTAGTGAGGTACTGGCTATTAAAGGACGAATTCTTCCTTCTACAATGTCTGATGTCCGTTTAGTTGCAGAACTTCAAAACGGTGAAACTGTGTTAGGAGAGTCTTCAATTGGACGTTCTACTGACCGAATTCAAAAGATCTCTATTCTCCCAGAGGGAGCTAAACCACTACCTGAAACATTGGATGCTATTGAAAAAGCTGACATTGTAACCCTTGGTCCGGGCTCATTGTTTACAAGTTTGTTACCAAATCTTTTGGTTAAAGAAATTACTAAAGCTATTCGAGCTTCTCGCGCTTTTAAGATTTTCATTGGAAATATCATGACTCAAAAAGGAGAAACGTTAGGATACTCAATGGCAGATCATTTGCAGGCTATTTACGACCATGTAGGTGAACTTAGTTTTGATGTTGTCCTTTGTAATCAATCAACTATTAATGAAAAACAAGAAACTAATTACCGTCAGGAAATGGCGAGTCAGATCAAAATTGATTTAGAAGCGTTGGCTAAATTTGGGGTTCGAATTGTTTCTAAGGATCTTTTGGCTGACAATGAGAAGGTACGGCATGATCCACATAAGTTAGCATTTTCGGTCTTTGAAGTATGCAATTCTGCCCAAGTCAGTGCAGCTTTACCTACCTCTATGATTCGATCGCAGCAGTCATGATTCCACTAAATGTTTTAATTATGGCTGCGGGTAAGGGAACCCGATTAAAGTCATCTCAACCGAAGGTTCTGCATTTATTAGCTGGTCAGTCCCTGATTGAGCATGTTTTAGAAACAATCCGACCCTTAAATATTAGTGAGACGATGGTGGTTGTTGGTCATCAAGCTGAGTTAGTTAAGTCAAGATTACAACACTTGAATGTCTTCTTCGTAGAACAGACTCCTCAGCTGGGAACAGGCCATGCTGTGCAGGTGGCCCAGAAGTGGTGGGGGAACAAGTCTGGTAATCTTTTGATTCTTTCCGGTGATGTTCCATTAATTTCTTCTAAAACGCTCCAGAGACTAATCAGAACTCATAATCAAAAAGACCCAAGTGTTACTTTGTTAACAACTAATCTAACCGATCCTTCAGGCTACGGTAGAATTATCAGGTCGTCGAATGGAAAAGTCCTAAATATAATTGAACAAAAAGATGCTAGTCCAAGTGAAAAGAAAATAGATGAAATAAATACGGGGTTATATTGCTTTAAAATTTCTGATCTCAAAGAAGTTATTAATAAACTTTCTAATGATAATCCACAAAAAGAGTATTATCTTACTGACTGTGTCGGATTACTCGGTAAAAATGGAATGCAGATTGAGACTGTTCACTGTGATGAAAGCCTTGAAGTGAAGGGGGTCAATACCCAGAGTGAATTAGCTACAATGGAAAAAATTTTAAGGGATCGAAGAATAAATAATTCTCGGAGTACAGAGTGAACTTTCATGGAACCCAGTTGGTTCACATCGAGATAGATGTCACAATTAGGATTACAAACAATTATTCATGGTATGTACAAAACTATTGCCTTTAATTGGATAAAGTTATGTGTGGAATCATAGGTTACATTGGGAATAAACCTGCGGTTGGGGTAATCCTTGAAGGACTAAAACGGCTCGAGTACCGTGGATATGATTCGGCTGGGATTGCTGTCGTTAATGATTCTCAAATGTATATTAGACGAGCGTCTGGGAAGGTGCGAGATCTTGAGGCAGTACTCAGACAGGATTCTTGTCAGGGAAACTTTGGCATTGGACATACTCGCTGGGCTACCCACGGGCGACCCACTGAAGAGAATGCTCATCCCCATCGGGACTGCAAGGGTGAAATTGTTGTAGTTCATAATGGCATTATTGAAAACTACTTATCGCTTAAAGAAGCCCTTATTGGTGAAGGTCACCAGTTTATAACTGAAACAGATACAGAAGTTATTGCCCATTTAATTGAAAAATACTTCAAGGGTTCTTTAGAGGAAGCAGTTCAGAAAGCCACTGAAAAAATATCTGGGAATTATGCACTAGTAGTTTTGTCAGTGCTTGAACCCAACAAGATTGTGGCTACCCGTGTTGGTCCGCCAATTATCATTGGAATGGCGGAAGGAGAAACCTTTATTGCTTCAGACATTCCAGCTATTTTGAATTCTACTCGGGATATGATCTTTTTAGAAGAGGGGGAGATTGCAACTTTGGCTCCTGGATCGTTAAGAATAACTAACTCTCAGGGACAGGTTGCTGAGCCCAGAGTTCAAAGAATAAACTGGGATCCTGTTTTGGCAGAGAAGGGTGGCTACAAACATTTTATGCTTAAGGAGATATTTGAACAACCTCGAGCCATAAAAGATACAACTATTAGTCGAGTTTCTCGGGACACTGGTAGGGTGATCTTGGACGAGATGAAGATGACTGAAAAAGATTTCCTTCAAGTAGAACAGATTCGTTTAATTGCTTGTGGCACTAGTTGGCATGCAGCACTTGCAGGCAAATTCATGATTGAGAAATTAGCGCGAATCCCAGTAGAAGTAGACTACGGCTCAGAATATAGATATAGGCAGCCAATTGTACCCCCCAATACACTTGTAATATTTATTACCCAGTCTGGAGAAACCGCTGATACCCTAGCAGCACAGCGGGAAGTTAAGCTGAGTAGCACTAAAAATATTGCCATTTGTAACGTGGTAGGGAGTATGGTTACAAGAGAAGCTGATGCTGTTTTATACACTCATGCTGGACCTGAAATTGGTGTGGCAGCAACTAAAAGTTTCACAACACAACTTACCTCGCTTTATCTTTTAGCCCTATTTCTAGCAAGTACCAAGAAAGTGATTACGTTGGAACAAGGGCACACCTATATTGAAGAATTAGCTAAGATTCCCCAGAAAATTGAATCTATCTTCGACTCAGTGAAATATTTCGAAGAGTTAGCGAGACACTTTTTTCACAGTTCCCAGTTTCTATTTCTTGGACGTGGAATTCATTATCCCATAGCCTTAGAAGGAGCACTCAAACTGAAGGAAATTTCCTATATTCATGCTGAAGGGTTTCCTGCAGGTGAGATGAAACACGGTCCTAATGCCTTGATTGATGAAACTTTGCCAGTTGTTGTAATTGCAACCAGTAACGATAATAGCTCTCAATCAAATCTTCTCTACGAAAAAACGATTAGCAACATTAAAGAAGTTAAAGCCAGGGATGGCATTGTGATTTCTTTGGTTACCCAGTTTAGTAAAGAAGCCATTGAAGCTTCCGACTATCATATTCAAGTCCCTACCACGAGCGAGTTATTGCTGCCTATTTTAGAGACTGTGCCATTACAGCTACTGTCCTATTATATTGCTGATAGGCGTGGCTGTGATGTGGATCAGCCACGAAACCTAGCAAAGTCCGTCACCGTAGAGTAGTTCGGAACGGACTTTTCAGCGATGACGAAAAATACTTCAATTTCCTTTATTTTAGCGTTTCTCAGAGGTTTGATAATCTTATGCCTCAACAAAATCCCAATAGATATTCGGTAAAACAAAGAAAGATATACCGGATAATTAACTCACTCAATCAAAGTGGTTTTGGATATAGAAGAATTTCAAAGTATCTCAATTCCCCACAATAAGAAAATATTGCTGCAGTCTATAAACCAACTCCATAAATTTTACATATTTAAATTTTGTATAAATGTATATTAAATAAATTTTAATTTTTTAAAAGTACCGATCAACCTCGGAGTCTAACATCAACTTTAACCGTGGAGTAAATCTAACCAATAGATTTTTCGATGGCTTTTGTAATTCGTTTAGATGTGGGTTTAGTAAATGGGGCAAATCGGTTTTTTAGCTCCCCATTTCTATCGACAAGAAATTTAGAAAAATTCCATTTCACGCTCCCACCATAATGTGGATGCTCAACAAGTTTTTTAAAAAGGGGATGAGTTGCTTTTCCTCTGACATGGATTTTCGAGAACATGGGAAACGAAACGCCGTAGTTTGTACGACAAAAGTCACTAATTTCATCTTCTGATCCTGGTTCCTGTTTCCTAAAATCATTAGAAGGAAAACCGCATACAACTAAACCACGCTCGTGGTAATTTTCATGTAGTTTCTGAAGTCCGTGGTATTGAGAAGTAAATCCGCATTTTGAGGCCACATTAACAATCAGGAGTACTTTTCCTGAGTATTCAGCTAGCGTGGTTTTATGCCCTTTAATATCGGTTAAGGCAATTTGATGGATGTCTGTTTCAATTCTCATTTCGGTTGATTATTGAACCAGCTTGAGGCTGAAAATAACCTATACTTATTGTTTGGAACTACTCAATGTAGTTATTTTAGTTGATGGTTTTCCCCAGTCGTACAACAAGATCCCATTTAATTCGCGAATCGCTATCTGGCCATTACTAATAGCAAGGTGTGCCCAAGTATTTTGGTTTGAGATCCGACGGGAATCCAGAATTATTAATTCTTTGGAATTGGCTTGAATTAAGTAAAGCAAGCCTCGTTCATCAAGAGCTAGAATATTTTCATCCTTTAAAATAAAGCTCATATACTTACCAAAGCGTTGCTTACTCATCCAAACTTCTTTTCCATCGTTAAGAGAATAACAAGCCAAACGTTTATTACGAAGGTGGATATAGGCATGGTTATCATGCATGACAGGAGTGGACATGTAACCCTGAGACTTGTGGGCCCACCGTTCTTCAACTTTCCATCTATTCCCCTCATGTTTGAGAGTATAGTAATGAGCGCCACTCCCACGGGCATTAGTATACACACCTTTTTTAAAAGGTAATGGAGTGAGTATATTCATACCTCGGAATGCTTTTACCGGGTGATGCCACAGGACTTTTCCCGAGTTTATATCAACTCCAGCAAGTTTAAATCGGGTTTGTACAAGAATCTGTCTTTTCCCTAGTAACTGCGCAAAAACTGGGGAGGAGAAGGCACTGCCATACATGCCACCTTGGTCTCTGAGAATATGCCAAATAATTTGTCCTGTCTCTTGTGCTATCTTAACAAAACCGGCACCGGCTTGAAGATAAACATAACGGTCATCTACCATTGGTGAGGATACACATCCAAACTTTGGTAAAGGTGTTTTCAATGCTTGTGGAAAACTAATTTCCCAGAGCTTCTCTCCGGAATTAATGTCAAGACAAATAAGGTGGTCACGCATTCCAGCAACAAATAATTTTCCATTAGCTAGAGCAGGCGTGCTTCTTATCCAGCTACCATTGCGCCGCGCAAAAAACGGTACGCGCATCTTGCCATTCCATTGATAGGTCCATTTAAGCTGCCCACTCGTTCTATCTATTGCGTGGACTGCTTCCTTGTTTCCAATGGATTCGGTTACATAAACTGTACTCAAATCCAAAACGGGTCCTGAATAACTGGATCCCAATTTCATTCTCCACTTCAGACGTAAATGGTTTTCTTTGAGATCTTTAGGCCAATCATTACCCCCAGTTATGGTGCCGTCACGGTTGGATCCACGCCATTGATTCCAAATTGTTGAGCCATTTGACTCTTCAGGAAATGGAGAAATAAACAATAGGATTACACTAATAAGAGTCGTTGAAAGAATCATTTTCATGAAAGATTCAATTTTGCAGGTATCGTCTTGAGTTAATTAAGTGAACTTTAAAGTGTTTTGTTGAATAAGATAACCTTCATAAGTCAGAGACCTTTGTCATAGTCCAACATTCTTCATTAGCTTGGCAAGTAATACTTTCTGATCAGCTAACTGGCAAGATTATCTGGTTAGATTATTTTTCTATTAGTAATAGAATCCTTATTTTAATTGGTTTTTTATACATTCACATTATTATCTGAAAAAAATAATAGATAATAGATTTTAACATTGTTACATTAGCTACAATTGTTTTGTCTAGATATATGGTAATGGTTAAAAAGGTATAACTCTGGGATATAGGAGATCAATACTGACTGTTTGAACTAAAGGAATATTGATTTTTCTGGATTTCCAAGAAGCTATCATGTTATAAGGACTCGGCTTGATGCTGTGTTTCCTCGGAGAGGTGCCGGAGTGGCTGAACGGGGCTGCCTGCTAAGCAGTTGTACGGGGTGACCTGTACCGAGGGTTCGAATCCCTCCCTCTCCGCCATTAACTGTTTCAAACCATGCTTGAGTATCATCTTGGTTTAAATCCGTAAAAATAGTCATCTAAATTTAATTCCTTAGAAAGTCTCCCCTGATAAATTCTTGGTGCTGTGAGAGTGCTATTTTCTTATTGTGGGGAATTGGATACAGTCTGTTTGTCTGTAATTCGATAGAGAACTATACCTCAAATTCTAGGATGGGAATTCTATGGATAGGACCTCATCTTTTGCTTGTTGTTAAATTTGCTATGTTTGAAAGCGATTTATCTAATTAGGTTATCTGCAGTTGGAAGCAGAGTCCATCGCGATTTAGATGAGCGGTTAGACTTTATTTTTCCTCTAGGCAGGGAGTTAGCCAGTGTTGATATTTAGAAATTTCTCCTTTAACAGCCTTTAAATAAGTATCTCTAATTGCCATGGTTACCTCTCCAGCTTTCCCTTTTCCTATCTTAAAGCGATCAATCGATAGAATAGGTGCAACTTCTAAACCACTACCACAAATGAAAGCTTCGTCAGCGGCATAGAATTCTGTACGATCAACATCTCGTTCTAGAACTTTTATTCCATGAACTTCCAAAAAGAGCTGAATAAGAGTTGTCCGAGTAATGCTCTCTAAGATGTCACTAGTGATTGTTGGAGTAATGACTTGATCATTCCTACAAATAAAGACACATCCCCGAGGTTCTTCGGCCACCTTGCCTGCTGCATTAAGCATGAGAGTACTATCGTAGCCATCTAATCGAGCCTGCAATAAGGCTAATCGCGCATTCTGATAGTTTGCTGCACATTTAATCCGTGGTGGCAAAGAATTGTCTGAAATTCTTTGCCAGGAACTAAAGCACGTATGGATTCCTAGTTCCTTGCCATCAAACCACCCTCCCTTGGGGGTTACAATTACTGCTTGGCTTACCGGACCCTCGACAAAAGCTTCTCCTGGACCATCGACATAGACTACTTGACGAATATGGGCCGTGGCCTGCAATTGATTTTCACGTACAGCCCTTATAACCGCAGTGGAATAGTCCTTTGCCTGATATTCAGTTTTCATGCGCATTAGACGCACAGATTGTTCTAGACGTCTGGAATGGTCATCGAGGCGGAAAATGTATAGTTGTTGTTGCTGCTCATTCCAATATCCCCTAAGTCCTTCAAAGACCATGGTGCCATACTTAAAAGCTACGGTATCAAGATTAACCACTGCTTCTTTTTTTTCAATTAAGTTGCCATTCAGTAGAACTTTAAGGTCAGAATCTGACTTCATTACTGGAGCTCCCGTTGTCATTACACGACTTGAACATTTAAATTAGATAATTCGATTGAGGATAGAGACTATTGCCATGTAGGGTATCCAACCAATCAAACATACTCCAACTGCTCTGAATGTATTTGTGTAGTCAAGTGCTTGGCGAACTGCAAGAACAAATGCTGCTAACATCCAAAAGCCTACCAAAATCAGAAGGGGGGTTCCCACTATCGGTAATACACCGAATATTTTAAGAATGCCAGGCGCTGCTGCAAAACCAGTAGTACGTAAAAGTTGTCCGAGGTCTGCATGAGTTTGCGGCATGGGAAGGATTCGAGTACCAATTAGGTAGGTAATCCAAGCCCATAAAAACCAAACAACTAAATTTGCAACTGTACCAGCGATAATGCTAAAACTTTCTCCTCCGCGCCCAAGTAAGCCGATACTTCCTGCCAAGCTGGAAAGTACAACTACAATCATTGCCTGGCCTAGGGCTGAAAAATCATTTTCAACCTCTTCAAAGATGTGTATATCTAGCTTAGCGGCTCCAATTATTCGCTCATGGAAAGATGACATTAAAGAATCCTCCTTATAAACCTTTTAAATTGGTTGGTTTTCCCTTAGATAATTTCTTTAATTGGAATACCAGTAGCATCACCCAGTGAGTTAGCAATCTTAATTGGACGACCGATAGGAGTCATATAAGTTTTTTCCCAATCAATACCAAGAGCCTTGTAAATAGTAGCAAAAAGATCCCCAATAGTTTGGAAAAACAGAAAGGGTCTCTGGAACCCGAGCATGTGCCGACTTATTTTCAGCTTGAATAGTTACATCAATCAATTGATAGAAGAAGCATGAACTTAATAGAAAAAAGGTTAAAATAGAACGCCATTTTGATTTTTTCTGATTGGAGCTAGCCAAACGACAATCAGTAGCTTTATTGCTGGGAAAAGTGTAAAGCATATAGTTACCTAGTTGACCATTTCTAAGAAATTATCTAATGCTAATTTATACCGTCCCATCTCCTAAGGTCAAGGCCACCGATAAAATATCAGCAGTCTAAATCATAGATGATTTTTACGATTTGATTAGGAAGAAGATTTTAGGAATGGACAAATTGTTTATTCAATTTAAAATTTTGAGAGCTTCAGTCAAATAAAGAGTGCGTACTTTAATGGTTTATTTCCATCTAGCTCATCATATCTAGGAAAATTATCCATATAAAAATTTCCTTTATTCGGTAAGAAAATGACTTTTCAAGATGCCTTAAACACAGCAGCAGACATATTTTGGGGACCCCCTATGCTGATTTTAGTAACTGGTACTGGACTATTTCTTTCCATTCGTCTCCGGGGCATTCAGTTTCAAAAGCTTTTTTCATCACTATATATGGCTTTCATTACTCGTAGGGAGAAGAATGCCCAAGGGGACGTTACTCATTTCCAAGCGTTGATGACAGCTTTAGCAGCAACAGTAGGAACGGGGAATATTGCAGGAGTTGCTACTGCTATAGTTTCAGGGGGACCTGGAGCTTTACTGTGGATGTGGTTAACTGGATTGGTAGGTATGGCGACAAAGTTTTCTGAGGCTTTACTCGGTGTTAAGTTCAGAATTTTAGATCCGAATGGTGAAATGTCCGGTGGACCGATGTACTACCTAAGTCAGGGATTGAAGCAGCGAGTCTTAGCAACATTATTTTCTTTGTTTGCTGTATTTTCTTTTTTAGTAGGTGGAAACTTGGTTCAATCTAATTCAATAGCAGATGGGTTACAAGCCTCGCTGGGAATACCAACAATATGGAGTGGTCTAGGTACTGCTGTTGCTAGTGGCATAGTAATTCTTGGAGGAATTCGTTCTATTGCCCGAGTAACTGCTACATTAGTACCTGCTATGATCTTGTTATATATTTTGGCTGGCTTTTTAGTTTTGATCCTAAATTGGCAAATAATTCCAGTGATTTTTTTGACGATTCTTCAAGAGGCTTTTAGTCCATCTGCTGTAGTAGGAGGGATTGCTGGAGTTGGTGTTTTAAGGGCAATTCGGTATGGAGTTGCTAGGGGTGTGATGAGCAATGAGAGTGGTTTAGGAACGGCAGGAATAGCTGCTGCAGCTGCGCAGACTAATCATCCTGTAACTCAGGCAATGGTCTCAATGACTCAGACCTTTATTGATACCATTCTAGTGTGTTCAATCACAGGGTTTGTTATTTTAGGCACTGGGGCTTTGGAAAGTAATGCTAGTGGTGCTGCATTGACTGCTGCAGCTTTTGGTCTTGGTTTACCAGGTTGGCAAGGAGAGATGATTGTTGCGCTGTGTTTGCCGCTTTTTGCCTTTTCAACTATTCTAGGCGCCAATTACTATGGAGAAAAATCACTTGAGTACTTGTTTGGAAATGTTCGATTTGTCTCCTATTATCGGATAATATGGGTTTTTATTACTTTTCTTGGGGCTATCCTTACCCTAGATACCGTATGGGCTCTTTCCGACATAATGATTGCAGCAATGGCACTACCAAACTTGATCGGATTATTGGGTTTGAGTAGCGTCATTATTGCAGAAACCCAAAATTATTTTTCAAACTTGACTCCATCTTTAGATCCGTAATGAGCAATCTGAATTGACTTCTTCTAAAAATTGGGAATTTATCGAAGTTGCTGGACCTTTTGGTCTTACTGAAGGTCCAGCGTGGGATGGTAATAACTTATTGTTTACTGATTTTCCAAATAGTCGGATCCTAAAATATTTTCCCAATTCAGGTGAAACTCAAGTCTATCGGCAAAAGACTAATTTCGCCAATGGTCTAATGCTTAATTCTCAGGGTAACTTGTACGCTTGTGAAGCAGCTGGTCGATGTATTGCTTGCTATTACCCTGATGGTAATCGAGTTGTTGTTGTTGATAACATTCAAGGGAAAAGCTTTAATAGTCCTAACGATTTGGCGATTGATCAAAAGGATTGTATTTGGTTTACCGATTCGAACTATAGTAGTCATTGGGCTCAAATTATTGGTCCTCCGGAATTAAAACATAATTCGGTTTACCGAGCAGATCTTCAGCTAAATGGATCCTGGAAGGTTCGCAGAATGACTTACGATACAGGGCGTCCTAATGGATTATTAGTATCGCCAGATTTAAAAACGTTGTATGTGGCAGAGAGTAACTTTGAGGGTAACCGGGAACTTCGAGCTTATCCAATTTGTTCCGATGGTACTCTAGGATCTTTTACCATCCTTTACGATTTTTCTCCCCATCGCGGAATTGATGGTATGTGTTTAGATTGTAACGGCAACATTGTGGCAGCTGCAGGGTGGGAACGAAGTGGTCCTGGTGGAATGATTTATGTGTTTGATCCTCAAGGCAGAATTTTAGAAAAACATTCCACACCTTGTGATCGGCCGACCAACTGCAGCTGGGGTGGTGATAATTTAAAAACCCTTTTTATTACCTCAGTTTGCGGAAGGCTTTACCGAACAGAAACCTCCTTAACAGGATGGCTTCTTTACCCATAAAATAATACTTGGTTCAGAAGGCGGAGATCTGAGGAGAAGAATATTTTTGGAAATTAACAGAACTAAGGAAAAATTAAAAAGAAAAGAAAAGGTTTTTGGGTGCTTTGTTCGTTATCCTGACCCAGCCTTGGTTGAAATGGTGGCTAGTATGGGTTGGGATTTTGTAGTGCTTGAAAGTGAGCATGGTTCTTTGGATCTTAGAACTTGTGAAAATATGGTACGTTCTGCTAAGCGGTGGGGAGTAACTCCTATTGTACGTGTGACTACTAACTCACAATCGATAATTTCCCGTTTTTTAGAAACCGGAGCTCAGGGCATTATTATCCCCCAAGTTAATTCACAAGAAGAGGCTAAACGGGCAGTTCAATCTGTAGAGCAGTCTTCTAAAGCGTTAACGAATTGTTATGATGCAAAGGGTACTATAAACCCTCTTGTTGTACTTTATATAGAAACTATAAAGGCGGTTAGTGAACTTACAAAAATATTGGAGGTAGAAGGTATTGATGTCATTAATGTGGGACGCACGGATCTTTCTCAATCACTAGGTTTCCCAGGACAGACCGACCACCCAGAGATTCAAAAGACTCTTGACACCATCCTAACTTCAATTTATCAATCAAATATTGGGCTTGGAATAATGGCATCTGGAATCCAAGCTGCTCAACATTGGAAATCCAGAGGGGCCTGTTACATTACAGTCAATTTAGAAAATTTGTTGAAGTATTCGATCAAAGATTATCTAGATGTTGTTAGAGGATGAATTTCTGATGCACTAAATACTCTTTGGAATAGATAAGGGGCAGAGGGATAGAAAATTTCCCTAAAGACTTTTAAAACTTCCAAAACCTTGTGAATTTTTTAAGGGATTCAATCATTTATGAGTACAGATGAAATTTCAAATGAGACTTTTCAAGTAAGTAATGGCTTGCTCAACTGAATTATCATACTCTGTTGCGCTGAGTACACCTGAACCATGATCTTGTAAAAATTTTAGTAGATCTGGAGATACTTTTTCTAGGTTTTGCACGTTTTTAAATCCTAAGGGTGTACGATCAACGGGATTAACGAATTCTTGGGTAAGGTAGGCGTCATAGCCAACTTCATGTAGGGTTTCAATCAATTTCTTCCAATCATAACTACCCTCTCCCGGGGGACGACGATTATTATCTGCAACATGAAAATCAATCAATCGTTTCCCCACCTTGCGAATGGCCTTTAAAGGATCAACTTCTTCGATATTCATGTGAAAGGCATCTAAAGCAACCCCTACTTCTGGACTGACTTCATCAGCTAGTGCAAGAGCTTGGTCATGACGATTGATAAAATGAGTTTCAAACCGGTTTAAAGCTTCAATACCCACATTAATTTGAAGGTTAGCAGCATAATCAGTAATTTCTTTAATACCCTCGATGGCCCACTTCCATTCTTCTTTTGGGGAAGCTACTCTTGATAAGCGACCACATTCAGTTGGGAAAATAACAAAAATTGAACCATGGAGGGCATGAACCATTTGGATGCAATTCTTCATATAGCTTATTGTATCTTGACGTACTGACTTATTTTCGTGAACCAAATCGCGTCCTGGCATCATAATGCTATGTGATCCCCAGCAAGAAATATTATACTTTTCGAGCAATTTATTGACGTGAGCTGTATCATATTTGTTAGGTTCTCCACTGATCTCGATGCCATCATAGCCGAGACGATGGAGTCTTTCTAAGGTCGTTTCAATCGGTTCTTCACGCATCCAGTTATGCATAGCAAATTTCATAGAGTAATTCCTTTCAGGTTAGGGTTTGACAGACTCTATACTAAAGAGAGAACAAACCGATTGAAATCTATAGCTATTTTATCTCAAGAATCAGCGGCAATCGACAAGAATATCGTGCTGTTGGTTCTATGAAAGGAAAGTAGTCTAACTGTTAATGGATTTTATGGATTTTAAAAATAAACAAACAACAGTTGTAGTTGTAGGTGCAGGTTTTGCGGGAGCTGCCATAGCTTTTCATTTAACTCGTTTGGGGATGGAAAGAGTTTTTGTTTTGGAACGAGAGGAATTTCCAGGTATGCATGCATCTGGGAAAAATGCTGCCATGATTAGACAGGTAGTACCTAATAAGTTAATTAGTGACCTAGCACGGGGGGGAGCAGCTTTTCTTCGTAACTTACCTTTAGATTGGCCTGTGGAAACTAAATTCGAACAAAATGGTTCGTTTTTTCTTGCATCAAAAAAGGATTCTGAAAAGATTCAGCAAGACGGAGCATATGCCAAACAGTGTGGTACCCTTACTGAATGGTGGCCAATAGAGAGAATTACTGAATTTATTCCAATTATAGAGGGATCCCCAGCAAGTGGTGGACTTTGGTGTCCTACAGATGGGGTAATTGACATTCACAGTTTGATGCAGGGTTATTTAAAATCTGCCGCGATGAATGGTGCAGAATTAAAATTTTCAAATGCTGTTAAGAATATTGTTGTGCATCATGGGAGAGTTTGCGCAGTGCAGACTGAGTCAGAGGAGATTCCAGCTGATATTGTAATTAATGCTGCAGGAGCTTGGGCTACAGAATTGGGACGGTTGGCAGGATCTTTAAATGTTCCTTTGACTCCTTGTAGTCGACATTTGTTTGTAACAAAGCCACTAGACTGGATAAAATCAAAATGGCCAATCGTTTGGGATATCACTCAAGAAATTTATTTTCGTCCAGAATCAGGAGGTCTCTTGCTTTGTCCTTGTGACGAAGAGGTTCAGGACCCTAACATAACAAAGAACGATCCATTAATTTTGAATATGCTAGCTGAAAAAATTTCTCATTTTTACCCAAGATTGTCTGATTTGCCAATTCTTCGATCTTGGTCAGGTCTGAGAACTTTGACCCCTGACAGGCAATTCTTAGTTGGTTGGGATCCTTGTGTAGAAGGATTTTTCTGGTTAGCGGGTTTAGGAGGACACGGAGTCACAGTTAGCTATTCAGTGGGGTTATTGGCCGCTAGTTTAATTGTAGAAGGGAATAAGTCCCAATCAACAAATCAATTTTCTCCGAGCCGATTTCGTTAAAGATTCAGGAATTAGATTACAGGAATATTCTAGATTATCTTTATTAAAGGAGGGTAGTTATGAAATTCAAAGAGATTTTAAGGTATGTTCTGCCAGTACTTGTTGTTTTTATGGTTCTATCTTGTAGTGATGTGCAGGTTTCTAAAATGGCAACCCCCACTGAGTCTTTAGTTAATGAAAAAGACTGGTCTCAGTGGCGTGGACCAGAACGCACTGGTTTATCTAAAGAGACAGGATTAATTAAGGTCTGGCCTACTGGAGGCCCTAAGCTTGTTTGGTCTGCTCAAAGCTTGGGAGAGGGTTACGGTAGTGCAGCTATTAGTGGTAATCGGGTTCTTGTTCAAGGTACTCGGAAAAATCGTAGCGTTTTATTTTGTTTGAATAAAGATGATGGAAGCATCTACTGGGTAGCTGACTTAGGAGATCGGTTAGAACATGGACGCGGTCATGGTCCACGAGGAACTCCCACGATTGATGGAGATCGGATTTATGCACTAACTGAAAATGGCGATCTAGCTTCTATCCAGAGTATGGATGGTAAGGTTCTTTGGCAAAGAAACATTCTTAAAGAATTTAACGGTAATAATCCTAACTGGCTCATCAGTGAATCACCATTGGTCGATGATCATAGATTGATTGTATCACCAGGAGGTGAGAAAGCTGGTGTGGTTGCTTTGGAGAAAGAATCAGGAAAAACACTTTGGACGACTAAAGAACTTAGTGACCAAGCTAGTTACTCTTCGTCTGTCATAGCGGATGTTCAGGGGATCAGAAGTTTAATGACTTTTACGTCAAAGGCAGCTGTTGGTATTTCAGTAGAAAATGGGAAGCTTCTTTGGCGATATGAGCCAGTAGCTAATCGAACCGCAAATGTTACCACGCCAATTTTTTATCAGGACAAAGTTTTTTATAGTTCGGCTTATGGAACAGGATGTGCTCTGCTTCAGTTGAAAGCTACGAATGGATCAATTGAGGCGAAAGAGATCTATTTTAATCGAGATATGATGAATCATCACGGTGGCATTGTTCTGGTCAACGGTTATCTTTATGGTTTTTCCAATTCAGTTCTAACCTGTATGGAATTTAATACAGGAAAGGTAATGTGGAAAGATCGTAGTGTTGGAAAAGGTTCTATTACTTATGCTGATGGACATCTTTACTTATTCAGCGAAAAAAATGTGGTTGGCTTGGTAGAAGCTAACCCAGAAGGATACAAGGAAAAGGGACGTTTTGAAGTTGAAGATCAGGAGTGGCCCACTTGGGCACACCCTGTCATTAATGATGGTCAATTATACATTCGCAATCAGGAAATGCTTTACTGCTACAATCTAATCAGCAGTTAATAGCAGAACTCAAGAGATTATGTTCCAAAGCTATTAATATACTAGGGGCGTTATTTTTAGTGAGCTTACCCTTCGAAATGAAAGAATATGGGTTTTTTTATAGGTAATGACGGTTATTTGGTTATCGTATCTTCCCACGGGCCATTGAGGCTAATATTCCTAAAAAACAAAGGATAGAAAAGATTAAAAAAGCCATTCGACTACTAACTAAGAACTGCTGGTAATATTCTTCTGTGATCTGTACTTTACCAATTTTTACCGAAAAGATCAGAGTAGTAATTCCCATACTCAACATTTGACCAGTTAACCGCATTGTGCCAAGAGTAGCTGATGCAACTCCAAAATATTTCTTGTCTACTGAACTCATCACAGCATTTGTATTGGGGGAGGAGAAGAGGGCAAATCCTAAGCCCAGAATTGTTAGGTTTAGAATAATTAATGAAAGCGTCATATCTTTAGAAATAAAACTAAATACAAAAAGTCCAATGACGGTCATGACCATGCCTATAGAGGCAACAATTCTTGGTTCTATTCGATCTGAGAGTCTACCAGCAGAAGGCGAAAATAATGCCATTACAACTGGCTGAACCATGAGTATCATTCCTGCAATTTGTGGGGTGTATAGCTTGATGTATTGAAGATAAAGACTGATTAAAAAGCCAACGGCAAAAGTTGCACTGTAGTGGATTAGGGTTGATAAGTTAGAAAAAGCAAAAACGGTACTCGTCTGAAAAATTCGAACATCGAGAAGGGGACTAGGAGAATTGTATTCCCAGACTATAAATCCAAAGAGGCCAATTAATCCGATTAGGGCAATGGTAATTCCGATATTATCAGGTAGTAGTGAGAGGCCATAAACCAATGCAGTAAGAGAGATACAGTAAGTTAACGATCCCAACAAATCAAATGATTCTCCCTTTGCATCGGCCCATTCACCTTTCAGCTTAGACAAGATTAAAATAATAATAATTAGACCTAGTGGTACATGGATCAAAAAGACAAATCTCCAACCAAGGTAATGTGTTAAGAGACCTCCGAGGGGAGGTCCGAAACTTAGTCCTAGGTAGACAGCTGCGGCAGTCATCCCTAATGCTTTGCCCCGTTCGTTCGATGGAAAGACAGAAGACAAGATCGCAATTCCAGTGCTAAAAATCATTGCTCCTCCCATTCCCTGTAATCCTCGGGATAATATTAAAATGAAACCAGAAGGTGAAATTGCTGAGGCAAAGGAGGACAACGTATAAGTAACAATACCTAAGAAAAAGAAGAGTTTTCGGCCATAAATATCGGCTAGTCGTCCAAAAGGAAGAAGAAACATGGCAGCTGTAAGTAAAAATGAAGTGGCAACCCAACTGAGTGCAACGGCATCCATAGCAAAATCTTTTCCAATAGAGGGTAAAGCAATATTGACTGAGGATCCCATGAAGGGAACAAAAAATGCTGCTAACATTGCAATCATTAGGGCGACTTTTTTATCAGGAGTTTGATTCATTTGTTTTAGTTACCTAGGTGAAAGAAATTCTGAATAACTATTGAGAAACACATTTCTTCGGAGTGTTAATGAAGTTGATTGTATCGTAAATTTCCTAAGAGATAGTTTTACGATTAGTGAATTTCCTTTTTGATCAAGGTTTAGGTTTCAGTTTGAAAAATCTCTCTGCCACTGATTGGCTTTTATGGAGATATAAAAGTGGGGGCTAGCATCTGTCCATTTAGGTTAGATTGTATCAGATAGACAAGTTAGCAATTATTTTTCACTGTGTGTTGACCCGGGTACTAGATTAGTAAGGAACCTCCGTTAACATGAATCGTTGATCCAGTAATATAACTTGAACCGGAACCTGCTAAAAAGAGAACAGCTTCTGCTAATTCTTGGGGTGTTCCCTGACGTTTTAAAGGAGAGAACTCCCGAAAACGTTTCTTATTTTCTTCTCCAAAACTTTCAGTAATAGGGGTGTCAATGCTTCCAGGGGAAACGACATTGGATAAAATTTTCTCTGACGCAAACTGTTTAGCTAGATATTTGGACAAAGCAATGATACCCGCCTTACTTACTCCATAAGCTACGTGTCCTGTAACACTTCCAATAAAGGCACCAACTGAAGAAATATGAATCAAACGTCCATATTTTTTTTCTCTCATATAGGGCAAAACTGCCTGACTGCATAGAAAAGCACTGGTTAGATTTACGGACAACAATTGGTTCCAATTCTCTAAAGTAGTTTCTTCCCAAGGAACCATTGGGCAAATACCAGCATTATTGACGAGGATGTCAACCTGTCCGAAGCAATCTATAGTTTGCTGGACCATCTGGTTAACTGCTGCCTGATTTGAGACATCAGTTTTTGAAATCAAAACCTTACTATCAAAGCGTTTTTCAAGATCAATTGACAGTTCATGCATCAGATCACTCTGTATATCAGCAATAGTGAGTGCAGAGATGTTTTGCAAAGCAAAAAGTTCTGCAACACTTCGACCAATACCCGAAGCACCACCTGTAACAATAGCAACTTTATTTTTTAAGTCATTCATGGGTAGTTCTGGAATCTTGTCATCGACTACTACTTATAATTAATTTGATTCAAGGTGAAGTGGGGAGCCTAGAGAGGATACAGGCAGTCTAACAGGAAGAAATTAATAATCTGGAGTCGGAAATTAACACAGTAAAAATGAAAGCATATTACTCTTCACGATGATCTTGATATTGATTAAAGACTGTCATAAATCTTGTTGATAAACCTCCTCCTCTTTTCATAGCTCCGGCCGAGAGGTCACCTCCTTGAGCTCCTCCTGTTACTCCCGTAGCTGATAGACTGCCAAGACCAGTATCTCCGATGTATTTTGTCATGATTCTTTCTTCCACCTTAGTGGGCAAATAAACGGATCCTTTGGAAAGGCCTTTTTTTTCATAGTCAACCCACAACTGATATCCAGAAATATCATTATTTTTGGGCATTTTTACATCTCTTAGACGAAGTCGGACAACCTGATAGTCACTAATATCAACCCAGCACCTTCCCCTGTAGCCATAGGTAATTGGATCTTTTTCAGGAATACGAATCGTTCGGTTGGACGTTTTTTGAGATACCTTAAAACTGATGCGAATTGTTTGACGACCATCAATTTTTTCTAAACGATCTAGTTTAAACTTGGATTCGGTTTTTGGGTAGAAAAGACCGCCAACTGCCGAACGGAATACCCCGGCTGATTGGGGTTGCATACCATTGAGACTAAGATTCTTATAGTGTTTCTGTTTATTATAGAAGGACAGTTCATGGACGGTATAAGCTTCTTGCCTCCATCCACCTTTTCCAACTCGTATGAATCTTCTAGTAGCTTGATTACAGACAAAATCTGGTAAATTATTAGCTCGCTCAAATACTTTTGCACGAACAGCTTCTATAAACTTAGACCAGTTTTTCTTAGTAGGTAAAGTTCCTAATGGAAGTAGCTGAATCTCAACTGGTTTTTCAGCTTTAATTTTTTTTCGGGTAATCTTAGGAACACGAGCAGAAGCAATAAAGTTAACCGACTGTTTTTTACAACGCAGCTTCTTGGGGAGCTGTGTTGTCTCATTACAGACAGCGTTTGAAAGTTCAGTGGGTCTTAGCACCGAACCATCTGGACTACCAGTGGGTAAAATTCTTCCTTGGTCTCCTACTACGGATCCAGTTAAGTCAGCACCCCGCAGGTCAGTCTCACTCAAGTTGGTACCGGACAGAGACGCTCCAGTTAAATTGGAATTTTGTAAATCAGCACCTCTAAGAACAGCTCCATTGAGGATAGCTTTATTCAAATTGGCTTTAGTTAGGTAACAGTCAGTGAGATCTGCTCTTGTCAAATCTGCTTGACTAAGATTAGCATTTTGAAGCTGTGCTCCTGTTAGGTTTGCTTGAGTAAGTAGCGCTTGAGAGAGAAGAGCTTCCTGTAAATTAGCTCCGATAAAATTAGCTCGATACATTTCAGCTTTTTTGAAATTTACCTGACGGAGATCAGATCTGACAAATTCAGTTTTGTCACAAAAACCACCTTCAAAGTTTAAGCCCTTTAAAATGGCATCACTGAGATTAGAAGAAGAAACCTCAGCTCCTGTCAGGTCAAGATTAGTTAGATCCAGACCACTCATATTAACTCCAAAAAGGATCGCCTTGGAAAACTTTGCTTGAGATACTTTGGCCTCTCTCATATCAGTATTTCGAATGATAGCTTCATTAAAGTTAGTCCCAGTGAGATTAGCCTTTTGCAGTTTTGACTTAGAGATATGAATGCTACTTAAATCTGCGTTGGTCAGATTAGCTTCTTGTAAGTCCGTTTGAGATAGAGTTGCCTCAGCTAAAATAGTACCCTCTAAGTTGGCTCCGCTTAAGTTAGCCCTGCTCAAATCTGCTCCACGTAGATTTGCTCCCTTTAAATTTTGATTTTTCAAATCTGTCCCACTGAGATCTTGATTTTGAAGATTGCCACATTCCCCGCGCAGATTAGCATTAAGGCCTTGAATTCCATTATCGTCTATACATCCTTTTTTCTTGCTGTGGTATTTAAATTGAAGCGTAGTTTCAACACCAGATGGGGCAGGCGTTAAAAATGCTACAATCTGATTAAGTTTTAAGTTTCCAGTTTCTGGCTCTATTGAGTCAGATTTGGAGGTGCTAATTGGCAAGAGTGTAAAAAGAAAGAAAAAAACCACAATTTTACTTATGAGCAAAAGACGGTTTGGTCTACTCATCTGGTTCATAATATCCCCTATACTGATCTGTTTAACCATGGCCTATTTTGCATCTAGCAGAATACTTGGCCAACAACATTAAATGATTTTTATAATTTTAATCTGTTTAACTGTTTAAGTCTAATAATTCTAAAACTACTTAGAATCTTGACCATTATTTTTTTCTTAAAATCTGACTTGTTATATTTAGACAAAAAAATCAAGTTGATGATTTAAAGAGGGTTACTTTTGTCGAAGTTGCCAACTTCGCCCGGGTAGATCAGTTTGGAATACCTCAATGTTTCCATTGTCTGCCAAAGTTACGTAACAAGTCTTCCCATCTGTACCACCAAAAGCTAAATTTGATGGATTTTTTCCGTTTAATCTAATTTCTCCTAGAAGTTTTCCCTGAGGGGAAACTTTTGCCACAGTTCCCTTACCGTGACGGGTTATATAAAGATTTCCATCTATATCACAGCGCATCCCGTCCATGTTAAAGTCTGTGAAACGAATCAATAGTCTCTTGTTACTAATTTCCCCAGTAGGTGAGAGATCGTAAGCCCAAACATTTCTTTGAATACTTTCATTAACATAGAGAGTTCGCTCATTAGGACTAACTTCAATACCATTAGTTGTCCCTGCACTTGGTTCAATCAATTTGACATTCCCCGAAGTGTCGATCCTCCATATTTGTCCAGTTGACTTATTCCATGCAGGATCACTTGCGTAAAGAATATCATTAGCTCCAATAGCTAAATCATTTGGTTGGTTCATTTTTGATTCATGAGCAAAAATATTAATCTCTCGAGTCTTCATGTTTATTTTAAGGATATTATGACCTGTATAGTCAGCTACTAACATCTCTTCATTACTATTGAACCTAATGCCATTTCCCGTACTTCCTTTGGGTAGAGTGACAAAAATTTCGCTTTGACCTTCTGGTGTTATTTTTCCAATGGTATGTTGCTGTTGATAGTTAACGGCATAGAGATTGCCTTCAGAATCGGTGGCTGGACCTTCAATTCCTGAAGTAAAGCCACCTTGCTTAGTCAAAACTTTACTATTACGATCATTTAACAAAGAAGAAGTCGATGACAACATTGAGTTCACTCCAAAATTTAGAAGTCCTGTTGTAGCAATTACTCCGGCTGTTCCTTTTTTAAGAAAAACACGTCGAGAGCAGTTTTCAGTCAACAATTGCATTTTTATCTCACTTTTCTTATCTATTTAATCAATCTGGTTTATAACCTACCATTTTGAATAGAAGACATCATGCCTTGGAAATTTGGAGCTTAATCTAAGTTATCTTGTGCTTTCCGAAGATCGAGCAGTTTTGACTCAACTAAGTGCACATTGTCATAAGTAATCATACCATCTTCTGGAATTTCCCGAATTACTTCAGCACCATGGGTTAATCCAATAGGTACTAATCTTTCTTCTCTTGCCACATCTGCTTTTTCGACCATTCCATAAGTAGCATAGCCACCTTCACCATCAAGTTTGGTTCCAGGAGTCAACAGCTTTTTAGCTGCTGTAACTACCTCGGAAATTCGACCAATTACAGTTGCTACTGGTTCTTTATAAATCATCATCCGTGCAATACCAATTGCAACCTCATGTCCTATAAAGTGTTGGGGACGATAAATCATTGCATGCCTGCTCTTTTTCCCAATTATCATGCCAGTGATGTCTCCATAAGAACTCATTGATTCATATGCAAAATCAGTTTGACCTTCCACAACGGCATAAAGACCACCTCTTAAGTTCCTTTCTACAGATTGGCCGTTAGGAAAAATGGAACTAACGGCTTCTACCACGCCCGTAGAACTAAGAATTCCTCCTCGATCTTTATGACAAACAATATCCGGAATATTTCTTAAGTCAGCTGTTGGGAAATGCATTCCCCTAACATCTGGAATTAATCCAGTTGCATTAGAAAGAGCAGCCATTTCAATTGAATGTTTAGTGCCATCTAAAAAAGAACAAAACATGCTGGCATTATAATCTTTACCAGTAAAGCCATACATTTTTGGAACATCATCAGGATTGGCTTTTCGAAACTCTAGGCTAAACCGAGTTCCCTTTCCAGAAGATATGAGTTGGAATCCAAGGGTTCGTGCCCAGTCGCAAAGTTCACAAGCTAGTGCAGGTTCGTCTCCGTAGGCCATACTGTAAAGAACACCGGCTTTATCAGCCATGTTTTTTAGTAAATATCCCACCAGGACATCAGCTTCAACCGTTACCATTACAAGGTTTTTTTTGTTTTGGATTGCTTGGTACGCATTGACAGCCCCTACCTCTGGAACACCTGTAGCTTCAACTATAATATCTAGGTTGCTTTCGAAGAGCTCTTCAGCCTGATTAGTCACTGCTGAGATGTTCTTGTCAATAGATTCATGAATCTGTTTTGCTGAGGTTGTAACCTGAATATTATCCTCAGAGATTCCACCAAGTTTTAAGGCACGCATTCCTCGTTCTATGTTTAGGTCTGCAATAGCAGCAACTCTCATACCTTTTATGCGACAAGTCTGAGCAATTATCTGGGTCCCAAAAGTTCCAGCACCGATTATACCAACAGTGATGGGAGTTCCTTTTCTTTCTAAGTCAGCTAGCCTTTCATGAATCATGTGAGTTTTTCTCCTGAATTTAAGGACGATCCAATCAAAATATCTTTTATGCGATGAGCAACAATTTGAGGTTCACCAGGTTGTAGCATCCAAGCAGAAACTGTTAAACCCTGCTGATTTTCATGATGTATTACTTTGGGTTGTCCCCAGCGATGTGGCCCGACTGCGACAGCTGGATTGCCTTCTCGCAATTGGCGACGGGCGTCATTTGAGGTGAGGTGAATCTTGTTTAAGGTCCACTCAATACTAAGGTGAGGAACATGATTAGCAATTTCTGGAATAAAAACTTGCATTGATAATCCTTCAATTGGAGACAAAATTGATATAATTTTGTCTAGACGAGACTTTAAGAGACGTTTAGTAGCTTCGTGGTCACTACTAAGATAACGTTCCACCGCAACGAGCAATCCAACCATTTCTTCTTTACCAACTTTCATGCCTCGCCCAATACCTGACCAAGGGCTTCCATTATGTCTTGCAGCTAGAACTAAGTCCTTACGACCAACCAGTAATCCAGAACATTGAGGTCCCAAAAGTCCCTTCCCTCCGCTGAAAGTTACTAGATCAAATCCAAGATTGATGTATTTTGAAAGTCGATTGGGGGGAGGAATATCAGCTGCAGCATCATTGAATGTGGGAATGCCATATTTTTTACCTATTTTTACCCAGTTTGATCTGTCAATCTGACCTTTAGAATTGAGGGTGTTAATAAAAAACAACATGGCTGTCCGTTCATTAATAGCGGATTCTAATTCTTCCATCGTTTCAACTCCAACAATGGTAGTTCCTACTAGGCGGATTTGTGCTTCATAGGTATGTCGATGTGCATTTTGAATTATAACTTGGTTTTTCATACCTGTAGTGTCAGGAAGCTGTTGAATTTTTTTTTGATCTCCTCTCGTTACACATGCAGCTGTGCCCAATGTGATAGCTCCAGCAGCACCACTAGTGATAGTAGCTGCTTCAACTCCTATTAGCTTGGCAAGGCGTTCACCAATTTTTTGGTGTAATTCAGATAAGGATACAAAATATTGACCAGCTTCTTCCATGGCTGCTACTACATCCGGTGGCATGATTGATCCACCAAGTCGAGTAACGGTTCCAAAGGCATTAATGATGGTTGTTACGCCCAGTTGGGCATAAATGTTTTTTTGATGATTTGTTAGAAAAGCATTAAAGCGCCGATTACTAGATTTGTCTAAAAATACAGCAGGAGCTGAGAGCCAACCACTGTTAGTTAAAAATTCACGGCGCCGAAGAAACTTATGTGCACGGCCCATTTATTTTCCCTTTGCTTTGTAAATCCTAGATGCATCATCCTGAGGATTATAGCCAAGTTCTATTTGAGCATTTGAGATATCCCAAAAAGCTCCTTTATTGTTGGAAATTCCATAGTAAATGCCAAAAGCAATGCTCGAGTCTAAACTTTTTTCAACCAGCTGAATAAGATCACGGTGACTTAGCCAAGTTCGTTTAAAACGTAGATTTTCTGTAGGGTCATCATCTGCTCTGACCGATCCAATTCGGAGGCATATTGTTTCCATTCCCCATCGGGCACAATAATATCGAGCGAGAATCTCACCAAAAGCTTTGCTCACACCGTAGTCACTATCGGGTCTAATGGGGTCTTTGACAGAGATTTTCACTGGTTCGGCCTGTAAATGAAGGTGTAAATTGGGATGGAAGCCTTCGTATCCTCCAGTTACATGATTTGAACTAGCAAAAATAATTTGGTTCACTCGGGCTTGTCTGGCAGCTTCAAAGATGTTTCGAGTACCTTCTATATTAACCTGAAGAATAGGTGCCCAAGCTGTGTCTACTTGAATTTGTGCGGCTAAATGGATAACTTTGTCAGGGGTTATTTTTTGAAAAAGCTCTGAGACATCTTGAAAATTGGTTACGTCAGTTCTAAAAATCTCTTCTGAATAAGGAGGGGTCAGATCTAAACCGTAAACGTCATAAATTCGTGCTAAAGGGTCTCGGATGATTTTTCCTATCAGACCATTGATTCCAGTGATAAGTAATTTTGGCTTAGACATAGTTTATTTTCTTTAGAGAACACTAGTGATTTGGTCTAACTTTTATTGCATACGAGATATCAAAATTTCCAAAATCACAATCTTTTCTAGTTCTAAGGGTTGTGATTGTATCTAAAGTTGGTATCGTTGTACTTTAGCAAGTTCATCCCATGAATCCAAGTTAGAGTTCTGTATAATAAAGTCTAAATCTGATTTAATAACAAAAAATAATTTTTTCAGGGGTTTACTATTCGACATCATATTATTGCCCGAATCTATACTGTCTATTAAATATTTTCTACTTTTAATGTGGTGTTTAATTTTTTCTGAATGCACGCAGCGAAAAAACCTTGTCTATAATCTAGGTAGTATTAACTGAAAAATTTTGTTTATGAACCTAAAAGGAGAACCCATGTCTTTCTTTCAAGAGAGCATGCTTGAATTGATTACAGAGACATCAACGAATCTACCTCCAGATGTTCGACAGGCTATGACTGAGAGTCTTCAAACTGAGTCCCCAACTAATCAAGCATCCCAGGCCCTAAATGTAATTGCGACAAACATTGACATCGCTTCTCAAAACAAAGGTCCCATTTGTCAGGATACGGGGATGCCAACTTTTGAGATAAAAACACCAGTGGGGACCAATCAACTCTCATTCAAGGAGGATATTAGGCAAGCAATTGTTAAGGCTACCCGCTTGGGAAAACTTCGTCCTAACTCAGTAGACTCGTTGACTGGGGAAAATAGTGGGGATAATTTAGGACCAGGCACTCCAATTATTCATTTTGAACAATGGGAAAATGATAAAGAAATTGAGGTTAAACTCATTCTTAAAGGGGGAGGATGTGAAAATAAGAACATCCAATATTCAGTTCCCTGTGAATTGTCCCACTTAGGAAGGGCTGATCGTAACTTAGATGGTGTGCGAAAATGTATATTGCATGCTGTTTGGCAAGCGCAAGGACAAGGCTGCAGTGCTGGAGCGATTGGGGTCTGTATTGGAGGAGATCGAACTTCTGGATATTCACATGCCAAGGAACAGCTTTTTCGGACTTTAGATGATACTAATCCGAATTCAAACCTAGCTAAGCTGGAAAATTATGTAATAAGTGCCGCTAATACCCTTGGTATAGGAACTATGGGTTTTGGTGGTCAGGTTACACTTTTAGGGTGTAAAGTTGGTATCCTAAACCGCCTACCAGCTAGTTTTTTTGTTTCAGTAGCCTATGATTGTTGGGCTTTCCGTCGTTTAGGAGTAGTCCTTGATGCTGAAACTGGAGACATTAAACGCTGGCTTTATAAGACAGAAACTCCTGCTATTCCAGTAGCTGTTAAAGAAGGATTTTCCATAACGGGTCAGGAAGTACGATTGGACGTACCAATTTCTCAAGAACAGGTTAAGCAACTGAAAGTAGGAGATCTAGTACTAGTGAATGGAGAGATATATACTGGTCGTGATGCTGTTCATATGCATCTGACAAAAAATGATGCTCCAGTAGAACTAGATGGAACGGTGCTTTATCATTGTGGTCCTGTTGTTCAAAAAAATAATGGTAAATATTTAATTACGGCAGCAGGGCCAACAACCAGTATTAGAGAAGAACCTTATCAAGCAAATATTATTAAGCGATTTGGTATTCGAGCTGTGATGGGTAAGGGGGGCATGGGATCAAAAACACTGAGGGGACTCCAGGAATCAGGGGCTGTTTACCTCAATGCTATAGGGGGAGCTGCTCAATATTATTCAAGATGTATTGAAGAAGTGTTGAATGTTCATCTACTTGAATTTGGAACTCCCGAAGCTATGTGGCATTTACGTGTCAAAGACTTCCCGGCTATTGTTACAATGGATTCCCATGGTAATTCGTTGCATGCTGATATTGAAAAATCCTCTGGCATACTCCTCGGGAAATTAGCCGATCCAGTGTTTGACTGAAAATTTTTTGGAACTCTTCAGTGTAATACAACAAGCGGGAGTAATTCAGCGGTAGAATGCCAGCTTCCCAAGCTGGACGTCGCGGGTTCGATTCCCGTCTCCCGCTCCATTTTTTAATGAAATAATTGTCGATCTATCCTTGAACTGAAGAAAGTTATTTTTACATGAAGTTCTTGGTATGTAATTCTGACAGGGTAGCAGCTTGTTCTTTACTGAAACCTAAACGGAGCAGTTGATTCCGCCTTCCACTGTCCATATCTTGAATAAGTTTGGTAACTTGCTGGCTTCCTTTACGCAAAGCTTGGTGGCTCCATCCTCCTGCTGTAATAAGAGTGAGTGCATCTATAACTTTCTGGTTCAGTCCTACTATGTGTTGTAAGGCATCATGCCGACGATGCACTGACTGGTTGAGCCGATCAAGTAAATGGGGATCATGTTTTACTGATTCTTTCAAATGTGCAACTCCAAAAGCAACGTGCCGTGCCTCATCATTAGCAGCTAGTCTAGTCATAGTTTGCGTGACAGGATCTGGTGCGTGGTGTTCGAGAAATCGAAGTAATGTGAGGAAAGTTCCTTCTCCCATAACAGAGAGTAAAAAAGATGCGATGGCAAAATCGGGCTCATCAACCAAGGTTTTAAGGGAAGCCTGGCCCCCGACAGTCGAGATGCCAAGCTTATCCCTTTTGAGCAGTGCACGCCGGGTAAATACTTCCACATGACGAGCTTCATCGGCTGCCTGAATAGCTAGTAGCTGCATAACCTCTCTAAAATGAGGATGCAATTGTGCAACAAAGCGACTCGGCACTATTAAAGCAGCAGCTTCGTTTTCGATTAGATAGGTCATTAATTGGACAACAGCATCTTCAACTTCTGTTTGAAGTTCAAACTTAGTATTCCACGGAATGGCTGTGTTGGGATCCCACTGTGCTGAGACAGCCTGAGCATAAAGCCGTACCGCTTCATCAGCCCATACTTGGGATTTCTTGGTCAATTGAAAGTCAAACTCTGGTGTTCCATCTTCGATAACTGCACCACGTGCAGCTAATCCCCAGGTTTGTGAGGCTGTTTCAGCTATACTCTCTGGTTTAAATGGATCGGGGTCTCCAGTTTGTTTAGCGCCTTGCCAGCGTTTCAACTCAGCATCTCCACGATACAGTTTGAATCGATTTGATTCTGTAGATATTTTGATCTGATGTCCCTCTATTCGAGCCCATGCTTCTAAGTGGACTTCAAGATCTGGGTCTTGTCCACAAATAACAATTTCTTTGCCAACATTAATTTTGCCCATTGCTCGCTTAACCAGTAAGTGCCCCCCTTCGATAAAGCTAAGATCACCAAGGTCAAGTTGGTTCATAAATCAAATCTCCTAATGAATGGCTCTAGTGTTCCAAATCTTTTAACCGCTGTTTCTAGTTGCTGATAACCAGTAGTGCGCCCTGGCAACCATTGTTTTAATCCTTCAAGATCTAATAATGGACGGACGTTTGGGTCCGAGTACGTCATTTCTAAAAGTAACTTCTGAAAATGCTTAATTAAATTAATACAGTGACCTTCTAGAACAGTAAAATTACAGTGATCATAGTGAGGGGTACGGTCCAGCACTCTTACAGAACCCGAAGGAAGACTTCCATCTAGTGAGAATGCTAGGTAATTAGAATCAATCATACAAGCTGCATCAATGGTCCCAGATAATAATGCCTGAGCCGCCTTTCTTTCCCCTCCTATGTGGTCTCCGTGCTTACCTGGAAGAATATCATATTCAACAACTTCAATCTGTTTGTTAGGATCCAATCCAGAATTAGCTAAATAATTAAGAGGGATAAGACAGGCTTGCGGTGAATCCTTTGCCCCAACTCCAATTCGCCTGTCTTTCAGTTCGGAAAGTCTGTTTAATGTTGAATCATTCTTTACGATGATAACTGAAGTCAAGTCACGATCAGTATCACGCATACAAATTGCTTTAGCTCGTCGTCCCATCTTTTTTGCTATGCACTCTACTTGTAGCCATGCAAGTGGTGAATTCCATCCGACGTCAATATGTCCAGCTAGCAATGCTTCCACCTGTTGCTCATAATTAGAATAGAGGATGTAGTCAAGATCTAGCTCCTTTTGAGAAAAATATTGGCGAAATCCTTCCCAAATATTAACTACCTTAGGATCATAGGCAACAGCTCCCATCAATAGAGTTGTTCTTTTATTCATGAGAACAACTCCATGCCACAAACAGTTTTACCGATGAAATCATATAAAATGTCTGTAGTGGGTCCCATTATGCCCGCTGCACGTGCATCCCGGAAATATCGTTCCACACCAACATCCTTTCGAAATGCAGATCCACCACAGATTCTCATTGCTAGGTCTAGAACTTGAGTGACTGATTCTCCTGCAGCAGCTTTAGATGAAAGCACCTGAAAGAGTGCATTGGTTCTTTCATTTTCAACGGCAGATACTGCTTCAAGCAACAAAGAACGACTTGCATCAGTAATAACCTTCATTCTTCCAATATAATTTCGAATCGTTGGTAAATCTGCAAGAGATGGTGGAACATGTTCATATTGGGTATGAGTGGCATGGCTAGCAGTTCGATCTATAGCTGCTCGCATAAATCCAACTGAAGCTGCCGCATTACATAGACAGAACATTGGGAGGACAATTTTTATCATAGTATCAAAACCACTGCCATCAGGTCCTAACCTAGCAGAGAAGGGAACTTTTACTTTACTAGCAACAATTGAAGAGGAGTTATTGCCACGCAGCCCAAGGCCGTTGAATACTCCGTCGATACTGAGTCCATCTGAGTTAGCAGGAACAAGCCAAAGAGTGGACCTCTCTTTACTCTCAACTGGTTGTGAGGACCAAACGTAAGCAGTAGCTTGGGTCGCTGAGGTTACCCAGCTTTTGTGTGCGTTTAGGACTACAGTGTTATCATTGCGAGATGCAGTGCCGGTTGGTGTCCAGAAATGACTCCTGGAACTAGACTCGCTAAAGGCTAGGGTACTTAAGTGTTGGCCTCTTGCAGCAGCCTCTCTGATCTCTTTAGAGGCAAAAGCTTCAAGTACAGCTGTACCTGAAAAATGCATCATAACTACCATAGCAGTTGATCCGCATTCTTGCCCAATACGCTCTACAACGGTTGTAGCACCCCGAATCCCTAATCCTAATCCATCAACTTCTGGCGAACTAACAGCACCTAATAACCCAGATTTTTTCAGTGTATTAATTGATTTTTCTGGGAAAGTACCGTTTCTATCAATTTTTTCTGCTTCGGGGGCAATAGTTGTGGTACAGATTTCTTCCAAAATCTCAGTATAGTTTTTCGAATTTGTCTTCATATCTAATCTGGGAATTCAAGTTGTTAACCAAAAAAATACTAAAGCGATATCCTCCAAAAAATCAAATAGTAAATAGCTATTTTCATTCCAGCAAAATTTTTCAATCTGCTTGAAATAGGTGAGGTATTCTAAGATATAGGATATAGACAATGCTAGGAAGAAAATGATAAGAAGTTAATTAGCATAGGGAAACCTTTATTTTTAGGTCCAAACTACAGCAATTTTATGATTGATATATTTTATTAAATACTTCTTCCCATGGTTTTGGAAAAAGTGAAACACCTGCTACTTTTACTGTAGTGAACATTTCAACTCTAAATAGAAGAGAACCATGATACCAGCATAATCATGTTAATCACGTTTTAAAACGACAATTGGATTGGTGCTACGAGAGGTTAAAAAAGTAATAATTAGTGCTAATTAATAGACCAATTTATTACTAGTTGGTAGTCCACTTAAAAACTGCCATCTCCGCAACAAACCCTGGACCAAAAGCAGCTAATAGTCCCCAATCATTTTCTTGGGGAGATGAATTTTTCTGGATTTCTTCCATCACTGCTAAAACGGTTACACTACTCATATTACCTTTATTGAATAATACCTTTAAAGTCGGGTCAATATTTTTAGTGCTGAGGCCCATTTGTTTAGCAATAATCTCTACGATTCGTATGCTTCCGGGATGAAGAATAAAATGCTTAAGAGTCTGAGGAGAAAGTTGGATTTTCTCGAGAAAGCCGGTCAAAGTAGGTCGGATTTTATTTTTGATGAACGCTGGAATTTCTGGTGACAGAATAATCCGAAGACCTTCATTTTCAAGTTCAAAACCCATGTAATTAAGTGTTTCAGGGAAAAATTGTGTTGTGCAATTTTGCATTGCTGGAAGTGGATCAGAATTTTTAAGCTTTCCAGAAATTACCGTTGCTGCAACTCCATCACCAAAGAGTGTCGATGAAACGATATTGGTCATACTCAAATCATTTAGTAAAAATGTCTGTGAACAAAATTCGTGAGCTAATAGCACAACCGTTCTATCTGGATAGGCACGACAATATTCCCATGCGCGAATCAAACCAACAGCTCCTCCTGCACAACCATGTTCTGTCAAAATCATCCGGGAAGCATTCATTCCTAAGGTATTCATGATATAGGCATCTACTCCAGGAATAGAGAATCCAGTGCAGGAAACACTAATAAACATGTCTACATCGGCTGGAGCGACATCATTCATTTTTAGTGTATTCCTTACTGCTTCTGTTCCTAATTCTATAGAAGCCTTTATGTATTGTTGGTTCGTAGTGTGGAAGTCTCTAGTTTGAAGAACTTCTTCGGGTGAAAGTAAAATATACCGAGAGTTAATTCGAGTTTTGTCTAGAATTGTTTCTAATTTTTGAATTAGTTTTTCTTCTTTTCCTCTCTCTCTAAGCCAGCGGCGCAAATAGGCACGACTTACCTCTGCAGAAACTTTATTAGGAGGGTGAACTACAGAAACCTTCCCAGTTCTAATTTGATTTGACAATATACTCTCCACAAAATATTTGTCGCAAAAACAAGTGCCCGTTAGGTTTTTTTAGTTTTGAGATTTTTCAAAGTTGATGGCATGTTAATATGAAGTATGTTGTTTTAAAAGGTGAATTAAACTATACGCAGAAAAAAAACTTATGACAAAGCTTATTTAGAAAAAGTATAGGTCATTTGAAGAATGGTTTTCGCTACACTTTTTCATTTTATCTGTTTTTATGTTTTCAAGTGGTAGCTCCTTCAACCCAAATTTCTCCATCTTCAAAGAATTCTTTTTTCCAAATAGGAACTATTTTTTTTAAGGTATCAATGGCATATTGACATACCTCAAAGGCCACCTTGCGATGAGGTGAGGTAATAACAATTGCTACACTCACTTCACCAATCTCAAGTCTTCCTAGTCGATGAACTATCCCAATGTGTCCAATCTGCCATTGGCGATGGATTATGGTTCCAATTTCACTGAGTTTTCTAATTGCCATTGGTTCATAACCCTCATACTCTAAAAACATTGTTGAGCGGCCTTGAGTATTATTACGGACAACCCCTATAAATGTAACCATGGCTCCATCTTCTCCCTGTCCAAGTTGTTGAGTTAATTTGTTAACTTGAATTGGCTTACGCACGATTTGATAAACATCACCAAGAACGTTTGAGTCGTAAAAGAGAGTTGAAGAGGCTTGACCACCACTAACTGGGGGAAACAAGGCTAATTCATCGCCTTCATTAATCAAAGTTTCCCAGGTTGCAAATTCTTGGTTAATCGCTATTAGAATACTCTTTCTAAACGATTCTATTTCGGGATATTGAATAGTTAGAACCTTGAATACATCACTGACGGAAGAATTTTCAGGCACAGTAATTTCTACAGTCTCTTGGTGGAGAAGCTCTTTTAAACGTGCAAAAAATAGTATTTGTACTTTCATAACAAAGCTATTGATAAAGAAGAATTCTTCCAGCGTCAAGCCAATTTATTTAAATTGCAGGTTAGATCTAGGAAACAGCAATGGGTGGAAAGTGCTATTTTTTAAAGAAAAATGAGATAATAATACTTAGGATTAAGGGTAATAAAGTTTATTTAGTAAGAGCTCTGGTAATTAATCACACAATCAATTGGGGAATAAATTAACTTAGTTAGACTAATGATCAAAAGATTAGATAAGTTTATTCCTTTTGTTTGTAAAGCCTGTGGAGCACAGCTGGAGGTACTTGTTTACTTCAAAGGAAAAATAGTTTGGTCTATAGAACCGGGGAATCCAGAGTTCGGTTCTGAGCAACCGTCCTTGAGAGGTGAAACTGAAAAAATTAAAGTAATTTGTACAGCGGATATTTTTCATGACTGTGGTTATCATGTAATCAATGGCAATCTTCGTGACTCTTTAGAGAGATGACTTAGTGAGATTTTTTAAAAGGTAATTTTCATTGGATGAGATCTTTTACTTTTCCAAATAAAGAGAAGTTAAACGATTTTAAAAGGCTTTTAGTTGGAAGAGTTTTTAGATCTGTTGAATTCCTGAAAAGCCCGGTTGATGAGGCGTTCCAACTAGAGCCCTTTTATTAAGAACTTGACAAGGTATTTGTCCTTTGCCAATATTCTGTCATAGATTTCCCAAAATTTTTATTAAACGGAGTGTAATTGAGCCAGCGGTTGATGCCAATTGAATATTTAAAGGAGAGGATAACGTGAATAAAGCAGACTTAATCGAAAAAATTGCAAAAGGTGCAAAAGTTAATAAAACTCAGGCTGATGCAGCAATTAACTCTACACTAGCAGCAATACAAGCTGAACTAAAAAAGGGAGGCCGGGTTACCTTAGTTGGTTTTGGAACATTTTCTGTTGGAAGTCGCAAGGCTAGAACTGGTAGGAACCCCCAGACAGGTAAAGCTATTAAAATTTCAGCCAAGAAGGTTGCCAAATTTTCTCCAGGGGCAGATCTTAAAGCTGCTGTAAATCGGAGAAGAAGGTAATTTTTCTTAGCAACAACATTCACAATGATCTTCTTCAAGGAATTTTTTAAAATACCGGCGGGCCCACAATTTTTGGAGTTTGATTGGAACAAACGGATTTGTTTCTTAGGTGCATAACCTAAGAAAAAGATTGAGTCACACGTCTCCGTCTATTATTTTTTCTAGGTTAATATAGAGGGTCAGTTCTAAAGTGCTGGCCCTCTATTATTTTGGATTACACTTTATTCAAAAGTTGCTCTATCTGAAAAGTAGATTTTGCTGCATTAGTGGGAAGATGGTTTTTAATTTATTAAAAAGGATACGACAATTGGATTAGTGTTAAGAGTACTAACCTTCCTCAGTCTAACCGTGCAACAAAACCATAAAATAAAACCTAAATTTTATTTCCATCAAAAATCCTTGCTGTTATCCATAGGGGTTCTGGTAGCTGTTATTCTAAGTTACACCGTTATGGTAAAGGCTAGTGATTGTGCTAGTCCAATGAAATTATATGTATCGGTTAGTGATCGAAGTGATAACTTTATTCAAGATCTTCAGGCTGCAGACTTTAAAGTAGTGGAAAAGAAACGTTCACAGAAATTGTCTTATGTTGATTTTATAAAAAATGAGCCAATATCACTCGGTGTGTTATTAGATATTAGTAGAGATATGCAAGGAGAAAAAATTCGTTTAGCTTTGAGTTTACTAAAAGATCTTGTTGCTAATCTTGAAAGTCCGGATGAAATATTTATCAATGCTTTTAATGATGAAACTGAGGAATTACTCGATTTTATAGCACCTGAAGACTATTTAGACGACCCTATTGAAAACCTTTCTACTGGAGGGCGACCTCAGATGGGGCAGGCTCTTGATTTAGCTCTCATTAAGTTGAGAGAGGCAAGCAATGAAAATCGAGGAATTCTTTTTATTTCAGGAGGGCGGGACATTGCTGGACCAGCTACCCTAGACCATATTGCACAGCACGGTCATCCCATCTATTCATTAGGATTTAAAGGGACAGGTAATTTTGGCAGTAAATTCAAGGTTCTCAATATTAAAGGTTCAGCACTTAAAGTATATGCTGATCATTCTGGAGGTAGGGCTATTTTTTTTGAATCGGCGGAAGAAGCTTCTTTAGCACTGAATCATTTGACTTTTGAATTCAAGAATAAGTTCTTATTAGAGTACTGTTCTTCACATCCCAAGCAACCCAGGAAATCAAGAAAAATCCGCGTTGAGGTAAGTAACGACAAATATCGACTGAGATATCTGAAGAAATACATCACCGCAAGGCGTTAATATATTTAACTCTACCCATTAATTCTAGTTTTTACCGTTGGCAGTGAGGACAGAAATGGCTACTTCTTTGACATACGAGGATTCGGATAATCTGTTCTTGACATTGCCAACAGGTCTTTCCAGAACGACCGTAAACTCGGAGATGTTCTTGGTTATTTCCAGTTTCACCGTTGACGTTAAGATAGTTTTGAAAACTTGTTCCACCATATTTTAGTCCTCGTTCTAAAACTTTTGGAATTGCTTCAAAAAGTCTAGTTTTTTCTATTTTAGACAGAGAAATTGTTCTTCTGACTGGCCGTACTCCTGCCTCAAAGAGAGCTTCATCTGTATAAATATTACCAAGTCCTGCTACGAATTGTTGGTTGAGTAAAAGGCTTTTGATTTTTGTATTTCTCTTTTTCAACTTTTCATAAAAATGGGTCCAACGATATTGAGAGGTTAAAGGTTCCATACCGAGATTCCAGTATTCGTTGGCATTTTTGAAATCGGCAACTAGATAAAGACGCCATTTTCCAAATTGACGAATATCCCTGTAATGCAGGGCATTTCCATCAGAAAAGTACAAACTGATGTGAGTGTGTTTGTCCACCGCATGTTGCTGTGCTTTTTGTAAGCCAGTGAGAGGGTCTATAAAAAACTTCTTGTCATTATGTTTGTCCTTGTTCCAATAGGTTAGTTGTCCTGTCATACCTAAGTGAACTAGGAGTTGATAGTCAATGGTACTCAATAGTAAGAACTTTCCTCTTCGAGATATATGTTTGATATTTTGATTCCTGAGGGCGGAAGACCATTCTCTTGGAGGTGGTAATAGCACAATGCGTTTACATCGAATTTTTATTTTCTCGATGGTTTTTCCAACTATCTTATTTGCCAGTCCACGGCGAATTGTTTCAACTTCAGGTAATTCGGGCATAATTTTTTGTCTAGTTTTATATATTGAGCATTTGATCTAAGGTTGACTTAAATCAAATTGATTCAAAACCCACTGTTTAGCTTGTTGGGAAGTTTTTAATTCATTTTCAAACTGTGCATCCTTGAGGGAATTAAGAATTTTTTTAAATACAGGTCCTGGCAGATAACCCATTTCAATTAAATCCTTTCCAGTTAAAAGGGCTGGTGGATGAATTTCTTCTGGTTGTAGGTTGCTAAGGCTGTGATTTGCTAGTTTCCAGTTGTCAAGATTACCATGACTGCCTAAACAATCTAGTCGGTGAAGTTCAAGATGTTCAGAGAAACCTTCCTGTCCTAAAAATCGTCGAAGTGTTGAAGGTCGCATTTGTGCAAGATCTTTAAATTTCAGGTGGTCTCTAATTAATTCTGTGATTAGCTTCTGTTGTTTTTTGCTGAAGCGCAGTTGTTGACAAATTCCAAAAGCCATTTCAGCACCCAGTTTTGCATGGCCGTTAAATCGAATCCGATCTTTTTTTTCATAGGTGTTTGGTTTTCCTATATCATGAAGTAGGGTTGCCATAGCTAGAGTCATAGAGGGGTAGGGAGAAATTTCTATTTTCTTCAATTCTGTTTTTTGAACTGTATTTTTGACTACATTACTATTACTAACAGGCTTCCCTGAACTTTTTATAATCCCTCTTGAACTTATTGTTTGGTCCATCAGCTTCAGCATTTTCAAAGTGTGGGTCCATACATCGCCTTCAGGATGAAATTGCGGTGGTTGTTCTATTCCCCTTAGAGCAGCCACATCTGGTAGGATGTGGACAAGCAACCGATTTTCATTTAGTGCATTAATTGCTAACTCAGAATATCCTTCAGTCAGAATTCTAACCAATTCATCACGAATGCGTTCAGGACTGACCTCAATGATATTAGGAGCTTCCTTGAGGATAGCTGATTGGGTTTTTTTTTCTAGGGTATATCCAAACTGGGATGAGAAACGAATGGCTCTTATTAAACGTAATCTGTCTTCTCTAAAACGTTTTTCGGCAGATCCTATAGTACGAATAATTCGAGATTGAATATCTTGTTGTGCCCCCACAAAATCTAACAGGTTTTGAGTTAGGGGATCATAGTAAAGACCATTAATAGTAAAATCTCTTCGTTGGACGTCAAGTTTTGGGTCAAGAGCGTACTCTACTTCATTGGGATGTCTTCCGTCATCGTAGTTTCCGTCTGACCGAAAAGTTGCAACTGCAAAAGACTGTTCTCCTTCCATTACTTGTATAACACCGAAGTTTGCTCCAATATCAATGGTTTCTGAAAATAGTTTCATCACTTCGTTAGGTTTAGCACTAGTAGCAATGTCGTAGTCCTTTGGTTGAAGTTTCATTAGATAATCACGAACACAGCCCCCTACGAAAAAAGCCAAAAAGCCATTTTTTTGAAGTCTCTGTACGATTCTTTTGGCTATTGCTCTAGAATTATTGGTGGAGTGGGATTTAGGTTTGATGAGCACGAGTTCTTTTTAATGTTTAGATATTATTGAGCAATTTTCTACATAGGAAAAATTCAAATAATCTATAAACTATTTTTGTTGTCTTAAAATAGAAAACTTTTTATTAGATATAAAGAAAAACAAAAAACACCCCAAAATATCTAAATATTGAAAATCACTAAAATTTACGCAAAACACTAATAACTTTTCCCTGAATTTTAAGTTCCCCTTCCTTCAGAACAATAGGTTTTATTTTAGAGTTAGCTGGTTGGAGACGAATATTTCCATCATTTTCCCGATAAAATCGTTTTAAAGTTGACTCATTTTCTCCAATTAAAGCAACGACGGTATCACCATTATTAGGATGTGCGGTACTTTCTACGACTACATAATCTCCATCACAGATATGGTCTTCAATCATAGAATCTCCCTTAACCTGTAACAGATAGACATTTCTGTTCCCAATAAACTGTTGTAGGGACAAGGTCTCATTTTCAGCAAAGGTTTCCAGAGGCAAACCAGCAGCAATCCGACCTAATAATGGGAGAGAGTTAGCGGGGATTTTTAAAATATCAAAAGTTTTTAAAAGAGTTTGTTTTTTTTGATAAGTATTTAATCCAAGTCCTTTTTTTATCTTTTTTTTAGCGACTGTTGGAGAAGTATTTTGGACAGTTATTTTTGTAAAAGGTTGACGGTTGATAAGTTCAATGGAACGACTCCGATTAGGATTTCGACGAATAAACCCTTTTTTCTCTAGGGTTTTGATGTGTTTATGAATAGTTGCTAGTGAGGAAAGCTCTAGATTTTCTCTTACTTCGTTATAACTTGGACAATAACCTTTAAGATTAATGAACGAATCCAAAAAATGAAGTACTTGGTATTGACGCTTGGTCAGAGCCAATTTAGTCCCCTTTAAACAGATAAAGATACTGCACAGAACTATAGGCGAATCAAAAGCGAAAATAAAGGAGTAATTAAGAAAGTGAGTTTCCAATTAGATGATTTTTGATTCAATATGTAATTTCGAATTATTCTAGCTAGTTTTGGACAGCACTTCATCAGAAATGAATTTACTGCGGAGGCCTGAATTTTTGTGTATTTCCCTAAAGAAATCGGCATATTTGACACCAAAAATTTGCTGTGGTAATTTTGGTTTATGCAATTTGAAAAATATTATTGGAATATTTTAATTAATTTGGTTGCGGTCTTTTTCACGATTAGTTGCCAAGACCTTTCCAGTCCTCAGAACTCTCAAGAGAAAGTAATCAATGAAGAAGCTTATCGTACCCAACTGGTTCTTTCGAATTTGGGACTTGCAAAGGGAGAAAATTTCTTGGGAAATAATATTTTTTATGTAGAGGGCATTATTTCCAATAATGGAACACAAATAATTAAACGTATCGATCTAACCTTTCTTTTTAAAAATTCTTCAAACCAAATCGTTTTTCAAGAAACTAGAAAAGCTCTTCAATATCGGGGGGAAAAGGGCATTCAACCCAAAAACCAAGCTAATTTTCAAGTTGCTTTTGAAAATCTCCCCGAGGATTGGAACTATTTGATTCCCAAAGTCCAAATAGCTAGAATTACCTTCCATTATTAGTTTTAAGGACAAAAGAAGTTTGTTCAACATTTCTATTTTTTTACAGTATTAAAAATCTGAGGGAGTGTGTCTTATATGACTGAAATTCTAAAGAGCTGCCAAGCATTATCTTTTTTATTGGATTGGTAAAATACGGCTGGTTGGAAATACTTTTGTTTGGACTGTAATGTTTATTTAGTGGTGATTATTACCTTAGTCGATCCTAATTCCAGCTTGCCTCATAGCTATTTTTAATTGGCTTTCTGACTCAAAAAGAGTTGCGTTTATACCAGCAGTTTTGGCACCTTCCACATTTTCTATTCTGTCATCGGCAAAGAAAATCTCTTTAGGTAAGACGCCTGATCTACTTATTGCTATCTGATAGATGGATTGATTAGGCTTCATTTTCTTCAATTCATAAGACAGAAGATGATTTTCTATATGACGGACAATTGGATAATGCTGCCAAATAAATTTAAAGTGAATTTCATTTGTATTAGAGAGTAAAAACACTGGATAGTAGTGCGTAAGATCTACTAGCAATGTCTCAGATAGTAATGGAACTGGTAAAAAAAGTGAGTTCCAGAGATTGTTAAAATCTTCTTTCGAAATGTCTAATTTTAGATCCCTAACCATTGCAGTATAGAAATCTTTTTCAGAAAACATCCCCATGTCAAAATTTGAAAGAACATCCGTTTTGGAAATAAGTTCTTTAATTTTAGGCATAGGTAGATCTGAATAGTGCGTTAGCTGTGCTAGAGGGATAGCAGGATCAAAATCAATGATGACTTTACCAAGGTCGAGGAAAATTACTTTTATCATGGGGAAAATAGTGGCTAAAACAAGGGGTGAAAATAATTTTTCCTAAGGAAAATGTAAATATTTTTGGACCAATTTAATCTGATAAGATCAAAGAGAAAAGCGTTTTCTTCAAAAAATTTTTAAGGTTATTAATTTTCTCAACAAATTCTTAGGGTTTTATTTTGTTTTTTGTTGCACTGCTTGAATCAAACCATGAATGTACCCAATGGCAAATAGTCGACCTAACATAGTGTAACCAGGTTCCCCTTGTTCCTCGCCAGTTAGTTGAGGTACATGATCTGGTCGTATTGGTCCTTGAAAGCCAATGTCATCATAAGCCTTCATAGACTCTACCATGTTAGTTTGACCGTTATCATGGAATGTCTCAACAAAGTTTGATGTTGTTCCCCTAATATCCCTAAAATGTACATATTTTATGTGTTTACCAAGACGACGGATAGTAGAAGGAATATCTACTCCCATTTCGGCAAAACTACCCTGGCAAAAACAGATAGCATTAGCCGGGCTAGGCACTAAACTAACTAATCTTTCAAAGCTTTCAATACTGTTCATAATTCTTGGATAGCCTTGAAAAGTTGGGAGTGGAGGATCATCAGGGTGCATTACTAGGGTGACACCAGCTTCTTCAGCAATTGGCAGTACTTGTTCCAGAAAGTCTTTTAGATTTTCCCAAAGCTGGTTTGAAGATTGTATGTTTACTTTAGAAGATGACGAAGGAGGTAGAGAGTTAATATTAAAAGCGGTGACCAAGGCTCCGCCCCTAGCAGGTTCATTTAACGACGTTCTAGCCCAATCGCCACCAGACATAAAGTTATAACATACTAGAGGAATTCCTGCTTGGCCAATATAACGGATGGCAGTTTTAAATTGTTCTATTTCATCACTACGCTTAACACTTCCCATTTTAATTTCTTCTAAAGGAAGGTAACCCTCCACCACAGTAGCGTTTAAACCAAAGGATTCAATTCTAGTCTTAATACTATGTAGTTTGGAATAGTCAGGGCCAGGATAACGGATCACCACATCAGTAACACCAACCTGACTTGCTAGCTTAAGGTTTTCATCTGAAGGAGGTGCTTTGTAGTAGCTGAGGACTGAAGCAATTTTCATCTTATTTCTCCAAGTTATTTTTTGTCAAACATACAACAAGAGAATAGTTTCTCATCACTTGTAATTCTACCTTTAATTTTGTTGGAACTGTAATTTCTCTAGTCAGTCTTTTCTAAAAAGACTAAGTACCATTGGTCAAACATAGTATTTTTTTACAGAAACTCTAAAATATACCGAATAGTCAACTTTTGGATCTTGCTCCATTAATCAATTTGTTACTTATGAAATTTATAGAAATTAGTCCCTTTTATCTTGAAACAATTATAACGACAAGGACTTTTGTATTTACTGACTCAACAACAAATATTTAAAGTATTATAAAACTAGATTGTTAACTCTCCTACCATGCAAGGAATGGCATTGTGAATTCTCAAGATGTGACTATTGGTATTTTGGATAGCTTCATTTTGGTAGTTTATTTTTTTGGTCTGATGATTATTGCTGCATATCAATCCCGAAAAATGAAAAGCCAAGATGACTACTTTCTAGCTGGACGTACCATGAGTAAGTGGCCTATTGCTCTAAGTATGTTTGTAGCACTGTTTAGTACAAATTCATTTCTTGGAGTTACTGGTTGGGTCAATCGACCTGAGGGTACAGTATGGATTGGACTACAAAATCTGGGAATAATCTTGGTAGTTCCAATAGTTATAGTCTTGTATCCAAAAATTTTTTTTAGGCTAAATGTTACTACTGCCTATGAATATCTTGAGAAAAGATTCGACTATCGTGTCCGTCTGTTTGCAGCGTTATGTTTTATTGGAGCTCGGGTCATGTGGATGTCCAGCATGATTTATGCAGCCTCTTTAGTTATTGCAACGATGTTGGGATGGGGATCCTTAGAAGGAGGATCTGGTCAAGCAATTTTACTGGTTGGGTTGCTTGGAATAGCTTTTGCAATGATGGGAGGAATGCATTCAGTGATATGGACTGATGTAGTGCAATTTTTTGTAATCTTTGGGGGAGTAGTTGTAATGATGTTTACTGCAATTGAAAAAGTTGGAGGCCCAGTAAAGGCTATGGAAATAGCAGTTCATGCTGGGAAATGGGAACCACCTATTTTTTTTGATGTCAATCAAGAACTAACAATTGTTAGTGGATTATGCTTAGGTGTAATTGGATATTTATCCAGTGCTGGATCTGACCAGGTACTTTTTCAAACGTATCTAACAGCTAGATCTCTAGATGAAGCTAAGAAATCACTATGGAGAAATGGATTATTCCTTAAGCCGCTTAGTTTATTGTTCCCGCTATTAGGTCTATGTCTTTATACCTACTATGTGGTACATCCTGAACATGCAGCTCTCATGAGAATTCCTGATGATGCTTTGCCTGTCTTTGTAACTCAAGTTATGCCAGTTGGAATAAAAGGACTCTTAATTGCAGGAATCATGTCCGCAGTTCTTACTAGCTTAGGCTCTGGTTTAGCAGCTCTTTCGGCCTGCGTACAAGTTGATTTTGTCAAAAGGTGGCGCCAAAATCGGTTTTCAAACCATTCATCAATTTTTTTGGCAAGAACTCTTACATTAATTTGGGGATTAGTAGTTGTTAGCGGTGGATTTTTAGTTAGCAATTTAGGTAAGGATAATAACATTATCCAAATATTAAATATGGTTATGTATCCTTTTGCTGGAGTCCTCTTGGGAATCTTTTTGCTCGGTCTGCTAACTCGAAGAGCTAATGGTATTGGAGTTTTGATTGGAGCATCTCTTGGATTTTTCATAACACTAACAATCTCCTTAGTACGCAGATTACTCCAAAGTGTAGAATTACTTGATGTCTCTTCTCCTTTTCTAATCCCCCACCTAATCCCTCATTGGATGGCTCCTCTTGGAAATATATCCACTTTTTACTACGGATTCCTTGGTGCTACAGCAACTTTTTGTTTGGGATTTTTTCTCAGCCTATTTTTCCCAGAGCCTCCCTTCGAAAAAATTGATGGGCTTTCTCATATTAAATCTAGAAAGATTCGTAAAATTCACTCCAAGATGTAGTGAATTAAATCCTAATTAGGAGAAGTTTGTTAATTAAAAACAGATAATAAAAGGAAGAGAGATTAGGGCTTAGAAATATCTTTTAAGTTGAATCGCCAAGGTTTTGAAAACCATGGCTCTGGGGTCTGACCTAGACCAATACGAGTATTTTTCAAGATTTGAGAGTTATATGTTTTGGATCCACGTTTAACTTTTATGATTGAGTTAGCATTACAACAATCGATGCCATTTTGTTTTTTAGTGATGTTCATGGCCTGAGTCAGTTTGGCTGGACCATTTGTTAACCGGGTTAAGGGTTTCCCAGAACGAAAACGTTTCATTGATTCAATTCCCTTCTTAGGAGTGATGGACCTTATGAGAACTGCTGCCGGAAAATTTTTACGTTCCGTAACAATGTTTAACATCCAATGCATACCATATGTAAAATATATATATGTGTGTCCAGGGGAACCATATAAAAACTGAGTTCGATTTGTTCTTCCTGCTCTTGCATGACATGCTAGGTCAGTTTCACCAATGTAAGCTTCTGTTTCAATAATGATTCCAGATAATTGAATACCGCGAAACTCTCGAATCAGTTCGCACCCCAACAGTTCCCGAGCTACTACAATAGTCGGTCTAGAGAAAAAGGGTCGAGATAAAAACTTAGAGGACTTTACTAACATTAAGATAAATTTATGGGTATAACTTATTCAATCCAGTCAGCAATAAAGATATTTGTCTCCCCTCGAACCTTTCCATTTCGGTTCGAAGCAAAAACTAATTGTTTCCCATCAGGGGAAAACATCGGAAATCCATCGAAGGTTTTGTTAAAAGTGATTTGTTCGAGCTGAGTCCCATCGACATTGATCAAATATAGGTCGAAGTTACGACCTGAGGGGTCTGCTAAATTGGAGGAAAAAATAATACGGTTCCCATCTGGATGGAAGAAGGGACAGAAATTGGCAGCGCCATTGTTGGTTACTTGAACTTGGTTATTTCCAGTTGCATCTATGACGAAGATTTCCAAAGTTTTGGGTTCAACTAGGTGTTGGGCTAATAGTGTTTGATATCTATCAATCTCTTCCTTTTTGGTTGGATGGAAGGCTCGGAAAACAATTTGCTTCCCATTGGGGGAGAAAAAACCTCCACCATCATAACCTAGTTTATTAGTTAATCGTCTAACTTCTGATCCATCTATGTTCATCGTGTAAAGTTCCAAATCTCCATCGCGCACAGAAGTAAAAACAATCTTTTTGCCATCAGGTGACACTGTGGCCTCTGCATCATAACCAGAAGTACTTGTTAACTGAGTAAGCTGCTTCTTAAAATCGGAAAGGAATAGGTCGTAGTCAGGGTAAATAGGCCAGACATAACCTTTAGTATAATCTGGTTTAGCTGGACATAGCTCGTTCCCTAAATGAGTTGAGGCATAAACAAAGTGTGCCCCATCTTTGAGGAAATAAGCACAAGTGGTCCGGCCCTTGCCTGTACTGACTTGTGTTATTTTTTCCCCAGTGGTTTCCATAGTAAAAATCTGGTCGCAAAGATGTTCATCCCGGGTTGCTTGAAAGATCAGGTGTTTGCCATCAGAGGAAAAGTATGCCTCTGCATTCTCTCCACCAAAAGTGAGTTGTCGCAAATTAGTGAGATGTTTTTCCTTATTTTGAGGTGATTTTACAGCGCAGCCAAAGCCTAGTACCAAGATGAGAAGAATTTTTAAAATACTTGCGTGGTAAATCATATCTAGACATATCTCCCGGATGAAATTCTGATTTACTCAGAGCGTGAAATTAATTCAAATAGAGTTTCTCTGAGGTTTCTGTTCTTGTGTAATAGCATGAATACTATCATAGGTAGTTTTTACAAGTTTTCTTAACTGAGCAGATGTAATTGATAGTGGGGGCATTAACACAATTGTATCTCCAAGTGGTCTCAAAATAACTCCTCGACGATGTGCTTCCAACACTACCTGATGACCTATACGTTGTATCACAGGAAAAGGTTTCTTGCTGCTACGATTAAAAACTAATTCAATACCAACCATGAACCCAAGTTGACGAACATCTCCAACGTGAGACAAGTTTTTGAAGGATTTCAGAAGATGTTTCAATAAATGGATCTTACCTTGAAGTTTATAAAGCGTATTTTCCTTTTGGAAGATTTCTAAATTTGCTAAAGCTGCAGAGCAAGCTATAGGATTACCTGTGTATGTATGACCGTGAAAAAATGATTTAAAATCCTCGTATTCTCCAAGAAACGACCGAAAAATCTCAGTGGTTGTTAAAGTAGCGGCTAGTGGTAACGTGCCCCCGGTTATTCCCTTAGCAAGAGCGAGAAAATCAGGTTTTATTTTTTCGTGATCCAAGGCAAACATTTTTCCAGTCCTACCAAAAGCAGTTGCAACTTCGTCTAGAATTAAATGAATTCCAAATTGTTTAGTTAATTTTTCAAGGTTTTTTAGGAATCCTTTTGGCATGAGAACCATACCAGCAGCACCTTGAATCATAGGTTCAACCACTAATCCACAAATTTCTTGGTGGTGAGTTTCAAAAACAGCTTCAATTTCTTTAAGTTGGTCAATTTCACATAAATGAGGCTCTTCTTTTAAAGGACATCTATAGCAGGATGGATAGGATACTTTAATGGTTCGGAAGAGTAAGGGTTTGAAAACCTTGTGAAACATTGCCACTCCACCAACACTGACTGATCCAAGTGTATCGCCATGGTAACTATTAGAGAAAGAAACAAACTTTTTTTTCTTGGCATACTTCTTGCCTTTTAACCTCCAGTACTGAAAAGACATTTTAAGAGCAATCTCAACAGCAGTTGCCCCATCATCTGAATAGAACACTCGAGTTAAATTGTTGGGTGTAAGTTCAACAAGTTTCTTAGCAAATAGTATGGCGGGAACATTAGTTAGCCCCAGCATTGTACTGTGATCTAACTTCACAAGTTGCCGCTTGACTGCATTTACAATAGTCGGATGAGAATGTCCATGTATATTAGCCCAAAGGGAAGAAACACCGTCTAAATATTTTATTCCATTGGTGTCATACAGATAGACGCCCTTAGCTCGTTCAATTACAGTTTGAGAGCATTCTATCCAGGCTTTCATTTGGGTAAAAGGATGCCAGAGGTATTTCTTGTCAAGGTTTTCGTAGTCAATAATCTTTTTTTTCACAGAGGTCGATGGTTTTCTGGTCTAAGATCCAAAGGTGTTGTAGTTTGTTGCTACCTAAACAGAAGTATAATTTATGAATTTGTTAGTCTCTTCAATTCCTTTGGTTTAGTTAAATTAATGAATAATTGTCATTTTAGTCTTAACTTATGAGAATCTACCTGTATAAACAAGTGTTTGATAAAAAAAGGTAACTTGCCCTCCCTCATGCTGTTCAGTAAAAAGTTGGGTTAGTTCGTTCATCATAGGTTGGTGGCTGGGATGACCAGGTAGGGGTGTGAATGAGGAGGACAAAGTTCGACCAATCAGACCTTTGAGATCAAAGACTTGAGAATTAACCAGTACACGTTTTTGAACTCTGGTTGGCCTGAAGAAATGTTTTATTTGAGTTTCAGAAATATTCTGATGACGAACGCGTGAATAATCAATCCCATATTTTAGGAGCAGATCTTCATACTTTCTCAAAAAACTTGTTCTGTCTTTTTCTAATTCATTCCAAATAACAACCACAGAACCTTCTTTTTTCAAGATTCGATTAAATTCAAGACGAGCTAGTTCGAGCTTGAACCAATGAAAGGATTGTGCAGCAACAATAAGGTCAACCGATCCATTGTTTAGTGTAGTTTTTTCTGCTTGGCCATTAATACTCTGAAAATTAGAGAATTTAAATAGAAAAGCCTCAGCAGCCTTTCTCATCTTAGAGTTTGGTTCAATCCCTTGAACCTCATAGCCTCGTTTTAGAAAAAGTTCTGAAAGAAGACCTGTTCCCGAACCAATATCTGCAATCTTAGAGTATGTTTTAAGTATCTGGCTTTCAAGAAGTAACTTAATTAGTGTATTGGGATAGCTGGGTCGATATTTTTGATAGTACTTAACCCGCTTAGAGAATCTTTCTGTGGTGGTGAGCTGAATAGGTGAAGAATGGTTCATGGAATTTAGACTAAAAAATTTCCTTAATTCTGATGTTCCGAAATTCGACTTTAGTCCCATGTCCAAGAAATCCAATATGGCCCTTTTTTCGAGATAGCCCAGGATGTTTTTGAAGGGTTTTAGAATCCGCAACAGAATCAAGGTTAAAGTTTACAATGGTAGTGCCATTTAATTTAACAGTAATCTGTCTTCCATCAGCAGTAATTTCCTCTTCATTCCAATTACCAATTGGTTTTAAGAAACCCCGCTTTGCTGGGGCCACATCATAAATTGATCCATGATACTGAGTAGAGCGGAGTTTGTCTTTATAGCGTGGAGATTGATTATCGAGGATCTGAATTTCCATTCCAACGTAGGCTGGATCTTGGGAATTAAGAGGGGAACGAATCCCAACACCATTGTTTGAACCTTCTTGAAGTCTGAATTCAAATCGAAGAACAAAATTAGAGTATTCTTTCACAGAAAAAAGATTTCCGCCTCCTGTTGCTGGGCAAATCAAAATGCCATTTTTCACGAGATATCCTTGCCCAGTTTTGTTAATGGTTATCCAACCATTGAGAGATTTACCATCAAATAAGGAAACAAAGCCATCTTCTTTAGTCAAAGATAATCCCGATAATGAAACAAAGGTACTTGCCATGAAGATAATTAAAAAACTTATGTAATTTTTTTTTCTGCGTACCATGAGGATAATCAACTCTCAAGAGTTAATCTGGAAGGTGGTGATCCATTTCGATTGCGGGTTCAATTTCATCAGTACTACCAACAACCTTCGAAGGAACACCAGTTACTGTAGTGTGAGGGGCTACGTCGGCTAAAACCACGCTTCCAGCTCCAACCTTTGCTCCCTCTCCTATATGGACATTACCCAAAATTTTTGCTCCTGCTCCAATTAGCACACCTTGATGAACCTTTGGATGACGATCTCCACTTTCATTCCCAGTCCCACCTAGAGTAACCTCATGTAACAGAGAAACTTTGTCCTCAACAATAGCTGTTTCGCCAATCACCACACCAGTCCCATGATCGATGAAAATACCTTTTCCTATACGTGCTGCAGGATGAATGTCTACACCGAATGCTTCAGAAATTCTATTTTGGAGCAACAATGCAAGTTGAAATCGTTCTTGTTTCCAAAGCCAGTGGGTGATTCTGTAAGACTGAAGTGCATGAAACCCTTTGTAGTAAAGAAGAGGTTCAGCATAACTATTACAGGCAGGGTCTCTTTCTCGAAATGCCTTTAGGTCTTTACGCATTGCATCACTGATATTTACATCATCAATTAAAGCCTCTTCAATAACCTTTCTTATCAGCATAGGTGAGAGATTGGGACTAGCGAGCTTGGAGGCAATGTGGAAGCTAAGCGCATCCTCTAAACTAGAATGTTTCAAGACGGTTGAATGGAGAAAACTAGCTAATATAGCTTCTTTTTTTGCCTCCTGTGATACATCCTTAAGGATTGATTGCCAAACAAAATCACCATTAACAGATTGTTGTTGGACTCGATTCATGGTTGAATTCTCATCAGAAGATGCCTGGATTGACATTGGAGGTAGGTCTCTAATGTAAAGGTGTACAGCTAAAAGACCTTTAAAATAGTTTTTCCAACATGGGTAACTTTAAGCGAAAAGTCTAAGTGAAGTCAAATCCGAGATAGTTTCTATCTTTTAACTGCCGATCAGGAGGATATACCAATTGCTTCAGTCATCAGAAAAGAAAAAGGAATTTTAAAATGAATATTTTTTATATTCAGTCAAGCCTTCAAAATAGACTAAAATTAGGATTTTAAGATTTTATCATTATCTATAAACTATATTCTTAATTCTTAGATACCAAACTAAGGGGAGGGGTCTTGACAAGAAGCTTTATGCGTTCTGTATATTATTTCGCTTTACTTCTGTTTCCAACAATCTGTGCTCTATCACAGGATTTTGACCAAAATTCAAAACGGGCAGCAGTTAAGGCCTTTATGTCGTCTAGAACTCTCCGCCATGACGTTGAAGCTCGAAAACTAATGACAGCTCGACTTGAAAAAAAATATATTCAGGATAAACGTCTTTCTATCAGGGTTCGTAGTGGTCGAATTGCTACATTCAATTTTGATATCTCCTCTATTCTTCGTTTGAGTACTGGTGGTTTCCAAGTTTCGGTAGAAAGTATTTGGGTTGATCTAAATAATCAAGTTAGCAGTACCGTTCATGAGCAAATTAGATTTCTGGCAATCGAAGATGTAATACTGGCAGATGACATTAAGTGGTTAAAGTCAGTGCCCCGTCGACCTGTTCTCCCCTTTAATGTTGTTAGTGAAAAACAGGGGAAGTTTGCTATGAGGATTGGTAAAAAGTTTATGAGATATTTGGTTGATCGTAATATTCAAAAGGCTACTGATCTCTTGACACAGGAATTTCAAGTTCAATTTGAAAGTCAGGAAGAAATGAAAGCTTTCCTATTGGGGTCTAAAAATCCTGCTTATGTTGGTTTTGAAGTTACTTCTTTAATACAAAATGAAGAGAGACAGATGACAATGGGGACTTCAATTTATTTGGCGCGTCGAGGTGAAATGGGATACCAAAAATTAAATGCTTCGCTCACATTAAGACGGGCAAGTTTTGAGTGGATAGTAGACGATTTAGAATTTGAGGAAACCTAGTATCACTATATCTATCAAATCTTGTTTAATTCTCTTTAGCATTAAAATCAGTTGAGATATTACCTGAAAGGGTAGAAATCATACTCTTGGCTTGAGCGGAATTAGGTCCATTGGGGTCTAGCTTGAGGTAAGTTTTGAATGCTTCAATAGTGCCTGGAGCAGGAATAGTTTTTCCATCTGATGTAAAAGTTGCCATTCCTACTAAACTAATTCCTAGTTGATAGTGCGCCTTAGAATTTTTAGAGTCGAGCTCTATTGCCCTCTCAAAAGCTTTAATAGCTTCTTCAACTAATCCTCCATTGGTTAGAACTACTCCTAGATTGTAGAAGGCAAGGGATGTTGCTGAGGGGTTAATTGTAGCAGCTTTTTCCATAGACTCTATCGCTGGCTTTAATTGGCCAGTTTGAGCCCTGATAATTCCAATGTTTAGATTGTATCGAGCCACAGAATCGGATTTTGGCTCGTTAGCTAGCAGGGCAAGAGCTTTATGATAACTTTCAAGGGCTTGATCATATTTTTTTAATCGTTGATAAGATTCACCTAATACTCCAAAAATCGCATGCCGGCTGGGATCAATCTCGGAAGCTTTTTGGAAAATTACTGCAGCTTGTTGGTACTGCTGAGCTTTAAACAAAGTCTGACCTTCTTCAAAGGTTGACTTCATGTCAGTGAATTTTTTTTCTTCTGCCTCTCTTCGCAAACGCTCTTTTTCCATTGCTTCTCGTTCTTCAGGGGATAGCTGTTCGTAGGCTAATCTTCGAAGTTCAGCTAAATCAAAATCCAGAACATTTTCATTGCCTAGTTTGATCCTAAATTCTGCAAATCGAGCCTTAGTTTCACCATCAACAATAAGCTCAATTTTGTAAAAGGCTGGTTTCAGGCCTCCCATGAAATAACGACCTGTCTCATCTGACTTGACCTCAACATGGTGCTCAACATTAACTCGGTCAAACGAAATAATGGCGCCTTCTAACGGTTTCCCTTCTTCGTCAATAACTTTACCAGAAAGGGCACTTTGTGCCTGAATTAACGTTGGCAAAAACATCATTAGGATTGCTGTGAAGGCAACAACTAAAAAGTTTTGAAGTATTTTTTTCATAAAAGTCTCCCTATCCCAACGTTTGACGATAGTTTTAAATGAAATATATTTTTAAACCCTTTTTTTCAGTAAGATGATTGAGGTTTACAAAAGATAAGTGGTTTGATCCTCAACACCAGCTGCTTGAAATCCTCGTTTCCTAAGAAGACAGCTGTCACATTTTCCACATGCAACGTCTTGGTCCTTATAACAAGACCATGTTAAATGAAGTGGGGAACCTAATTGGACCCCAGTGGTGACAATTTCTTTTTTGCTCATTTTAATCACAGGGGTAACTATTTCAACCCTAGGTTTGGATTTCGTTCCAACTTCAATTAACTGATTAAAAACTTGATAGTATTCAGGCCGACAGTCTGGATAACCTGAACTATCTTCTTCTACAGCTCCTATAAAGATAAACTCAGCACCTATTACTTCTGCCCAAGAAGTAGCAATTGAGAGAAAATGTGCATTCCGAAAAGGAACGTAGGTATTTGGGATATCTTGTCGTTCTAAATCACCTTTTTCTACAGAAATTGAGGAATCAGTTAGACTAGATCCTCCAATTTGTCTTAAAGAATCTATTTTACAGATAAAAAGTTTCTCAATTTTATAAAATTTGGAGAGCTTATGAAAAGAGTTTAATTCTTGTGATTCAGTCAGTTGTCCATATGAAATGTGCAGGAATGCTAGTTCATACTGTCTATGTGCAATAGCAGCACAAACGCAACTATCCATCCCACCGCTTAATAAGACTATTGCTAATTTACGTTTCATTTTTAGCGTATTGTATATTTTTTATTCTCAAAAATCTTATTTTATGGCTCGTAATTTAAAGGTCATCACTTTACCACGAACAACAGTGCACAGATACTGTTCCCAAAATTTCCTAAAAAATCTGTAATGACTACTGAAGTTTTGTAAATTAACTAGAAATTCAAAGCCCAGTAGTTTGTACAATTTTAGAAGCTTAATTTCAGAAAATTCGATCTTAAATCTAGCATTAGAATAGTAATTAGTTTCCGATGTTGTCTCAAAATGTTCAAAGGATCTACTATTGAGGTGCCATTGGTGTGAAGGATCTTGCCAAGAAGAAGTGTCAGAATAATGAGGTGTTACAATTTCGACCAGACCATCAGATTTTATTATTCTATGCACTTCTGCCATGGTTTTTACTATAGAGTTGACATGTTCAATGACATGGAAAAGACGAATATAATCAAATACATTGGATTGAAAAGGGTAAGGAAATTGATTGAGATCGTGAACAACGTCCACTCCCTCTAGAGGTACAATGTCTACTCCAATACTGCCAGGTAACTTGAATAGTCCACAACCCAAATCTAATGTTTTTGGTTTTAAATTTGACTTTATTTGAACTGGAGGAGTTTTAGCCATAATGGATCTTATAAAACTAAAAGAAAATGTACTCTATGTTTGATGCCGATAGATATCTATTGTCAATTGATCTAGTTAAGAGCAATTAATAATTAGTTTACTATACGGACTTTAGATCTTAGGATTTTATCTCCCTTTAAAAATTGTCGCGAGATAATCATAACAAAACCAATTATTTTTTGTGAGCAAACTGAGAGTGTATCTAATGATACAGAGAGTCTGACAATTAGTTATTCACTGTCTCACATTAATCGACGCCCTTAAGGTAGAATTAATTGATAACTAAAACCGTTTTAACTTTATTTTTAATTACAATTGTTTTTCCTGGTAAATATGATCTTACGCAGCCCATCTCATTGTTAAGATTTCTTGAAAAAGTTGTGGAAAATCAAAAAAGAAATCGTTTAACAGAGATGAAATACTCTTACAAACTGATCAGGCAAGAAACAAAATTTGATTCAAAGGGGACTATAAAAAATAGGGAATCAGTTACTTACGAAGTTATTCCATTGATCGATCGAATGTACCGGAAGCTCATAAAAAAAAATGGGACAACCTTGTCCAAATCAGAGGCACGTGACCAAGAAAAAAAGTTATCTGTTCAACTAAACAAACAAAAAAATCTTTCTTCCGAAGCTCTTTCTAAACTCAAGTTGAAAAGAATAGATCGTCAACGTAGGGAGATTCAATTTTGGGATGAAACGTTGAATTCTTTTCATTTTCTTTATATGGGGGAAGACATCCAAGATAGACGGAGAGTTTTTATAATTAAGTTTTGGCCCAATAAAGGGTACCAATTGACCAACAAGAATTTTGTCATTTTAAAAAAACTACAGGGCTTAATATGGATTGACCCGATAGTTTCACAGATAGTTAGAGTTAAAGTGGACTTTGTTGAGGATTTTAAGATTGGTGGTGGGTTACTAATTAAAGTCAGTAAGGGGTCTAGTCTAGTATTCGAACAAGAACAAATAAAAAGTAAAATTTGGTTTCCAACTCATTTTGAATTTGACTTTAAAGGACGATTTTTCTTTTTTAAAAGATTTAAGATGAAGGTAAACGGATATTTTACTGACTATGCTAACTATAGAGAATTTGATTCTAGTAATGACTAAGATATCAAATGATCTTGATTTAAAAAGGAAACTTTAGAGGTTAGTGAATCTGAGGTATGAAGTAGGAGATTACTTGATCTAATTGTTGCTTAGCACAATATACAGTAAATCCTCCAACTTCTCTAAGTGAAGACCAAAATCGGCGTTTATAATTTGCTTCAATTGGACTATTTAAAGCTGGAGAACCAAAAGCAATAATTTGGTTATCGTAGAAAATCTTCTTGATTCGAAATAAGTGGAACCCATCACTGACAGCAATAACCCTATCCATTTTGTGGATTTCTAGAAAAAGTAGTATTTTTTCAACACTTTCTAAGGTGCTTAACCCCTTAGTTTCAGTAAAGATACTGTTTTTTGGAATGTTTTGTTTAATGAGATAACTTTTGCCAACTTCAGCCTCAGAAAAATACAAATCTAGACCATGTCCACCAGTTGTTAGTATTTGCTTAGCAAATTTTTTTTTAAAAAGATTGATGGAATGGTCCAAGCGTGCTTTGAAGACTGGAGACGGTTGACCATTATACTGAGCAGCACCAAATACCACAATAATATCAGCTATTTGGGCTTCATCTTTGTTTGCATTTAGACGAATTAAAAAATATATAGAAAGAATATAGATCAAAAAAATAAGTGGGATAAAGAAAAAGAGAATTCTAAAGAATAATTTTTTTTTGAGGATTTTCATGGAGCTTCAAGAAAGATACTTATGAAGGTGCTCCTTAGGAATCGCACCTTCCCTGAGAATTCGAATTGAGGAGGATGTTAAGTCAATTACAGTTGAAGGTTCTGATGCTTCGGTATTGCCACTGTCTATTAACAATTCAATCTTACCATTTAGTTGTGCAAGGACATCATCAGCTCTTGAACAGGGAGGACATCCTGACAAGTTCGCACTAGTTCCAATAATAGGTAAGCGAATCTTTCGAATTAATTGGCGTGTAAAAGTTTGGTCTAGAAGACGAATTCCTACATTCCCAGTTCCGCCCGTTACTCTTGATGGAACCTTCTTAGTTGCTGGAAGAATCATAGTTAATGGCCCTGGCCAAAAGGCTTCTGCTAAGTCAAAGAAGACGGATGGAATATTTTTAGTAATCATCCTAACCTGATCAATTGATTCGACCAGTAGTAGTAGAGGTTTCCAGTCTGGTCTTCTTTTGATTTGAAAAATTCGATTTACGGCATCTAGATCGAAGGGGTCTGCAGCAAGTGCGTAGAATGTTTCTGTTGGAAGAGAAATTACACTGCCCTTGAGAATTTCTGTTGCAGTGATTTCGAGGACCTTTTGTTCTTCTAGTCCTCCTTTAAGTCTAATTGTTCGAGTTAGCACAAATGAAAAGCTATCATAAAGAAAAATGTCGGTCAATGACAGCTCAGTTACTTGATACAATACAATTAGAGATGCTGGGAGAAAGACTGTTTTCTGAGGGCCCTAACTTTTTGATAGAAAGAGAATTCAATGAAAAACGAGGTTTTTTTTGAAATCCAAAGTAATTTATTCAACATCGAACAAACGAATTAGTCAATTAAGATCTCTGTTACGGTACTCTGCAGTTGAGAGTGAAGGCACTATCGTTGTAGAAGGTCCGAAGCTATTACATGAGGCTGTCAATAGTGGACTTAAAATAGAAGCTATCTTTGTAGCACATAGTAAAATTGGGTATTTTCAAACTACTACCTTCTGTAAGCAATTCAAGGAAATAATTTTCCCTATTACAGATAAAATTTTTAATTCTTTGACAGATACTGTGACTAGTCAGGGAATTCTATCAAAGGTACGGTTTCCTGTTGCAAAAATGGATCCTCTTCTGGAAGGGAAGCCGCTATTATTGATTGCCCACCAATTGCAAGATCCTGGAAATTTAGGAACAATCATCCGTTCTAGTGAAGCCTTTGGCGTAAAAGGTGTCTTACTTACCAATCAAACTGTTAACTTTCAGAATCAAAAGGTTGTACGTGCTTCTTCAGGATCTCTTTTTCGAGTTCCTGTTGTGAGCAGGTTAGATCCTCATATTCTGGTTAAACGATTGAAGGAACAACATATCCGACTTGTTGCAGCTAGCCCAAATGGTCGCCATGATTTTAGAGAATTTAACTATGAGGGGGGCTTAGCTTTAATTATTGGAAGCGAAAGTCAGGGGATTGGAAAGGGTTTTGAAAAAGATCTTGATCTAAGTCTTAAAATTCCAATGTCTGGGGCAATAAATTCACTTAATGTTGCAATTGCAACTGCTATTATTTTGTGTGAGGCTTCTAAAAGACGCGTCAAGAGCAACTAACTATAGTATAAGAATAGATCTATGAACCTATTTTCAAATCAGGATTCTTCCATTGAAGGAAATTCTAGGGCAAGAATTCCTCTGGCTGACCGTATGCGGCCCAAATGTCTAGGGGATTTTGTGGGTCAGGAGAATCTAGTTGGTGTAGGTAAACCTCTTCAAAGAGCCTTAGAAAGTGGCAGGGTCACATCTTTAATTCTATGGGGACCTCCTGGCACAGGCAAAACAACACTAGCTCGAATCATTGCTAAAACTGCTCAAATGGATTTTGTCCTTTTTAGTGCTGTGCTATCTGGTATTAAAGAAATAAAAAGTGTTATGAGAGATGCTGAGAAAATTCGACAATCTGGTCGACAGGTTCTACTATTTGTTGATGAAATTCATCGATTTAATAAGGCACAACAAGATGCTTTTCTTCCATATGTTGAGTCAGGCACAATTGTTTTAATTGGAGCCACTACTGAAAACCCTTCTTTTGAAGTGAATGCTGCCCTCTTGTCTCGTTGTAAAGTTTATTTATTAGAACCAATTTCCCATCAAAATCTAGTCGCATTAATGAATAAGTGTTTGAGTGACAAACAACAAGGTCTTGGTAATGAACAGGTCGAGATTGATCAAGAGCATCTTTCGAAAATATCTTTGTTTGCTAATGGAGATGCCAGAGTAGCCTACAATACATTGGAGATTGCAACACAAATTGCTTTACCTCTCCCCTCCGGCCAAAAACAAATTACTAATCAGATTTTAAAAGATGCAATGCAGCAGAGAGTTTTACTCTATGACAAGACAGGTGAGGAACATTACAATTTAATTTCTGCTTTGCATAAATCTCTTCGTAACAGCGATCCGGATGCTTCCTTATATTGGTTGATGAGGATGTTAGAATCAGGTGAAGATCCACTTTTTATTGCTCGAAGGTTAATTCGTTTTGCCTTAGAGGATATTGGATTAGCTGATCCTCAGGCACTTGTCATAGCAGTGCAGGCTAAAGAAGCTTTTCATTTCATAGGTTCTCCAGAAGGAAATTTAGGTTTGGCCCAAGCAGCTATCTATTTGGCAACTGCTCCTAAGTCAAATGCACTTTACAAAGCCTGTAATAAGGTATTAAAAGATATTAAAAATTCCTTGGTTGAACCTGTTCCTCTTCATTTGAGAAATGCCCCAACTCGTCTTATGGAGTCATTTGGCTATAGTCGAGATTATCAATATGCTCATGACTTTCCAGATCAGATAACTGATATGTGTTGTATGCCGGAGTCTCTGAAACATCAAGAATACTTCCATCCATCGCAGAAAGGTTATGAGAAAATTATTAATGACAGAATGAAGGTTTGGCGAGACAAAATTGTCAAAATTAAAAAGAATAAGCAATCTGAAAGCTAAACTTCTGTAAGCGTGGTCTTTTTTTGGTATAGATACTTATTTATTTGTGCAAAAAAGAAACGGCCAGCTATCCTTAGCTGGCCGTTAGGTAGTGAGGAGAGAACTCCGCGCTGCGAGACGCTTTATCAAGCTACCCAGCTTACATTGTACCCTGCATTTTCCCAGAGTCAAGGTTTGATCTTTAATAAGAGATTTTGGTGTTAGCAAGTAAGATCCTAATGAAGCATATTAAGGCAGCTTAAGTCAGAATTATTTAATCACTACAAAAAATATTCTCAAAGCACTCTAAATTATTTTGAAACAGGTTGACAACTTTCCTAGATAAAATAACTTAAGATTAGTACATAGGAATCTTATTTTTGATTAAATAATCACTCTAGCTTCTTGATAACTTCTTTTTAAATATAAATTTTTTCAACAGGTAGGTTTGTTTTAATTACTAAAGATCAATTTTGGGATTAGTTTATTTCAGAGAAGTCCTTCTTGAATCGTCAATCAATTTTCGTGCTCTTGCCAGGACAGAATTAAACATAGGCTTAGTAAGTTTACCCGTAAATGTATTCTGTTGGCTAGGATGGAATGATGCGATTAGAGTACGATCATTGTGGATACTAACTTCTAGACCATGTTGAAATTTAGGACGCTTTACTTTGGTATTTTTAATTAGTATTTTCCAAGTATTTTCAAAAGCTAATTGACCCAAAGCTAGGATAATCTTGACGTTCTTTAAATTGTTCAATTCGAAGTCTAAGTAAGAATGACAATTGTCAATTTCCTGACGTGTAGGTTTATTGGAGGGCGGCGCACAATGGATGATAGCAGTTATATAGCAGTCAATTAATTTTAATCCATCATTCATTTTGGAAGATTGTGGTTGGTTAGCAAACCTAAATTGATGGAGACCTTGATAAAGCCAGTCACCACTCCGATCTCCTGTGAACATCCTACCTGTTCGATTTGCCCCATGAGCAGCAGGAGCTAGTCCAACAACCAGTAGTCGGGCTTCTGTTTCTCCTAAACTAGGAACAGGTTTTCCCCAGTATTCCCAATTTTGAAAACGGGGCACCTTATTTCTTGAAACATTTTGGCGCCACTGATTTAAGCGAGGGCAAAGACGACACTTTAAAACCTTTGATTTGAGCTCAGACAGAGTTTGAAATCTGTTGTATTCTATTTCTAACATTAAATAAGCAGCAGTGGTTTGACAGGTTGTAAAGCTTGGTTTGAAAACCTAAGAAACTATTTAATGAGATTTAGACTTTTTAATTGAGGTTACTTTTTTTAAAAAAAATGCCCTGAAGCTAGGTATAGCTTCAGGGCAAACAGTTAGTGTGGTTCCGTCGAACTATTCTGCAGCTTCAGCTCCATCAGGTTTAGAAACTTCCTGAGCTTGCAATCCCTTGGGACCCTGTACAACTGTGAATTCCACGTCCTGTCCCTCTTCAAGAGTGCGATAGCCGTCTGACTGAATGGCTGTATGATGGACAAAAACGTCACCTCCTTGGCTACGCTCAATAAAGCCATAACCTTTGGAATTATTAAACCACTTAACTTTTCCGGTTTCTCTACTCATAATTTTCGAGACTCCTTTCTTCAGATAATAAACAATCTGTCGTAGATGTTTTTACAACTTGATAAAGCCTCGAAAAAGATGGGCCTGCTGAGAAATAGAACTGTAGAACCAAATTCATTTTTCGACATGCTTTGAAGCTCAAATCCTTAAAAACATAACAACACTAAAAAAAAGTATACAGTATTGCCCTAGGCTGTCAAGATTTTTGGAATTACAAACCAAAGAAAAACCCCAACTAAATTCTGTTCCCATTTTAAGATATTTTAAAGGACTTGGCAGCTTCAAAATATTTATTTTTTCATCTAATAAAATGGTAAACAAATTGTTTTATATACTACTTTGGAACTGGCATTAAATATTTATTTATTTAGACAAAGGCTTTGTAATGAGCTTGTTAGTTTTTGCATTCTTGGAGGATCCTTTTGGTAGTACGTCATTTTTTGTGAGAGGGGAATTTGGCAGGAACCATTATGAATTACTTTAAAACTGGAATTGAAAAACCTTAATATTATTGTCTTAATAATAGATTGTTTAGGTATTGATTTTTGATTTTATTCGTTTACTCCTGATAATATTAAAATTAACATGAATTTATTTCCAAGAAAATCAAAGAAAAGAGTCATTTTTCTGGCTGGTTTGGTTTGTGTCCTGTTGCTTTTTGCTATTGCTCAACAAGCCTTTAACCTCTCTCCTTTCGTTGGTGAACCAGAGAGCCAAACTGCTTTATTTCTGTGGGCTTTTGCCTCACTAAACGTCATTTTATTACTTATTTGTAGCCTTGTCTTATTGAGGCAATTGTTAAAACTATACTTTGAACAAAAAAGCCAACAGGTAGGATCACGCTTTCGTAACAAGCTTTTACTATCTTTTGTAGGATTAGCTTTTATTCCTGGTGTGTTCATGTCGTTTTTTGCTTACGCAGTAGTGCACCGTAATTTAGATAAGTGGTTTAGTCCTCCAATGGATCAGGCTCAGCAGGCTGTTTCTGAGATTGGAAATCTTGCCGAGAAAGGTTTTAGTGAGTCAGCTGTGCTCAAAGCCCGGCTTTTAGCAAGCCATTTTGATGGTCAGGAGGTAAAGAATGAATCAGTAGAGTTTAAAGCTAAAAAGTTGGTCAATTTAGCTAGCGAACTTAAAGTTACCTTTTTTGTCATTTTTGATTCTTTTGGTAGTCCAAAGGTGGCGTATAGAAAGGAATCTTTGTATTTACCTCGAAACCCTTTTTTTGGAGAGATTATTCAGCCAATAACAAATTTTCAAAAATTGTCAAAAGGTCAAAATGTTTTTCAAAAAATTATTGGTAAATCAATACGTCTTCCTTGGAAAGATACCGAGACATCTCTTCCAGATCAAAGTCTTATTCTGTCAGGAGATCAAATCAAAAATGGGAGTTTAATAGTCGGAATTCTTCCTCCATCTAAAGTAATGACACGTGCTGGAGAATTAACATATCTAAGTCAAAACTATGCTCAGATGAAGCAACGACGAAAAATGATTCGAACAAACTTCATGTTGGTATTAGGTCTTGTGACTTTATTAATTCTTTTTGCAGCAGTTTGGACAGGAATTTTTCTTTCACGTAAAATTGCAGTTCCTATTTTAGCGCTAGCTGAGGCTTCCAACGAGGTTTCCCAAGGTAACCTCAGTATGCAAGTTAATTGTCCAGCAGAGGATGAACTGGGGATTCTAGTTTCTTCCTTTAATCGGATGACTATGCAGCTCCATGAGAATTCTCAGGAGCTGGGGAAAAAAAATCGTGACCTAGAAAGTTCCAACCGAGCTTTAGAGATTCGTCGTCGATATATCGAAGCTGTACTAGAGAATATCCCAGCCGGTGTTATCTCCATAGCCCCGGATCTTTCAGTTAGTACTATGAATAAGGCCGCACAAGGAATATTAGGAGTAACTAGTTTTGTTGCACTACAAGTCAACGATCTTTTTTCTAAGGATGATCGTGAAGAAATTCAGGGATTGATTGAAAAGGCAGGTCGAGTTGGAATCATTTCTAAAGAATTAGAACTTAAAACTAAGGTTCGCACGGTTTATTCAACAGTAACTTTAAGTTCTCTTCAGACAGCAGATGGAATTCCTCGAGGCTTCGTGATGGTTTTAGAAGATTTAACTGACTTAATCAAAGCACAAAAAGCCAATGCTTGGCGCGAGGTTGCTAGGAGAATGGCCCATGAAATCAAAAACCCACTAACCCCAATTCAGCTTTCGGCAGATAGAGTACTGAAAAATCTTGTAAAATCTCATTCACAAGTATCGATTAAGGAATCAGATCAATATTCTTCTGATTTTCAACAAACTGTTCGGGAATGTGTTAAAACAATTACCCAGGAAGTGAAAGTTCTGAAAGGAATGGTAGATGAATTCTCCCGGTTTGCCCGATTACCTTCTCCTAATATGGTTTCTACTAATCTTAATTCCATTGTAGAAAGTACATTATCTTCCTACAATGGCCGACTAAACAGAGTGTCCGTAATTAGAAAGTTAGCTTCTGACATTCCCAAAACACAGTTGGACCCTGAACAATTGAAAAGAGTTATAGTTAATTTGATTGATAATGCTCTTGAGGCAATGGAAGTTTCAAAAATTAAGCAATTGATTATTTCTAGTCAATTTTTTCCAACAAGGGAGATGATTCAACTCGTAATTCAGGACACTGGACAAGGTATTGCTGTGAATGATCGTGAAAAATTGTTTCTTCCTTATTTTTCAACTCGAAAAAGAGGCACTGGGTTAGGTCTCGCTATTGCCAGCCGTATTATTGAAGATCATAAAGGGTACATTCATGTGGAAGAGCATAACCCCAAAGGAACGAGTTTCATTATTGAGTTGCCTAGTGTTTAAATTATTCTCTGGGTTTAAAAGTAAATGGTGACTATAAATTCCATACTATTAGTAGATGATGAACCTAGTATTCGAAAATCTCTTGGTGCCGTATTGGCAGAAGACGGTTTTAAGGTTACTACTGCTCAGAGCGGGGAAGAATGTCTGGAGATTTTGCTAAAGAGATCTTTTGAATTGATTCTATTGGACATTTGGCTGCCTGGTATTAGTGGGTTGGAGACTTTAGAGGCTATCAAGAAGATGGGCGTAGATGCGGTGGTAGTCATGATTTCTGGGCATGGCACTATAGAAACGGCTGTTAAAGCTACACGTCTTGGGGCCTTCGATTTTATAGAAAAACCCTTTTCTATTGAAAAAACACTTTTGGTAATTAAGAACGGACTCGAAAACCAACGTCTTCAAACAGAGAATAGAAATCTCAAATCAAGATTAACTACCAATTATACGATTATTGGTGGGAGTGTTCCTATTAAAGCATTGAGACAGCAACTAGCAATAGCAGCTCCTACTGATGGGAGAGTGTTGGTTTATGGTGAAAGTGGCACTGGGAAAGAATTAGTTGCCCACGCCCTTCATAACCAAAGCCGCAGAAATGAGTCACCCTTCGTTGAAGTTAATTGTGCGGCTATTCCAGAAGAATTAATTGAGAGCGAACTTTTTGGACATTTAAAAGGTTCTTTTACTGGAGCTACTAGCAACAAAATGGGGAAATTAGAAAAAGCTAATGGGGGAACTCTTTTTTTAGATGAAGTTGGGGATATGAGCTTAAAAACACAGTCCAAGGTTTTGAGGGCATTGGAGGCGCAACGGTTTGAACCTGTTGGTGGTGATTCACCAATATCTGTAGATGTTCGAATCATTGCTGCTACAAATAAGGATTTAGAGCAGGAAATGGAAAAGGGAAATTTTCGAGAGGATCTTTTTTATCGGTTAAATGTAATTCCATTTTTTGTTCCTCCACTTCGTGAACGCATAGAGGATGTTCCGGCGCTCTTAGAATTTTTTATCAGTGATTTTTCTCAACTTTACGGTCAGTCTGCAAAAGAAATTACTAGTGAAGTTGTCGATCGACTAACGGCCTATTCTTGGCCTGGCAATGTTAGGGAATTGAAGAACCTTGCAGAACGATTAGTGATTATGATCTCTGAAAAAAAGATTGAGCCTCGGCATCTTCCTTTTTCCTTGCTTCAGTCCAATGAATTCTCAATAAGACCTACAGAACCCAGGAGCTTATCCCAAGCTAGAATGGATTTTGACCGGGACTTTATTCTTAAAAAACTGGAAGAAAATCAGGGCAATATTTCTCGAACAGCTGGTATTCTGGGTATTGAGCGTAGCCATCTACACAGGAAGTTAAAATCTCTGAAAATTCATGTTAAGAAGCGTTCGCTTAAGAAGAGCGACCCTTAAATATTAGTTTAAGCGTGATTATTTAAAAGTCAGAACTTATAAGTTTTTATTACCAAATCCCCTTTAAATCAATCTGTTGAAAATTGAAGAGCTATGGAGTCTGAAAATTCGGCGCCCGCCCCCAATTTACTTGTTTTTGCTTCCAGGGCATTAAAAATTGGTGATCGGTCTGATTTAAAAAAGTTTTTGGGGAGTTCTGATTCAGTTAACCAAGTTCGAGTTTCCTCCTTTCAGGATTTATATTTTGTTGTAAAGACTCTTGGATTACAAAATTCTCAGGATCTATTAATTTTGGCAACCCAGGAGCAGCGCTGTGGATTTATAGATCTGGACTGTTGGAGAAAAGACAACTTTCATATATCGACCTTTACAGAATGGTTAGCAGCTTATATTGCTTGTGGACCTGAGGAGCTTGCCCGCACAGCTAGAGCGATTGATCCCAATATATTAGCTATGTTTTTAAAAAAAAATGTGGAAGTTCACTATTTGGAGTTGGACGAACCTTTGGACAATCTTCAGTTAATGTTAACTCCGGATGAACGATTTGGGATTGAAATCTTAGGTAAAGATAAAGAAGCTACGATTGCAAAGTTGTCACTAGATGCGATATTTCGTATAGATCCTTCGCTAGGATATGATCTTATTGATCGTATCCGTTGGGACCAATCGTTGTCTTTAGAAGAACAAGGATATCAAAATAAGTGCCTACGACTTGAAGAGATCGGATTTGTCGACTATTACGAGGCTCTTAGTATTTATGGCGAATCAAGGGAAGATTTGGTGCCAAGACAAAAAAAAGTTCATGTGGATGAAGAGATAATTGAGGGTTCATCAACCTTGCCAGCATTATTTGTAGCTTCGCTATCACCAAATCAATATTTTTGGCAGGCTTTTCAATTTATTAGTGATCGTCAGCAAGTAAGAATAATTGGAAAACAGCTAGCTAACTTGGCCAATCGCCTTATGTCGGTCCATTCTGTAGCTTCTGGAAATTTGGAAAAGGTTAATCCTGTATTAATGGAAATGCGTGACACTCTTAACTTAGGACTAGAGTATTTAACAAATGAGGACATGAAACTATCATCAACGGTCCTTTTAGAAAATGATGTTCAAGCTATTTTCAGAGTTGGTTTCAGCATTGTGGCCGAACTTCGAACTTGTGCAAATAAAATATTAAATCAGGGGTCATTAAGACTAAAAGATTCAGATGACACAATTTTGGAGTTCCCTTATAAAGAATTTATAGAGGGTCTGTGTAGGCAGAGGCCCTTATTTTTTGAAGGATTGGATAACCCGAGATCTTTACAATATCGAAACTTTGCAAGTTTAGGAGATGTTGAAATATCTAGGGCAGGTTTGAAGAAAATTGAAATCCTCAGTCGGATATTTTGGAAATTTGTTTGTGGTCCTGGACCTAAACTAAAACCAAATTGGTTTCAGAATACAAATTCCTCTTTAGAGAAGATTACGTGTGGAAATCTTTTTGTTACAGCAGCACTAAATGAAATTTTGGGAAAAACCTTTCAACACCATCCACTTACAGTGAAGGAGTTACACTTAGCGTTAAGAAAGTTAACTTCAGAGGTGAAAGATGACAAAGTTATTGTGGATGGTCTAATTAATGTTGGCCAAAAGCAATTAAATAAAATAAGTACTAGTAAGACTCAAAGAAAAATTCTAAGTGTTTTTATTGAGTACTGGTCAAGGAATGCTGCAGATGAACTGAGCTTGTTAATTGACCAAGAGTCAGTCGATCCAGATGGAATACAGATGGTGATTCTGAAATAATTTAAGTGTAAATGAGTAATGATAGTTGACAAAGTTTTACAACAGATAAAGGATCATCGACTACTATGCAAGGGTGACAAGGTTTTACTTGCATTATCAGGAGGAGCTGACTCTACAGCATTATTACATCTATTTTTAGAAATTAAGTCTCACTACTGTTTAAAACTTGTTATAGCTCATCTCAATCACCAATTTCGTGGTAATGAATCGAAAGCTGATGCTATCTTTGTCAAATCGATGGCAAAACACTACAAAGTACCCTTTATAACTGAAAATCTTTCTCCTCCAGCTGTACCTCGATTTGGAAATCAAGAAAACTGGGCTAGACAAGAACGATACAAATTTTTTCAGAAAGTAGCTGATTCAATTTCTGCACAGAAAATTGCTTTGGGTCATACAAAGAATGATCAAGCAGAAACTGTTTTACTACGATTATTAAGGGGTAGTGGCACACTTGGTTTGGCTGGTATACCTGTTTCGCGAGGTTGCCGGTTTATTCGACCACTTCTTTCGATAAAACGAGAAGAAATTCATGCTTACCTCAAATTACATCAGTGGGCATGGCGTGAAGATTCCTCTAATAAAGATCTACAGTTTTCCCGAAATAGAGTGCGTTTGGAAGTGATTCCTTCTCTAGAGAAGTTTTTTAACCCAAATTTAGTAGAAGTTTTAGCTAGGACTGCTGATAATTTAAGAGGAGATTCTGAAACCTTGGAATGGTTAGTCAGTAGACTTTGGGAACAGTATGTTCAAATAAAGAATAATGGATTTAGTTGGTCTGTAAACTGGTTTCAAACTCTGCCATTAGGTTTGCAAAGAAACTTGATTCGTTACACTGTTAACAGGTTTAAAATAGAAGAATTTCAGGTTTTGAAAAAACATATTGATGCAGTTATTGATTTAATAGGGAAAAATAAAAGTGGGAAATTAACTCGGATAGGAAAAATCGAAGTGCGTCGGGAATTTGATGAGTTACTCTTCGAAAAGTTTATACCAGGATCGATTATAAAATCTTATTGCTACCGACTTAGAATTCCTGGAGAAGTTCAGTTGCCTCAGATTGGTTCAGTTTTTGAGGCTTTTCTAAATAGAGGTTCAAATCATATTAAGTTATTAAATCAATGGCACTTCTACCTATCTCCTGAGGCTGTAGCTCAAGGTTTAAAAATCCGAAATTGGCAAGCTGGTGATGCGTACCATCCGTATGGTGCTCTTAAGTTAAAAAAGATCAAAGAATTATTTTTGAAGGAAAAAATTGGTTTAAATTTACGTCCGAGCTGGCCGGTAGTTATTTGTAATGAAAGAATTATTTGTGCAAAAGGATTTCCAACAGCTGCCGACAAAGATCTTCATGAGCCTTTAAAAACAGATTTCGAAGTTGTAATAGAGGAAAGGGCAATAACGTGACAGTATTTTTCAACCTGTTTTAGTGACAAATAAGAATCTTATAAATTTAATCAATAAGTAATTTGATATTTTTCAATCATAAGGTTGGAGGATTTTAATACTTTAGTAGATCGAATTGGAATTGTTGTTATGCTCAAATTAAGGTATTTTTAAGTTGAGATGACTCTTGAGGGATGGCTAGGAATGGATTATTAGCAGGCAAACCCTAGCAAGTTGTGAAAATTCATCGATGTGTAGTTATTTGTAGGTTCATAGTTTGTAATTTAGTATTTTGAATTATATAGATACATATAAACTAATAGATATATTATGATAAATGTACTTTGGTAATAAAAAAACTGTAGTAAACTTCCTACGCTAGAAGTCTTAATTCAAAGTCGGCATACGTAGGCTGATGGAGGAATAATTGAATACATCGGCAAAAACATTATTATTTTGGGTAGGTCTTGTTGTATTAGGTGTCTTACTTTGGCAAATGGTTCAAAGTAAACAATCTGATAGAGAAGAAACATGGACTTTTTCTGAGTTTATGTCTCAAGTAGATCAGTCTAACGTTCAAGATGTAGAAATTGTTGGAAGTGAAGTTAACGGACAAACTAAGAATGGTGATCCCTTTGAGACAACTATTCCTTCTGGATACGATGAAGTGATTAAGGTTCTACTGGCTAAGGGGGTAGCTATTAAGGTGCAAGAACCCTCTCAAAGTCCATGGTTAGGTGCCCTTATTAGTTATGCTCCATTCTTGCTACTAATTGGATTTTGGGTCTTTTTTATGCGCCAAATGCAGAGTGGAGGTAATAAAGCTCTCTCTTTTGGGAAAAGCCGAGCAAAGCTACTCTCTTCTCAGCAAAAGAAAGTAACTTTTAAGGATGTGGCGGGGGCAGAGGAAGCCAAAGAAGAGTTAGAAGAAATCATTGATTTTCTTAAAGAACCACAAAAATTTCAACAACTAGGAGGCCGAATTCCTAAAGGAGTTTTGCTAGTGGGACCTCCTGGTACAGGTAAGACTCTTCTAGCTAGAGCAATTGCTGGCGAAGCTGGGGTTCCATTTTTCTCTATCAGTGGGTCGGATTTTGTTGAAATGTTTGTTGGAGTAGGCGCCTCCAGGGTTCGAGATCTTTTTGAGCAAGGGAAGAAAAATGCCCCTTGCATTGTTTTTATTGATGAGATTGATGCTGTTGGGCGCCATCGTGGTGCAGGTTTAGGTGGAGGACATGATGAACGAGAACAGACCTTAAATCAGTTGTTAGTAGAGATGGATGGGTTTGAATCTAACGAGGGTGTTATTCTGATTGCTGCTACTAATAGGCCAGATGTTTTGGATCCAGCACTTCTACGTCCTGGACGATTTGACCGGAGAGTGATTGTGGCTCGTCCTGATGTAAAAGGTAGGGAGGGAATCCTTCAAGTTCATGCAAAAAAGATTCCATTGGCAGAGGATGTTGATATTTCTGTTTTAGCTCGTGGTACCCCGGGTTTTTCTGGTGCTGATCTAGCTAATTTAGTTAACGAAGCTGCCCTAAATGCAGCACGGTATGATCAAAAATCAGTTGCCATGATGGATTTTGAAGGTGCAAAAGACAAAGTTTTGATGGGTGTTGAGCGAAAGTCGCTGATTATTAGTGATGCTGAGAAGCGAAATACTGCATTTCATGAAGCTGGACATGCACTCGTAGCAGCTATGCTACCCGATGCAGATCCTCTCCATAAAGTTACGATTATCCCACGAGGTATGGCGTTGGGGGTAACTATGCAACTTCCGGTAGATGATAAACATACCTATACCCGTGATTTTCTGGAAAGTCAGATTGCCATAATGATGGGTGGGCGTGCCGCCGAAGAGTTGTTTTTGGAACATATGACAACAGGTGCTGGAAATGATATTGAACAAGCTACTGAAATGGCAAGACGGATGGTATGTGACTACGGCATGTCTGACTTAGGACCTCTAACCTTTGGAAAAAGGGAAGAACAAATTTTTCTGGGTCGAGAAATTGCTCAACATAGAGATTACAGTGAGGATACAGCGATTAAAATTGATAAAGAAATTCAGCGATTTGTTGCTGAAGGTTATGAAAAAGCTAATAAGATACTGAATGATAATCGTGATGTTCTAATCAGAATTGCAGAGACGTTGTTGGAAAGAGAAGTTTTAGATGCTGGTGAAGTTCGTCTGGTTATTCAAAATATTCCCCTAGAAGATAAAAAAAAGGCAGTAACCAGGGAGAAGCCAACTTCTTCTGATTCGAAAGATTCTGAGGCAAAACAAACTTTGTCTCCTACCGTTTCATCAATTGCTGACAAGCAGCAAGAAAAGTCTGCGCCAGCTTGAAAGTATGATTAAATCTTGGTAATTGCTGCTAGCCTTAAGTTTAACCTTCCTGATCTTAAGATGGTTCCTTTGGTTTAGTTAAGTATTTTTCAGATAAAAAACTGATTTCAGTTGAGTCCAAATGCGACGTCAATTTAATTTAAGACTTCCTTCTGGTTGCCTTGAACTAGGTAAGAAAACACTGATTATGGGGATTCTTAATGTTACCCCAGACTCGTTTTTTGATGGAGGAAACTACGATAAGATTGAGCTAGCATTTAAGCGGGGAATGCAGTTAGAAGATGAAGGTGCTGACCTCATAGATGTTGGTGGAGAATCTACTCGACCTGCTCGTACACAAGTTTTGTCAGTGGAAGAAGAAACTAATAGAGTAGTTCCTGTTATTGAATGTTTGGCAAAACGATTAACTATTCCTATTTCAGTAGATACATATAAATTCTCAGTGGCTCGGCAAGCTATCGATGCAGGAGCTGAAATAATTAATGATATCAGTGGATTGAATTTTGATTCGAGGATGGCAGGACTAGTTTTTAGATCAGGTGTTGCCATCGTACTAATGCATTCAAGAGGAAGACCTGAAAAGCTTCATGATCTAACTCCTCTAAAACACCCCTTTAAATCTGTCATTCAGGGGCTTGGGCGATCAGTGAAAAAAGCTCTCCAAGCTGGAATTCATCGGGATCAGTTAATAATTGATCCGGGCCTTGGATTTGGTAAGGAAACTCGAGACAACCTAATCTTGCTTAAGAAACTGCACCTAATGAAAAGTTTTCATTTACCATGTTTGATAGGTCCCTCTCGAAAATCGTATATAGGTCAAGTTTTGAATTTTCCCGTAAAAGAAAGATTAATAGGAACTTTAGCTAGCATAGCTGTTTCCGTGACTAAGGAAGTGCATGTAGTTCGTGTCCATGATGTGAAGGAAGCTAAACAAGTAGTAAAACTGTGTGATGCTATATTCAATGTTAAAGGGTAGGCTGTCCAAGTACTCATGAACATTAATTGAGCAACATATTTATAAGTGCTTCCAAAAACAAAAAGGATTTTATGAAAAGATTATTTGGTACTGATGGCATCAGGGGAACCGTTAATTCATTCCCCTTAGACAGAAAAACCCTTAACTGTATTGGAATGGCTTTAGCAGATCATCTTGATTCTCTATTGAATCCTTGTGTTCTAATGGGCAGAGATACTAGGGATTCTGGGCAATGGATTTTAGATTGCTTAGCCCAATCTTTTGTTCAGAAAGGAATAAAAATCATTCATGATGTAGGAGTAATTACTACACCAGGGTTGTCTTATTTGACTTGTTTGCATCGTTATGACATGGGAATAATGATTTCTGCTTCTCATAATCCGTACCATGATAATGGGATTAAGTTATTTTCTAATGATGGTTTTAAATTGGACGATGAAAAAGAATCTCAAATCGAACAAAACATTTTCAGTTACATCGATACTTTTTCAATTTCAGAAAATCCTCAAAATGGACAAACTTACAAAAAAGAGAATTTAGTAGAAGATTATGTAAACTTTTTGAGAGATCAAACTGTTAGGGACCTTTCTTCCTTTAGGATAGGCTTGGATGTTTGTAATGGATCTGCTTATTCGATTGCTCCAAAAGTTTTTAGTGATTTGGGTGCGGTTGTCACTGTAATAAATAAACACCCGGACGGTTTTAACATTAATCGTAATTGTGGCTCCTTACACTTGGAAAGTCTCAGAAAACTTGTCATTGAAAACCAATTAGATTTTGGAATTGCCTTTGACGGTGATGCTGACCGTTGTCTTATGGTTACGGGTTCTGGAAGGATATTTGATGGTGACTATATTCTATATGCCTTAGCTTGTGACTTAAAAAAACATGGGAAGCTCATTAGTGGAAAAGTTGTTGGAACCATTATGACTAATCTTGCAGCAGAAAAGGCTTTGACCAAACAGGGAGTCGAACTAATACGCTCTGCAGTTGGAGACAGGAATGTCTTAATCGATATGCTGAAGTCAGGTTCGGTTCTAGGGGGAGAGCCTTCTGGTCATATAATTTTACGTTCATTACATAATACGGGTGATGGCATATTAACAGGAATCAAATTAACAGAGGTGCTCTGTAGAAATGGGCTATCATTGGATGAGATTCTGCAAGCGTATAAGCCTTATCCACAGGTTTTAGATGGATTAAAGGTTACTAGAAAAATCTCTATTCAGGAGTCACCACAACTTACCGGGTTAATAGAATCAGCTAGAAATGACTTGGGAGATTCAGGGAGAATGGTGGTGCGTTATTCGGGAACGGAACCTCTACTGAGAATAATGGCTGAAGGTCAGGAAATTCAAGAAGTGAAGAACACCGTAGAAAAATTAAAAAATAAAATAGGATTATTTTTTAAGTCAATGGAGCCCTAAAAGTAGAGTTAATGTCGCTCAGTTTTAATCAGTTTTGTTTAACCAATTAAGCCCTGAGTAATTATTTTTGATCTCTAGTGAATAACTCCAGGGAAGGCACTTTGGTAATTGCACGAATGGTCCAGCATTGGTGTTCTCAGTGACTGTTAATTCAACATAAAAAGTGACTGTTAATTCAACATAAAAAAAGATTGACAAATAGGTGGGTGTAGCGTAATCTTCATCGGCTTTTAATAAAGTTGTCCTGTTCTTTGAAAACTAGGTAAGACCAGCCCTAAAACGATTCTTGAGTTCATCTTAAGGCTCAAAATTTTAGCTTCAAAGCTTCAAACTTTCAATGAGAGTTTGATCCTGGCTCAGAATCAACGCTGGCGGCGTGCCTAACACATGCAAGTCGAACGAGAAAGTCCCGCAAGGGACAAGTAGAGTGGCGAACGGGTGAGTAACACGTGGACAACCTGCCGTTGAGTGGGGAATAACCCTTCGAAAGGAGGGCTAATACCGCATAATATTGATTAGCATAAGCTTTTCAATTAAAAGGATTTATTCGCTCAATGAGGGGTCCGCGGCTGATTAGCTTGTTGGTGAGGTAATGGCTCACCAAGGCAACAATCAGTAGCCGTCCTGAGAGGGAGCACGGCCACACTGGAACTGAGACACGGTCCAGACTCCTACGGGAGGCAGCAGTGGGGAATTTTTGGCAATGGGCGCAAGCCTGACCAAGCAACGCCGCGTGGGTGATGAAGTATCTTGGTATGTAAAACCCTTTCGGCAGGAACGAAGGAATCTTCGGATTCTTGACGGTACCTGCGGAAGAAGCTCCGGCTAACTCCGTGCCAGCAGCCGCGGTAATACGGGGGGAGCAAGCGTTGTTCGGATTTACTGGGCGTAAAGAGCGCGTAGGTGGTTAGATAAGTCAGCTGTGAAAACCTCAGGCTTAACTTGAGGCCTGCAGTTGAAACTGTCTAGCTAGAGTGTGGGAGGGGAGAGCGGAATTCCCGGTGTAGCGGTGAAATGCGTAGATATCGGGAGGAACACCAGTGGCGAAGGCGGTTCTCTGGACCACAACTGACACTGAGGCGCGAAAGCTAGGGGAGCAAACAGGATTAGATACCCTGGTAGTCCTAGCTGTAAACGATGGATACTTGGTGTAGGGGGTATTGAATCCCCCTGTACCGGAGCTAACGCATTAAGTATCCTGCCTGGGGAGTACGGTC
>JAKUNG010000013.1 GCA_022452285.1 Terriglobia bacterium | reverse complement strand
CTCCCATGGGGGTTTTCTCACTTGAGTGGCAGCTTTGACAATGCTTGATAAGTAGCGGACGGATCTTGGATTCAAAAAAACTCTGTTCAGAAGGGGTTAACTTAACCGCTGCCTGACTGGGCGCTAATCCCCAGGCCTGCAGGGTAAAACTTGCAATGAATAAACCACTTACTATTAGACTGACAACTGTTTTCATTCGTCTCGTCACTAGGGAAAGTTAAAGGAATAATCTGTAGCGGTTTCTAGTTAGCTAGGAAGAGCTTTTTGTGAATCACTTTCATCTTCTGTCTGATGAGGTCTTCTAGGTATTTCTTCGATCCTTTCTGGAAATTCTATTTCGTCCCTACTTGCCCCTAGTTTTCGAAGCTTTTCTGCCTGTGGCTTTAGTGTCCGCTCTAATGATCCCACCGCCTGATTCCAGTGGCTTAATAAATGATCAAAACTTTTTGCAACATTAACAAGGTGATTTGAAAGTATTCCTAAGCGTTTAGAATATTCCTTTCCTTCTTCTGCAATCGACTGCGCATTCTTAATGATCGTATGCTCTTGCCATCCGTATCTAATAATTCTAAGGAGTGCAATCAACAGCATGGGTGAAACTAGTATCACTTTTTTTTGCATTGAAAATTGAGCAATGTCAGGGTCATGTTGGTGTGCAAGAGACAGAGAAGAATCAATGGGCACAAACATGACAACAAAATCAGGACTATTAGAAAATTGATTCCAATATTCTTTTCTGCTTAGTTCGGTAATTCGGTCTTTCATTGCTTTTGCATGACGCTCTAAATTCTCTCTACGGACCTTGTCATCATTAGTTTCCATTGCTTCTTGAAACGCATCCAGAGGTGCCTTGGAATCTACAGGAAAAATTCGACCCTGTGGTCCTCGAATTATCATGTCGGGACGACCTACTTTCCGATCTGGATCTTTCAACGTCGCAGACATCTGCTCCTCAAAATCTACGTGTTCTAACATTCCTGATAGTTCTACAAGCTGACGAAGTCGATGTTCACCCCAATGACCACGTTCTATTTGTGAACTTAAAGATTTTGTTAACTTATTGGTTTCTTTAAATAATGACTCAATTTGAAGGTCAAGACTTTTATAAGAAACTTCCCGCGCTTTTTCGAGGTTTCTAACGTTACTATCCATCTTCGTAAGGTCTTCCCTTAAGGGTTTAATCAAACCACCCAGTTCCTCGCTAGCTCTTTTTTGGAACCTTTCAGAATTGTTATGTAATTCCTCACTAGCTAGCGCCTTGAACGAATCCTTAAGTTGCTGCTCCGTTCGACTACTCCACTCCTTAATTTCAGCAGATTTTTCTTTTTCCGATTTGAGAAAAGCATTAGCCTCTACTAAGGATTTTTCCAAATCCTTTACACGCACTAATAGTTGCTCTGCCTCCCCTTGCATCAATGAGCGACTCCGTAACAAATAAAGAACAAAAACAAATAATCCAATGACTAATGCTATCACTGGCCAGAACACAACTGAAATTCCTCCTACATTCATATTTTACGCCCTAACAAGTAGGCTATCCTTTTACCTACTATTCAGAAAATATTTTTACTTTATTTTTAGGATGTCTTAACAATTTTACAAAAACTCTAATTTAAAAACGAAACAAAAAACAGTGAAACCAGAAGCTATTAGGAATATTTGTACAATAAAAAGCTAAGGTTTTCCATTAACTGTTTTCTCTAAAATACCAATATCCCCTGAATGACGGATTTCGACAGTATAATGCCCATCAGCCTTCCATCGTTGTGCCAACGCTACAAGTGGATTTATTTCCTTAATGACATTAAGGAAAAGGCCAATTGCAATTGCAGTTAGAACTATTTTTGTGTACAGATCAACTTTCATTGTCGTCTCCTATTTTATTTTTCTTTATTGTCCCCGATCTTTTCTTAGCTTCCCACTCTCTATTTCTTAGTATGTACTTCTTTATCTTACCTGTGGCAGTCTTTGGCAGGTCAATGAACTCCACAGACTTAGGAGCTTTGAAATGGGCGATGCGATCTCTGGTAAACTGAATAATTTCCTCGCCCGTAACCTTGTCATCGTCGCTCCTCACCACAAAGGCCTTAGGAACCTCGCCCCACCTGTGATCGGGAACACCAATGACACAAACCTCCAGAACGCCGGAATGCTCCATGATGACCTTCTCGACCTGCTGACTAGAGATATTCTCCCCTCCAGATATGATGATGTCTTTGATACGATCTTGGAGCTCGATGTAGCCTTCAGGATGCCATACGGCCAGATCACCCGAATGGAACCATCCACCCTCGAATGCCGTTGCTGTGGCATCCGGATCATTAAAATAGCCCGACATTACGTTGTTACCCTGCATCACCACCTCTCCCATAGTCTTACCATTACGGGGCACATCGTTCATTTGCTTATCAACCACCCTAAGTCCAGTCTGTGCAATGATTAAGGGGACACCTTGACGAGACTTTACATTCGCTTGATCTTCTACCGATAGCCCATCCCAATCTGGCTGACCAGCACAGATGGTATGAGGCCCGTATGTCTCAGTAAGACCGTAGACATGATGAATGTAGGCTCCCATTCCTTCAATTGTTCGAATAACCTGAGGTGCTGGAGACGCTCCAGCAGTCATGATCGTCAGACCTGACAGATCTTGATCCTTAGCCTCAGGTGCGGAGTAAAGCGAGGTAAGCACGGTAGGGGCACAACACATATGACTAATACCTAACTCATTGATCAAACGGTAAATCTCTGTAGGGTCCACACGTCTAAGACATACGTGCGTACCTCCCATAGCTGTAACTCCCCACGTATAGCACCAGCCGTTGCAGTGGAACATCGGCAGCGTCCAAAGATAAACACCACGCCAGTTCAAACCGCACTCCAAGCTCTCGCCTAAAGCGTTGAGATATGCTCCTCTAGCACTGTACTGCACCCCTTTGGGCATACCCGTAGTCCCAGAAGTATAGTTGATGGAGATTGGATCAAGTTCTGAGTCTAGCTCAACTCGATGGTTGCCAGGTAGGGCTGAAGCCAAGAACGACTCATATTCCTGACAAGCTATGTCTTTGGCCATGGGAGCAGTGTCAACAACCTGAACAAAAGTGGCAACTTTTGGAACCTCATCTTTCAGAGCGCGAATTGTTGGTGCAAGCTCGGAGTCAAAGATTAGCACCTTGGCCCCCGAGTGGTTCAGAATGTAGGAGATCTCCCTAGCCGACAAGCGAATGTTGATTGCGACTAAGATAGCCCCTATACTTAGTGGCCCATAGTGACCCTCCAGCATCGGAGGGATATTGGGTACGAGGAAGGCTACTCTATCTCCCTTCCTGACGCCTGCCTGTTTCAATGCCCCTGCCAAGCAGTTCACCCGTTCTCGGAATTCTGCATAGGTTAAGGTTATATCCTTATAAACTACAGCAGGCTTGTCAGGATAGACAAAGACGCTTCGCTCTAGAAACGATAGAGGGTTTAAATCGTGGAAAGATACGCGCTCAGACTTGATGGCTCCTCCTTCTTTATTTCTGTCGCTGGATCTCTAACTCCCCGTTTCAGTTATTTTCTAGTTATCAAAACTTAAGAGAAAAAAGTATTTTAAGGCCTAACAGTAATTTTTCGAGCCTCAATAACAACTCCTGATTTTTTATTCCAACCTTTTTCCCACTCACTATCCCACTTCTGAAGCACGTCCTTTCGTGACAGTCCCTCTATCACAATACGTCGAGAAAGAACCAAAACTGAATCAACCCCAGTAACAGCTAGAAGAGTGTATCCAGCCGTTAGAGGTTCAGCAATCTTAGTTGGTTGGCTCCAAGTGTTTCCCTTATCACGACTTATCATGACATAGTCCCCAGCATCACCTGAAGGATCCTCTATTCCTACCCAGTTCTGGAACCTTTTTTTATAGTCTTCGAGAGCAACACCATAGGCACCTCCACCGGCCATGGAGGGAAGATCCTTAAAAGGTCTCCAACCAAAACTACAAACGAGTACACCGTTAGGAAGAAGAACCATCATTGGAGAAAGGCCCAAAGTTTTGAGAGGTTGAGGAGTTTGCCACGTTTTTCCGTTATCAAAAGAACGTGTTTGGTACATGGGGGCATAACGACCGGTTCTCATTACACAAAGGAGTTCACCGTTATCTAAATCAACTATGGCCGGTTCACAAAAACTCTCCTGACCACTTACACCATCATAAGCAACAGTCGAGAAGTAATTCCAGCTTTTCCCACGATCTCCAGATTTAAGAAGATAGGTCCGATACTTGAACCACTTTTCTCCTTTGGTAGGTACAAATCCTTGCATTGATTCTAGATCACCCTTAAAGTTTCCAGCTTTTCCCATTAGTAGGGTCCCATCCTCAAGTTCCAGCATGGGAGAACCAAATCGAAACGTTCCAACTCTCGACCCATCGTCGCCATGTAAGTCAGTCCATCGTTTAACTGTGACAGGAACATCACTCCATCTTTTTTCAACAAGCTCAGAAACTTGTTTTTGGAGTTTACTTACTTCTAGCTTACGACCAATAAAAAGACCTTCGCCGTTTTTGGGTTTAGTTTCATGTTCGAGTGCATAAAAAGATCCATTTCGAAGCTGTAGAACATGCTGGCTTGGAAGGGGAACCCCTGTAAACCAACTGTTACCACGATCTGAAGACCAAAGGGAGTATCCTGAGTCTCCTAAAACCAGTGAGCCATCTTTTAAAGCTAATAGTTGTAAGGACCAGCTTGGCCTCCAACGGCCCGAGGCCGAGGCACCAGAGCCATAAATTATCTTAGCTTCTCCAACTTGTAACTGTGGTTCACTCCCAAACAGTGAGGGAGTGAAAAGAAGAGAAATTACTGTCAAAAGGGAAATTAAAACAAAAATACAATCATCTTTTTTTCTTCGCATGATATTCTCCAGGGATTCCCTTCAAGCCTCCCCATTACCTCAGAAAGTTACAGATCTTCATTCTTCGAAAACGTGCCTAAGGAGTGATAACAACCTTTTTAATAACGAGTGGTTGAGTGGGGATACTCATTTCACCATGACTACTATATTTCGTCTGGACTTCGGCAAGAGAGTCAACCACCGTTAGTCCATCTGTAACTTTCGCAAAGATAACATAGTTTGGTGGAAGATTTGAATCTTGATGCATAATGAAAAACTGGCTGCCGTTGGTGTTTGGACCGCTGTTAGCCATGGCAATGATCCCCCGGCGATAACCTTTTCGATAAAGGTCAGAACCTCTATCGATGTCATCATCAAATTGTCCACCCCAAGCACTCTCTCCACCTGTCCCATTACCTTTTGGATCACCCCCTTGGATCATAAATCCTTTGATTACTCGGTGAAATGTAAGTCCATCATAATAACCTCGGTCCGCAAGCAAACGGAAATTCTCCACTGCTTTTGGAGAGTCCTTCTGAAAAAATTCAATTTCAATGTTGCCCATATTGGTCTCGATCCTTCCATTTAAAATCGAGATAGGTTTGAAAATTCTGGATAGTTTCTCAGCTTCAGATATTTGGGAGTTAGTCATTTTCTTGGCTATGTCATCTCTGTTTCCAGCAGCATCTTTATGTCCTTGAGTAGCAGCTAAGTTGAGCCATTTGTAAGCTAATTCATGGTCCTTTGAAACTCCTTGACCGTTGGCATACAGCCATCCTAAATTGTATTGAGCCTCAGCATTTCCTCGTTCAGCAGCTAGCTTGTACCACTTAGCAGCTTGTTGGTAATCCTGAGGAACACCTTCACCGTTGGCATACATCACTCCTAAAACGTATCGAGCATCAGCCTCTCCCTGCTCAGCAGCTTTTCTGTACCATTTCACAGCTAACTGGTAATCCTGAGGAACACCCTGACCATTGTAATACATGCCACCTAAAAGGTATTGAGCAGGAGCATTCCCCTCCTCAGCCAACCTAGTCCAAAACCTAAATTCCTCTGGAGTATACTTTGGTATTCCATCCTGTCCAAACACACTGGCACATCCAGTCAGGAGAACTGCTAGTAAGAGATAGCTTAAAATCCTCATAGTCTTACCTGTTGGTTTTTGGAAGTTTCTACGATTTTACAACAGAGGGAAAAATAGAGGGAAAAATATTTTTTATTCTAGGCTTAAGAAAAATGGTAGGAGTTCTGCCCCCCAACTCACCCCAGTCATTTCGAAGTCAATTAGAAAGTCTGTAAGTTACTGAAAATAATGGTGGAGCTGATGGGGATCGAACCCACGACCTCCTGACTGCCAGTCAGGCGCTCTCCCAAGCTGAGCTACAGCCCCTCTCTATTGATAAAAAGAAACAACTAATAAAAGCCGATCGGGAGATTAACACGGCATAATCTCTCTGTAAAGATCGTATTCCTTTCAGTATTCATTTATCATAAACTGGACTAACCCTAATTTACATTAGAATAAGATTCACAAAGCTCTAATTTCCTAATAGAAAGTCACATTCAAAGAAACAGTTTATGATGTTATGATATGCCAAATAATATTTTGAATACATACAATTGAAATAAGACTATGGTAGTTTAACTTGAGGAAGATACATGGCTAAAGATTCATTTGATGAAATTGAACAAAAAATAAAATCGGTAGGATTGGAAGAAGGGTTTGATCATTTAATTCAACGATTCTGTAAAGAAAAAAAATATCCTCTTATTTTTCAAGCTCGTTTAATGAAGAAACGCCACGAACTAGGACTAGGATTAATTCAACTAGATTCTTCTTCAGACATTCCTGAAGAGTCTCAAAGTACATACAACCAAACTCAACTTGAAGCGGCTCGTGAAGTAGGAACACTTTTTTTAACGGATGGTCAAATTGAACAAGCTTGGCCATACTTCAGGGCGATTGGAGATGCAAAGCCAGTTGCTGATGCAATTGAAGCTATGAAACCAAAAGAAGACATGGCAGCTATTATAGAGATTGCTCTTTATGAGCGTGTCAATCCTAGAAGAGGATTCGAACTACTTTTAGAAAGTTATGGGACCTGTCGTGCAATTACTGGAATACAACAATATCCAGTACAAGAGGGACGTACCGATTGTATTCAGCTACTAGTAAGAACACTTCATGGCGAGCTATTGGACAATTTAAAACAGGCTATTACCAAAAAAGAAGGGGAACAACCTAAAACAAACAATGTCACAGAACTGATAGAAAACCGTGACTGGTTGTTTGGAAAATATAGTTACTACGTTGACAGTTCCCACCTTCTATCTATAGTGCAACTTAGCCTAGATCTAACAGATGAAAAAACCTTGGAGCTTGCTCTTCAACTAGCAGAATACGGAGCCCACCTGTCCTCAGAGTTTCAGTACAAGGGCACACCACCTCTTGACAATTATCTAGATTTCGCTTTTTATCTTCGTTCTTTGCTTGGTCAGGAAGTAGACAAAGCTATTGAACATTTCCAGCAAAAAATTCCTAAGGGAGATCCCTCAGAAGTTGATTCAAATCCGGCCCAGGTCCTAGTAAAATTATTGGCAAGAATCCAACGATACCCTGAGGCTATTGATATATCCCTTGAGTATCTGAATAAAGTTGATCCGGAACATTTAACCTGCCCAACCGTCTATCAACTTTGTCAACTAGGACATGACTACGATCGTCTAAAAGAATTTTCACGTAACAACGGAGATGTACTGAACTTTGTTGCAGGGGTACTACAACAATAAAATTTGGGTAGAGTAACCCTGTAACCTATCAAGATTTTCTTAGTATGCTAAGCAGTTAAGACTAACCTCCGGAAAGTTCCCTTCTCAACTGCTCTCCATTCCCCTTTAACCAATTAAATAGTATATTAACATCCGTCCCTAAAGCAAAATGACGAACACCCATGTCAAGATAATATTTTGCCTGGTCAACACTCTCAATTTCTGCGCGAGCTGGAACTCCTTGTTTTAATGAAGATTCGATAACCTTACGCTCCACAGCCTTAATATCTGGTTGATTCCATTCTCCTGGACGACCAATGCTCATAGAATAATCGGCTGGACCCCACTGAATCATATCAATTTTACCAAGCGATAAAATCTCATCTAAGTGGTCAACAGCGGATTTTTTTTCAATCATTAGGGCCACAACTGTCTCATCGAGAGCTTTAGCATATTCTGCACTTCCACCGTAATTCATATAAGTAATGCGCCGAGTCGCCACTCCGTGCGTTCCCCCAGCATCCGGGGTTTCTGGTCTTACAGCTTCTATGCATTCCCGCACATCTTCTACAGTTCTACAGTCAGAAAATAATACTCCTTGAAAACCAGAACCAATACTACGTTGAGCCATAAATTGTCGCGGCTGTTGATCAACTTTAATAATTGCTGACATGTCAAAGAGTTCAACCGCACGACAAAAATTATCTAATGAATTTAAATCAAATGGAGCATATTCAGCAACGAATTCCACATAGTCAAAAATCCCCGTATGACCAACTACCTCAACCACAGAAGGCCAAATATTATGCAAATGCGTAGCAAGCGTTGGGGTATCTGAATTAAGTTTTTCTTTAAGCCTGTTCTTCTTCACCAATAATCTCCTTTAGATTAATCTTTAAAACCTTGGATAGATAAAGTTTCAATTAGAGTTATGTCTTATTAAAAAATGACTGTTTTAACTAAAAATAGTCAGTACGCAAATCACTTTTCAATACCTAGTCGCCCTCATCAAACATATTAACAATAGTCTCTTTTATCTAAACTAGACAGCGTACTTAAATTATGACAGAACCCTGTTCAGTTAATGAAATGATTATTTCAAATTAGCTTCCTCTAGAGTGTTTAAAGCTCGTTGAATAAGAAGTTCAATATGCTTTCTAGCAAAAACATCCGGTTGATATTTTGCCGGACGACATAGGGGATCACTAAGTAACCCTCGGGCACAAAGTAAATATTTCTCACAGTAAATGTGAACTTCTAAATTTTGTAGAGAGTAAATTAGTAGAGGGGCTATCTTTTCAAAGAAATGGAATGCTTGTTCACCATCGCCTTGCTTGCTCAACCAGAAAATCTTGTTAAGTAAATCTGCTAGACCAAGGCCAGGCATTAATCCACAGATACCTGCTGGAATTAATTCTAACAAATACATTCCACCCCAACCTGTCAAAATCTTCACTTTACCGTCAGTTACTTCAATCATTGAAGCTATCTTCGGAGCACTAAGAGGCTCCTCTAATTTGAGAAAACTTAAATTAGGACATTCAGTAAGAAGGCGGGACAAAAAAGACATACCCAATGTAGGTCCCCCAGGATTAAAATCTTGCAGTAAAACTGGAGTCTCTATTCCATTGAGAATCGGTACAAGATAGGATAATAAATCGTCGTCAGATAATGGAAATTGTCTTGGAATTGCAAGGGAAATAAGATCTGCTCCTGCCTCTAAGTTTGATAAGGCTAGTGACTTGGCAATATAAGAGGAGCCGTGATTACATTGAGCAATTACTTGAATTCGACCAGAAGCTTGATTAGCTGCTATTTCCACCACACGGAGGCGTTCTTTATCAGAAAGTTTGTAAAATTCACTAGCATAGGCTGGTAAACAGATAGCACTGAATTTACAATCCACAGCAAAATCAATTAGGCCTTGGAGAGCTCTTTCATCAATCTTTTCACTGGATTGAAACGGAATTGGGATAATAGGAACAGCACCACTAATTGGTTTTAGTATTTTATTCAACAGACACCTTAAATAGTTTTTTCAAAGAATTTCTCCAGTTCGGTCACCACGAACTACATGAAACTGGGGACGATCATCTATCGGACCAGTATAAGTAAAATCTAGAGGCATATAGTGAGTAATAAGTGCCCGGCGCCTGTGGGGTGTTTTGTTAGGCGGTGTCCCATGAAAGGTCAGACAATGATGTAAGGATCCATGTCCAGGCTTGGCCGGAACAGCTTGAGCTTTGGACTCATCGACTGAAATTTCTTGAACAGCTGCAGCAGTACCTCCACTAGCTGCTGACAACATCCTTCCTGATTTATGTTCAACCAAACCAGAATTGTGAGTGCCAGGAATAAATTGCATACAGCCATTCTCCACTGTAGCTTCGTCAATAGCGATCCAGCAACTTACCAAATTTGTACGACCAATTGGCAAGTAGGCAGCATCTTGATGCCAAGGCTGGGAGGTTCCATGAAATGCTGGCTTAAGTAACACCTGACTATTGTATAAAACAAGATCCGGCCCTAATAAATCCTCCATCACGTCCAGAATAGCTGGATCAGTAGCATGTTCCATAAACAACGGAATATGACGGTGTGGATAACGAATCTGATAGACGAACTTCTTTCTGTCCGATCCCTGAGCAATATTTTGTTCCTCATGTCCAGGTTCCCAACGAACAAGATTAGATGGATATTCCCACTCACCACTAGCAATAGCATCAATCCCTTCACCCAGCTGCTTTATTCTTTCTTTATTAAGAAAAGGTCCGAATCCTAAATAGCCCTCAGAATTAAAAAAATTCTTTTCTTTTAAAGTTAATCGTTTCATTAATAAATTCCCCTTCTAGAACGGATCTCTATACATTTACTTCTCAAGTAATTTAAAAAATCTAGCTAAAGATTCTATAAACTATAACGACATAAATCTCGACAACAGATCCAATATTTCAAATTTTAAAATGGAAAAAACCCTAAAATAAATTCGAAAACCTATTTGAAACTCTTAAAAAATGTTGAAGAAAAATATTGTGGTCATAAGTCTAAAGATTATGATCCATATTATTTTTTAACCAATTCATTGCCTGTCCATACCCAATAAACCTTTTCTCTTCTTCCCTAAATTTCTTGCAGTGCTTTGTCTTAATATTGATTAAAGAATCCCCTGTAATCTTAACATGGAGCATTTCATGGAAAAGAATAAAAGACACTACTACTTCCGGTACTCTCGAGCTATCCAGCAAACAGTTAATTGTGATAGATCGATGAGAAGGGTCAAATTGACCTAGAATTTTATAGCTCTTTTTCAAACTCCAACCCAACTCAATATTATTGATTTTTCCTCCAAAGTACTTTTCGTTGATTTTTCTGAAAAGCAAGATCAAATCATATTGATTCCCTTGTGGACAATGTAAAAGTTTATAGCCACGTATTCTTCTATTTTTTAAGGATCTAATTCGTATTTTCCTAGAACTAACATAATTCCTATATGTATTTCTGGTATTTGAAGGAATATTAAGATTGAGTAATTTTGAAAATAGAATAGTTGCTAATACTTCCATTAAGGAAGTAGGGGCATCTTTAAATAAATCGCTAAGGCGAATATATAGTTTGTCTTCTTTTAACCTAATAGTGTGGTTAATTCCTACAAATTGATAGAACTCTACATAAATGATAGGGCAATTAAGAGTAGGTCTTAATTCCTTGTAGGTCTCAGAAAAAATGTAATGGATCTGATTAACTGTTAATTTGTCTGTACGTTGGGGAAGGGAAAAGAATTTCCTGTCCATAGATGTCTTTTTTTATCCTAGTTTCTATTTTTCTTCAATTTCGATTTTCGAAGTGCCACCTCAATGATCCCGTGAATATGTCTTGTTAAATCGGTCAAAAATTCAGAGGTTTCGCTACAAACTTTTTTTTCGGAAACTGGAAGTTCATTATGAATTTCATTCAACCAACTATTCATTTCATTCAGAGAGTTTAATAACTTCTTCAAAGAATTACCGTATCTTTTATAATCCATGTAGATGGGCAATCCCGTGTCCACATCCCAAGAGTTCAAAGCTTGATTGACTGGAAAGCCATCAAGATTCGTTTCTATCTCTTCTAGACACAGGATTACTTCCTGCATCCATAGCACAAATGATTTCCTTTGCGAGTTATTCTTATTCCTACCCTCCCAATCAACCGTTGCCGTTCTATTAAAAACCTCATTTTTGTTTTTCAGACCTAAGTCTTTCTTCTGACTTTTAACAGCACTCTTCATCCTACTTTTAAAAATTCTATTCAATACAGCCATCCGTTTATATGGCTTCTGAGCTTTACGAAGTCTCATGACTTCTGATTCAGTCAAATATTCTGGAAATTGATATATCCCGGCAAAGTTTGTTAGAGAAACGAAAAAGAAGAATGTAGTTCCAAGCCAAAGACTCAACCATCTTGTCTGAAAAAAAGACCAGTTATGGAAAATAAAACGATTATTTCTCATTCAATTAAAATTTATATAGAATTATTAAAGTAGATTTCATTGAACCTTTAATTATTTTGGAAGGTCTTCTATTCAGGAACAATGTTGTCAGCACCAAAAATAGTAGTCATGATCTGCTGCTTCACATCCTCAACATATTTAATAGTCTTATCAACTGAACCTTGTTCATCAAATGAATAATAAGTTTTGATATCATTAAGCTCCCGGAGCTGTTTTCGCAATGAAATTTCTAAATGTTTAAATCCTGCCACCTTTTTTTGAGGATTTCGTCCAGACTTAGACAAGATCTGACGAGCCTGTTTGACATCTTTAACATACCGATTAAGAATCGTATTAGCTTCTGAAAAGTTTCCTTTTTTAACAACCCTATTTACTAATTTGAGGTTAACTCCAGACATTCTAATTAATATTTTGACTTTTTTGATAGGATTGCCCTGTTTGGCAAGCTTTTTTTGATGCTTTATGTACTTCTCTTCAAGTTTTGTATCCCCAAAAAGAGGCGCAAAAACTAATAGCTTGATTAACATTACAACAACAAGATTACCCAGCAATCTATGAGTTCGAGACAATATACTCCTCTTCGTAAATATCAAAATCGGTTTGGCATTAATACTAGTCATCAATTTCTTTTTAGAACCTTTTTTTCACGTTATTATTTGCCTACTCTCTTTCTCAACAATTTCAATCTTTGACTGACCTGAAAAGTTTCTCGGTCGTGTCTACCTTTGTCAATTTCTAGAAATTGCTCATAAACCTGTACTGCTTCTTCGTACTTTCTAAGTTTGTCGTAAGCTATCCCAAGATGAAAATATGTCATTACATTTTCTGGTTTAAGCTCCTTATAACGGGAAAGTAAGGGAATAACTCGGCCAAAATCACCCTGCTCCATGTAAATAGCGCCAAGTTTGGCATAACACTCTCCACACTCTGAATTTAACTTCAGACTATCACCTAATGATCTTTTGGCATAATTCCACTTTCGATCATGAAGATAGAGTGATCCTAGCGTATAGTGGATTTCCCAATTAGGGGAAGTCTTAGCGGCTTTCTCCAAAATATCTATTGCTTCGCTAACCTGATTTAGTTGAAAGTGTAGGTTGGCCAATTCTAAATATAAATCATCCCGACGAACAGGATCTGACTGCTTTTTAAGTGCTATTTCAAGGGATTCTATTCCACCTAAATAGTCTTTCTCTTCCACCTTTATCCGACCAATGACTTCATGTACATCTGGTCCGGCAGACGGTTCATTCGCTAAATTTTCTAAGTAAGTTAGTGCTTCTTTTTTTTGATTCAAATCCAAAAATATTCCAGCTAACTGCCTATCAACTTTTTGTTTATCTTTTGCTGATAGGCGAGATTTAACTAGATATTGTGCTGCTTTGGTAAAATTCTTTTTTTTCATGTAGATGGAAATTAACATCGAGCGAATTTCTATCTTCTCTGTACCTTGTTCAGAATACGCTAGTGCTTTAACCAAACTGCTTTCTGCAGAATCCAAATCTTTCTGTAATAAATAAACCTGTCCTGTCAAAAATAACAGTCTTGAATTCTGAGGACTTAAATCGAGAGCGTTTTTAAAATGGTTAAGAGCTTGAGCCAGATTTCTTTGGTTTAACCAAATAATTCCCAGATTCATTTCTGCTTGCCAAAGACCTGGATTTATCTCCAATAACTTTTTATAAGTTTGGATAGCTTCCTGAGTTTCACCAACTTCATACTGAACCATGGCCAAACCAAATCTGGCCATCTGGTTTTGTGGATCTTCAATGAGAGCTAATTGGTAGGCAGAAATGGCCTCTAAGAATTCTTTGGATTCACGGTGCTGATCACCGAGAGCAAGATAACTCAAAGGGTTTTCTTCAAATTCACTGAACCCTGAGCTCGGATTCTTTTCCCGATCGAACGCTAAAACAGAATCACCAAAAACTATTGCTAGATTAGCAAGAAAAAGAATAGCGACGGTAATTAAGCAAATGAGTCTTTTAGTTTTTGCTATCTGGTAGACTCGTCCCTGAAAATCGTATTCGTTCACAGAATCTAATTAGACTCCTTTTCATTCTTAGGCAAAATTTTCTGTAAAAACTGACCTGTATAACTCTCTTTAACCGAAGCGATTTGTTCTGGACTGCCGGTTGCAACTATTTTACCACCCTTGTCTCCACCCTCTGGACCCAAATCAATGATCCAGTCCGAAGTTTTGATAACCTCCAAATTATGTTCAATCACTAAAATAGTAGCTCCGCCGCGTATCAGTCTCCGAAAAGATCTCAACAATTTACTGATGTCATCAAAATGTAAACCGGTTGTTGGTTCATCAAAAATAAATAAAGTATTTTGACCAACCTGTTTAGAAAGGTAGGATGCAAGCCTTACTCGTTGAGCTTCACCACCTGAAAGGGTCGTTGCCGACTGGCCCAACCTCAGATAGTCCAATCCAACATCCCTCAATACCTGCAATCTTTTGGTAACTCCAGTCGTTGAAGGAAAGAATTTCAATGCCTCCCTAACCGTTAACTGAAGAATTTGATTAATGTTATGTCCTTTGTAAAGTACATTGAGTACATTTGGCTTAAAGCGCTTTCCCTTACATTCTTCACAAACTAATTCTACATCGGCTAAAAATTGCATCTCCACAGTTACTGTTCCACTACCTTGACAGGTCTCACAGCGCCCTCCTGGAATATTAAAAGAAAAATGTCCTGCACCCAAACCTTGACTGAGGGCCCCATGAGTAGAAGCAAACAATTGTCGAATTCCATCAAAGGCTTTAACATAGGTTACAGGATTTGACCGAGGGGTTCGGCCAATCGGCGATTGATCTACTAAAACTACATCTGAAATCAAATCATCCCCCTGAATGTTCTCATAATTATTTTTTTCAGGAAGTTCTCCTTTCCTTGCTTTTAAAGCTGAATAGAGCACCTGATGAACCAGTGTTGATTTTCCAGAACCCGAAACTCCTGTCACACATGTAATGATCCCCAAAGGAATATCCACATCCAATTTCCTTAAGTTGTTTTCCTGAGCTCCATAAATCTTTAACCAATGATCATTGGGTGCCATTCTAATATGAGGAATTGGAATACTTAATTCACTGTTAAGATATCTAGCAGTAATGGACTTGTGGGAATTCATGAGTTCCTGAAAGCTTCCAGAAAAGACAACTTTCCCTCCATGCTCTCCTGCCCCAGGACCCATATCAATGATTCTATCAGCTGATTGAATCATACTAGGCTCATGCTCGACTACTAGTACGGTATTGCCAATATCTCTCAAATTTTTAAGAATTTTAATGAGTCTGGAATTATCCCGAGGATGCAGGCCAATGGAAGGTTCATCTAAAACATAGAGAGCTCCTACTAATGAGGATCCTAATGATGCCGCAAGCTGGATTCGTTGAGCCTCACCTCCAGACAGGGTACTAGTCAATCTATCAAGTGTCAGATATTCTAGACCCACTTGATAGAGAAAGCGTAGTCTTGGTTTGATCTCTTCTAAAATTTTTTCAACTGTTTCAAATTCAAAGGAGCTAAGTACGAGACTGTTAAAAAAAATAATCGCTTCTTCAACCGTCAGGCTAGTAATTTCGCCAATCTCTTTTCCTGCAACCTTGACAGCGCGAGCTTCTAATCGCAATCGGGAGCCTGAACATTCTGGACAACGAGCATATCCTCGATAGCGACTCAAAAACACCCGGATATATATCTTGTACTTCTTAGTTTCTAGGTAGTCAAAAAAACGTTTAATACCTTTAAATTTCTTGTCACCTTTATAAATAAGCTTCTTTTGTTCAGATGACAAATCACAGTATGGAATCTCCCAAGGAATCTCATGTCTTTGCGCAAATTGTTTAAAGTCATTTCTTAGCCGTCGATAACGAGGCTTAGTCCAAGGCTCAATAGCCCCTTTTTTTAAGCTTTTTTCCGGATCAGGTACAATTTTCTTCAAATCGTAATCTATTTTATTTCCAAACCCTTGACAAAAAGGACAAGCGCCAACAGGACTGTTAAAAGAAAAAAGATTTGGTTTTGGTGCCTCATATCTAGTTTGACATCTGCGACAGACAAATCCTTCATTAAAAAAGAATCGACTACCTACTACTAACCTCTGCTCTTCTCCCTTGTTAGAAGCACTATTCTGCGTAGAAAGTTTTAGATCGAGGGACCTTGGCAGACCTACAATTTCGACAATAGCTTTGCCAGAACCTTCACGGTAACAAGATTCTAGAGAATCTGTAAGTCTTTGTCTTAAGTCCGATTGAATGATGATTCGATCAACTAAAATATCAAACTTAGCAGTCAGATCTATCTTATTCAGCGACTTTGCATTCGACAAATCATATATCTTCTCTTTCTGGTAAAGTCGATTGAATCCATGCTTTCGAAGATCTTGAAGCACGACTTTGATTAAGGTAATTTCTTCATGTTTGTTGATAGTCTTGTCACCCCAAAAGCTTTTCTTGAGCTCTTGAAAACGACGGTAATCAACGAATGGGAACAACAGATAAAGTCGAGAATCTTCAGGCAAAGTTAGGAGTTGGTCAACTACATTATCAAGAATATCATTTTTAACTTCTAGTTTGCATTTTGGGCAAAATGTATGACCAATCCGAGCAAAAAGCAGACGTAAATAATCATAAAATTCTGTTATAGTTCCAACAGTAGACCGCGGATTTCGGACATTATTTTTTTGTTTTATAGCGATGGATGGAGATACTCCAACTACATCTTCTACATCAGGTTTTTGGACACGATCTAGAAACTGACGAGCATAAGCAGAGAGAGATTCAACATATCTCCTCTGTCCTTCTGCATATATCGTGTCAAAAGCTAAGCTAGACTTTCCTGATCCACTAACTCCTGTAATAACTGTTAAACTTTCATAAGGAATCTGGCAGTCAACATTCCTCAGATTGTTAACTTTAGCACCACGAACATGAAGAAATTCTTGAGTCATATTCATTAAGACTGATTCTTTGAAGGACCTTTATCTTAAAATAACAGTGACATTTTCTCAGTACACGGTTTTTCAAATAAAAAAATATGGATGAGAATCCTATATCTTGTCACAATAAAGTCTGACCAAACTAGAAATAAACTTTCTTTATAAAGATTTTCTTGGAATCGGTTCAAATTATACCCACTCATGCATTATCGGTTGTAAGTTGAAGATTCGTCTAGTATCAAAATAAAGAAAAATGAAAAATATTAACTTATCAATTATTATTCCCTCCTATAACGAAGCCAACAGAATTGAAAATACCTTAAAAACTGTGCGCAACTACTTAGCTAAAGTAAACTGGAAAACTGAGGTTATTGTGGTTGATGACGGATCCCAAGATGGAACAACAGCTCGCGTAACTGATTTTATGGAAGATTGGGAATCCTTACTTCTTGTCAAAAACCCCAAAAATTGTGGAAAAGGGTTTAGTGTCAAAAACGGTATTCTCCATGCAAGTGGAAGGGTAGTTTTGTTCACTGATGCAGATTTATCAACCCCTGTAGAAGAAATCCCTAAACTGATAGAACCTATCATCCGCAATGAATCTGATCTTACATTTGGCTCAAGAGCTTTAGATCGTTCTCTAATTGGAGTTCATCAGTCTCTAACTCGAGAATTTTCGGGTCGGATTTTTAACTGGCTGGTTCAAATGCTAATCGGTCTTCCATTTAAAGATACCCAATGTGGTTTCAAGGCATTTAGACGCCAAGCAATTATGCCATTTATAGGACAACAAAGAATTCGTGGATTTGGCTTTGATCCGGAAATTCTTTTCCTAGCAAAAATAAATGGGCTTAGACTACAAGAAATTCCTATTCGGTGGAATCACCATGAAGGAACCAAAGTTCGCTTTTTTCAGGACTCCCTAAAAATGTTTCTAGGATTAATCCAAATTCGCTTAAATCAACTTTTTGGAAGATATAGCTGATATTACACACTAAAAACTTTTAAGAAATAGATAAGTAATCTGATTAGTCATTAGTGGATGGAAACTATTTAGCAACCAAGTTGGTAGGTCTTGAGAGGGTCTATGAACGATTTTTTTAGTGATCCTTAAATCAAACTTAGACTATAATTTCCACAAGTAGAAAAATAAAGAATTCCCCTTAATTAAGCTAATTATTTTTATTATAAATTAAAAAAATTGATTTTGATTATTCAGGAGGTATAGTTTCAATGAATTTTCGACTTGGAGGCATTCTGTTTGGAATGATTTGGCTTACTAACTTTAATGTTTTTGCTGAAGGTGAGCTAGATGTCTCTGCCTTATACAAGAAAAATTGTTCCATGTGTCATAAAGCAGACGGCAAGGGATTATCAATGATGAAAACACCAGATTTTACTAACAAAAAATGGCAAGACAGACACAGTGATGAACAACTAATTAAAGCAATCAGTAAAGGTTCAGGTACAGGGCAAATTAAAATGCCTGCTTTTGGAGAAGGAAGCAAAAAGAATTTTTCAGCGGAACAGATCAAGGCACTAGTAGCAATGATCCGCAACTTTGCCAAACAGTAAATTATCCGTGATTTAACGACAAAATTTTTAACTAGAAATATTAGCTTTAAAAAACCCCATCCTCCAACTATTCAAAAGGCAGTCAAAGAGATTTAGTCATCATCTCAGCTACTAATTTACTAAAGCCGGCTGGATCACTTAATTGACTGCCTTCTGACAATACTGCTTGACCATATAGTAACTGAGCATAGGCCTTTAATTCTCGTGACTTAGGTTCTTGAGCAAAAATACCTTGTATTTTTTCTAACATGGGATGCTTTGGATTCAATTCAAGAATACGCTTTGTCTTACTAAATGGTTGTCCTGACCTTCTCATTAAATCTTCCATTACTGGAGAAACATCGTTTGTTTCACCCACTAAACAAACAGCCGAAGCAGTTAGTCTGTTAGATAGTCTGACCTCTTTTACTTCTTCTTCTAAATGATCTTTTAAGCATTCCATGAGATTACCATAGGTCCTTGTCTCTTCTTTCCTTTGATCATCTGACTTTTCTTTTTCTTTTGTTGAAGAAAGGTTAATTTCTCCCTTACCCACAGATTGAAATTTTTTGCCTTGATATTCACCCAGATAAGGAGCTACCAATTCATCTACTGGCTCAGTCCAATATAAAACCTCATAACCTTTTTCTTCGAAAGCCTCTAGATGTGGGGAATTTTCTACAGCTTCTTGTGAGGGACCGGTCAAATAGTAAATAGCTTCTTGATCCTCTTTACTTCGATCTAGATAATCCCGCAGTGAGGTTAATTTTTCAACGTTATGGCTAGAACGATAAAGTAACAAATCTAAAAGACGTTCTTTCTTTTCCTCCCAATTTAGGAATCCCTGTTTGATTAAAGACCCAAATTCCTGCCACAAGATTAAGTATTGTTCTCTTTTTTTGTCTTTCATCTCACAAAAAGTATCCAGTACTTTTTTTACCAAGAATTTACGAATAGCTTTGATTTGCTTATTCTGTTGCAGCATTTCCCTGGAAATATTCAAACTGAGGGAATCTGAATCTACAACGCCTCTTACAAATCTAAGATATTCCGGCATAAGATCTCTACATTCGTCCATGATAAAAACACGATTCACATACAGTTGAATTCCCCGGTTAGTACTCTCTTGAAAATGAAGATCAAAAGGAGCTTTAGAGGGAATAAATAATAACGCTTGAGCCTCAAAAGTACCTTCTAGCTTAGCGGTAATTGATTCCAATGGATCATTCCAATCATGTGAGATATGCTTATAAAATTCTTTATATTCTTCGTCAGTAACTTTATCCTTAGGTTGCATCCAAATAGCTTTCATGGAATTAAGGGTTTCTTGTCTAATCACTGTTTTTTCTGGAGAATTTTCCTTTACCTGACCCTCTGAATCAGTCTCCTTTTCCTTGCGTTCTACCTCCATTTGAATAGGATAAGCTACAAAGTCGGAGTACTTCTTTACAATTGATCTAACCGTTTCTTCTGATGTGTAATCTTTTAGTTCAGCTTCGGAATCCTCCGGTTTAAGATGAACAATGACTCTAGTTCCAGCTGCATCTTTTTCCATATCTTGAACCAGATATCCACCATCACCAGTCGATTCCCAGTGGGTCCCAGATTCCTCTCCAGCCCGTCGAGTCTCTACCTCAACTTTTTCTGCTACCATAAAACAAGAATAAAAACCTACACCAAATTGACCAATTAAATCGATAGACTCATCTTTTCCCTTTTTCTTAACTGCTCCCAAAAATTCTTTGGTTCCAGAACGAGCAATTGTTCCAATATTGTCAATGATTTCTTGACTCGACATACCAATACCGTTGTCTTCAATACTCAACGTTCTTTTAAGTGGATCAACTTTTAGAAATATCTTAAATTCTCCTTCCGGTAGAAGATCCTGTTTGGTCAAGCTTTCCAAACGTAATTTATCTAATGCATCAGAACTATTAGAAATTAATTCACGTAAAAAAATATCTTTATTTGTATAAAGAGCATGAATCATAAGATCCAATAGCTGTTTGACTTCTGTTTGAAATTCATGTTTCTTTTTGCGACTTTTCATTCTATTCTCCTTGCACTAATCAACTGAAACTTCGATTTCATTATTAACTATATTTCGAGGTGGGTTTTAGGTCAATGGAGATCCATTAAACAACAAAAAGTTCTTTTCCACCAGATTTGTACGATTCAAACATCAATAACTATTTATAATCCCATACTAAAAAATCATTGAATCTTGAATCAGGCGTCTCTTCCCTTGCTAAACAGTCAAACATTGACAGAATATCTCTGAAGTTTGATGATAGGCTATCAATAGAAAGGCCTGGAGCCTATGACTAAATCTGGATCGCTAAGTCAGACCAAGTTAAAGCGTTTGTTCTTGGTCGACGGAATGTCTCACATTTTTAGAGCTTTTTACGCAATTCGACATTTATCTAATAGTCAAGGAAAGCCCACAAATGCAATCTATGGTTTTGCTTCAATGATTCGGAAGTTGATTCGACAACATCAACCAGATTATTTAGCGATTGTTTTAGATACTGATAAACCAACATTTCGACATGAAGTTTTCCAAGCATATAAGGCAAATCGTACAAAAATGCCAGATGATTTAGCATCCCAGTTACCTTCGATCAGAGAATTTTGTCAAGCAATGAAAATTCCCATTTTTCAGATGGCTAGATTCGAAGCGGACGACATTATTGGAACATTGGCACTTAGAGCTACCCGTAACAATCTCGAAACTGTCATCGTCTCTAACGACAAAGACATGTTTCAGTTGGTTGATAGTAAGGTACAGGTTCTTCACCAAGCAAAAACCGATACATTTTTTAATGCTGTTAAGGTAGAGGAATTTTTTGGTGTTGCACCTAATCAGGTAATTGATTTTCTTGGTCTCATGGGTGACAGTGCGGACAATATCCCTGGGGCGCCCGGCATTGGAGCAAAGGGTGCACTGGACTTGGTTCGTCAGTACGGAAGCATAGACAATATCCTAGCAAAAAGTAATCAGGTTAAACGCAAAACATATAGAGAGTCACTTCAAAACCACCAGAAGCAAATTATACAAAGTAAAGAACTAGTAACCATCGATACCGATGTGCCAATTGACTTTTCTTGGGAAAGTATGAAAATTCGTCAACCCAACCTAGAACAATTAAAACCTCTATTGTCACAACTTGGTTTTCAATCAATGATGGAAGAGATAGCGGAAAAATCTACCAAGACTATTTCTTCAAAACATTCTATTCCTGTCAATATAGAAAATATTGCTAAACCATCTCATGTGGATCAGTTTATAAAAAATATTCGAGGTGAAAAACCCTCTTTTTGCTGGTTAGACTTTGATTTTCAGAATCCAAGAAACATTTGTGCACAGAATTTAGTTGTTATTAGAGATACTTCAACTTGGATAGCTCAATTTGGAAAAGATTCGAACATAACCTTGGAAGATTTTAAACTGTTTTGGGAAGATTCTAAACTTCCAAAGGTTTTCTTTGATGTTAAACCTGTCTACTTGGCTCTACGACAAAAGGGTCTGAAATTGATGGGAGTGCAGGAAGATACCGTTTTGATCTCTTATTTATTGCAACCTAACCGAAATAATCATCTATTAGATGAAATGGCTATGGCTTTTCTAGAGGAAACTCCCCTCGAAGTAAGTCAACGTTGTGCAGCAAGTAGTAGGATTTTTTCTAGTTTAGAGCCTCAACTAGAAAAATTTGACTTAAATAGAGTTTATCGTGAAATTGATTTGCCCTTGGTAGAAGTTTTAGCTGAACTTGAATGGAATGGAATTCAAGTTGATGTACCTTTATTGGATCAAATGTCGGTGGACTTTGAAAAGATGTCAGCAAATTTATCAGAAAGGATTTTTGAAGTCGCAGGTGCTCAGTTCAATCTTAATTCACCAAAACAGTTAGGGGAAATTCTATTTGAACATTTGAACCTACCTTCCCCAAGAAAACTAAAAAAATCCGGTCAGTATTCGACCTCTGTTGAAGTGCTTGAGCAATTAGCTAATACTTATGAAGTTCCTCGTTTGATGCTAGAATTTCGCCAAATTGCTAAGCTTAAATCTGGTTATATTGATGCTCTACCTAGGCTTGTGAATCCTGAAACTAAAAGAATCCATCCCTCCTTTCACCAAACCGTAACAGCAACCGGGCGGTTATCCTGCAGTAATCCTAACATTCAAAATATTCCTGTTCGTTCAGAACTCGGTAGTAAAATTCGCTCGGTTTTCATAGCTAAAGAAGGCTGTCAATTATTAGCTGCTGATTATTCACAGATTGAATTGAGAGTCTTAGCACACCTATCACAGGATGAAGTTTTAACCGATGCCTTTCTCAAAAAAGAAGACATCCACACTCGTACAGCGTCTGAAGTTTTTGGTATAGATCCATTGTTTCAAACAAATGAGTTACGCAGAAGAGCTAAGACTATTAACTTTGGAATAATATATGGGCAAACTGCTTTTGGATTGGCAAAAGAATTGAAAATTTCAAACCAAGAAGCCCAGAATTTCATTAGCCGTTACTTTGAAACATACGTCGGTGTAAAAACTTTCATAAATCAGACCATCACAACAACTGAAAAAAGTCAGAGTACTCGAACCTTGTTTGGACGGCACCGTCAAATCCCTGACATCAACAGTCATAATAAAAACCTCCGCCACTTTGCACAAAGGACAGCAGTCAATTCACCTATTCAGGGTACAGCTGCTGATCTTATTAAACTCGCCATGATTCAAATTCACTACAAATTAAGAAAACAAAGTCTCGAGTCTAAAATGCTCCTGCAAGTTCATGATGAATTAGTATTTGAAGTACCTGAAAACGAGCTGTCAATTATGAAAGAACTTGTCAAACAAGAAATGGAGGGGGTTTATAAACTTTTAGTTCCCCTTGTAGTAGATGTTAGTATTGGTAAGAATTGGATGAAGATGTAGCTATCAATGAATTATTAACGGAAGGAATAGCATGACTCATAAAGATTTAAAGGAGGATTGCTGTGTTAAATCGTCAATCTGCCTATAAACTGCTACTAAAATATACCCGGAATCCTAGTCTGATTAGACATGCTCTAGCTGTAGAGGCTTGCATGATTGCTTATGCTGAAAACTATAAGGAAGATAGGGAAAAATGGGGAATTATAGGCTTATTGCACGATTTTGATTACGAGAAATATCCCAACCCACCAGATCACCCTGACAAAGGCACACTAATCCTAAGACAACTTGGATATCCTGAAGACATAATTTATGCAATTAGGTCTCATGCTTCCTGGACTAAATGTCCCCGACTATCACTAGTAGACAAGGTTCTTTTTGCTTGTGATGAACTATCTGGCTTTATTACAGCGGTAAGTTTGGTCCGTCCTGATAGAAAAATTAAGGGGTTAGAAGTAAGATCCGTCAGGAAAAAGCTAAAAGATAAAGCTTTTGCACGTTCTGTAAGCCGTGAGGATATTCTGAATGGCGCCGTTGAGCTAGAAATAGGTCTAACTGAACACATAAGCTTTTGTATTAAAGCACTTCAAAGAATTTCAACTCAGCTAGACTTATGATCCCGCCCTAAAAATAATTTTCCCATTTTCTACTTATTGTTTCTGTAGAAAAAATCTGGGATCAGAATAACTTTTTAGATTAGATCTGGTAGAGATTCAGGTGTAAATTATCAAGACTTACCGGCGACTTCTAATTAGCTTTTGGATGTCCTTCAAAGTGCCTTGCATAGTCGTCCCACCCATATCACGAGTTGACAAAGCACCACAGGCATTGGCTACATTTAACGATTTCCGAAGATCAAACTCATTGAGAAAACTGAAAAGGAATCCAGCATCGAATGAATCTCCAGCCCCAGTGCTATCAATGGTTTTTACCTTAAAGGCTGGTAGTTGGACCACTTGCCCTCGGCTCTTAGCGACAGCTCCCTTGACTCCTAGCTTGATTACAACCATAGGTACTTTTTGAGCAAAAAGCTCCAAGGCCCTGTTAACACTCTTAGCTCGGGTAATGTTAATTGCTTCCATCTCATTCAACATCAAAATATCTACAAACTCGAGGCAGTTCCAAATACCCGCATTCCACTGGTTTCTATTATCACTATTTGGATCGAGGGAAGTAGTCATACCAGTTCTTCTGGCATCTTGAAATAACTTTGGGAAGAAGCTAATCAAATCAGTCTGCATAAAAAAAGAAGAAACATGTAAATGATCCTGAGAACGAACCACTTTTTGAGGTATATCTTTATAGCGAAGATGAGGGGATGCTCCTGGATATGTCACCTCTGCTTTATCATTTCGGAAATTAAGTGACACCTTAAGTCCAGTATTGAGTTTACTATCCTGAAGAATATTGTCTGACTTAACTTTGTTAGCCTTTAAAGCCTGTAAACAATATTTTCCAAAATCGTCTTTTCCAATTTTACTTATTAAAGTAACAGGTACTCCCAATTTAGCTAAACCACAACTAAGAATTGCTGAAGAACTACCTAAACTTAAGCGCATCTCTTTGGTAGTGGTTTCTCTTCCCAAAACAGGAAAAGCTTGTAAACCTGTACCTATAATGTCTACATTAAGATCGCCTACAACTAAAACTTTTTTCTTTTTTTTGGGGCTCAAACTATTTTTCCTTCCTCAATTTGAGGTAAAAATTAATGTAAGACACACAGGGAACCCCGCTATTATGGAGGGCTTTCCCCTTTTGTGTCAACCACTTGTTCTATTGGCAGACTATTTAAAGAACCCTAAAATATAAAAAAGTTGATAATTGTAAACAATAGATTCTCTTGGAAAAAGCTTAGACTTTTTAGTATACCCATAATAAATTATCCTTTCTTTTAAGGTTAGTCGGTTTAGTACTTTTAGAATCTTTAAATTAATTTGACTCGCATGAAATATCATAAATTAGGAAACTCCTCAATCCGATCCCTCAGATCTGTGCTGTTAATCTTTTTTGTCAGTATTTTCTGTTTTGCTATGTTCTTAACCTTTGATCGCTGGGAGGGACAGTCACCTAGTTTAAAGTTTGATCGAAACTTTACAAGTTTGGGACGGCAATCTAATCTAATTGCTACTGTTACAGATGAAGGGGCTGGTTTAAAACAAGTGGTAATTGACCTAAAATTAAGAAATAAAACGATAAATCTTGTAAATAAACAGTATTCATCACCACCTATATTTTATAAAACTACAGAAAAAAACAGCTCTGAAAGTTTCGACCTTGGGAAAATAACTAATACTTTTAATCAAATCAGAGAGGGTCCTGCTTCAATAATAGTTTCTGCTAAAGATTTTTCCTTTCGCGGATTATTCGGTGGTAATAAAATAGTAATAAAAAAAGATTTCACGTTTGATTTTAGTCCCCCCAAGCTTGAAGTTCTTTCGGGTCAGCACTATATTCGACAAGGTGGCTCCGAATGCATTTTATATCGAGTTGAAAAAGATACTCACGTTTCCGGTGTAAAAGTTGGTCCACATTTTTTCCCTGGATATTCTCCTCAGCTTTCAGATAAACAAATCAGATTTTCGATTTTTGCATATCATTATGATCTTCCCCTAAATTCCAAAATGACATTAGTAGCTCGAGACAAAGCCGGAAATGAGTCAAGAACTATGTTTCGAATTAAATTTTTTCCTAAGAAATTTCGACACCGACGGATCCACCTTGATAAACAGTTTCTTAAAAAGATTATTCCCAAGCTAACAAATAAGAATCCTGAATTGTTAGAAGAGAAGGACTTAATTAAAGAATTCGTCCAGGTTAATAATGAACTCCGAGATTTGAATCATCAGACAATTAAAAAGATCTCGAAAAGATCATCAGAGAGAATCTTGTGGACCGAACCTTTCTCCCAGCTAAGCCAATCTAAAGTAGAATCTTTTTTTGCTGATCACCGTACTTATTTCTATAAAGGTGTACGGATTGATCATCAGGATCATGTCGGTTTTGACTTAGCTTCAGTGAAACATTATCCGATCGAAGCCTCTAACAATGGAATTATTCGTTATGCAACTAACCTAGGCATCTATGGAAAAACTGTTTTAATAGATCATGGCTGTGGTTTATTTTCTCTGTACGGTCATTTAAGTTCTATTTCAGTTGAACAAGACCAAGAAGTTAATAAGGGAGACATCATAGGTCTCAGCGGTTCAACAGGCTTAGCTGCAGGTGACCATCTTCACTTCGGTTTATTTCTACAAGGTATTCCTGTCAACCCAGTTGAATGGTGGGATAGGCAATGGATCCAAGAACATTTGTGGGAAAGAATAAACGCTATAGAAAAAATTAATCGAGTAGGCTCCTGAAATCTTTAGATTGAATCATCGAACATTAATTACTAGTCTGATAACAGAGAACTCCATTATATTTTATGCTTCTGAAGCCATTAATAAACTGCTAGTTTGAGACGAAAGGAGATAAAACTTTGGATAAAACCAAGAATTTTCTAAAAAAAATTGGCCTGCCTACTGGGGACTCCTCTGAATTCAATAATACTGATAAGAGATTCCCAGACGGAGCGCAATATCGATTTGAAATTCCTAGTGTAGAAGGCCCTCGATGTCTTAAAACAGTTATTGATGAAGCTCTTAAATATAAATTAACCATTCATCGTGTAAGTCAAGGGAGTGGAATTATGCTTATGACTGATCACGAGATCAAAGAGATGTTGAAAATGGCTAAAGATCATCAAATGGAGGTCAGTCTTTTCGTTGGACCAAGGGCCACTTTTGATATTGGTGCCCAACCACTAACTCCAGCAGGAAAAAACATTGGACTTGGCCTACGCGGAATGGATCAAATTGTCTATGCTATAGAAGATATAAAACGAGGATGTGAGTTGGGACTACGCGGAATCTTAGTTGCCGATCTAGGTTTGCTATGGGTTGTCAACCAACTTAAAAAGGAAGGACAATTACCTTCTAATTTAGTCATTAAAATATCTGTCCAGTTAAGTGCAACCAATCCAATATCTGTTAAAATCCTAGAGAATTTTGGAGGTGGAACCTTTAATGTTTCCTCTGATTTACCATTAGAACTGCTGACATCTATTAGACAGGCAGTATCAATGCCCCTTGATCTCTATGTAGAAACACCAGACAATTTTGGAGGTTTTGTCCGCCATTTTGAAATTCCAAAATTTATTAGGGCACTTTCTCCAATCTACGTAAAACTTGGTCTCCGCAATGCACCTGACATATATCCAAGTGGTACTCACATCGAAGCAACTGCTATTGCCCTTTCCAAAGAGCGAGTTCGTCGTGCCAAAATAGCTTCAGACATGATTCAACGTTATTATCCAGAGGCATTAATGTCACAGGTAGGGGCCTCCGACTTAGCCATTCCAGAGGTTTAAGAAAATAAGGTTTTTCTGCACATTAATAAAATCTAGAACCTAGTCAACTGATCTAATCCACTTAGACAAAATAGCACTAATTGAAGTTAGCAAAAGTCCGTTGAAGATTTAATCTTTAGTTTCGGATAAAGTAGAATTTACCTAGCAGTCCATGTAAAATCAAACTTCAAGGATAAGAAATTACCCCCAAATCTTTTTCGCAGGAAACTACTATGTTAAAAACAGTGCAATCGACTCAATGTTCCAATATACAAAGTATGGGTCGGAGAGCTTTTTTAGAGCGTCTCTGTGGAGGACTAGGAGCGGTGGGGCTCACCGGGATGTTAGCCTCTGATCTAAGAGCTAGTAACATCCCATTTGGACCCCATTTTGCTCCGTCTGCAAAGCATGTAATCTTCCTGTTTCTTACTGGAGGACCTTCTCACATAGATATGTTTGACCCTAAGCCTGCACTTCAAAAATATGCAGGCCAGCGACCTGACTCGGTAAACTTACGAACAGAACGAATGACAGGTGGGTTACTTCCCTCACCATTTAAATTCCAAAAGTATGGACAGAACGGTACTGAAATAAGTGAACTCTTACCCAATTTAGCAGGTTGTGTTGACGAACTAAGTGTAATTCGTTCTATGTATACTTTCAATCCAACTCACACACCTGCTCGAAATTTAATTCATTCAGGGAACATTGCTTCTACTCTACCAACTCTTGGAGCCTGGCTATCTTATGGTCTCGGCAACGAAAATGAAAATTTACCTGGCTTTGTTGTACTGAGCCCAGAACCAGGAGGATTCAGTGGTAGTTCTCTTTGGCGTTCTGGTTTTTTACCTACTAAACACCAAGGTACACATTTTAATCATTCAGAAACTAACCCTGAAAAAATGATTAGATATATACAAAACAATAAACTTAACGCCAAAATCCAACGTGATCAACTCGACCTTCTTACCTCTCTAAACCGAGAGCACCAATCAAACATTGGAGAAGATGCCTTTCTGGAAGCCCGAATAGAAGCAATGGAGACTGCTTATAGAATGCAATTTGAAGCTCTTGACGTCTTCGACATAAAGAAGGAACCAGAAAATGTCCGCAAAGAATATGGTTCCACCTTTTTTGCTAATGGGTGTCTACTTGCTCGTCGATTGGTTGAAAAAGGTGTTCGATATATACATGTCTTTTATGGACCCGGACAACCCTGGGATGATCACAAAGATATTAATAAAAATCTTCGGAATCGATGTCCCGACATGGACCAGGCTGCTGCTGCACTTCTCCGAGACCTTAAACAGCGTGGACTTCTCGAAGAAACCCTTGTCGTCTGGGGGGGAGAATTTGGTCGAACCCCAGTGTCAGAATCTGGTAATGGCCGTGATCACAACCCTTTTGGTTTTACTATGTGGATGGCCGGTGGAGGAATTAAAGGTGGAATGACCTACGGATCTACTGATGATTTTGGATTTCAGGCTGTCGAAAATCGGGTCAGTGTCCATGATCTACATGCGACTATTCTCAATCAACTGGGTTTTGACCATGAACATCTAACCTATAGATATGCTGGACGAGATTTTCGTCTAACTGATGTCCATGGCAGAGTATTGTCGGAGTTGATAAGATGATATCCTGGATAATTTTACTTTTTTTACCGGGGTTGACAGCATACGCTCAGAGCCCAGAAACTGAACACTTCGAACGCAAAATCCGTCCTATTCTATTAAAACATTGTGTGGAGTGTCATTCATCTCAACTTGATAATCCCATGGGTGGATTCCGTGTAGATTCAAAGATTGCCCTCTTAAGTGGAGGTGTTTCAGGTCCAGCAATAATACCCAAACAAGCAGATGAAAGCCTATTAATAAAAGCTCTCCGTTATAAAGATCCATTACTTAAAATGCCACCCTCTGGGAAATTACCTGATAGAGTAATAAGAGATTTTGAGATCTGGATTAGCAATGGTGCTCTAGACCCTCGCAGTGATAAGCCCGATCTATCTAAAAGCCCTAAGAAACCAGCTGGTCCAGGTACACCGATTGCAGAGGGTCGAAAATGGTGGGCTTTTCAACCTTTGGTTGAATTGCCCCCTCCTGACCACAATCAAAAAAACTGGCCACAAAAAAAACTTGATGCTTTTGTTCTTGCAAAACTCCAAGAAAATGGTTTGGAGCCTTCACCATACGCTGACCCCCACACCCTGATAAGGAGAGCATCTCTTGACTTAACAGGCTTACCTCCCAGTTACAAAGAAATTGAAGATTTTGTCTTGGATCCTTCCCCAAACGCCTACAAAGAATTGATTGAGCGCTTGCTGGCATCTCCCCGGTACGGAGAACGATGGGGACGTCATTGGCTTGATGTAGCTCGATGGGCAGAAGACCACCCCACAAATGAATCAACTAATCAACCACACGAATTTGCTTGGCGCTACCGAGATTGGGTCATTGAAGCCTTCAACAAAGACATTCCTTACGATCGATTCATTCGCATGCAATTTGCAGCAGATTTGTTACCAAATTTTAAACCAGCTGACATGAGAGCACTTGGATATATTGGCAATGCACCAGTGTATCACAAGGATCCAAGACTTTCGCGCGATGTAATCGAAACCTTAGCTAGTGATGACTGGGATGAGCGAGTTGACGCAGTCTCACGCGGATTACTTGGTCTCACTGTTGCCTGTGCTCGTTGTCATGATCATAAATTCGATCCTATCACCAATGAAGACTATTATGGCTTGGCAGGGGTATTTGCCAGTCAGTGGCTTGTAAGACGACCAATTGTCGACATGAACCCTAAAGTAGCAGAAAAACTGATTTGGGATTATGAACGTTTGTACCGACTTAAGGGTCAGCATAGACTTCTAAGGACCCTTAGTACTGTAGCTAAAGAAGTTCACCCCCAAATCAAGGCAATGAAAACTGATTTTGAAGCACTTGAAAAGTTGTTAGCAGAAAATAAAATCCCTCTTACCCATGCAGTGATTGACTGTGGTGTATGGATTGATGGAAGTACACCAACTGTCACTTGGATTGATCTTCACCCAAACAAATCCCGTGACCTGCCTGTGTTCATTGGTGGAAATGTTAGTAACCCAGGAAAAGTAGTCCCAAGAAGATTTTTAACTGTCTTCTCTGAAGGATTGACTCCCGATCCATTTAAAAAGGGATCAGGTCGTCTTGATCTAGCTAACAAAATAGTTGGGGTAGCTGGACCTCTAACTTCTCGTGTCTGGGTAAATCGGGTCTGGGGCTGGCATTTTGGAGAGCATTTAGTTCGGACACCATCTGACTTTGGTGTACAGGGACAAAAGCCTACCCACCCCCAACTCTTAGACGACCTTGCAGCTCGTTTTATAAAAAATGGATGGTCTCTTAAATGGCTCCATCGGGAAATTATGTTGTCAGCAACCTATCGCCAAGCAAGCAGATCCATTAAATTAGCCAAGCAAGTCGATCCAACAAATCAGTGGCTGTGGCGAAAAAGTCCAGGTCGGTTAGATGTTGAAGCGTGGAGAGATACTATTTTGCAGGCATCCGGCGAACTAAACTTTAATATGGGTGGCCCTTCTGAAAATATTGATTTAAAGAATTCAACTCGTCGATCAGTTTATTCAAAAATCAGCCGCAGTCTACTTCATCCGTTGTTACAACTCTATGATTTTCCAGTTGCAACTCAGCATAAACCCAAACGGCAAGTTACAACCACACCTTTACAACAACTCTTTGTTCTTAACAGTAAATGGATGCAGGATAGGGCTGAACGATTAGCTGAAAGGGTAGCCGATTTAGAGAATTCGACTGCTAAAATCACTAGTCTTTACCGTATGACCCTGGCTCGAAATCCGAAGGCATCCGAAATTGACCTTGCCCTTAAATTCCTAAAGAACCCAGACCTCAACCAAAACCGAAGACCTTGGGAAGAATATGCTCAAGTACTACTAGGCTCAAGTGAACTAGCTTATTTGGACTAATTGTATCTATTCTCTTTGACTGGAAATAACCATTATCCTACATACTGCTTAAATTAAATTATTAGTCGCAAACAATTGATCCTATTTTTAATTTCTAACTCAAAACTTGATAAAAAGAATTGGCGGAGGCGGTAGGATTCGAACCTACGGTCCCCGTGAAGGGACAACGGTTTTCAAGACCGCCGCATTCGACCACTCTGCCACGCCTCCTTTTTTTTATCATCTATAGTACCTTCTTTGTATTCAACCTTAATAAAACTAGTTCACATCATCATTGTTCTTGGTAAATAATCCTTATATTAAAGGAGCTTGTCAACACTGCTTTAAAGGTAGTTAATCTCTCTCATATTTGCTCCTTGCTAATAATAGGATTACCATTAACTACTAATTTTCATATTACTGATGCTCTCTGCTTCTTGCAATTACTAAAAAGAGAGATGTACCATTACTAATGTTTCCCCAATATACTGTTTGAAATTAAGGAGTTCTAATAATGAAACTAATTCGATTAATTCTGCTAGTCCTACTATTTTGGGGAAGTATTGGGACTACGGTTAGTCAAATTCATCTCTCTGAAATAATTCGTAAAGCAGAACAGGGAGATTCCAAGTCACAAATCAATTTAGGAATTTTGTATTCAATTGGGGTAGGTGTTGAAAAAAATTTCACGAAAGCAAAAAAATGGTTTCAACAAGCTGCCAAGCTAGGGCATGCCGAAGCCCAAACTCTTTTAGGGAATATGGCCTACAAAGGTGAAGGAGAGCCCCAAAATTTCCAACAAGCTATCAAGTGGTATAAGCTTGCTGCTGAACAAGGCTATGCCACAGCCCAAAATAATTTAGGCCTTATGTATCAAAAAGGCCAAGGGATTTTACAAAATTACCAAGAAGCGCTCAAATGGTTTAGCAAAGCTACACAGCAGGGACATGCTAAGGCTCAAAATAATCTAGGGAACTTGTATTACAAAGGTGAGGGGCTTACACAAGACTATCAAGAGGCTTTTAAATGGTTCAAGCTTTCTGCTAAACAGGGCTATGGTGAGGCTCAAGACAACCTAGGAGCGATGTATGGTTTAGGTCAAGGAACTACTCAGGATTATGTCGAAGCACATAGGTGGTATAACTTATCTAGCAAACAAGGGAATCCAGAGGCCCTTAAAGCCAAGAATGCACTAGCTGGACTGATGAGTGACTCTCAAATTGAAGAAGCAGAGCGATTAGCAGAAGAATTTAGGCCAAAAAAAGAAATTCCCTGAGATTGCAACTCCCCTTTATTGATAGAGTATTAATTAGTCAGTATTATGATGAAATCTCTTGGAGTTTTACAAAAACACTAGAGTCCTATCGGCAGTTTGTTGACCTATAACCTTTATTTATTCCATTTCCAAGAACTTTTTTCAAGACAATAAGGTCCTATTTTTTCCTCGTCAAACACTATACCGTGACCTGGTTGTTCTGAAGGGATGGCATACCCTTCCTCAATTCTTAAAGGATGCTGGACAAATCGATCAAGTAATGGAACATATTCAACAAAAAGTGCGTTAGGAACTGCACACACCAAATGAACATGGAGTTCCATCATTAAATGAGGGGATACAGAAGAATTAAAACTGTGAGTGAGATCAGCGATTCGAAGCCATTCAGTAATACCAACACGTGCAACATCCGGTTGCATAATACTAGCAGCTCTTCTAGTGAGATATTCTTTAAAGGCATGCCTATTAAATAAGTTTTCACCAACTGCAATAGGAATAGAAGTATGTTCACTCAACTTTTCGTGACCAAGAACATCATCAGCTTCAATAGGCTCTTCCACCCAAAAAAGATCTAAATCTTCAAAAAGCTTGCAGCGGGCAATAGATTCAGCTGCTGTCCAGCACAAATTTGCATCAACCATTAGTTTGACTTCATCTCCAATTGCCTTTCTCACAGCTTCAACACGTGTAAAGTCTTCAGAACGCTGTTCTTTCCCAACTTTAACTTTGATTCCAGTAAACCCTTGATCAACACACCGGGAAGCTTCTTCCACAATTTCATTTTTACTATGATTTAACCAACCACAGTCAGTGTTATACATAGGTGCTTTGCTCCGTGCAGCTCCCAAAAACTTATAGAGAGGCAGACCAGACATTTTAGCCTTCAAATCCCATAATGCAATGTCAATGGCCGAGGAGCATAACAAGGTCAATCCATGTCTGCCGATCCAGTGGAGACCCCACCACATTTTTTCCCAAAGACGTTCTATATCTAGTGGGTCCTCACCAAGAATTAATGGAACTATTTCGGTATCTAAAAGAACTTTTGTGGCCTTTCCACCACGTCCTATTGTATAGGTATAACCAAGACCTTCTTCTCCATTTTCTGTATATAACCTAGCAGCTATCACGTCTAAAAACTCAACCTCTTGAATAGCATCCAGGATCCGACGGTGTGGCGGCAAACGATAGTAAGCAGTGTCGATACGGTTGATCTTCATAAATGTACCTTTTTTTTACAACAAGAATTACAAATAATAGAGGATTTGTTTCTTTATCCCTAGTCAACCAAGTAATACTACTAATTCATTCATGCTGAAAAAATTCCAGGACTCATTATTCCTATTATTCTATTACAACTCCATAGATCAACTGGTAATTGCTAAAAAACCTATGTTAATGGGTGCAAGGTAAATTAATGACTACTAGTGAGAAACTATCTAAAAATGATATTCAGTGTTACAGTTTGCAATACTAAATACCATGATACCTTAGATAAAAAAACCTAATTAAAAACCATAAAACCTTATATTTCTAAACTTCGATTAAAATGAGGAAACTAAAATGAAAAGAATTTTGTTAGGGTTGATTGGATTCTTTGTTGGAACTACAACTATTGACCCCGGAATGCTCAGTCAACAGTTAAATAAAGAGGTAGAGGTTTTAAATCAATGGAATGGAAAATGGAAATCAACTGCAACTATTAGTTTTGGAAGAGACCCTAGAAAATTTAATTTAACCAGTACCACAACAACTAACTGGATTGTTAACGGTCATTTTCAACAGTCAACCACTCTTGATCAAAAAAACGAGGAATCTCGGCGTTTTGACCACTACAACAAACACAGCAGAACCTTTCATCGATACAATCTTGCTGCAGATGGTGAAGATAGTTTTTGGACTGGAAAGTGGAACAAAAAAACAAGAACCATGACTTGGACAATACAAGCAGGAGGGGCTGTTAAAGGAACTATAATAGACACTTTTGAGAACAAAAATACTGTTAAATCAACGATCAACCTAACCGACGGTAGAGGAAATGTTATTTTCAATATAGAAGAGCAAAGAATACGTCAATAATCATTTTAAGTTGCTTTTGCTAATAAGCTGATAACTGAAAAAAATAGAAAGCTCATGACACCCCAGAATAATCACAAAAATTATCTGCCCACCTCACTCTCAAATCTTAAAAACCCTCAAACTGAGATTCCTCGAATTGCTAAGGACAAAAAACAACTGACCAAAATCATTTCAGCAATTCCACAGATACCCACCCAACATAACTTAAGCCAAACAGATCCTCAAAAGCTTTCTTTTATACCAGATGAATCAATTCATCTAGTTGTTACTGCTCCACCTTATTGGAGGCTAAAAAAACATTTTGAAGAGGAACATCCTCCCAGTGATATTGAAGAGTACGAAAGGTTTCTCCAAACACTAGACACTGTTTGGAAACACTGCTTCCGAGTTCTTGTGCCAGGTGGACGACTTGTGTGTGTTGTCAGGGATATGTGGCGTTCGAGACGGGAGAATAAAGGCCGGCACACAGTAGTTCCACTTCACGCATCCATCCAAGAATCTTGTCGTAAAATTGGCTATGATAATCTTGCACCAATTATCTGGTACAAACTTTCCAGTGGAGCTCTCAAAATATCAGGTAATCCTGGATGGTTTCTTGGTAAACCCTATGAACCTAATGCAGTTATCAAGAATGATGTCGACTTTATCTTGATGGAACGTAAACCCGGTGGCTATCGAAAAGCATCGGTTGCAACTCGAGTACTTTCAATTATTTCCGATGTTGATCACAAGAAGTGGTTTCAGTCAGTATGGTTAGGGATCAAAGGCGGCTCAGTTCAAAGCCACCTCAGTCCATATCCTGAAGAAATAGCTGAGCGTCTTATAAGAATGTGCAGCTTCGTTGGGGATACAGTTTTAGATCCATTCATGGGAACTGGAACCACTACTATAGCTGCGGCTAAATGGGGAAGAAATTCTATTGGAGTCGAACCTAATCCAAATAATTTCAAACTAGCAGAGAAGAGAATCAACCAGTCAACTAGAACTTTGTTTTCTCATGCCGAAATTAAATCAGAGATCAAAAATGAAAAAAGATAATAATCACTACAGGAGTGTTTCCGGAATGCATTAGTGAAGTGTGAGGATCTTTTCAGCTAAGACATTTCTAATTTTAGCTTCATTACGAACAACTTGTAAGTAAGCAGTTTTAAGAATGTTCTCTTTCCTGTTGAAAATTGTCTGACGAATATCAGCCTGTACCTTTGGAGAGGTTAATTCATACTGGCCTCCCTTTTCTTTAGCAATCAGTTTCAACAGCAAATATCCATAGTTAGTGGGAATTGGTTTTGGATAGATCTGTTCAACTTTTAAACCCTTTACGGCTCTTTTGAATGTAGGGCCAACAGCATCTAGTTGTTGAGCTGTCACAAATCCCAGATCACCACCACGCGGAGTGGAAAGAGGATCTTCTGAATATTCTTGAGCTAATCTGGCAAAATCCTCCCCAGACAACAATCTATCCATTAAACGTTTTGCCTTCTTTCTAGCTTCATCAGGAGTTGTAGCATCATCGTTTCTAATATTATTAACACCGGGATCTTTTTTATCCGTAACTAAGATATGCCTTAGGCGCCAACCTTCAGGAGGGTTGTAATTAGCTTTATTTTTCGAAAAGTGTTCTTCGATTTCGCTTTCAGAAACTGAAATTTTAGAAGTAATTTCTTTATTATAAAGTTTCTCAATCGTAACAGTTCTATAAAGACGTCGCTTAATCTGTTCTTCCGTCGTTTCCTGCTCTTTCAAAAATTCCTGGAATTTCTCCTCAGTGTAGTCTTTTTTAAATGTAGTAAATCTTGTACTAACCTCAGCATCAGTTGCAGTAAGATCCTGTTCAGTTGCACGTTCCATCAGAATTTCGTCATTCATAAGCTGTCCAAGAATACTTAATTTAAGTGTTGAGGCTTCCTCTGAAGAAAGCTTTTGGCCACTTTGTCTTAGCTGCGTATCAAAGAGAATTTGGACTTCACTAAGTTTGATCTCAGTGTCATTAACAATAGCCGCAGTATCAGGAGATATTTCAATACCAGATTGACAACCAACGCCAATGACCAGAATAATGATTAATGTTACTGTGTTGTATTGACTTAACTTAATATCCATATTAATTTCCATTTAACAAATCTAAATCTCATTAGTTAATAGCCTAACACTGCCTTACAGTAGTAACAAGATTGTTCTTTTTTCCCATATTTCTATTATGACAAAGAAACAACTACAGAAGTTGGTCAAGTAGGTGAAACTTTGAAACTTCTTTGCATTTTTCCAGGAGCAATTGGCGACTTTATTTTAACTTTACCTGTCTTCAAATCTTTAAAGCATAAACTAGGTCCAAACTCGTTGGAACTATGGGTTAACAGAATCAATCTCCAGTTAGCTAAAAATATTTCCTTTATAGATAGAGCAGTTGCCTTATCTGATACAGGGATTGACCGCTATCCCACTCCTAAGATTTTTTTCCAACTAATTCAACAATTTGACCAAGTTATCTCTTGGTTTGGAACAACTAATATTGATTTTGTCCAATCTGTAAAGAGAGTCTACAAACAAGTTAAATTTCTTCCATTTTTACCTGACAGACCCAATCAACACCTAACAGATTTTAGGACACTACAACTAGAAACTATCTTTGGCAAGTTAAGCAACTATAAAACTATTCCAGAGATTTGTTGGGATACAGATGCTCATTGGTATGCGGAAGAATTACTCGGGCATTCACAGGATAAAAATAGGGTAGCAATTCATCCTGGAGCGAGTGGACTTCAAAAACAATGGGCAATTAACAATTTTTCAGACTTAGCAATTAGTCTTACCAATGATAGAAAGCTAGAAAGCTTTCTCATACAAGGTCCCCTAGATAGAAACCCTGTTTCTATGTTGTCTTCCTCTCTTGAAAAAACCGGAATGCCTTTCCAAAAAATTCAAATCAAGAGTTTAAGTCAACTTGCTGCAATTCTAAGTCATTTCCAACTTTATGTTGGAAATGATAGCGGTATAACCCATTTAGCAGCATTTTTAGGGATCCCTACTGTGGCTATATTCATTTCTACCAACCCACTAATTTGGAGTCCTCGGGGATCACATGTTACAGTCTTAAAGCAACCCACGGTTGAGCAGGTATTATCAAATATTCCTCATTGATTTGGAGAAATCAATTTGTATGAGTTGAGATTACAATCAAAAACCTCGCTCAAAATGGCGGTGATTGCAGATGATTTGACAGGATCCTGTGACACTGCAGCACAATTCTCTAGTTATGGATTAACTACAGCCATAACAAGTGATATTACTGTTAGCTGCGATTTTCCAGTTGAAGTCATAGTAGTCAACACTGCTACTCGCAGCGTACCAGAGGAAAAAGCTAGAAGCATTGTATCTTTAACTCTTAAGAGATTAAAACAGCTCAATCGAAAAGTTTTTTATAAGAAAATTGATTCTACTGCAAAAGGAAACTGGGTTGCAGAGATAAAGGAAGTCATGAAAATAATGCAACCTAACATTGTCATTGTTGCTCCTGCTTTCCCAACTTGGGGAAGAACTATTAAAAATGGGATACTCTGTATAAAAGGTCATAGAACTCCTAGTGCTATATCACGGCACAATGCAAAATTTAACAATGTTGATCTCTTCTGTAAGCTACAGTCGGCATTTGGATCACAAGTCAACCTAATCCGTCGTGAAATTCTTCTTCAAAGAGCTTCAGAAATTGAAAGATATATTCGCCAGAAAGACCATCGTATTTTTCTATTTGATGTAGAAAATAACAGTGACTTAAAAGAAATTGTCGAAGTAGGATGTCGCTTAGAAAAAAAAATTTTGTGGGTAGGGTCAGCTGGATTAGCACGTTTTTTACCATTTGGATGGGGCTATTCTCAAGTCGAGGCTGCTGGAAACTCTTTAGAAATACAAAAACCCACGTTACTTGTTTGTGGCAGTCTTAACCCTACTAATAAAGAACAGATTGAGTACCTCGAGTCCAGAGGAATGGCTACAAATATTACCATTCAAAGTGAAGATTTTTTTTCAAACTCTTCCAAACGAGGAAAATTAAAATTAGCTAGGTCTGAACTTTCTAATGGAAAATCAATAGCACTAAGCCTGCAACTGGACAAGGGGAGTCATCCTTTTAAACATTTACAAAGAATTCACGATACACTACAGGAAATAATAAGGACTCTTCTAAATGAAGGTATCGTCGGTCCTCTTATTCTTGTAGGAGGGGATACAGCTCTCAAAGTTGTTCAACAAACTGAGGCCAAAGCAATTCAAATACTAGGAGAAGTTGAACTTGGAATTCCTTACGGAAGATGGATAGGAGGGAAACTAGAAAATTATCCTTTAGTAACTAAGGCTGGAGGTTTTGGTCACAAAGAAACTCTCTGTAAAATTATGCAGTTCTTTAAAAAAAACTAAAATAAATGCTTATGCTATGATCGTTGTAAATCTATTAAGACTAACCTAAAAGGACTAGTATTAAATTGGAATATAATAAACCTAAAATTGGCATTACATTAGGGGATATTGCGGGAATTGGACCAGAAGTAGCCATTAAAGTGTTACAAAACCCAATTGTTGAACAACTCTGCATTCCTATTATCATTGGAGAATATTCGACAGTTAAATACTATACCAACCTACTTTTACCCGATCGACAAATTCAAATTATTGATACTCCTGAGGATGTAGTTTCTGATCCTCACTCTATACAACTCCTAGACTTAAAAAATATTCAATTCACCAGTGTCAGACTAGGCAAAGTGAATCAAGAATGTGGAAGAGCTAGTCTTGATTATATTCGTGCAGGTGTAGATTGGTGCCTAGGGAAAAAACTGGATGCCCTAGTAACTGGACCAATTCATAAAGAAGCAGTCCAAATGGCTGGAATTGGAGCTCCAGGTCACACAGAATTTCTAGCTAATCTTTGTAGAACCTCTGAAGTAAGAATGTTACTAGTAGTTAACCACCTTAGAGCAATCCATGTAACGACCCACATGAGCTTACGTAAAGCTCTGGATTTCGTCAAAACAGAACGAATATTAGAAACTATTCGCTTTGGGAAAAAGGCATTGAAAGACCTTGGAACAAACCGTCAGAAAATTGCAGTTGCTGGATTAAATCCTCATGCAAGTGAAGGAGGTCTTTTTGGAACTGAAGAATTAGATCAGATTACACCTGCTATTGAATTAGCAAGCTCTGAAGGAATTGACATTCATGGGCCGATTCCTCCTGACACTGTCTTCCATCGCATGAACAAGAAAGAATTTGACCTAGTAATTGCACTCTATCATGATCAAGGACACATTCCTTTAAAATTAATTGGGTTCGATAGTGGAGTTAATATTACGGTTGGCCTCCCGATAATACGAACCTCAGTAGATCATGGCACCGCTTTTGACATTGCTGGTCAGCTTAAAGCAAATTCAGTAAGTATGTTTAAAGCAATCCAATTGGCAAACGTAATAGCTAATGCCCAAAATTTAGATAAAACTAGACTTGTTAACTAGGTCTGAACAAAAAAATCAGTCAATATCGAATTATTTTTTTCTTTTTAACCAACCATCCAGAGAGAAGGATCCCCCTCCATAAACAAACAAGAAAAGGAAAATAAAACAATAGAGCACTGCTTTTTCTCCACCATTAACAATCGGCCAAAAATCTTTTAAGCCATGTGCATACCAATAAGCAACAGCCATAAGGCCCGATAAAACAAAGGCTATCGGACGCGTAAATAAGCCTATTAGAATAGCTAGACCGCCAAAAAACTCCAATATACCTGCTACTCCACTAAGAGATAAAAGTTCCACAGAATCTCGACCCAAAACTCCAAAAAGCTTCTGAGCTCCATGTGGAATAAATAAAAAGGCTGTAATAATCCTTAAAAGCCCCAGTGCAATTTTATTCGCTGTAGTATCATCTGAATAGTGGTCCATGGTCTTCCTCCTTATAAAATTGAAGTTAGACTAATACAGTACAGATTTTATTCTTTTAATCCAACTATTTGACTAAGAATCAATTTCGTTAATTTCATCAACCTAGAAAGAATATATTGGCATAATCAAGGAAAATTTCAGCTTCCCTCCTCCAAAACATTCTTATTGACCAAAAAACTCGGAATCTTTCCACTAAGAACTTGGACTATCTGGTCAGCAGCTTTCTCTCTTACCTCTAAATAGGCTTCCTCAGTATATGAAGCATAGTGGGGAGTCAGCACCACATTCTCAAGTTTTAAGATTGGATCCTGAGGGTCAGGAGGTTCCTGCTCTAACACATCTAAACCTGCACCAGCAATCCAACCCTCTTGTAAAGCCCTAGTAAGAGCTTGATTTTCAACTACTGGACCTCGAGCTGTATTAATTAAAAAGGCCGTTGGTTTCATCATGCGCAACTCCGGCTCACCTATCAGATGAAATGTTGGATTGGTTCCACCTGCAGTTAAAGGAGTATGAATTGAAATAATATCTGATTTTCTTAATAGTTCATCAAGCTCTAAAAATTCAACAGAACTATCAACAAAATCGCTAGGCTGTATATATGGGTCATAGACACAAACCTTCAGACCAAACGGTGCTGCTTTTTTGGCAACTGCTTGGGCAATATGACCAAATGCAATGAGACCCAAATTTCTTCCGCGAAGCTTGTAAACTGGTATCGCTAACTTTCGGTCCCAAATACCCCGAGAGACCAAACCATGCATTTTAACAACTTTACGAGTTACGGACAGAATGAGGCTCATCGCAGTATCCGAAACCTCATCGTAGCAAAAGTCCGGTACATTGGTAACAAATACCCCGCAGTCCGTAGCAGCCTGAAGATCTACAGTGTCTACTCCAATTCCATATCGGGCAATAATTTTGTTTTTCTTCCAAGAACTTATCACTCTTCGGGTAATCTGGCTGAGTGAAACCAGGATACCGTCAGCGTCACTAGTAGCTTTAATAAGATCTTCTTCACTTTTACATTCTGCTGTTATTAATTCTGCCTGGGCCTTAGCTAAGATATTTCGTTCCACTGTAGGGGCATGTCGACCAGCATCAACAGCAACAACTTTATACTTCAATGGTTATCTCCTTTCCTAGTCTCAGTCGAATAATTGCCAGAGACATTACCTTCATTAATTTAATCGCTATACGCTTTTCTTTTCTGATGTAATCGTCCATTCTTCAGTCTAAATATTTACATGAAACAAAAAAGAATCTTGAGAAAAGTTTTCAAAATAACGATTTTAAATTGCCATTAGAATCAAAATTTAGGTTATGAAATTCATCGACAATCTCTAAATGTGAATTTTCACTAATCTCATCTAGTAACGATTCAGAAACTACCAAATAATCCAGCTCCAACGTATCCTTTACCCAGATCATTCTGCAATCCTCTCCACTACCAGCACCACTGGTTGACACCGCAACTTCTAGGGCCTCGAAATCAGAATCAAAGGTTACAGGAATTCGCACACCCTCAAGTGTAGTACTGGTAATAGCATTAACATAGGTTGGCTTGAAATCAATTTTTTCGACTAGTCTGCGGGTTACAATGTCTGCCATTCCTATACCGGTCGCATTGCCATAGGACTCCTGCGTCAGATCGCGCACAAATATTCGAGAATATTGTGGAGCATTCTCCATAGGTTCTCGAAGCCGAGCACGTCGTCCAATAACATTGGTATCCATCCCTGTTCCACTAATATTCTTTCCCATTCGATTAACTATTAATACATCAGCTTCTGCAAAAGGAATACGCGCTAAATTAGACTTAGCTATTTTGAGTAAGTTTCTTTCTTTTTCTAGAATCTCATGTGAAGCCATTGCCTGAATCAAAGATGTCTTCTCGTAACCATTTTCAACAATGCCCAGTCCTAGCAGAATACTGCAGTTGGCCTTAACAACTTCAGCTACCTGAGTCAAAACCCGATAGTACCCATACTTATTATTAGCTCGGTGGTAATGTGTTGCACCTCGATGCTTCCCCAAACCAATAGCCATCATCTTAGTTATTCCACTTTCTATATCTCCATCGAAATCTGTATGCGGTTTTATGCGATTAACAACAGCTATGTGATCTGCCTCAAAAGCATTTTGGTCAACAAATACTGGAATCTTTTCCAAAGTTTCCCCAATTTGAATTGTTTCCATAGTCGATCGGATTGGCACTCCCATCGAGTTTTCAGTAATTCCATAGTGTTGAAGCACATTTAATTGACCTTCAGCAGTACCTCCTCCATGACTACCCATAGCGGGAATAATAAAAGGGCGGGCTCCTCTTTTTTTCAATTCAAACACCAAACTCCTAATAATTGTTGCAATGTTAGTAACTCCACGACTTCCAGCTGTTATAGCTACACTATCGCCTGGTTTGAGAAGTGTACATACATTAGAACTTTGAAGTTCTTCAGAAATTGTTTTCGGTATGTCCTTTACCTTTGTAGAATCAAACTTTTGTTTGAGCTTGACTACTTTAGGAAATTCCACAAAACCTCCCATAAAACATCCGAATAGAAGTAATTCCTCAATATAGCACGAAATAATTAGGTTATCTGAAAATTAAGCCTATCCGTATCTAGAACAAATGAACTAAGAATAAAAAAACAGCTGGGTTTAGTTTGATTTACTTATCTAAAAAACCAAAACTTAACAGTTGTATCTACACACACCAATATCCAATCCATGCACCAAATGAATACTCACCAGAAAAATCTGAGTCCTGTATTAATCATTCTCGGCAATCCGATGCCCTGTACCAGTGTATTTGAAACTAGATAATTACGGTTTAGCAGATTTTCCACTGAGAAAGAAACAACGACATTTGGATGAAGTCGTCGAGATAGATTTAAATTCAAGAGCATATAATTTCCCATTGGATGTTGGTTTAGATCATCATCGAATTGCAAGCCTACAAAACGGGCTAGAAGAAAAGCATCAAAAAAGCTGTTATTTTGATAACTGATAGACCCTGTTGCTCGATGTCTTGGCACTTGAGGCAAACGATTAGATTCCACAAAGGGATTTTCTGTGAAACGCCCAAATGTGGAATCTGCTAAAAGATAAGCACCGTTTAAATTCCATGAGTGATTCATCTGCCATGACAAATTAGCATCTAATCCTCGAGCCTTGATTTGACCAACATTTCTTCGTTGACGGGTAATTATACTAGGTGAAGTCTTAATAGTAATATTAGATACAGCTTGATCAAGCTGATTCCAAAATGCAGTTAGCTGCCCTGAAACTTTTGTTCCCAAGTCCCAATCTAATCCAGCTTCAAATCCATTAAGACTTTCAGGTTGCAACTTTTCATTAGCGATAGTTACAACTTTACCCACCCGAAATCCACGATATAACTCATTGAGAGTAGGTGCTCTAAAACTTCTATAGAAAGAACCTCTAAAAGTAAGCTCATCATTAAAATAAAAAGAAGCTCCCGTTCTTGGACTGACTGTACTTCCGCCTCTAGATGCAAAACTTAAATTAGATGCCGTCCCCGTAGTCAATGAAATCTCATTTCGATGAGCATCATGATTTGACCAAACATCCAAACGTGCCCCTAACTGCAAATGCAATCGTTGGTTTATAGAGACTAAGTCTTGAAGGTAAAATCCAGCTAATTGTTGGTTCCCACCAACTATTTGAGACCTTACTGGTCTTCCAGACCAGTAACCAAGTTCCTCACTATTTCCTCTTACCCACCGCCAATCACTGCCTGAAGTTAGTAAGTGTTGACTTCCAAGTGAACCTGTCCACTGGAGCGAACTCCCAGCGCTCTGAACTGGAACTTGTTGTTCTTTAACAAGAAATTCTAATTGACGATTAGAACTGACAGTTGTAAAACTACTGTCAAATTCTTCTGTCAGACCATGTGCTTGAATTTTCCATTCTTGCCCTTTTGCATCCTCATATCGGTAGCTACCTCTAATCCTTACAATGTTAGTATCATTTTTTCGAAGAGATGTTCCATTTCCTCTATCCTCAACAAAGTAATCTAGTCGCGTTATTAATGTTGATTGTTGGCTAGGCTGATAGAAAAATGTAGAACGAAGAACATTTCTAGAGGAATGAGCAGGTATATCTACCAATCCTCGATCTCTAGGTGAGATAACAAAATAACCATTTGTTTTTAGAAAAGATCCAGAAAAAACTCCGGTCCACTGACCAAGTTCCAAAGAACCTAATAGATCAGTCCCAGCAGTACCCAAAGACCCACCATAGACATCAACCTCAATTTTAGTTTTTTCAGGTATCTTTGAAAAAGCCTGAATCACTCCTCCTAAAGCTGAACTCCCATACAAACTTGAATTTCCACCAGCCGCAATTTCAATCCTTTCTATAGATTTTTTGTCTAACTGGTTCCAATAAACCCAACCTCCAAATGGATCATTCAGAGGAACACCATCCCAAAGAACCAAAGTACGGCTAACTCCACTAGGACCAATACCACGTAGGGAAACACCTTGGGTTGTAGGATGGGATACTAAACTGCTTGTCCGACGAAAAAGACTGAACACCGGACTTTGTCTGAGGGTATCATCGATAGTCAACGAAGGAGAATTACTAAGGTTTTTTTCAGTTAATACCACAACAGCAGATGGCACATCTCTCTTAGTATGAGGTGTCCTGGTTGCAGTTACTGTAACAGAGTGATCGACTGATCGTGGATATAAAACAAAGAAAAGGTGAAAATTGTCAGGGCGACATGAATCCTTAGCAACATCCTCAAAATCAGGATGACTCAATTTTAGCGTTTGTAAAAATGATCTAATATTAAAAAATATAAACTGACCTTGATCATCAGTTTGGGTTCTATCAAGTTCAATTCCTTTTTCAGAAAAAAGCCTTACTACGACTTTAGATACAGGTTGTTGTTTAAAATCTACAACGAGACCATGGCAGTTCCTCTGATGAGAAGACTTCCCAACATTATCTGAATCATTCTGATTATTAGCAAATGTACTTAAAGGAAAAAGAAATGCAAAACCAATTATTGAGAAGCTCCATGGAAAGTATAACCGACTAAACACTTGTTTAACTCTCTTTAAAAATTTACTTCCAGAATGACAATCGTAAATAGATACTAATGTCAGATTAATATAATAATTTTTCTTATTTCTCACTAAATCTTTTATGTTGTTTAAAGTATTTTCTCGTTAACACAACATTTTCTAGCAGATCGCTAAAACATTTGTATGATAACGTTTATTTGTTTGTATTTTTAAAAAATGAGGCTAAACGTGGAAAATTACCTCACTGGTGCTATTGAAGCTGCAAAAATAGGTGGTGAAATCTTAAGAAAATATTACGGACGTGTAAAAGAAATTGAATTCAAAGGAGAAACTGATCTTGTTACAGAAGCAGACAAGTTTTCTGAGCAAGCTATTGTTGATTTACTTATCTCTAAATTTCCCTATCACTCCATCCTAGCTGAAGAAGGGACAATCACTGAAAACAGTTCTGAATATAAATGGATCATTGATCCACTGGATGGAACAACCAATTATGCTCATGGATATCCTGTATTTTGTGTATCTATCGCACTAGAAAAGAGTCAGGAAATTATTTTAGGAGTTGTATACCAGCCAATGAATGACGAGTTATTCATAGCGGAAAAAGGAGGAGGTGCTTTTCGAAATGGCAGAAGAATTCAAGTTTCAGAAGTATCCAACTTAAAACGTTCACTCATTGTAACAGGGTTTCCTCCTAGCATAGTTCAAGAACCAGCACAGGCTTTAAGAATTTTTTCTGACTTTCTTGGGAATGTTCAGTCTATCCGAAGGGATGGAGCCGCTGCTTTGGATCTTTGTTATGTTGCTATGGGGAATTTCGATGGATTCTGGGAGATAAATCTAAAGCCTTGGGATACTGCTGCCGGTATTTTAATGACCATGGAAGCAGGTGGTTTAGTAACCAATTTTTCTTCTGACACCTATTCAATCTATCAACCTCAAATGCTAGCTAGTAATAGACTGATTCATGAAGAAATGCGTCAGATCATTGTTAAAAACCAGTAAGATTCATGATTTTTTTTCACAGCTTTGATTTGTATTCAATGAATCGCCTAAAAATTATGATACGGGCTCATCATTTTTTCCTTATCATCTTTCTCATAGTAGCTTTTTCAACTTCAACATCAGCTCATACCTCTGGAATTAGCTACTCACAGATCCGTGTCCAAAAATATAGTGTTGAGGTTAATCTCGTTGTCAATCTTCGAGATTTCAGATTTGTTGATGAATTAGATCTCAATGGAGATCATCTCATCTCCAGGAAAGAAGTTAGCCAAGTTTTTCCACAATTCATACCGCAGCTACTTGATAATTATCAGATTCAAAGTACAAAAGAAACAGGACATCAACAACTAATCTTTTGGAAACAAGGCCCTGGTCCTGGAGAATTAACTTGTCAAATGACTTTTTTCTTTCGCAAACAAATAAATGATCTTAGTTTTACAGTTACTCTTCATCATCTCACTGACTCCGGTCATTGGAATATAGGCAAAGTAATATATTTTCAAGGTACTCAACAGCTATTTTTTAACCTAGAAAGTCCAATAGCTCACTTGAGTATGAAGAGTAACTTTCAGAAAAAATTAGAAAGTTTTAAGTTTTCTAGTACTAGTGTACTAGCCTCACCTTTTCTAATCAGCTTCATTTTTGGATTATTGCTAACAGTCCCAAATCTAGGTTTATTTGTTAAAACTCTAGTAGGTTTTTTAGCTCCTCTTTTATCTATTTCCATTCTAGTGGCGTACAATTTAATCACAGTACCCATAGCTTTTTTTTCTACAGTAAGCTCTTTAAGTTTAGCTTATGTTGCAGCAGAAAATATATTTGTAAAGGACACTAAAAATCGATGGATGCTCGCAAGCTTTTTCGGGACTCTTTTTGGAGTTACTCTTTCTCACAACTCTCTAATCTTTCTACAGAAAGCTACACCCGTCGATTTTCTGGGTTGGTTTCTAGGTGTGTTTTTTACCATTTCTATAATAGGAGTTATTGTATTTTTGTTAGTACATTCTTTTCAAAAAAAAGGATGGTATCCTAGAATGGTTATATTATTTTCTACAGCATTATTAGGATTTGGTTTGTTTGGTTTTTGGAAAGAGATGTTTCCATAATTTTGATGTAAATATAGTTTTTGGCTTTCTATTGAAACCAAGTTTTTTTATATATGTAATTTGAATACATCAATTAAATTTATGAAAGAGAGGCCTATTTGTGGAAACTTTTCACTACCGTCTAGTAAAAAATGACTCTTTTTTTTCCAATAAACAAGGAGAGCTGCATCAAAGTTGGTTTGTATTTTTCCTTTTTACTTTGATTACTCTAGCGAGTTGTTCGAACAATAAAACACTTAACTCCGTTGCAACAAAAAAAGAGGTAAAAGGGAAACAAAAGGATGTTTTCCTTAAAAGAAGTGCTAATCAAGTTGATATCTTTGTTAATGGCAAACCCTTCACCTCATATCATTTTTCTGGTTATAACAAACCCATTTTTTTTCCACTACGTTCAGCTTCAGGAAAAATCATTACTCGTGGCTATCCTATGATTAAAAATATTCCAGGTGAAAGTCATGACCATCAACATCACACTGGCTTATGGTTTACCCATGGGGAGATTAATGGAGTTGATTTTTGGAGTGAAGTGTCTAACAGTGGAAAAATCAAACACCGTCAATTTGATTTGATTGAGAGCGGAGCACAAACTGGGACAATCAAATCACGCAGTGACTGGCTCTTGCCGTCGGGTAAAAAAGTATTGGATGAATTTCGAGAAGTTAGAATTCATAAAAGAGATGAATCACGTGTAATGGACTTTATTATTCGACTTACCGCGGTCAATGGACCAGTCAAGTTTGGCGATACCAAGGAAGGTAGTTTTGGGATCAGGCTAGCCCATTTTTTTACAGAAAAAGAAGGAGCAATCATTTTAAATTCTGAAGGTGAAACAGGTGAAATAGGTTGTTGGGGAAAAGCTGCACGATGGGTAGACTATTCTACTAAGATTAGTCAAGAATCTCTAGGAATAACTATATTAGACCATCCCCAAAGTTTTCGTCATCCAACTTATTGGCATGCACGCGGTTACTCTTTATTTGCAGCCAATCCTTTTGGACTTCACGACTTTTATAACGATGAAACACAAGATGGTAGCCACTTAATGAAGCAGGGTGAATCCATTTCATTTCACTACCGCATCTACATTCACCCTGGAAATGCAATACCTTCAGATATCGAGAAAGAGTACCGCTCTTTTTCAAAAACCTCACAGTAACAACTAATCTTATTAGGGTTTGACTCTTTTATATGTCTTTATTTGAAATTTATTAGGGCACCATATTCCATTTAAATTGAGATCCTTAAGACTTTATTGCAGCTATAGCATTTTATCAATAACCTACTAAAAGACCCACCATAGCTAATAAACAGAGAGTAGTGTTATAGGATAAATGCAAAAGAAAGCTAGGGAAAAGGGAATCTGTTTTTGCCCTGACAATGGATAATAAAAGACCGACAAAAAAAATAGCACTGATACCTAACCAACTACCCCAAAGTTGGCTAACATGAAGAGATACAAACATCAAAGCTGTTATAAAAACTGCTGTATACTGTCCCCATCTTCTTTCGAGGACAGGATAGATAAAACCTCTAAAAATCACTTCTTCAATAAAAGGAGCAACCAGAACAGCAACTATTCCTAATAAAATAGCTGATTCGGGATATTTCAGCAATTCAGTTATAGGAGGATTTTTCTCTTCTGAGATAAACCCAGAAAGAAACCCCATTACTAGTGCTAACAACATACCTGTCAAAACATAAAAATTAACCTGAACTTTATTCAGATTTCCCCACTTAATAGACGACCAGAAAGGAACCTTATATTTAAATGTGATGGTAAAATATATAAAAAGAAGGAGAGATCCATTCAAAAGACTAGTGAATAATATCTGGATAACAGCATGATAGCTTGGTTGATCTAAAAAATAGTTTTTTCCAAAAACAAAAACCAATAAGTACCCTATTCCCTGACTGAGTAGAAGAATCAAAAAAGCAGAAAGAGGGAAAAATCCAAGCATAGCTAATAGGTCCCAGCCAGACCAGACGGGGAACAAATTTGGAACTCGAGTTTGTTTTAAGGAGGGTTGAAAGAAACTTTCTTTCTGGAAACTAAATCTCATACTCTTTTAATAGCAAAATGAAAACCATGGTTAGATTCTACTTCCCTAGTTGTAAACTGTTGCAAAAATGTGTCAATTGTCAGAAGCCTCTATTAAAGTGGCAGCCAATAATGGAATCATTAACTCGTGATGTCCAGTAAGGGAAATGCCCTGACCAGATCCAAGAGTCGGCCGTTTAATAACGTTCTGAGTGGGCCTGTAGTGCTGAAGGAAATCTAAATTAACCGTAGTAAATTTTTCCAGTGGGTGACCAAGATTTCTAACTAAACTGACTGCCTTTAAAAATATCTCTGGTAGAACCACTGCTGAACCACAATTCAGATAAACACCACCATTATGGAGTCTACAAATAATTGAAGCCAAAAGACGGAAATCTTGAAGGCTACCTTTTCCTAAAGCAGAGCCGTCAGCTGACGGATGAGTATGGATGGTATCTGTTCCAATAGCAACATGAATAGTCACCGGAATATCTTTTTGAATAGCAGAAGCTAGTAAGCTAGACTCAGCATGGGGAAAACGCTGTCCACCTTTAATTATTGATTCTCCTAAAGATTTTCCAATTCCCTTACCTCGAGACACTCCTTTATTGATTGAATCGTTCATCCAATGACTTGTTTCCTCACTTGTACCAAAATCTCCAGTGGGTAAACCTTTTTCAACATCTTCAGAAGTAGAACCTACCATTGCTATCTCGAAATCGTGAATTGCTGTTGCGCCATTGAAAACTAGAGCTGAGATAAACCCACGATCCATCAAGTCGATAAGAACGGAATTTAGTCCACACTTAACAACATGTCCACCCAATCCCCATATAATTGCACGTTTATTTTTTTTTGCTTGGACAATAGCTTCGACTGCATCACAAAAATCTCTCCCAGCCAAAATTTGAGGAAGTCCTTTGATTAATCCTGATATACCCGATCCCTTTTCATAAATACTGGCAAATTTCGTCAAGTCTACTTTAGCATTCTTTTCACGAATCGGCTGGGTTCTCATGGATCTGTTATCTAGGGGTTTGTATGAGTTAGATTTCATTAGTAGCATTATCCGAAGGGACATTGCCGAATGCAACCTCATTCTTTAAATTGACACTACAAAAGATCAATCAATTTGTTCCTTTTGACTTTTTGTTTATGAGTAGGCTAATATCCTGATTCTGTTATAAGAGGTTTTAAGATGTCTTGGTTCAAAAAAAGAAAAGCTCCTAAAAAACCTATTGGTACTCGAACCGTCAAAACAGAAGGACTGTGGGAAAAGTGTGAGCAATGTAAACAGACAATTTGGAAAAAAGATTTAGAGTCTACGTGTAATGTCTGCCCCAACTGTAATTTTCATTTCAAATTAAAAGCTAATGAAAGATTTAATCTATTGTTCGACCATGGAACCTATATTGAATATGACCGTGATTTACAATCGAATGACCCACTTCAGTTTGTAGATAAAAAGCCTTATAAAACACGTCTTAGTGACATGTCCCTAGCTACAGGTATGAACGATGCAATCATGGTTGGTGAAGGGAAGCTCAGTGACAAAGTGGTCTGTATTTGTGCCATGGAATCAGGGTTTATAAGTGGATCTATGGGAGTAGTAGTTGGAGAAAAAATCACAAGAGCAATAGAGCGCTGTGTTGAGAAAAAACATCCATTAATCATTGTGTCATGCTCAGGAGGGGCTCGCATGCAAGAAGGAGCCCTTAGTTTGATGCAAATGGCAAAAATCAGTGGCGCTCTTGCCCGATTAGATCGAAAACATATACCATATATTTCTGTTTTAACTAATCCTACTACTGGTGGAGTTACCGCTAGCTATGCTATGTTGGGAGATCTAAATATTGCTGAGCCAAATGCATTAATTGGCTTTGCAGGACCCAGAGTAATTGAACAAACCATTAGACAGAAGCTACCCAGTGGGTTCCAAAGAAGTGAATTTTTACTTCAACACGGCATGCTGGATGCTATAGTCAATCGTAAAGACATAAAGACCTATCTTTCCAATGCACTGAACTTTTTCGGATTTTAGTTAAATTCTAACCTATTCAGTTCTCTATGCAATCACGTTAAGTTTCTCTTCCCTTTGATTCTATATAGCATGTATTTCCTAATTCTATAATTGGCAGTAAATTAACTCATGAACTACGCACAAGCAATTTCTTTCCTTAATTCTCTCGGCAATGAAATTACAACAGCTAAACTGGGCTTGGGAAATATGAGAACTTTATTAAATTTTCTTGGACATCCTCAAAAAAAATTCCCCGCCGTGCTCATTGCTGGTACTAATGGAAAAGGGTCAGTTGCTGCCTTTACAGAATCGATTATGCGTGAAGCAGGATATAGAACTGGTTTGTATACTTCTCCCCATCTGATAAAGGTCGAAGAAAGAATTCGGGTATACGGAGAACAAATCACTCAAAACGATTTTGCTCGATTAACTAAGAAAGTGAGACAGGCAATAGAAGCCCTTTTATTTAATACTACTAATGAGACAAATAAGTTAAAGCTACAGCGTCACCCAACCCATTTTGAAATTCTGACTGCAATTGCTCTTCTCTATTTTGCTGAACGTCAAGTCGAAATTGCAGTAGTAGAAGTTGGTTTAGGTGGACGACTAGATGCCACCAACATAATCGACCCAGTGATTGCGGTAATTACCAGTATAAGTTTGGACCATCAAGCATATCTTGGCCAAGACCTCGAATCAATCACTCGAGAAAAAATTGGTATTATAAAAAGAATGTTACCCAATCAGTATTCGTACTCCTCTTATCTACCGGTGGTGTGTAGTAGTACAAATAAAACTGTCATTAAACTAGTCAAACAGCAGTGTAAGAAGAACCAGGCCCAATTTATTTCAGCTTTTCAGGATTTAAATTTCAAAATACTGAATAATACCCTAGAAAAAACTTTACTGGGTGTTGAACCTGTTTTAGGGGAAAAATTTAAATTGAAAATTCCATTACCAGGGCCTCATCAAGTAAAAAATGTTCTAGCAGCAATTCAAATTATAGAAATCTTAAATAATATTGGATTTAAAGTTTCAGCCTCTGCCCTTGAAAAAGGTGTTTCCCAAACATCTTGGCCAGGTAGATTAGAAATCAAACAAACTTCTCCTCAAATTATTATGGATGGAGCTCACAATACACAAGCTGCTAAAAGTGTTCGATATCATATTGCCAACTTTTTGTCCTCTGAGAAGGTTATTCTTATTTATGGCTCACTGCGAGACAAGGACATCACTGGGATTATGTCTAACTTAGCTGGACTTGCCAGAGAGGTTATTCTGACACAACCAAAATCTGAACGCAGTGCAACACCACAGGAAATCCTAGAAAAATATTCTGATTTTAAGGTGCCTGTCCATTTAACAAAAAACGTAGAAGCAGCATGGTTGTTAGCGCACTCCAAAGCCAAAATTGATGACACGATCTTGGTATTAGGATCACTTTATCTAATTGGAGAAATTAAACAACACTTGTCGAACACATAAAGAGCTGATTAAAAATTAAATATATAGAAAATGACGTTATTGATTCAGATAATCACTATTTAAAAATATTTTGATGTGCCTATATGTTCTTTTCCGAAAAACCGTTTTTATTTCTAATAATGAAATCAGCTGTGATCCTACTAAAGTAAGGAGTAATGATTGCCAACGGTAACACCCAACAATAACTTTTCCTCAGTTCCTAACAAGTTGAACAAAGATAGAGGTTCTGAAAAAATATCTTTCACTGAAATACAACGCCAAGAAAAAGTTGCGATCGTCTCTCTTTCTGCTTCTCATTTTGTAAATGATGCCTATTCTAATTTTCTTGGTCCCATGCTGCCACTATTGGTTATTAAACTGGGTTTAACAATCACTCAGGCTGGTTGGTTGGGGGCCATCTTAGCGGTTTCAACTTCATTTACCCAACCCTTTTACGGTTATCTTTCGGATCGTTTTGTCAAACGGTTTTTTGTTGTATTCAGCCCCCTTATAACCGCTGTATTTATGTCATTTATTGGACTAGCTCCTAACTTTTTTGTACTCAGCATCCTTCTGGCGTTAGCAGGGATTGGCATAGCCTCTTTCCATCCTCAAGCAGCAGCCCTAATATCCTGTGCCAGTGGGGATCGTCGGGGTCTGGGAATGTCCATTTTTGTTTCTTCTGGAACCTTTGGTTTTGCCTTAGGCCCTCTGTTTGTAACTTATTCAGTAGCACTATTGGGATTGGAGCAGTCTTATTTCATGATGATTCCAGGAGTCATTGCCTTTCTGGTATTGTATTCTCAAATTCCAAATGCTAAGAATTCTAAGATTCCTTCTTCTACTCAAATAAGTCTAAAAGAATCGATACTTCCAATATGGCGTCCACTAATTGTCCTCTATTTCTTAGTTGTGATTCGCTCTGCAGTCCAAGTTTCTTTTGTGAGCTTTCTGCCACTTTATTTCACGCAAAAAGGTCACACTCTCATTGAAGGTGGACAGATGGCTGCTCTATTCATGTTCTTTGGAGCTCTAGGTGGTCTTCTGGGAGGTCCACTGTCAGACCGTTGGGGGGGCAAAAAAGTAATTATTGTTTCCATGATTGTCGCTACTCCTACCTTAGCTGTATTCCTTTTAACAAAGGGGCTGATTGCTGCGGTTTGTTTATCTTTGGGAGGAGCTTTTTTACTCTGCACCTTACCCGTTAATGTAGTAATGGCTCAACAACTTCTACCTCACCATGCAAGTATGGTATCTGCCCTAATGATGGGATTTGCATGGGGATTAGGTGGGATGGCAGTTCCAGTAGTTGGGACGCTTGGCGATCAGATGGGGCTTGGGAGAGCTTTGTTCCTAGTTGTCTTACTCCCCATATTTGGTTTTATACTTTCATTTTTTCTTCCAACTGGAGAAAGGGTCTACAAAAAAGTTTAATTAGTGTTAAACCAATGATTTCTAATATTGCTGGTTAGTTTAACGTTATAAATTCTCATAATATGAATGATGGAACAGACTAGAAGGATTTTTTACTACCTTGATCAATCAAAAGTAATGAAACAATGCGCCCGTAGCTCAGCTGGATAGAGCGACAGCCTCCGGAGCTGTAGGTCGCAGGTTCGAATCCTGCCGGGCGTACCACTATTTTCTATAGGGAATAGTGGGATGACTTTTTCAGATTCTATTTAACACTACCAGTAAAGACTGACTGCATTTCTACCAAGAATCATTTCAATCTCTTCAGACGTTAGGAAAGGAAATGAACGTCTCAACCAGATTATACTTCTTTGATAACCTGATTTAAGAAGCACATGGGGAAAATCACTTCCCCAGACTAAACGAGATGGCCCAAATTGTTTATACAGGGCTTTAAATATATCCATACAGTCCTTGTAAGGATACGATTGTTGTGAAAAGTAGTAGCACCCGGAAATTTTAACAAAAATATTTGGAAAATCAGCTAACACCATTAGTGACTGCAACGGTTCAGATTTAAGATTAGCAGTTACATCTGGATAAGCCATGTGGTCAATTAGAATAGGAACCTCAGAAAAACGTTTGGCCAATTCTGCCAACGGTCTCAAATGTTGAGGATTCATAAGAACATTAATAACTAACCCAAGTTGGCTAGCAGTTTCCCAAATAGGAAAAGTAGAGGGATCTCCAAAGACACAGGATTCTTCCCTAAGCTGGGGCCGTAATCTCAAGCCTTTACAACCACGATCTTTCGACCAATATTCCAATTTTTCGCATGCTGTTGGAGAATTTGGAACAACACAGACAGCTTTGAAACGGTTGGGCTCTTGTGCCGCACAGTCAGCCACATAACTATTGTCCACTCCTGGAAAGATGGGCTGTACCAAAACACCTCGATCTACCTGATATTCGTCCATATATTCTTTAAAGAGGTCCACTGGAACATTACAACAAGGGCTGACGGTAGTAGCAGTTGGTTCAGGATAATCTAACATGGCATGCCAGACGTGTAGATGAGAATCAACAATCATTTAATTTACCTTACCAATTCTTATGGAATCTATTTGCGATATCTACAATTCAACCTACAGTTTATTGTGGAACACCTTAAAAACTCTACTCACTAATTTACTGCATGTTTCTTTGATTTCACATTAAGATTTTCCTAGAAAACAAAGAATGAACAAACTAAAAAACCTATAGTGTGTCCAATTTTCTTAAAAACTTCAAAGTTTCATTTACGCTTTGATCAACTTGATAATTCAAGTTTTTTTATTCTCTTTCAATATTAAATGTATGGGGTCTCTAACATTTAAACTCTGACTATAGAACACTTCACAGTTGACCTTGTCTAGATGCTCCCATAACATTAGTGATCCTTTTATAAACGTGGAGAATAATAGTGCGGATAGGCATCGATATTGGTGGCACCTTTACAGATATAGTATGTATTGAAGAAGATGGTACTAAACTTGTACGCAAAGTACCTTCTACTCCTGACAATTATAGTAGGTGTATCCTCCAAACTTTTCCTAGCATTATTGAGGAAAACAAGTCCAGTCCCGATAAGATACAAGAAATCATTCATGGAACAACAGTTGCCACCAATGCTCTTCTTCAAGGTACTGGTGCTCCTACTGGTCTAATCACTACTTCAGGGTTTCGTGACGTTTTGGAATTAAGACGCATTCGGATGCCCGAACTCTATAACTGGAATTGGGATAAACCCCCAGATTTAGTTGAACGCCGTTGGAGAAAAGAGGTCGAGGAACGAATCGATGCCAAGGGGAATGTAATCAAACCTTTAAATACTCAGCAAGCAGAAGCTGTTATCGATGAAATAGCCAATGAAAGGATTGAGTCACTAGCGATTTGTTTAATCAATTCTTATACCAATCCGATCCATGAAGAAAAATTGGCAGAAATTGTTCGACAAAAATATCCCCAAATTAACATCAGTGTCTCAAGTCAAATCTTACGAGAAGTTCGTGAATATGAGCGAACTGCTACTACAGTAGTGAACGCTTATGTATTACCTCTGGTAAAAACCTATGTTGACTCACTTCAAAACTCTCTTAAGGACCTGAGAATAAAATCACCTTTGCTCATCATGCAATCTAATGGTGGAGTGATGACAGCTGAAGCTTCAACTAAACAACCGGTTTTTATTATTGAATCTGGACCAGCAGCTGGAGTAATTGCCTCTCAAGCATTGGCAAAGAAATTAGATCTTGCCAATGCTATTACCTTTGATATGGGTGGTACCACAGCCAAAGCTTCTATTGTCGAAGGAGGGAATCTAAAAATCGCTACCGAGTATGAGGTAGGATCATCCTTATCGTCTGCTAGTCGACTAATTAAAGGTGGAGGACATTTGATTCGGATACCGGCAATTGACATAGCCGAAGTTGGAGCAGGTGGGGGCAGTATAGCTTGGTTAGATGCTGCACAAGAATTACATATAGGCCCTAAGAGTGCTGGTTCTTATCCCGGGCCAGTTTGTTACAGTAAGGGAGGCACTGAAGTGACAATTACTGATGCTAATCTTGTGTTGGGATATATTAACCCAGAAGGTCTTGTCGGTGGTGGACTTCCTTTAGATCAAGAGAAAGCAAAAGAAGCACTTACTAAACAAATAGCAGAACCCCTTGGCCTTGAATTGGTTACAGCAGCCTACGGCATCCACTTACTTGGCAATTCAACAATGATTAGAGCAGTGCGTGCAGTTTCTACTGAACGAGGACGTGACCTTAGAGATTCCGTCTTAATCGCTTTTGGAGGAAGTGGACCCGTTCATGCTTGCCAAATGGGCCGTTCGCTGGAAATGAAGCAAGCAATTATTCCACCCCATTCCGGTCTATTTAGTGCCTTTGGACTTTTATCAGCAGATATTGAACACCATCGAATTCAAACTTGCTATCAAAATTCAAGGAAAGCTAATTTCAGGGAATTAAATCATTTAATGAAACGTATGGAAACTGAGGTGACAGCGCTGTTACTAAAAGAAGGCTTTTCTTTAAAAGAAATAACGATGTATAGAGCAATTGACTTGAGATATTCCGGCCAATCGTACGAACTCACTTTGCCCATTTCAAAGGATCCCATATCTGCTGATACAATTCACAAACTAGAAAACGCTTTTGACAAAGAACATGAAAAAACTTATGGGCATAGGGCTAGTTTAGATGAATCGTATACATTGGTTAACCTGCGACTAGTGGGAAAAGTAACGCAACAAACAATTAGTCTATCTAGTTCCTCTTTTAATAAAATTTCTTCTAAAAAAAGCTGTTCTCGTGAAGCTTATTTTGGACCTAAATACGGTTGGATAGAAACCCCGTTACTAACAAGGAGTGATCTGTTAGGTAATTTAAAACAAGGTCCGTTTTTGATTGATGAATTTGATACAACGGTTGTTATTCAACCCGACTGTCAAGTAACTGTTGATGATTCTGAAAATATAATTATTGATTTTCTCCAAAATAGGTAAAAAAACTTAGGATAGCTCCAACTACCAATCAAATTAAATGGATAAGAATAAAAACAATTTAATCGATCCCATTACCTTAAGCTTAATTCGAAACTCACTCAGTAGCATTGCTGATGAAATGGCCAATACCATTGTTCGGACAGCTTATTCCACAGTCATAAGAGACTGTATGGATTTTTCTACTGCCCTATGTGATCGACATGGTCAAATGATTGCTCAAGGAGTTACTATTCCGTTCCAGTTAGGATCAATCCCTTTTGCGCTGAGAGCTACTCTAAATAAATATCGGGGTCGAATTTTTCCAGGAGATATCTTCATTATGAACGACCCTTTCGAAGGAGGAATTCATCTTCCTGACATTTTTATTTTCCAACCAGTCTTTGATGATCGAGATTGTTTAGTTGGATTTTCAGCAGTTGTCGCTCATCATTTGGATGTTGGAGGTCGGGTACCAGGAAGTGCTGCCTGTGATAACACAGAAATCTTTCAAGAAGGTCTTCGAATTCCACCTTTAAAGCTTTATGAAAATGATCGTCCATCTGAAAGCATTTTCGAACTTTTAGAAAAAAATGTTCGGGTTCCAGAAATAACTATGGGAGATATCCGGGCTAAATTATCTGCTTGCAAGACTGGAAAACAAGGTTTGCTCAAACTGGTAAAACAATACGGCTCTAAGTTTCTGGATTCCTATTATGCAGAGCTACTTAATTCCACCGAATCAATCGTACGCAGTGAAATCAGGACTTGGCCTAATGGAGAATATTTCTTTGAGGATTTTCTTGATAATGATGGAGTAGCTCCAATCAGAATTCCTATTAAGGTCAAACTAATTGTACAGGAAGATTCCCTAATCATTGATTTCACTGGCAGTAGTCCTCAAGTACAAGGAGGAATTAATTCACCTCTACCATTTACTATCTCCTGTTGCGGTTATGCTGTTCGTTCCATGATGCGACTTGATATACCTAATACCTCCGGACTCTTTCGACCAATGAAAGTTATCGCCCCCGAGGCATCTATCCTAAATCCTATTATGCCTGCGGCTTCAAGCATGAGGGGAGTTGTTGGCTTTAGGTTATCAGATGCTCTTTTTGGAGCAATGTCCCAAATTCTTCCAGACAGAGTGCCGGCTGCTGGTGAAGGTGGTAACTCATTAATAGTGATTGGAGGATATACTGAACAAAAGAATCCCTTTGTAATGTTTGATTTGGTTGGAGGAACCTGGGGAGGTCGTCCAACCAAAGATGGCAATGACGGATTGACAAATCCAGGAGCTGTGATTTCTAACATTCCTGCTGAACTTATGGAGTTGGAATATCCGATTCGACTTGAGCAGTATGCACTTACTAAAGACAGCGGTGGACCAGGTCAATACAGGGGAGGTTTGGCCCTTACAAGAGAGTGGCGTTATCTTGGAACACAACCAGCTAATCTTACAATTCGTTCAGATCGGAAAGAACATCCCCCTTATGGTCTTTATGGAGGATGCCCTGGAGCTATTTCCACAAATATTATTAATCCGGAAACAAAAAGGGAACGTATAGTTCCAACAATGGTCACAGACACCCTATTACCAGGGGAGGTAATTCGACATGTTCAACCGGGTGGCGGCGGATGGGGAAATCCATTAAACCGAGATCCAAAAAACGTTTTAATGGACGTTTTAAATCATAAAGTTTCCCTATCTAAAGCTAAAGAAGACTACGGTGTATGTATTAACCCTAAAACTATGAAAATAAAATACAAAGCCACTGAAAAGAAACGCTATGCATTAAAATCAAAAACCTATAAATAAAAACTTTTCACATATTTTGTGCTTTTGGAATTTAATATTAGTCAAAGCAATATTGTTTTAGGAATAAACTGAACATAGAAAAAAAATTCTCTCAGTGTTTTGATCTTAAAGAACTAAAAAATGATTCATTTCTTTAGTTCGAACCTAATCAAGCACGATTACCCCCATAAACTCCCTCTAATAAATTCCCCTTTTTAAAACGAGACAGAGCAAAGCAATTAACGTTAGCAACTTGCTCTCCACCAAGACCTATTTCTTCAGCCATTAATTCACCAACTGAAGGTGCAATTTTAAATCCGTGTCCACTAAAACCAGCACACATATAGAAGCCTTGAACCTCTTCTACTCTACCTAATATAGGATTCCAATCTGGTGTCACATCATATAAGCCAGTATAAGCATTGATCACAATAGCCCGACTAAATACTGGAAAACGTCGTAAAAATAATTTCCAAGTTTCTTGAATAAAAGCTTTACCTACTAACTGATTGAAGTGATCTGGATCCACATTCTCATATTCTTTAGGAAAACCCCTGCCAACCAAAATACGAGATAAGCCGTCAGGACGATAGTAAATAGCATTAACCATGTCAGAAAACACCATGTTGGGTGGCTTATCTACATCTGCACTTTCGATTATGATTTCTTCTTCACGAGTGACTTGAATTGGAATATCTAAACCAGCCCATGAAGCTACAACCTTTGCCCATGGACCTGCTGCATTAATTACAACTTCAGTAGAAATATCACCTTCTTCAGTGCACACACCAGTAACTTGTCCATTTTCTATCTTTAAGCCCACTGCAGCTGTTGTTTGCATCAACTCTCCTCCGAGCTGGCAAAATTTCTGGACATAAGAGTATGTCGTCTTATGGGGACTGGCATAACCCGAGCCTTTTTCATAACAAATCCGATGAACATTATCTAAATTAATTCTTGGTTCCATCTTTAACAATTCACATTTGGTAATTTCCTGAGTCTCAATCCCTAAATTCTGTTGCATCTTAAGGTTTTGAGAAAAACCATCAGATACATAATCTGGAACCAAAAATGCCCAACCACATTTAACAAAACCCGGATCTCCACCAACTATATCTTCAAAATCATGAAAAATTTCGACAGACCTTTTAACCATTTTAACTAGTTCTGGATGAGAATAATGCTGCCTAACAATAGCAGCAGATCGACCAGTTCCTCCCGCAGCAACTAACCCTTTTTCTAACAGTACAACCTTTTTTAAACCCTTATGGGCTAAGTTATAGGCTACACTAGCACCATTGACACCAGCACCAATAATGACAACATCTGCAGTTTTCATGTGCTTTTCTCCTTGTAATACCCCACCCTTTTATTGCAGTCAAGAATCTTGATCCTTGAATAATCTCTCCAACCCAAGAAACTGATAGGTTGTTTTTCCTGACTTAATTCCCTCAGTCATTGCCTTCTCTCTAGACAGCACTTCACTTGCAACTTGAATAACCGTTGTTATTTTCTCGCGAGGAACTACGGCAATTCCATTATCGTCACCCACTACTAAATCTCCTGGATGAACTACAATACCGCCACAAACCACTGGAAGATTAACCTGACCTTGGCGTAGCTTAAAAACTCCCCTTGGAGTCACATTACGAGCATAAACTGGATAGTCAATTTCCTTTAAGTCTTCGACATCACGAGCAGCACCTTCAATCACAGTTCCTCCCAACTTTTGTTGACTTGCAGACAATGAAAGTAACCCTCCCCATAAAGCACCCTCATTGTATCCTGCACCATCAATAACTAGAACATCCCCAGCTTGAGCTAAATGTAGTCCATAATGACACATAAGATTATCTCCAGGGTAACACTGGGCAGTAAACGCAGGACCACAAATCCGAAGATTTGGTACTAAAGTTTTTATACCACTATCCATACAGTTAGTTCTTCCCATAGCATCACTCAGAACTGCTGCTGGAAAATGTCGGTAACTCTCGATTAGGGCCTTAGATGGCCGTTCTAAATCAGTCAATTCCGTCTCCTTTAGATTAAATCATCATTAATTTTAAATATTAGTAAATAGCAATTTTGTTGAGAGATTTTTTCCCACAAATAACTTTAAAACTATAGAATCAGAGGCCATCTCTAAGTTTTGAATAATTAGTGACTTGCTGATGGATATTCTCCGACAATACAATATCTCTGACTACAGCTACTGAATCCACTCCTAAATCAAATAAGGGTAGTGCATTCTTAGTGGTAATTCCCCCAATTGCAATTAATGGTTTGGTTACAGCCTTACGAATAGCTTTTAATTCATCTAAGGAGACAATGGGGTCAGGATTTTCTTTTGTTTGAGTCCTATAGATTGGACCAATGGCAATATAGTCAGCTGTACTGTCCTCAGCTTGACAAGCCTGCTTTAAAGTATGAGTTGAAAGACCAATAATAGCTTTAGAGCCTAAAATTTGACGTGCATCAGAACAAGGTAAGTCATCTTGACCCAAGTGAACTCCATCTGCTTTACTAAGCCATGCAATGTCAACACGATCATTAACAATAACCTTTAGTGAATGATCCTGAGTCATATTAACCATTTGTGTGCTGAGTTTTAATAGGTCTTTAGAAGAACTTTTTTTACCTCTTAACTGAACTAAACTTACCTCAGCTTCACTAAGTTTAGTTAGCAAGCTTTCTAGCGAAAAATCAACAATTTCTAAATCAATAATTGGGTATAACGCGGAGTACCTGGTAGGATCATGCTTCATGATTTCTAAATCTAAAAGAACACCATTTAACTAATAAATGAGGAACAAAACAGATCGTTCTCATAAGTTTAATTGGACTTCAAATAACGTTCCATAAATTTGGTATTAAATTGACCTGCTCGAAAATCAGCATCCCTCATTATCTTCCTTTGTAGTGGAATTGACGTCTTAATACCTTCAATTACAAACATCTCTAGAGCCCGCTCCATTCTTTGAATAGCTTCCATCCTAGAAGGGGCCCAAGCTACCAACTTAGCAATCATAGGGTCGTAGTGAGGACTGACTATACATTCTGAGTAAACTGCAGTCTCTACCCTAATGCCACTACCTCCTGGAACATTAAAAGAGGTAATTTTCCCAGGTGAAGGCCACATAGTTTCAGGATCTTCAGCATTAATGCGACACTCGATACTATGACCCTTTAACTGGATATTTTTCTCCCTTTCAAGTGTTTTTCCAGCAGCTATTTGAATTTGCATCTTTACTAAATCTGATCCAGTGACCATTTCAGTGACTGGATGTTCCACTTGAATTCTAGTGTTCATTTCTCCAAAATAAAAGTTTAAGTCTTCATCAACAAGAAATTCTACGGTACCAGCATTAGAATATCCAACACTTGTCATTGCTTCTTCAACTAATTTACCCATTTTCATTCGACATTTTTGATCAACAATAACAGACGGGGCTTCTTCAACCAACTTTTGATGTCTTCGCTGTATGGAGCATTCTCGTTCCCCGAAATTAATGACATTTCCATGTTGGTCAGCCATAATTTGAAATTCAATGTGTCGGGGACTTTCCAAATATTTCTCTACATAAACATCAGGGACTCCAAATCCTATTTGGGCTTCAGTTTGAGCTGTTGAAAAGGCCATTTTTAGATCCTCTTGGACTCTAACAATTCTCATGCCTCGTCCTCCGCCCCCTGCTACTGCTTTTATTATTATAGGATATCCAATTTCTGAGGCTATTTTTACTACATCTTCAAAAGACTCTACCGATCCTTGACTGCCAGGTAAAATCTTCAATCCAGCTTGTACCATCCGGGCTCGTGCTTTTGTCTTATTACCCATCAAACGTATAACTTCTGGAGAAGGCCCAATAAACTTTATGTGGCATGCCTCGCAGACTTCTGCAAAGTATGCATCTTCAGAAAGATACCCATACCCTGGATGTATTGCATCAACATTAGTAATCTCTGCTGCACTAATAACACTGGGAACTTTCAGATAACTCTCTGAACTTTTTGCAGGTCCAATACAAACTGCCTCATCAGCAAACCGAACATGCAATGAATCTCTGTCAGCTTCTGAAAAAATAGCGACTGTTTTAATGCCCAGTTCTCTGCATGCGCAAATGATGCGTAGGGCAATTTCACCCCGGTTAGCAACCAAGATTTTCTTAAACATTATAGTTTCTCTTCGTTTTGAATTACTATTTCGAAGGGCTCTACAAAAATACGGTTTATGCTTGTCCTGGAAGGTTTATTAACCCTTTAACAATGGATTGACCCAAGGTTAGACTTAATAATCTTAATTTTAGTCCAAAAATTGTTTTCCCCAAGGATGGACTATCCGTTCATCTTTAACCATCTCGACGAATTCCAAAAAGAGCCTGTCCAAACTCAACAGAATCGTTATTCTTTACATAGATTTCCGTAATCTCTCCTCTGGCATCTGCCTCAATTTCATTCATTAACTTCATAGCCTCAATAATACACAGTACACTCCCTGCTTCCACTTGGTCACCTATTTGAACAAAGGGCTTTGCATTAGGTTTAGATGACTGATAAAAGGTTCCTACAATAGGAGACCGAATTATATGTAGATCAGATTCATCAGAATTGGAAATTGATGAAGTTTTCTCCAAACTTTGAGCGGTGCTCTGATCAATTAACTGAACTGGTAAAGACTCATCACTTGAATTCGTTTCAACTTGTACCGATTGGCTTAACGGATTATCTTTACGAATTCTTACCTTTACTCCCGTGCGTTCAAGTTCAAGTTCTGCAATACCACTTTCACAGACTGCTTGAATCAATTCCCTGATTTCTTTAATATCCATGTGGTTATCCCTCTTCCCTTCCTTAGAGTGCTCAAGGTTCCAGAAAAGGTTGAAAATGAGCTTTTCAATATTCCTACATTGCTACTGATGGCGCGAAGTATAACAAAGGCCACAAGAATTACAATTGGTTTCGCAGTAATTGTCAGTTGCCCTTTTGTCAGTAATCTATTAAGTAAACAGTCATTGGCATTCAAGCTAATTTTTAGATGATGCAAAATGCAAAGAAGTTTTTAAAACTAATTTGACTTTGCATTAATACGACGAATTGCCAAAGCTGCTTCGGACACCACATCCGCATTTCCATCATGCAACAGAGAATTTAAACTTTCAATTGAAGCTTTATCTCCTATTAAACCAAGAACCCGGCAGATCTTTTGGCGGATTCGAGAATCATTATTAGCAAGATATTTCACAATTAGTGGAGTAGCCTGTGATCCAAGTTCTACTAGATAAACTTCAGCCTGATTAACATGAGACCTTTCATTCAACGAAGCAACAATCCTATCCAGATATTCTGGACGCCCTAACCTAAAAAGGGCAAAACTAAATGCAAGTTGAGTTTTTGGAGTCTTCTCAGAAAGAAAAGCCCTTGAAACATCTTCTACTGAAGAATTATCCACCAGAGCTATACGAGCAATTCCTTCCCCTGCATACTGACGGTATTCAGAATCTTTATTGGTAAGATTCCCCCGAAAAAGCTCTAATGATCTCACATCTCCAATGAGAGAAATAGCCTCTAACGCTTTTTGTTGAAGCTTATTCTTCGAATTACGATTATAAATTGCTTCTAACTTAGGAAGAGCCTTTTCGCTTTTGAAGAGCCCTAAAGTTAAAATTGCTTCGTTTCTTACTGCCTTGTTTGGATCAAAGAGATAAACTAGTATCTCTTCCTCAACTGAACGATCTCTAATCTTGTAAAAAGACTGCAAAATTTGCAATCGTAGACGAGGGCTGCCAGTTTTCATAGCCTTGATCATTTGGGGAATTGCTAGCCTACCGCGCAAAACCCCCAAAGAAGAAGCTGCATAGAGACGAACTGATTTATTAGAATCAGATAACCGCTCTGCTATAGAGTCAATTACTGCAGGAGAAACGAGCACATCTAACTCAATTATTGTTGAATCTCTTTGTACCGAATCACTAAACGGGTTTAACTTCTGATAAATTCTCTTAGCCTGTTTACTTAGAAAAAAACTGGCTTCTTTTTGAGTATAAAGATTAACTAAAGCAACAATGGCCTCTTTACGAACAGAAGAATCAGAATCCTTTAATGCTGTTAACAAAACAGTAATGGCATTTATATCCTTTAAGAGACCCAAAGCTTTTATTACTTCCCTCCGAACCTTAATATCTGAGTCAGCTGCTGCTAAAAGAAGAGGTTGCGTTGCCTGACCACTAAAAGTTCGACCTAATGCTTTTGCTGCGTTTCTTCGACTGCTAGCTTTTGGGCTTTTAAGAGCACTTTTTAATTCCTCAATTGTTGGTTCTTTAGCAATCAACGGTAGACAGTCACCCACAACGATCGCTATCAAGCTAACAATCAAAATAGTTCCAATGCTATTTCTTACCGTTAAAGGAACACCCATTTTGACCCTCGTTCTTAAACCAATTAACCTATTTATATAACATAAAGAAGCTGTTTCTTGTCTTTCCTTAAATTAATTTAGCTAGCCTCAACTCCTAACAAAAGCTCTTTTCAAAGCAAAAGTAGAGTAAATACCAAGGCCATAACCCAAGGCAATTCCAGTTACCACACGAAAAAGCAAGTTATTTGACCAAATTCCAGTAACGTCTAAACCTATATCAAGAATAATTAATACTACTGGAATAAACAAAAGATAGTAATTACGAAGTAATGAGAGCGAACAAACTAACAAAAGTTGGGATGAGATAATTCCAAAAAGAGTACCCCAATAGATTGCCAAACATCGGCTGCACACTGGTAAAAATACTCCTAAAACATTTAGGCTCCTCGAGAGATCTTGATGACATAAATGGGAAAAAAAATACCAAATTCCCATAGCAATTTTAATTTCTCCTAAGTGAACGATTAAGGGAAACATTGTGATCGTAACACAGCAAGTCATTGAAATTAAAAGTAGGATAACAAACAAAAGTCCTCTTCCCCTAACTCTAAAATTCACGATCATCTCCTGCTTCAAATAAGACAACTAGTGAAGACTTCTAAGAAAAGCCGAAAGAGCAATAATAATCACCGCTAGAATCAAACTCAAGGTTAGTCCTTGTGTCTTTTTAGAAAAATATTGGTTCTTCGTTGATGAACCAGAAACTGAATAAATTGCCAAAATTATAACTATTAAAGCCAATAAAATCTTAAACAGCAGCATATTATGATATGTAGATTCTGTTGTCTTCCATATTAGATGGGTATTGTAGAGACCAGAAATTAAAATCCCTGCAATTGCACTGTGGAGAAGAATTTTTAGACGATACTGCAAGCTATTTAGAACTGAAAGACGTTTTTCCTCTGAAAAGTTGCCTATTGCGGGTTTGATTATCAAACGCAGAAAAACTACCGTTCCAACTACCGTAATAACTGATGCAAGGTGTAACCATCTCATTATTATGTTAAGCCATTCCATCAAAAGAAACCTAGCCTTTCATTTAATGTTATTTCCCAATAATCTTTCAAGAATAAGAGCTGACCTACTTCAAAAACTCTACTGTATTACAAGAGTTCCTTTTTACTTGAGCATGAGATATTTGAATTGATCCAAATATTGTTCTTTTGTTGATTACCTCAATTCTGTAATAAGAGGGTAATCAAATCTAGACTCGTTTGATTCAGATTGCCTAATCTCCTGCTGAGGGTTTTAACCAAATACTAAAATCATTAAGAATTTCAGAAACTAGCCATAGGTTGAATCATAAAAAGAAAAAGGCATTAAATCTGTTAAACTTCTGAAAAAAATTTCTTAAACCCATTACCATCGTTAATAACTGCTTTTAATTATAAACTGTTATAGGATTGTATAAAACAATCAAAATTTCTGTTAGGGTTGTTTTTTTATTAAAATTTAATGATTATTCTGGATTAAATGCTTGATTAGAATTCTAATACGAATGAAACAACTCTACTAACGAAAATATAGGCTATCTAAATAACTATTTAACCATCAATTTTAACTTGGCCAAGTTACCGTTAGTTTTATTAAATTGTGAAAAAGATCTTGAAATAGCTACCTATGAATTGTCACATTCTCTATCATGATAATTGCTTCGATGGAGCTGCATCAGCTGCAGTCTTTATGAAATTCTATCTGCAAAGGATTAGTTCCAAAGCAACCTTTACTCTTTTTGGCATGGCTCACCAACCAAATCAACATTTCTCTGAGCACCTTTTTGAAGGTGATGAGAATATTATTGTTGATTTTAAATATTGCAGGAACAAACGATTAACCTGGTGGTTTGATCACCATTATAGTGCCTTTCTAACGCTTGCCGACGAAACACACTTTCGTCAACAGCAAAATGGCCAAAAATTTTTTGATCCGAGTTTCCAGTCATGTACTAAATTAATCGCAGATATTACTGAAAAACACTTTGGCTTTAACAGAGGTATCCTTAAAGAACTAATTCATTGGGCTGATATTGTAGATGGAGCTCAGTACCCAAGTGCAAAGGCTGCTGTAGAAATTGATGAGCCAGCCCAAAAATTAGCTGCAGTTATCGAGGCCAATAAAAATACTTTGTTCCATCATAAAATCATCCATCAACTTTCAGAACAACCATTGAATGATGTAGCGCTTCAACCAATGGTGCTTAAATATTATGAACCACTCCAGAAAAAACATGCTGAAAACATACAAATCATTCAAGAAGTTGCACAGTGTAGCAACGGTGTCACCTTTTTCGATTTGACTCCATTTGGTATAGAGGGGTACAACAAATTCATACCTTACTACCTATTTCCTTCAACTAACTACCATGTTAGTGTTATGCAAACACCCCAACGAACGAAAATATCTATTGGCTATAATCCATGGAGGAAAAAGAAACGCAAACATAATTTAGCTAAGATTTGTGAAAAATACGGGGGAGGAGGTCATCCTTTTGTAGCCGCCATTTCCTTACCAGCTAATCAACCTGAAGAAACTCTCCAAATCGCAAAGAAAATCGTAACAGAATTAAAAACATAATCCATATACAGTAAATATAACCGGTTCACTCCCTAGTTCTCTATGAATCTTGAATCTATCTTAGAGCTATAGGACGCATAGTAAACCCTGCAGTAGTTCCTTTAATTTTATTAGTTGCTGCGATATAGCAAAACTTATATGCTTTATCTTTAGCTAATCTTTCAAGGTAATGAAACTCTCCAATATGAACACCTTGTTCAACAAGTAGGTACTCATGCACTGGATTGAAGCTAGTACTCCCTTCTGGAGCAGGAACTACTTCAAGACCAGAGGTGTCAGAGCCCACTAAAATTGCTCCCTTTTCCTCCACTAACCATTTGGCAGAATCTAGATTAATACCGGCCGAATCATACTCTGCAATTTTCTTATGGTCTGTTCCAGTACTCCCCCAGTATTGCAATGTTCCTGTTCGCACGAAAACAGCATCTCCTGGCTGTATTTCGACGTCTTGTAATTCTAGTGCAACTCGGAGATCTGTAGGTGTAATGGCAGTTCCACCAGGTAAAGCATCTAATCCCTTACTATTGGCAACATCGATAAGAATTCCGCGGAGAATTATAGGAGGAATTGTGGAAGCATCTGCCCGTCGAATACCCCAATTCCCTCCCCAATCAGTTTCAGTAAAACCATTATACCAGTGATTGTCGGATCCAGTAGTAATATGGCCTAGACTGTCAATTTGTGTTGCCACATTATCATTGATAAAAAGGGCACAACTATGCCAAGCTAGACCTGCTTTATTAATTGCAAAATCATGATCTTGCTGGCGTTTCACTCCTTCAGGCGTTCGAAAAGAGATGATTTCTCCTGGCGAGTGTCCTGGCCACTTATAAGAGTTTCTATCATAACTAATGCCTAAATCGTAAACTTGACCCGATTTAACCAAATTAATTGCATCAAGAACAGATTGGCTAGTCATTGCATTTAATGCCCCTACCTCATCTTGATCTCCCCAAATCCAGCCCCAACCCCGACCTTTTTCCCATCCTTTTAAGGCTTGTTTTTCCGAATCTGAGATTAACTTTAGTGGGAATACTAAAATAAGAATTCCTATTAAAATAAATAAACTGAAAACTAAAATCCCCATCAATTTCTGTTTGTTGAATTTAATTATGTTTGTCATAGTTTCCTCCAATGGAGAAACAAGATCATAATATGATTAACTGGAGTTATAAGAAGCTTAATATGGCATAGAAACTAAGTAATTGACCAAGTTTCTATCGCCCTAAATCAATAGTAGTTACTGACCAATACTATGCAAAACTTCAGTTGTGTTACTTACACAATTGTCCCAAGAAAATTTTTGGGCCTGATCATAGCCAGCCATTCGAAGATTCTCTTTGAGACTTGAAGACTCCAACACTTGAGACAAGGATTTACTCCAATCTTCAGCAGAAGACAATGGAGAGAGTAATATTGCAGCTGTTGAAGCTACTTCCTTAACAGCAGCTGTCCTACATGCAATTACTGGACATCCTGCTGACATGGCTTCTAACAATGGTAGACCAAAACCCTCATATTGGGATGGAAATACCAAAACTTGCGCTGCTGAATATATATGAGCTAGATCCTGTCTTGGAACATACCCTAAAATCTTCACTTGAGATTTTAACTCATATGATTTCAAATATTTTGTAAATTGCCTCTGACGCCAACCCTTTTTACCTACAAAAACCAACTGATATTTATTTTGAAGCGATGGTGGTAACAAGCTAAAAGCATGTAAAAGAATCGAAAGATTTTTTCTTGGTTCGAGAGTACCTACCGACAAGATATAAGGAGAGTCTAGACTATATCGTTTTCTTGTCTCAGACACTTTTTGAGGATTAATGCCTTGTTTCAAGAAAATTGGATTAACTCCAAGAGGTGTTACCTCTATCAAGCTGTGAGGAATATCAAAATATTTTTGAATTTCATCTGCCACAAAATTAGAAACTGCCATAATTTTGAATGATCGTTGTATTGATTTAGGAAAACAATAACGATGAATAAGATTATAAGTGAGTGAAGGACTATACTTTAGACTCTGAAGATGGACACAATCGTGGATAGTAATTGCTGCTGGAAAGTTTTTTGGTAGATATTGTGGCAACAGATTCTGTGCACCCCAAAAAATGTTTGGTTTTTGCTGAACAATATTTTTGTGGGATCTAAAAACATACCAGGGCAAACCAAAAGTATTGTAATTAACATGGTGTTCAATACCCCTTTTCAATGGATAATCTATGGCTTGGTTAGAAAAAATTTGCAGATTGTCATTTGGAAAACTATAAGACCAACGACTAATAATTTCTGACAAATAATAGCCTATACCTGCTTTTCTTTGAGTTAAAGAACGCCCATCAATCCCAATTTTCATTTTGCAATTTCTTTCAATTCAACAACTGTGACCTAAATCGTCTTCTACACTTCTAATTATCAAGAAGCTCCCTGTATAAGTGGTAATATTGAATGGACATATTTTTTAATGTAAAGTGGCGCAAAACATTTTCCCGATTAAACCGACCCATTTTTTCTCGTAGATCTCTAGAACTGGCTAAAGTTCGGATAGCATTCACAAGTTGGTCAACGGATTCTGGCTCACACAAAATACCACCTTTATTATTTGTTAGAACTTCTGGAATTGCGGTTGCCAAAGTAGACACCACCGGTTTTCCACAAGCCATGGCTTCGAGAATCGAAAGGCCAAAACCTTCGCGACGTGAAGGTTGAAAAATAATATGCGCTTGATTTACTTCTTTTATTAGCTCATCTTCAGTTAAAGATCCCAGACAAATAATATTGTTGCCGGATGGCATGGATTCCCTATGATTTCTTAGGCCTGTAGTGTAACGAAGAACAAAATCTTTACCTAAATTTTTCATTACTGGTTCAAACAGATCAACGCCTTTTCTATAAGTTGGATTACCGGAAAAAAATAGAGTTAAAGGGCCTTTTTTTTCTTGTTGCTTGATCGGATGAAAGCGCTCTGCATCTACTCCATTATAAATAACCTGAATGGGGAGGTCTTTCTGAAAAAGCTCACAAATTACTGTTCGAGAATAGTTACTAACAGCTACTAGCTTATCTGCTTGGTCTATTGCCTGTTTTACAAGAGGCTTTAGCACATACCGATGATGAATTCTAACTGGAAATGGAAGTGCACTAAGGTGCTTTTCATCAATTGAACTATGATGAAGAGTAAAGATACGAGGCCTTCCCCTTATTTGAAATAAAGATCCATAATCAATATTGCTATGAATAAGGTCACTTTTAACCAATTTTGACGAATGAAATGCAACAGGTAACAACCAAGGAAAATATTCCCAACCCGGAGAAAATTTTAGAATATCCGTCCTTACCCCGAGGCATGACAATGCCAAACTAAGCCTCTGATGATAAATTTCTACTCCTGAACCATCAATGATTGGACAGACAACTCTCATCTCAAAAACCTAAACTCCTAAAAATATAAATTTTATTGTTGGCTTTGGTGATGTTATTGAAAATCCATTAGATCAAAAAGACTACATCCTGAGGTTAAATCGAAATTTAAAACAGGGTCATTATTTTGAAGTACTAAGAATTTCATTAAATACCTCAGCAAACCGAAACGCGACTCGAGGCCATGAGAAATTTTTAACTGCATGATCTCTAGCATTCTGACTTAACCTTTGATTTAATTCATCATCACGCAAGATTCGAACAATCGCCCTAGATAGTTCAACCATATTGTCTGTTTCGACTTTAATTCCAGTAAGCCCATCCAATAAAATATCGGCTGTTCCTCCAATCGCAGTGCCTACCAAAGGAAGACCAGATGACGATGCTTCTAAAAAGACCACGCCAAGCCCTTCAACTTCTGAGAGTCCAACAAAGACATCTGCCTCAGCATAATATTCAGGTAACTGACTATGCGATAGGGTTCCTAAAAAATTCACGGATTGACTTATTTTCATCGTTTCAACCAACTTCTTTAACTTATCTTTTTGAGACCCATCCCCAATTATTACTAATACCGCCTTGGGAAAAATCTTCAAAACACTAGGCATAGCCTGTAAAAGATGTTGCACTCCTTTATTCTCTACGAGTCTACCAACAAAAAGAATCATTGGACCTTCAATTCCTAATTCCTTCCTTATCTTAGGGTTCTTCCTAGCAGGGTTAAATTCATCAGTATCTACTCCCATTGGAACAACATTGATTGGTACGTTTCTATCAAGTTTGTTAACTATACTGCTAGTAAATAAGCTATTAGCGGTAATTGCACTTGCTTGTCTTAGGGAAAATTTCTTCAAAAAAATTGCTAGTTTCCCCTTAAAAGAAAAAATATCACTACCATGAACGGTTAAAAGGATTGGAATTTTTGAAAAAACCCTAACCAGACCAGCAATAATACCTTGGGGCAACACCCAATGAACATGGATTAAGTCAATTGATTGTGTTCTTAATAATTTCAGAACTGAATACCACATGCTGGCCAAATAGAGGGGAACTTGTAGCCACAAGATCACTGATTTTCTAAGGTTGGGCAGCATTCCACTTCGATAACAAAGTCCTTGCATTGAAGGAACAAAGTAATTAAATCGATAAATCTGAATACCTTCTATTTCCTCAATTTTTTTTCCACCAGGAAAGTTGGGAGCCAAAACAGTTAAATGCCACCCTTGAGCGGATAAATATTTGGCCAAAAGATGAAGAAATATTCCCGAAGGCTCTCCCAAGTACTTAGGATAACTCGAGGTCAGTATTAATACTGATGCTAGCTCAGATTTAGAGGATTGCGTTATTGAATTCAAAGGTAACCTAGAACTTTAGACCTAAAATGTAACATATCAGATCAAAAATATGATCTGGTAAATTTCCAATTTTTCATTTTCTTTTAATTGTCCTCTCTACTTTTTTCAAGGAAAATCCAGCAATTATGTCAAGAAAGCTACTACACCAATCTAACATCATCCCAACAACTTTATCAGAAATAGTTGGGCATTAGGATAACTCACATTAACGAAAGGACTTAAGTAACTTGCTTGCGGGCTGGTAATTAGGAGCAATCTGAATTGCACGTTCAAGATATTTAATTCCTTCTGATGTACGTCCAAGATCAACCAAAACAGTGCCTAGGTTGGTTAAAATTACAGGGTCATTAGGACTAATTGAAATAGCGTTTTTAAGAGTTGTTATAGCCTTGTTAGAATGACCCATTGTTAGGTAGGTCCGACCAAGATTGTTATGGGCACTGGCAAAATTTGGCACAATTCTAATGGCCTTTTTAAAAAACACAACTGCTTGGTCAAATTCTTTTTTCCCAAGTGCAATAACTCCTAAGGCATCTAATACAAGTTCATCATTAGGATGGATTTTGTGAATAGCTCGAAGAGCATAAGCCGCCTCCTCAAACCTACCCAGATGCATTAGGGCAAGACCATAGCCAATTCCAGTCGTTACAGGGTAATTACCCGTTGCTATGCCTTTTTCAACAGCCTCCAAAGCCTTTTCATATTGTCCCTTCTGCGCATAAATGCCCCCTAAACCTCCAAAGGCATTAGCTATCTGTTGAAGATCCTTGGGTCGACTCTGATTTCCTATTTCAATAGCCAAGCGATATTGTTGTTCAGCCGCTTCCGGATCGTTTTTTTCTGAGGATAAAACCTGAGCGTAACAATTTCGTATAAGAGAAGAATTTGGAGAATCAAGAACAGTTTGGGAGTATAAACTAAAATCATTCTGCCATACTTGGTTCCGTGAATAAGTCTGCACTCCATATAAAACCATTGTTATTAGAAAGAATCCAATAGCACATGGTTTTCCACCCTTGATCTTGGCACTGAACGTAAAAACTGTCCAAGTCAAAAGCAGACAAAATCCAAGAGACGGAATATAAAGATAACGTTCAGCAAAAACATTAATCCCCACCCCAGCCAAATTCAGCACCGGTGCCAGGCTTATGAAAATCCACATCACCAAGAAACAGCATAATGGAGCTCTCCTGAAGGAAATCCATAAAATAAAACCAGCAAGAATCAAAAATCCAATTGAGGCTAGACTCCAAAATTCGGCAAAAGAGCGCACTGGTTCAAAAACGTAAAAACTATTCAGTTCAATAGGAAGAAATAACTTCAACCAATATTTTGAAACTAACTGGAAGCTGCTAAGAACAAATTCTGTTGGATTTAGTTCCAGTGCTTGTTGTCTTCGGGAAATAAATCCTAAAATATAGTAACGCCAGCATAGGTAAAAACCCACAACCCCCAGATAAGGAAGTGACTGCCTCATTGCCAACCAAAGCCTTACTATTACACTATTAGACCCTCTGGGCATGACAAACTGATAAGCCGCCACTAAAATGGGAAACGTCAGAGCCATTTCTTTCCACAGCAATGCAAACATAAAGGAAATAAGTGAACCACACCACAGTATAAATGATCGATGTTGTCTGAGAAACTGACTGTTTTCTAGGAAAGAAGTCTCTTCGACATTTTTACTTGCCAACTGATTTATCATCAACGAAGAATCTGATTTAGTCATGAGAAAGAACAAAAACGAAAAAAACATTAACAGAGCACAACCTAGCTCAGGAAGAGCTGCAATCCATGCAACAGCCTCGGTGTGTATTGGATGTAATGCAAACAAACAGGCCCCTATAGTTGCCAACAGAAAATTCTTAGTCAAGTACCAGAAGATGGCATAGCATAAAATCACGACTAAAGAATGAAAACATATATTGGCTAGATGAAAATAAAAAGGATCTAATCCAAAAATAGAATTAATCCAGCGATAAGACAACATTTGTAGGGGGCGATAATAATTTGAAATCCCTTTTTGTCCTGGCTTTGTATAACCCCAAACATCAGTTGTGAGAATTCTTGTAACAGGCTCATCTTGGTTTAGATAAGGATTTCGTACAATTTGATAATTGTCATCCCACACAAACTCATACTGTAATGTATTGATATAGACTAGTCCTCCTGCTAAACAAAGAAAAACCATCGCCAAAATGTGCTGTTTTTTCATTGAATCTAATTCCATCAGTATTTTTTTGAGATCATAAAAAAATGCTTTTACCACTGTCAAGCGGATAGCTTGTATTTCAGTGTTCCAAACAGTTTCTATAATTTTTTTTAGTCATTGACTTTCTAAAAGGAGAAAATGCTTATCATTCCATTTGGGAATGAGTCTGGTACAATCTAACTTTGGGTTCTCTAGGAATACTTATTTCAACAAAGAGAAACCTCTATCTGAGTTAACAAAATATTATCTTGGCTTTTTAGTTATTGAAACTTAAAAACAAAAGAAACTAGCCCTATTTCTATAATCTGATTACTTTGAAGTGGGGTTCCGTATGGATTTAACAACTATTAAACTATAGTCAAATGACTACGTTCAATAGTAGATCTTTACGTCAGTTTTGTAATTTATCAATGCACTCCAAACCCAAAAGAAAGAAAGCAAAAGGACAGTCGAATCCTCCTAAAATTTTTCCGTTGCACTATTGCCTGTTACTCCTGGTAACAATTATAGTTGCTTACCTTAATGCCTTTAATGCAGGGTGGCATTTTGATGATGGTCCTAACATTCTGAACAATAAGGCGATTCAAGTAAAAGATCTTTCGTTAAACACAATAACCTCCGCTCTTAGCAGTGAGATTGGAGGGACACGACCCATTTCCTATTTGACCTTCGCTTTAAACTACTTCCTATCAGATTTAGATCCTAAACCCTATCATTCAGTTAACATCTTTCTGCACTGTGTCAATACCTGGCTTGTATTTTGGATGATACGACTGGTAACGAAGATTTTTTATCCCAATTTACTTGTTCACCACCTTAATCTTTTTTCCTTTTTTGTTGCCTCACTATGGGCATTTAATCCGATGCAAACCCAGGCTGTTACACTGATTGTTCAAAGAATGACACTATTAGCCTGTTTGTTTTCACTGCTGTCTTTCATTTTTTATCTACTTTGGAAAAAATCTACAACCCAGTTCCGAAATTATTTTTTTCTGTTAGGTTCTCTAACTAGCCTTCTACTTGCTTTTGGTAGCAAGGAAAATGCTTTTGTTTTTCCTCTTATTGTTTGGACATACGAATTTCTATGTAGACAAAAATCGGGTATGAAAACCTCTGTTCTTGTTATTTGGCTAAGTATAATAATCCTAACGGGCTCAATGCTCTTTTGGAAAATGCAGATACCTCAAAGATTACAAACAGATTACTCCAGTCGAGATTTCTCCATGTCTGAACGGTTACTGACTCAACCCCGAGTAATAACCATGTATGTCTCTCAGTTATTGTTCCCTTTACCATCTCGGTTAGCTTTACATCATGAGGTCCAAATTTCAACTTCAATTTTTTCGCCTTCAACAACATTACCCTCAATTTTATTTCTATGTATTCTTTTGGGCATCGGTGTTTTTGCTATTCATCAAATTCCCTTTGTTTCATTTTGGATATTTTGGTTTTTCATAGGACTTTTGACAGAATCGTCGATCTTTCCCCTTGAAATGGCCTTTGAACACCGTGTATATCTGCCTTCCATTGGATTTTTTTGCGCCTTGTTGACACCATTGATCACTATATACCCTCGAAAGTCGCCTATTATTTCAGTTTCATTAGTTAGGTATGCCCTAGTCTTGGTTGCAGTAATCAGCGTGTTTTTAACCTATCAACGCAACCATACTTGGAAAAGTGAGGTTTCATTGTGGGAGGACAATGCCCAAAAATACCCTGATAGTGTCCGAGTTTGGATTAATTTAGGGTCAGCTCATATGAAAAATGAAAATCCCAGGGCTGCAGAACAAGTTTTCATTCGAGCTGTTAATGTAAATCCTTCCAATCTTGAAGCCAGAAGTAATCTAGCCCTATTTCGTCTTGGCCAAGAAAAAGTTGATGAGGCTGTCTCTCTTATAGAAGGTGTCCGGATAGACTCGGAGAAAATAGTAGACTCTGAGATCTACTTTAACTTTGGGGTGGTTTATGCAAGGGATGGTCAATTTCAAAAGGCAATTAACAATTACCGACTAGCTTTAAACCAAAATCCTAATTACAATCAGGCTTGGTTTAACATGGGTCTAGCTTATGAAAGATTAGGTGATTCTCAGACTAGCACCTTATGCTTTAAAGAGTTCTTGACAAGGTGGGAAGGTGATTTAGACAATCCTTTTATCGTGGAAGCAAAGCGACTAATAGCTAAGCAAAACTCACCATAAGGACCAACCTAATTGCTACTTTACTAACTCCTTCCTTACTAACTTCTTCGTAGTATCAGACATATCTTCCTCTCTATATACCTTGCCTTCAATAGTCAGTTTTATTAACTCTTTGATGGGCTCAAACTGAACAAAAATATCTTGCCTGACATCGCCAAGAAACTTGGATGTATCTAGGTCAAGTAAAATTTCTCCACTTTCCCCTGGTTTTAAATTTCTAACTTTAGTTACATCCTTAATAAACCATTCTGGGAAAAAAATCTTCTCAACCGTAATCTTTTCTTTAGCAAGATTATCAAATGGGAACTTAACTTTGAGAGATGTTCCTTTTATTGCAATTCCAAAATCAAACACTTTTTCATCAAACTCTACCTCTAAAGGAATAGGGGGTTCACCATTCTTCTTTGCCGTAGCTCGGTCTGCATTCTTTTTATGATAGTAGTCACGAAAAATTAATGAGTCACTCATGGGTGTATCATTTGGATCAAAAAACCATTCTCCTGAAACAAGTTTCCACCGATACTTTTCTCTTACTCTAATTCGTCCAACAACAGCTGGTCCCAAAGCTACACGACTAATCTCAACGATGGCTGAGTTCCCACCCTCTTCAAGATCAGCTCGCAAAATATCAAAACCTATCATGCGAGAATCTCCTAGCTGACCAGCATTTTGACTTTTTCTGGATTGAGGATGGATCAATTCTCGAGCGACCTCAATCTGTCCATTGTGTAACGCTGTAAAATACTCAGATACTCGACTCTTTAATTTTTCAATCTCACTTCCAGGCGTACCAGCCATCTCCAATGGGAATATGCTAGAGCACAGCAGAATTAAAACACCGATCACCAGAACATATTCTATTTTGTTTTTCATTCCCTGCTTCCTCCAACAAACTTAACAATAAAAAAAGGGTAGCCCAGCTTACACTGGGCTACCCTTGTCAGCTTACTGCAAGGTAATCTTTACTGACCTAGTGATTCTCCACCGGACGAGGTTGTTCTTGCGGTGACCGCTGGATCGGGCACTACTAATGCAAGGTAACCGTGCGCCACATCAAAGGTGCTTCCGGTGTTGTACTTACCAAGGACAAAGGCAAATCCATGACCAAACTGGAAGTCAGCCTTTGCAATAACATATCCCTCGAAAGCATTAAAGCCGGTCTGAGCATCGCAAGTGACAGAGCTTGTGTCACCGGCAGCCAGGCTAGCACTGGTAATGGTCGTAATGACACTTCCTAGAGTTCCACTACTTCCATCAGCAGTCTTCGTACTTGAAGGATAGCCGTACCAAGTGATGGCTCCACTTTGTGCTTGACCACCAGAAGTGGTAAGTCCACCAAATGCAGTGTCATCCTTACTCGTATTTGCAATTGCAATACCTGTTGTGAATCCGGTTGTCTTCTGACAGGTTACGAATGGGAAGAGCAGATAAGTTACACACTTGGTGTTGTTAACAAAGTTAGCTGCCGTAGTCACAGGAGCTGCATAACCTGGGAAGGTAGTAGCAACTGCAGGGCCTACATCAGCTGTAATTGTTGCCTGAGCGAAGGCCGAAGCCAAGGTCACAGCAACAGTTGGAGTGATAGTGAATGATTCTGCAACAGCATCACTAGCGGATTGATCGGTTGTGTTAAAACCGTAGGTTGCCGCTGCGGATGTTGAGCCGGCAGCTAACACAAGTGTTGCTCCTGAAGCTGTGGCTGCTGAAGCAGTGATAGTGGCTGGCCAAGTCAGCGTTACACCTGTTGGCAAGCCTGTAACGGCTAACACAACGGTTGTATCTAATGTAGCACCATAACGGGAACGAGCATTCGCCGTAGGACTAGTATGCTCAACAAATGCACCTGCAAACCCTTCACTAATTTTAATGCTAGGATTGGTTGGCGTAGTACAATTTTTTGTTGTCACACCAGTGGTTGTTGCTGTCATTGTTCCGTTGACAGTTGCAACCGTGACGCTAACAATATTGAAAAGATTGGCATTTGAAGGAGTTGATTGGATGGTTGCTCCCACAGTTGCAGCAACTGCTTTAGCAGATACATCCGCTCGAACACCGTTAATGGAAATTAAATCATTAGCAGCAGGACTTAAGCTTCCTGCAATTGTGATAATGATTTGTCCACCAGCAGCTGTATTACTACCAGTAATTTTGGTGGCCTGGTTATCACAGGATGTCGAATAGCCTCCGGTACAAGTCAACGTAATCCCATTAGGGTACGTGACTACACCAGAAGAAATTACAGGATATCCTGTTGGGAGGTTAGCAATAGTAACTCCCGAATAGGTAATAGATATGGTACTGGCAATTGTTGTACCAGAAACGGTGGTTAAGCGGACTTCACCTAACACTTCGTTTAAACCATATTGCACTACCTCTTCATTTCCCTGCGTAACTGTATGAACGATCTGTGCATTGGCGACTGGAACTAATAGACCCAATGTCAGTAGCGCGCATATCAGAAATTTTGCTTTTGCTCGCATTGTCTCTCCTCTTTTAATGATTGTTATTCAACATAAAAAACTTAAAAAAATTAATCTTAAAAAAATTAATCTACATTTTTCCGGTGTAGATTGACCATCTATTTCCCGAGCGGCTTGCCTCGGTGTTATTAAAAATTCTTAATAGATCTCCTCACCTCCTTCAACCACTCGAGATTTATACTTCAATCTACGGCTAACTTATTAATTATGTTATGAAACCAGTCGTAAATTAACATTGGCTAAATAGGATGTCAAGATTTTTTTTACTGCTCTCAAACATCACTATATTAGGTTATTTAACTATTCCCAAACCAGAGATTTTACGACCATCTTTTATTAGTGTTTCAACTTTACTAAAAACTGTTCAATTATGAATTAAATCTTAAAACTTATTCACTTAGCCGTAAGATAAATTTATTTGCCCTAAACACCTTCCCCCAGACAAATTCTCAAAATAACTTCCTACGCAATACTCCCTACAATAGTAATTATATGCAATCAAAATGCCAAAAACAATATTTCGCTATATTTTTATTTAAATCACTGATTTTATTATCTTTATTATTTAAATTATTTTTCATGCTTCTTTGGTAGCATCTTCTATTTAACTTATATCATGGAATATTATGGATTTAATCGGATTTCAATACGAAATCTCGGAAAATAAAACCACTTTAACTTGGTTTAATTGTGAATCTATGGAAATTCCATAGACTATTTGAACCATCCTTTTATAAAAGTTTACACCTCTTACCTATAATATGGTCTTAAACCATAAAGATAAGATGTAACATCACTTGGAGAGAAAATGTTTTTAGGAGTTTAACAGTAGAAATTTAACCAGTTTGGTTTCTTTGAAACTATCTTAATCATTATCAGAGGTCTTTTTATTTGAAGCTTTATTTTCTTGATCTTTTTCTTCCTGACGAAGTATTTTTTTTATTTCTCTTAGTCGAGATTTAAGTTCCTTGTTTAAATCAGCAACCATTTCTATATCATCAATCACATGAGGAGTAATCAATGCGATTAGTTCCGTCCGACTGTCGGTCTTCTTAGTATTTCCAAAGAGTAACCCAACCACCGGAATGCGACCCAAAAGAGGCACCCTATCTCTAGTTAAGCCCTTTGACTCAGAGATGATTCCTCCAATGGCAATAGTTTGACCATCCTTAACTGTAATTTGCGTTTGTACACTCCGAATGTTGATGGAAGGAGACTGAATAGCCATACCTGCGGGTGGAGGTCCTGGACTGCTAACTTCTTGTTCAACTTTTAGGGTTACCCAACCAGAAGCATTAATTCTGGGAGTCACATTTAAAATTACTCCAGTCGCTCGGTTTTGAATAGTATTATTAAAAATACTGCTCCCCCCTGACATTCCGCCTGGAACCATACCTTGAGAAGTTAACATTGGTATCTGGGTCCCCACTTGAATATGCGCAGCAACATTATCGGAAGCAATTATAGAAGGGGCTGATAAAACCCTCGACCGGCTCCTATTCTCCTGAGCATTTAAAAAAGATACTAACTCTCGAGTATCCCCAATCAAAACCTTGGCTGCCGTATCAAGACCGCTTCCAGATTGGAAGGAGGAATTCCCAAAAGCAACTCTGTTACCAGCAGTGGCTGATGGGCTAGAAACAGTTGGATTATTTCGATTTTGCAGGAAATATGAAATACCCATTGATAGATCATCCGATAGGACAACTTCATAAATTTTAACATTAATCAGTACTTGCTTCGGAACTCGATCCAACTCCATAATGGTGCGTTTAATTGGTTCATAATCCTCAGGACTACATTGAACAATTAAGACATTATTGATCTCATCAGCAACTATCTTTATTTCTCCTTGAGAGAATCTACCTAGTGTTTTAGCGGATTGAACTGTATCTGAACTATATTCTCCAGACACAGCCATGTCTGTTGTCGATGATTCCACCGGCATAGATTCATCTGGAGATTCTTTAGTTCCAAACCGATTTTCTGCAAGCTCACCATACATCTCTAAAAGCAGCTCACCTATATTCTTGGCTTCACCATTCTGAATTTTAAAAATATAGTTTCGAACTCCTTGACTCACTGCCCCGGGATGATCAAGCTTTTTAACCCACTTTTCAACTTGACCGAAACTTCTATAATTTGAACTAATAGCAAGGACTGCATTAATCCTGTCAATAGAGACAAATCTGATGGCGGATTGATCCGACAAAGCATAACCCTCAAAAATATTTTCCAGATCGTCAATCAAGTTCTTAGCTAGACCATGTTTAATTGAATAAAGTTGAACTCGTTTGTCAGCAAAAACATCAGCATCAAAAATATTTATAAGCTCAAGTAACTTTTTTAAGTTGCTCGGAGTTTCTGTAATAAGAAGAAAATTAGCCTTTTGGTGGTAAGTAATATCACCCCCATCTGATAAATAGGGAGTCAATATTCCTGACATGTCTGCAGCTGAAACAAACTGCATCGGGACAATTTGAAGCACCCGACCTTCCTTTACCATTCCCTTCTCACCTGTTGTTACAATTTCTAGGGGAAGTTGTTTGGCACCTTCACTAGGAAGGATTCGATAAAAAGACCCCGTCTTAACAATAGCTGCACCATTGATTTGAAGTACCGTCTCCAATACAGACATTAACTCACTGCGTTTCATTTCTCCGTAAGTATGGATATTGACAAAACCCTGGACATCTGGATCTAACACATAATTAAGTTTGAGCTCAGCCGCAAGATTACGAATGAATTCAAGCAGGTCACAGTCCATACAAGCAAAACGGACAGTTGAAGAAGCAGATGGGCTCGCATCAGCTTCTCCATTATTTCCGGCTACGCTAGTTTCACTGGTTGGCCTTGGGGTTTGAGGCAAATTTTCTCTTGAAGGTTCTTGAAGTAGATCCGAAACCTCTTTGACCGATTCAATTAAAGGCGTTATAGCATCCAGATCTGGGCGTAAAGCTCCTTGATTAATGAAATCTAAGGCTGCCTGATCTACCCGAACAGTCAGATACGGAGAGCTCAGATATGAAGAATCACCAGTCTCTATCTTTTCGTAATCCAGATTAGTTATAGTGTAACCAGACAACCTATAAAATAAATCCTCTCTCGCCTTTTTGAAAAACTCTATTCTTGCCTTCTCACCAATAAGTCCATCTCCCACAAACTTGATCTTAATGTGGAAGGAATCCTCGGGTAATTCAGCAGTCTTATTAGCTGCTGAGTCTTTGTCATTTTCTGAGCTAGCTGGAGAAACAGTCGGTTCTTGAGAAGAAAGTTCTCTTTCTTGGGAAGTTGTTTCTTGGGAAGTTGTTTCTTGGGAAGTTATTTCTTCGTTTGGAGTGGAAATACCTTCTTGACCAGTTGATTCTTTGGGAATATTAGCCTTAGGAGAAGATGCCTTGGTGCCTGATTTTTTTTCTCGAGCGGTACGAACCACCCCGAAAGGAGTCTGAATTTCTATATATTCTATTTCTGAATCTGCTACACCGGAAGAACTCGTTTCAGTTTGATTCTCTTTTACAATTTCTGACTTCTCTTTATCTTCTGACTTCCTACTTTCATCTTGGGCAGAAGCAAACAGACATAAACAGAACCCTGAAACTATTAAGGAAAAGAGATTTCTTTTAAGATTTATCCAGATAAATGAATCCATTTTAATGATCATTTAATTCCTGGCCTTTTTTGATCAATTTCATCTTTCACTTTTAATTTTGTAATTTCCTGATTTAAATGAACTTAACTAAGAAAACAGACAAATCTCAATCTGTTCCCTTATTAATAAAAGACGCAAGTCAGGCTAAAAAAGTCTAAAACTTTTTCTACTATTTGCTTGTTCTATTGAACAGCCTTATCTTCTTCTTTTAGGATTTACTTCAACCCAGGTCCTGGTAGGGCCAAATGGAGAAGGTACTTCGACTAGACGTTTGCCATTTACTACCGTTCCAACAGGTACTGATGTAGTTGGGGGCATTCCTTGGTTATTCTTGGTAATTGGTTCTTTTCTGCTGCTTGAGCTTGAGCTTACTGTTGACCTAGTAGAACGTGTTGTCCCAATTCCACGGACTGTCTTACGAGCAGTTCTTCGCGACTTAGGCTTTCTACTTCTAGATTGAGGTACGTTTTTTGCTCCCTCATCGATGCGAATTTCTACTACGCCATCTTCAGATTGCATAACTACTTTGTCCATAAGAATTTGAACCAAGGTAAATCCATCCATTGACTGACCAATCTTGATCCGTCGATAAAGTTTGGTTTTCCCCACGGATTCTCTTGAAACCATTAATGCATAAGTGTTCTTACCAAAACCCATCGTACCCATTAGAACAGGCTTGGGTTTTACTACCTTTGTTTCAACAGCTGCTACTACAACTGGTTTAGGATCTTCTGGAATGAGGTTGTTCCGATGAAAATGAAATAAATGGTGTTCAACAATTCCCTTATAGTTAGAAGGGCTTGAAGTTTGCAACTCCTTTCTCAATCCATTAGATTCAGTCAATAATTTACCGGAGATTTTGTTCAAATTATTTTCTGCTTTAAAATGAGTCCATTGATTCCACAATAGAATAGATAAACAAATCCCGAGAATCAGAAGTAACAAATTCAATAACTGACTTTTTTTCCTCAAAATTGACATAGTGATGGACCTTTTTAGGATTGATTCTCCGAAGACTGAACGGGTTCAGAATATTTCAGACCTGATAGCGTCAAGGTCGCACGTATTTTTTTTTCTTTTGGCACATTTTGATGAGTCGGATCTATCTGAACTTCTTCAAGAAACAATAATTTTTGCCCAGTCTCTAGGGCAACCAAAAAACTTACCAAATGATCAATGGAACCCCTTAAAAGAATTCTAGTAGAAATCTTAGTATACTGGTCATTCACTTTCTGTTCTGCCAACAAATCAGTGCTATGAACTACCAGTCCTATACCAATTGCCATGTTTCTCACTAAACCCTGAATCTCTGCACCCGCCAATGAATTGCTATCACTATCAAGTAGCCCTTTTTCTAAATCAGCCACTTGTTGACGTATCCGAGGAAACTCATCCTCGAAGGCCCCATTATCTTTGAGAATCCTTTGATAATTAACCAGTCGTTTTTCCTGAATCCTTGTTTTTTCAGCTTCTTCAGATCTGGAATCCCACCAGGGAAGAATAACCAAATCTACTGGTAAATAGAGGAGCACCGCTATACCGGTTATCCAAAGCAGTCTTTTTTCTCGTTGAGATACTTTCATCATAGTTATTAGTAGGTCTCGAAATAATCTAGAATAATTAAAACTTTCAGTTCACTTGTTAACTACAGTCACCACCCTTTTAAAGAAGTTGCTTTTGATTTGTTAACTTCACACGAATACCATAACGTTCCCGTCCTGAAGGTTGCCTAGTAATTGCCGAAATAACTTCTGCTTGTTCAAAATACTCAGAATCCTCTAAAATTTTGGGAATAGCTGCGGCTGTAAGCGACCATCCTCTGATCTCTAACACACCGTCCTTCAGCACTAGATTAGTAACCATGGAATTCTTAGGAAGAATTGTAGATAATTCGTTCAAAGCTAAGCAGATCTGTCGAGTGTTCAACTTATGAGACAACAAAAAATCTCTTCTGTCTCTCCATCCAGATAACTTGGATTCTATTTCCCGAGCTTGTTTTACCTTAGGCTCCAACCTAGCTACCTCACCAGCTACCTGAGATAAATAATCTTGTAGTTGAAAAGATCCTCTAAACACAAGTGCAATCAATAATAAAAGATTAATTCCCAATAAAATATAAGTTGGAACCCACTCCCAAACCGAATGCTGAACACGTTGATCGGATGGCAGCAAATTTAGACTAATTGGCATGCTCTTATTAAGTCCAGAAGTAGCTGACAGCACTGACGGCAAGACTCCTCCAGAATTTTTATCATCAGATTTCAGTGCACTTCTAGCTTGGAACCCTACAGGATAGGGTAAGCGGTGGATTATTAAATTATCATTCGACCTTAATTTCTCGGGCACTTCACCCAAAAGGAATAGATTCAGTGGTTCTCCAATGGAAAGATGTGCTTGGCCTTGAAAAAGTTCACCTTCTTTTTTCAAAGCCTCAGTCAAATTTTCTGTAAGGAATGTTAATTCTCGGGAACTTTGAAGATGTTGATTAGATAATCCCACTAGTTCTCCTGAAGAAGTTGTGAGAAATCCAGCAAGAGCTATCGACTTCTTACTTGGTATTGGAGACTCAAGGTAATAGTTAGCAATTGCTACGGAAAGAGGAACGACCCGGTCAACTCGAACTCCAAGCTGTTGACAAAAATTAAGGTATTTATCAAGAATCGACTGAAGAACAATGAAAATTGTTACCTGTATTGTATCAGACTTAGAATCTTTCTTAGTTGATACGTAATCATAACTGATGGTTTCATCTTCAGATGGTAGTAGATTCAAAAGTTGATACTCAACAACCTTATCCAAATTTTCCTCAGTTTCTTTGGGAAGCTCTAAGTGACGAAGAACTACATCTCGTCGAGCTAAGGCAAGGCTACATTGATATCGAGTGACTCGATTCTTTTTTAGAAAATTCTTGATCTTACGTTGCAACTCAGAAGATTGTTTACTTGCTATGTCCTCGACAACAAAATAATCAACCCATTTCCAACGATTAAACCGAGAAGAAAGGAGTGTTAGGTGCAACACATCATCATTTACCCAAACACCTAAACTATATTCAGTCACAACTTGTCTCAGCCCAGAAAGATCAGTTAGTTTTTGATTTATAATCATCTCTGCAGTCCAGTTAGTTTCAACTCAGAAACAGAAGCTAAACTTGTTTCAGCTTCTGAAGGCCAATATTCATCGTACCAAACCAAACGTCTGTGACCACCTTTGGCTGAAGTATGACTTCTAGCCACAACCTTAATACTTCGACGGGTTGACGAACCCCTTAACCAAGCAGTCGCTATAATTGAATAAGTCTTGGAAGACTTTGTCCTCGTTAGGGACAAAGCCTCCGACGAAACTAAAGCCGTCACATCTTCAGCCATCAAAACTTCTTTTTTCCTAGCCTGCACAATTTGTTGAGCTCGACCCTCAGTCATACCCGGCAGCGCTGCCAACACTTCTGGAGCTGCATAGTTGATATTAACCTGAGGGGATCCCGAGTAAACTGTTAGAAATTTGATGAGCCCCGGCTGGAATCCTACTTTATCCTCTTTTAGTTTCTTTGGAACTCCGTATATTAATTCTCGACTCACTCCATTAATAGATAGTAGTTCTTCTACAGAACGAAACCTCTTAATCTGTTTTGAATTAAGGCTTCCTACCTCTTGAGAAGGCTTTCTTCTCTTAAGAAGAGATTCTATGATCAATGCTTTTGGGGACTCAGCCACACCTAAACCTAACAGGAGTCTTTCTAGCGTTTCTTCTTCAATAAAGTTAAGGTCCAATTTCCCTGTTTCATCTTGTAGCGTCAGATGACATATCATTTTTTCATTACTCATCAAGTAGTGATTCTGACCATTAGCAAATGGAAAAAGTGCTTCCTGTTTTTTGATGTCTTTGTCAGGATAGGCAATCAGATAGAGAACTGCCTCAATTCCTCCCCGGGCATAGAAATAAGCCTGCTCTGCATCTCCTACTGACCGAGAAAGATCAGCTTCCATTGTCACCGTAGCAGCCAAATTAAAAGCCAACAAAGAAAGTCCAACCAGAACCCAAAGTAAGGTAATCAGAATGATACCCTTGTTTTCCTTTTTAGCATTCTCTTCACTAATTGTTTGATAACAGTTACTCATCCCTTTTGTTCCTTACCCCACTTGAATCGGAACCCAAACTGAAAAATTATTAGTTCCTAAAGGAGGTTGGCTTTTCCTTTTCCATTTGAGTTTCATCTGAAATCCTGCAGGTAGTTTTTCTCGCCACTGTTCAGTAGACACCAATGATTCTGCTAAAGCCAGTAAGCCTGCAGCCCCTGGCATATAAGAAATCCCTCCTCCTGAATTGAGTCCAACTTCATCGTGTTCTTCTTCCTGACGTTGAAGATAAACAAATTCTATTTCAGCTAGATTCTCAAGAAGCTTAATGGATTGAGAATTAGATTTGCTGGATGCAGATCGGGGATTAAACGCTCCAAATTGAGCAACAAAAAGATTGTCATCGGTGCGTGACACCCCCAAAATTATAGTACCTAATAACTCTTCATCTTGAGGAAGTGGTTGCTCACGAAGTTCTAATGTTTGTCCTCTAGCCCGCTTAGAAATAAAATATTCCACAAGGTACAAGCCTCCTGAACTTCGAGACCGAGAGGAGAATGTTGATACGAAGCGCATTAGCTGGGGGTCTCCTTGGAATAGTAACACTGTTGCTGGATTGCCCTGATATTCTTGATGTGAAGTATAAGGAACCATTGAACCAACTTGCCGATGAATAAGATCTAACATTGCTTCAGTAGTCCTGACTTGCTGCAAACCATTTTCAGCACTTTCTCTAGAATTAATTCCAATCCGGAAACCTAAATGGACAACAACTGACACAACCCCAATGATTAAAAAACTCACCAGTAATTCCATTAAAGTAAACCCTCTATGACTTTTTTTGGATCTAGAATATTGCGTAAACATGTCTATCCGTTTGGGGTCCAAGTTAGAGTTTCTAATAGAAATTCTTTTTCTCCCTTACCCTTCTCCCCAATTATTTTCAGAAAAATCCTAACAACCCTGTAATAAGGAGTTTTAGCCGTCCTCTCACCTGAGTCAAAATTTTCTATTTTTGCTTGCCACCTATGTTCAGTGCCAAAATTCCCAGATGATTCGATAATCTGCCCTTGATTTGCTTCTAAAACTAGTTCATTAAGCTTGGATTGACCAAGTCGGACTAGCTGTTCTCTATCTTGAATCCGGGTGACTGTCTGCATTGAAGAGGATAATAGTTCGAAAAGAGTCACAAATGTAATCCCAACAATCATTACTGCAACTAAAACTTCCATAAGACTAAAACCCTCTTGGGAAAAAAGGGGACCAGAAATACCTGGTTGGGTAGTCCTTTTTGGCAGTTGAATTATATTTTTCTTCATCTCTTTATTAAAACTTCTTCAATGCGAGGAGAATTTTTAAGTAGAGCATCCTGAATAATCTTAAATTCTCTACCCCGTTCATTCTTTAACCTCACTTCAAAAGCTTGTGATATTCCATTAGGTAAAAAGAAAAAAGTAACAGGTTTTCGCGAACTGACTTTCACATTTTTTTTTTCATTTAATAAAGTTACTTTAGAAAACGAAATTCCCTCTGGTAAAGAAAATATTTTCTGATAACCATTACCTGGACAGGCAAGCGTAACCTGCACTTTATTCATATCAAATTCCATGAAATATATCTCTTGCTTGCGGATAGCCTTTGCTCTTGCAACCCTCAAGGCTGCAGCTATTTGTCTAGAAGAATTCTCCAATCGCAAACTTGCCAGACCACGAGTTATAGAGGGAACTGCTACTAAAATAAGTACGGTCAGTATCAGCATGACGACAAGCAGTTCCAAAAGAGTAAACCCATGATTGGAATGTTTCCTTGGCGTAGGATTGACCCAAGCTGGATAATTATCCTCGATACAACTCTCATTTCCCGTGCCTAACGGGAAACTATTGCCAACTGAAAATATCCGAATTTTCACCTTCTCCACCTTCTCGCCCATCTAGGCCATAAGAAATAATTTCAGGTTCATCTCCATTTTCACTGGGATATCGATACAAATATTCTCTATTCCAGGGATCAAGAGGAACATCTTTTTGTAAATAAGGGCCATCCCAATAATCCGCTGAGACTGGTTTAGTTCTAAGGGCGGCTAATCCCTCCTCAGTGGCAGGAAAGCTACCTACTTCCAGTTTGTATTGTCCCAAGGCTGATTGAAACATTGCTATTTGAGTTTTAGCTGCTGTTATTTTGCTTCGACCTACATTTTTGAAAAGCCGGGGCCCCACTAAGGCGCCAAGCAGACCTATGATAACCATGACAACAAGAAGCTCAATCAAGGTAAACCCTCTTTGTTGTTTCTGAATTTGACAATGTTTTTGACTAACTAAAGTTTGATTGCTTACATTATCTATTTTGACTCGCATAGCTATTACTCCTAGTTTTGTTATCTGTATCTGACTTTAGGTATTTTCCTTACAACGGCACTTCATTAATACTTACAATGGCTAGTAACATCGAAATTACAATGGCGCCTACCATAATTCCCATCACAAGAATCATGAGGGGCTCAAAAAGAGTAATCAAGTTTTTGATAGAGGAACGAACCTCTTTATCATAGACCCTCGACAACTCTAGCAACATAGCATCTAAACGACCGGTTTCCTCTCCGACTTCTACTAAGTGAATTGCTAAAGGCGGAAAAACTCCAGTCCTTTTCATTGGCACAGCTACTCCTTCACCTTCCTTAACACCTTCAGAAATTTCTTGGATAGCATTGGCTATCACCTTGTTTCCAGTAATTTCCTTTACAATATTGAGGGATTGAACTAACGGTACAGCATTATGAATTAAAGTTCCTAACGTTTTAGAAATTCTAGCTACTTCTATCTTGCTAAATACTTGTCCCAAGATTGCAATCTTTAACTTGAGCTTATCCCAAAAAAGCCGACCTTTGTTAGTTGCAATAAACCGAGAAAAAATAAATAAAAAAATTCCAGCACCCACGATTCCCCACCACCAATGAGTTTTGGTCGTCTCACTTATTGTTAGAAGTATCTGGGTGGGTAGTGGTAAAGACTGTCCAACATCTTGAAAAACTTCAGCAAACTTGGGTATGACATAATTAAGTAGGACAATCACTGAGGCCCCACCAACAAATGTCAAGAGAGACGGGTATATCAATGAAGAAATTAAATAGCTTTTTAACTCATCTGCTGACTGTTGAAACTCAACTAACCGATCCAACACAGTAGGTAACGAACCGCTCGCTTCTCCAGCCCTGACCATATTAATATAAAGCCTGGAAAAAGCTTTGGGATGCATTGAAAGACTATCTGCAAAAGACTTTCCTTGTCTAATACCTTCCAGAATATCCCCTACAACAAACTGAAGCCGTGGTTGATCAGAAAGCTCCTTACAAATGACCAGACTTCGATCTAAGGGCAACCCGGCATTTACCAAGGTTGAAAGTTCCTGTGTAAAAAACATTACATCTTTGGAACTAACCCCACCAAAGGGCCATTGAATTTGAAGATCCCATGGTCGAACTGATTGTTTGGTTCCAATATGGATAGGCATTAGGCCCATATTCTGAAGTTTAAGGGCCACAGTCTTATCGTCTGAACCCTCCAACTCGCCATCCACCGTACCACCACTTTTTTCTAGGGCTTTGTAAAAAAAAATTGCCATTTATTTTCTCAGTGTTACCTGCTGATAAATATTGTCTCTTACATCATATCGCCACTAAAGTCCATCAGCTCAAACGTCTTGGGTCACTCGTAAAACTTCATCTAAGGTAGTAGTCCCCGTTAGGACCTTGTCAAAACCATCTTCTCTCAAAGTTTTCATTCCCTGTTTACGTGCATACTGGGCAATAGTATTAGCGGATTGGTTAGTCACAACCATACGACGAATTTCATCGTCTATTTCCATAAGCTCAAAAATTCCCTTGCGTGTTTCATACCCAGTAAATCCACAAGCTTCACAACCTTTCCCTTGATAAAGAGTAATACTTGGATCTCCATTTAAAACAATCCCAAGGGATTTTAGGTGCTCCAAGTCACCTGGATATCCAGATCGGCAATGTTGACAAACAATACGTACTAACCGCTGTGCTAAAACTCCCACTAAACAGGAAGAGAGTAGATAGTTTTCAACTCCCATATCAACTAAGCGGGTAACAGCACTTGGGGCATCGTTAGTATGCAAAGTACTAAAGACTAAATGACCAGTGAGTGCTGCACGAATAGCAATTTCAGCAGTTTCTAGATCTCGGATTTCTCCTACCATGATCACATCTGGATCTTGCCGAACTATATGCCGAAGACCCGCAGCAAAAGTCAATCCAATTTGAGTATTAACATGAATCTGATTAATACCATCCATCTGATATTCAACTGGATCTTCAACCGTAATGATTTTTTTGTCCGGTAAATTAATCCTTTTCATAGCACTATATAAAGTGGTGGATTTTCCACTACCTGTGGGTCCCGTAACCAAGAAAATTCCATAAGGTAGCGAAGTCAAACGCTCAACAATAGATAACACATCGTCAGGGAAGCCTAAACTCTTCAGATCAAAAGCACTGGTATCACTCTTGTCCAAAATACGCATTACTACACTCTCTCCATATAGAGTTGGGAGAGTTGAAACCCTTAAATCAATTTCTTTGCCCAAAACTTTAAGCTTAATTCGTCCATCTTGAGGTAATCGCCTTTCAGCAATATTTAACTTAGCCATAAGCTTTAGTCGCGAAATCACTGGCGCTTTGAGTTCAAGAGAAGGAGCATCAACCGCTTGTAAAATTCCATCAATTCGATATCGGATCCTAAAATCTTTTTCAAAGGGTTCAACATGGATGTCACTAGCTCTTCTCTCAACAGCTCGAGAAATCATTTGGTTGACGAGGCGAATTACTGGAAGCTCAGAAGCCCTGTCCCTTAGATGTTCAATATCTTCTGTGGCTCCTGATTGGTTAGCTGCTCCCGGAGTAAGCTGTTCCTCAACTTGCTTTGCTTCCTCCTCGGTCGGACTATAAAGGCGCTCTATACCTTCAGCTATTTCCTGGGTAGTCCCTAAACACATTCGGACGTCATAGCCAGTAAACATACGTAAAGATTCTAAAGTGTCTGAATCTGAAGGATCTGCCATAGCCACTGTTAACAGATTTTCTTCAAGACCCAAGGGTAGGACCTGAAATTGTCGGAGAAATTTAACAGAAAGTTTTTCAACTTTTAACGGTACATCAGGAAACTCATCGGCTCTGATTAAAGGTACTTCCAACTGTTCTGACAAAACGCTCATCAGGTCTTTTTCTGCAAGATAACCTAAGTCAGTCAGAATTTTACCAATCTTGTCCCGTCTCTCTTTTTGGAGGGATAGACCATTTTGAAGATCGGTCGGCGAAATTAGATTACGGTCCAGTAGTAACTGACCTATGAGAGTACTAGCCATACGCTCCTTAGAAATGGGTGATGTGAACTTTTTCAGAGAACTGCTCTAAAGTAATTTTTCTTTGACTGTATTGACTCAAAGAGTCCATCTTAATCTTTATAATTAATTGAGAAGGATACCGTCGACTGGGATCAGTATATCCATTAAACAGATGAACGATTACAGCCAGGTTATCTGTAGGCCTTAGCTGCCTTAAGGAAGTCCCATTTTCCGCAATAGTTAGAAGCATACTTTTTCTGAGGACGTCTACTCGATCTAACAAAGATTGGTAAGCCTCATCCAACTCTTTACGACTATGGGGCTTAGGACTAAACGGAGAAATGGGCCGAATCTGATATAGATTAGCCTCTAAAGAGAAGACAACTCCAAAATCCTCTAAGTAGCTTCCCTTAGGTGCCCCTAAAATTGGAAAAGTTCCCTTTAAATTTTGGGCCACAGAATTTTCAATGATTCCCTGAAACTTTTCCATCTCTACACGAAGTTCATCATAATTCTTTGGATTTATTGAAGTAATCTGATAGTCAACTTCCTGAGCATAACTTACAGTCAAGAAAGCACAAAAAATGCCAATCATCCTTAATAATTGAAAGTTGCTTTTTTTCATAACAAAACTCCTCTTGTCCTCTAAACTACACACTATTTCGAACCTAATCTTTATTTTGGATAAGCTACTTTGACACCTGAGTCATTAGATAACGATCAGCCATCGAACTAATTAAAATTTTATTGCGAGCAGATTCCTGGTGAGTCAATTTTTGCAGCATCTGCAAGTAACTCAGATCACCTTGAATCCTCCGAATGTCTATTAATCTCTGTTGTTCCCACTGAGCGCTTACTTGAGCAATACCTTTTGTTAATTTACCTTCATAGGATTCTTGTAATACTCGGAATCTTTGATCAACGATTTTCTTGAATTCTTCTTCACGATCTACAAAGTTTTGAAATGGGACTTGAGCTTGCTGGAAAACTGGGGCAGGAACATTAGATCCAAAAGATAGACTTAAACCACTTTTTTCTAACTGAATTCTAGCATCTAAGAAAGCTAGTGAGCCTATACAGACAATAAAACAAACTACTACTGTCAGACCGTTCCAGGCAAATCTGGGCATACCCCAAATAGCAGACCAAATAGAGCTAGGTGAAGACTGAACTCTAGGAAAGTCAAAGTACAGATGCTTGGGAACCTCTTCGTCAGGCCATGCCACTTTTAAATCAACCTGAGTTTTACTCAATAAGGCCAGCTTTTCCCGACATTGAGAACACTCATTAAGATGTTTACTAAACTTTTCACTTAATTCGTGATCTAGCTCTGAACCTAAATAATCTATAAAAAGTTCCCGACAAATCTCGCAATTCATATTTTCTCCCCTGAATCCATCATGAGAATATCCTTAAGTTGGTTCAGTCCCAGATACAGTCGGGACTTAACAGTACTCACTGGACATCCTAAAATATTTGCAATTTCATTAAATTTAAACCCTTCGAATATTTTCAGCACTACTGTTTCTCGTTGTTCAAAATTTAATTTGTTAAGAGCTCCTTCAACCAACAAACGAAGTTCTGTAGGTTCTAGTTTTCTTTGATTCCCTGATGTTTCCCTGTATTTTCGTAACAAAATATTATCCAGCTCCTGCTGATTTTCTACTACATTACTGGTTTTAGATTGGTTCTTTGAACGATAATAAGAAATGCTAAAATTGCGAGCAATTTTAAACAACCAGCCTTGAAACTTTTTATAATCACGAAGATAAGATATCTGTTGATAAGCCTTTAAAAACGTTTCTTGACAGATATCAAGAGCATCATCTCGGTTACCAACTAAACGGTAGATATAGTTAAAGAGTCTTTTTTCCCAGCGACTTACTAACAAATTAAAAGCGTTAGGATCACCTTGGATGGTTCTTTCAACCAGATCTTTTTCAGTTAATTGTACAAGCCCCAATGGGCCTCCTTATTAGTAAAAGACGAAAGTCAGTATCGAAAAGTTTAATTTTTTTTATTTATTTTAATGGAACAGGCTTTTTCAGTCTTCAAAAAGTCTAATATGATAATTCTACTGGTTAATTTTCTCCCTATGTCTAAAACCGTCGCTTAGGTTTTTTAATAATCCTAGAGGATAGACTTTTTTTCAAATATAGGGTCATAACCGCTCCAGTCAAAGCAACAAAACTAATAGGGAAAACCAATATTCGTAGGCAGGTATAGACAATTCTTTTTACAGTTAAAACTAATGACTGAACAGGAAATTTTACTGTTAAATGACCATCATGAAATCGTGCCATCAGGAATTTTTTTAAAAAAGAACAACTAAGAAAGGCACAATCAAGATTTTCATTAAAAACAAGTATTTTTTGGATTCCAAAACTTAGAGAAAAAATTTTCTGGAGTAGACGACCTGTATCTAAACACCAAAAAACTACGACAGCATCATAACGTTGTTTGAAAATTTTTCGCCACAGTCGTATTCCATTCCATAAGTCCCGCCGATGCGGAAAGACCCAGATCTTTTTAGCCTCTTGAATTTGCCTCAAATCTTGAAGATCACCTAGGCTACAGAGAAAATCTAATTCTGGCTTATCGAAGATCGACTGAGTTGAGAGACAATTAACAGCTTTGCGGAAATTAGTACTATTTGAGGAACAAACCAGTAAGACCTTTTCAGACATGGCGACCTTCAACCAGATCAAGAAATTGTTGACTAATAGCACTCCAATCATATGATTTACAAATCAATTTTCTTGCTTTAAGCCCTAGGTCAATACATTGCTTCTTGTTTTTTAACAGATCAACAATCTTTAATGAAAATTCCTTCTGTGAACTTGCAATAATTAATTCTTCATCATCTTTAACAGAAAAACCATGGACTGCTAAAGGAGAAGCAACTACAGGCATGCCCATAGAAAATGCTTCCAAGAGCTTAACTCGCATACCATTACCAGAGACAATAGGAGCAACAAAAATAGTACAATCTCGATAAAATGGTCTAACATCTTCAACGTATCCTTTAACATGTACTCTAGGATTATTGTTAATAATCGTTGAATCCAACATCTCTGCATTACCTCCAACGATCCAAAATTCAACATCAGGAATACTTTCTTGAATGTTTGGGAGAACAGATTTTATAAAATAATAAACCGATTCCCGATTTGGTTTGTGTCGGTAGTTACCTACAAAGAGCACTTTATTGCCCTGATAACTACTAACGGGCTTTGAACTTGCATCAAAAAATTCGCTATCAACACCAATATTAATAGTCTTTAGTTTTGATGGAGGAATGAATTCAGCTAACTTTTGAAAATCTTCATTAGTCATGCAGACGATTGCATCAAAGTAACGGCAATAATTAATTTCATAGTTAAGCTGAACCATCCAATTATATATTTTTCTAATTTTCACCCATGGTCGATTCTCTTGTTTCAAGATATCTGCTGCATTGGCGTACCCGATTTCATGCTGAGTAAGAATCTTCCGCTGGGTAGCTGATCTTGGAACATGTTGTGCCATCTGCAAATACTCGGCTTGAATAACGTCAACAGCTTGTTTGTTTAGGACTTCTCTAACTGCCAAAGACATCTCCTGGCTAGAAAACTCAAAGTGTTCGACTGGTTTAGGTACTCCAAAATTTCGGAATGCAGAGGGTATTCTAGGAACAGCTCTCACCTTCACACCTAAAAGCGTTAAGGATTTTAAATGATCAGTGTCTTGCTTATGTTCAATAAAAGAAATTACTGTAACCTTATGTTTTCTAGCTAGGAATTGAATATTGTAGTACATCCTCATTGCTCCTCCATGCATTCCTAGTGCTGGAGGATATGCTGTGAGAATTAATATGTTTAATTTAGACATGGTAAAAATCTGTAAAAATACATCGAGTTTTTGTTAGCTAGACTATTCCCACAGGTATAATCCTACATAAATTCAATTGAACTCTGTCAATAGTTTAATCTTTACTATTATTTTGTCTAGAACTCACTTCAGAGCTAGGAAAATCCCTCGGTCATTATTGACATACTGCTGGTTAGAATCAGGAGAAGGTGTAATCTGCCATACTTTTGAAAATCCAACTGAAGACAACATTTTTTTCACTGCTACTGCATTAGGGATAAAACTCAAAGATTTATGAGCAGCAAGGTTATTCTCATCCATATCAGTCTCTTCATATAAGCCCATACTAGCTGGAAGCTCAAGCGTTTTGGAGGTTTCCCCCCAACCGGAATAGATTGGTTCCTGTTGCCTTGTTAACTGTGTTTCAACAACACAAAGTCGTTTTGTTAACCTATAAAGAATTCTTATAGCTCCCATGGGATTTTCTAAGTGATAGAGCAAACCTAAAAAGAGAGTCAAATCATAGTGGTTAGTTGGATCTTGATTAAAAAAGAAGTCCTGTGTAGAAAAAGTAAGTCTGCTTGAATCGTACCCATATACTCTCTGGACTGCCTTAGCGCGGTTAATGTTAAATTCTCTCGCATCAATTCCCTTAACGGTTGCCCCTCTCTGGTAAAGGAAAAAGCTAAAGTAACCTTCATTACATGCTACATCCAAACATTTCTGACCTTCCAATCCATTTGGCCAAAAATCCTCTATTACAGGAACAATCATTCGCTCACGAGTTCTATGAATTTCTCTTAATTCCTCAGTCAAAAGAGGGGTAACAATACCATCTCCCAAATCAAATTCGTACATCCAAGCTGGCGGAGTACCTGCCAATTTTGACCGCTCTTCTTTTGTCATCACATTAACCCAATTTTATTAAGTATAAAAAGGTCTTGTCGGGGACAAATTTACTATGGTTGCACACCTTCTCCATTTTTGGAGTTTTTAAGAGTTGAAGGAAGCACTGGATAATACCTTCTTCTTGGAAGTCTCTTCAAAAATCTGTTTATCGCTTAAACAATAATAATGCCTCCAGCGATAACGTTTGTAAAGAACCTCTGGGAATTGTAACAATGCTCTAAAAAAAGCTTTTGTTTCAAACGTAAAATTAGTTTGAGCAACAAACCTAGTCTGAGTTATTGGTAGCAAAAAGGTGTATTGTAGGATCCACTTAACATTTGTAATGCTCTTCCAAATAAACAAATATTGGTTTTTACGAATAGTATTATCAACATAATTATTGCCAAACTTTTGCTTATTGGTACCACGGTGTTTATGTGTAACAACACTTTCAATGGCTAACAAACTTTTCCATCCTCGTTTCCAAGCTTGATATGATAAGTCAACATCCTCTAAATAAAATGGATCATAAAGCTTGTCTAAACCTCCAAGAGCTAAGAATTTCTTTCGATCAAAAGCACTTGAACCTCCTCCAGCCCAAAAAATAGGCAGATATTTGTTTTCCTCTGCAGTGCAAATTTTGTCGTGGTATAGATTAACAAAACCTTGTTTCCATTCTGCCTTAGTATTGCCAGTCTCCTCTCGTCGTCTCGATCTGTCTTGAAAAAAAACCTGACTAGACACAGCAAAAACTTTGTCATTGTCAAAGGCTTTTACTAGAGGTTTTAGAAATCCTGGATCTACTTCCATATCATTATTAAGAAATATAACAATGTCGTTTTCAGCCGTTTGAACACCAGCATTGTTTCCTCCTGTAAAACGAAGATTTTCAGGTAAAGCCAATATTTTTACTTGAGGAAAATGAGATTTCAAAAATGATACACTTTCATCTGTACTTCCATTGTCAACTACAATAATTTCATGATTATCACCATCTACTCTAACTGCTTCTATTACACTAGGCAGAAATTTCTCCAGTAGATGTTTACCATCCCAATTCAAAACAATAATACTTACCAACAGATCCTTAACTCTTTTTTTATCAGATGTCTGCTTTAAGAACAAAGAAAATGGGAAATAAATTATTTCTGAAATACAGAGTCCTAGAAACACTACAAGATTAAAAGGGGAGAGGGCAATTGATATTATTAAAGAAAACCAGAAGGATGACTGCATGAGAATAGATAGACTTGCTATCAAATTAAACCTTAAATTCAAAATTAATTAATTCGAGGTCTCAGGTAATCTCTTAATGATTCTTTCCAATCTTTTAAATCATCCATTCCTACTTTTTGCAGATGATGGTTTGCAAGAACTGAGTATTCTGGTCTCGAAGCCATAGCTTGAAATTCTTTAGAAGTAGTTGGTAAAAGATCCACTTCCTGTTCTGTTATAGTAAAGATTTCTCGAGCAAATTCATACCAACTACAATCACCATGAGCAGTGATATGGTAAAGACCATAATAAGAAGTCTCAATCAACTCAGCCGTCTTCCTTGCTAGTTCCTTGGTACTGGTTGGAGTGAGTCGTTGATCATTTACTACGCGGATAGATTCTCGTTGATGTGCCTTTTTCAACATAGTCTCTACAAAGTTACTTCCCTTCCCACCGCTCCCCGCTTCACCGTATAGACCAGATGTTCGAACAATGAAAAACTTATTCCAAACTGACTCAATCAAGTACTCCCCAGAAAGTTTTGATATTCCATACACATTGATAGGCCTAGGAGTAGAGTCTTCTATATAAGGTTGAGTTGTTCGACCATCAAAAACGTAATCAGTACTAAAATGAAGAAGGGTAGCATCTATCTCACGAGCTCCCATCGCTAAATTTCTAACAGACTCACTATTAACATTAAATGAAGTCTGAATTTCTATTTCACACTTGTCAACTTGATGGAAAGCAGCAGTATTAATAATGAGTTGAGGTCGCTGAGAAAGAAGAAATTTAAAAACTTCTTCTTTATTAACAATATCTAATACATCATGAGATGGACTGACAAGATCATGGTGTGATAATGCTTTAACTAAATCGACACCTAGCTGGCCGCTAGCCCCAATTAAAAGTATCTTCAAATCATCGGCTCCTAACTACTTTATCTAAACCTCCTACAATACTAGGTTGAAAAGGTCTAGTCTGTACATCAAATACAGAGCCTGTAATTTTGATGATTTTAGAAGCTTCTTCCAAGAGTTTCATCCAAGCAATATTATAGTAACGTGGATTGTCAAAATCTGTAAAACGATAACGAGAAATACTCTCCACCATATCCTTAACAGCCTCTTCAACCGTCACTGCAGGAGTAAAGTCCAAAACGCGTTTAATTTTCTTGCCTGAAACCCGATAGCTCCGAACTCCTTGATAACGATAATCGGGTTTTAATTGTGACTCTACATTGACTCCCCTCAAAGCTTCTACAACTCGTAAAGCCAATTCAGAAATTCTAAAATTACTATAAACAACATTAAAAATCTGCCCTTTAACTTTATTTTCTTCAGCTTCTAAACAGGTAATATAGGCTCTTGCTGCATCCCTAACATCTACCATCGGACGCCACATTTCACCACCATAGTGAATGGTAATTTGTCCCTTTGAAAGAGCATCTTTGAGAAAAGTATTAACTACCAAGTCATATCTCATCCTAGGAGAGAACCCAAAAATCGTACCCTTTCGTAGAATAACAGGACAAAAGTTTTTATCTGCAAGTGACAATAGAATTTTTTCTGCTTGATATTTGGAACTAGAGTAAGCTGCTTTAGGATTTACCTCTGCTTCCTCATCTAAAACTATATCCTGTTCATCATTTCCAATGCCAACATCATAGATTGAACATGAAGAAGCAAAAATAAACCTCTTAACCCCTTTTGCTTTGCACAGGTTAGCTAAACGCTCAGTAGCTCTGGTGTTCATATCGAAGTTAGCTTTAGGATTATATTCAGCAGTTGGATCATTAGACAGACCACTTAGGTTTATAACAGCTTCAACCCCGTCCAAAACCGTATCGTCCATCGTCCGAACGTCACCCTCGACCAGCTTGATCCGCTCGAGGTTATCTCTAATGCCACTGTCGCCATAGTACATTCGATCAAATACCTTGACCGCATAACCTCTAGCTAACATCTCCTTTATCAGGACTGAACCAACATAGCCTGCACCACCTACAATTAAAATCATTTAGATTCTCCCTTTTATTATTGGAGCTAAAACACCTAGTCTAAACGTCACACCTACAATATCTACCTGCCTTGAACATCCCAAACATAGTCAAAGGAGGTAGGGGGCACTCTAACCTCATCGGGTTTTTCCCGATTATAAACATGACTCGCTGTGCTGATCAACTGGGTATCATCTTCAAGGGCCATCCAGCCATGATAAACACCTGGGGGAACAACAATTAGAGTTGGATTTTTTTCACCTGAAACAATAGTTTGCATTTCTTTATATGTTGGGCTTTCAGGACGATCATCACGAAGTGCGAATTTGGCTGACCCATGACTAATGAAAAACCAGTCCCAAAGCTCCGCATGCTTATGGAAAGCTCTGATTGTTCCTCGAGTTGTATCTCCAACTAAATAAACTTGCCCAAACTGGGTAAAGTGGTCATCTGTGCTCCTTAAAATTTCAATCAGATAACCTCTATCGTCGACATGGGCAATAAGTGGCACTACCTTTACATCCTTGATCATGAAATTCCTCTCAGTATACTAGAATTAATAATAGGCTAGGACTGATTTCAGATACTCTTTTATCAATCCTCACAGTTGATTATTCCATGAGAATCTCAACTGTCAACTGACTTCGTTGGTTCCAAACGAACCTGCTTTATTTCAATTTGACAAGTCATCTTCATATAACCGTAAACGGTTTCTCGTTGTTGCAAGGTCATACTTAATGCATTTTCAACTAAATCACAAACTACAAAATCGAGATATGTGCCGTCAGCAATTGCAGGAGTAAGGTAATAATTACCTGGTTGTAAAACTGGCAGACAGATATGAAAATCAACTGTATAGATTTGATTTGCAGTTGATGGTGGGAGTTCAACATTCTGAAGTGAAGTATTAACACCAGAAATTTCTTCACCCAATCTGTTACGCACAATTATCCCAATAATTGGTTTCATTACAGCTTGTTTAAACTCCACTGAAATTCTAGTGGTCACCGAATCTCCATGGTAAAGATTTTGTGGAATTTTACCTTCTTCATCCAATAACTTAATACCTAAAATCTTAGCATTTCCATTTCCCCAACGCTCATCTACGTTAGGAATCTCTCGGACGGTCAAATCAACTGGTTGTTCTTTCTCTATATTAGCGAAAGCCTTTGAAACATTGCTGGATTTAATCGTTCTATAAGGGTCTTTTTTAAGTGTTATTGCAGCTAGATATCGAGCTGCAACTTCTGCTGCTGATCCTTGCTCTCTAATAACCCCATTGTCTAGCCAAACAGCAGATTCACAAAGATTTTTAACAGCAGCTAGATCGTGAGAAACAAATAGAATTGTTTTGCCTTCTTGTTTCATTTGACGAATTTTATGCATACATCTTTGTTGAAAGTAAATGTCTCCAACTGAGAGGGACTCATCAACCAACAAAATTTCTGGGTCAACATTAATAGAAATAGCAAAAGCAAGGCGTACATACATCCCACTAGAGTATGTTTTAACTGGTTGGTCTATAAATTCCCCTATTTCAGCGAATCGTTCAATCTCAGGCAATCTTTGCAGGATATCTTTACGAGTTAATCCCAAAATGGCACCATTGAGAAAAGTATTTTCTCTTCCAGTGAACTCTGGGTTGAACCCAGCACCTAATTCAAGTAAAGCAGCTAATCGCCCATTTAATTCAACTTTTCCTCTAGTGGCAGTCAATGTCCCTGCAATAATTTGCAGTAGCGTACTTTTTCCTGAGCCATTTTCTCCAATAATGGCAAAGGTACTACCCTTTTTAACACTGAAACTAACATTTCGAAGCGCCCAAAAGTCTTGATGAAATTTACGGCTAGGAAAAATGAGTTCTTTTAGTCGTGCTGACGGACCTGGATAAATACGATAATTTTTGGAAATATTTTCTACGGTGATGGCACTCATTGCTATACATTTAGAACTAATGAGGAAAAATTTGAGTTATATTCTTGACCAAAACATACAGTGAAGCACCTAGGATAGTACACTCACATCACCCTTAGACTGCATTATTAAAGGGGCATTAGAAGAAAGATTCAAAAGCCTTATCCATTATCTCTAAAAAGACAGTTGAAAATTTGGTTAACAAAGCCCACACTAAAAAAGGTATCGACAATATTTACATAAGTAATAATAACTTACGATAGATATTACTTCTCTTCTTAAAGCAAGGTATCTGAATTTAATGCATCAGTCCACCAGTATTTTGGCACATAATCTTGTATATCATAAATTGTGAGCATATTGAGCTATAGGTCCACTACGCTTATTTTTGATATTACTCTACCTAAACTCAATTGCATTAAGTTAACAAAACCATTGTTCATAATTTTTTTCAGTCCATGTCCGAAACAAAAAAATCTTTCTCATTATGTTTCTTTAACTATCACATTGATCCAAAAAACTCATGCCTATCAACGACCCACAACTAATTAAGGCCTTTGAAATCTTTGATTCCATTCATCAAAAGGACCCAAATCAAGAGATTGTTGGTGGTCAATATGTCGCCTACTCAGTGCTATATCACCATAAGTTAAGTGAGTGGCTAGATCGCATAGTAATGAATCCCTCAGTTCCACTGCGCTTGGCTGCTAGAAGTCAGCATGTTCAAAGATGGCAAATTCCTCGTTCCTCCTACCCTATGAATAAATCAGGTTATAGAAACTGGAGAACACAACTGAACCAATTTCATGCCAAAACTGCAGCTGATGTTCTTCGACAAGTGAATTACGATGAATACACCGTTTCCCGTGTTCAACAAATTCTGCGTAAGGAACGATTAAAGATTGACTCTGAAGTTCAACATTTAGAGGATGCTATTTGCCTAGTTTTCTTAGAACTCCAGCTAGAAGAATTTTCCAAAAAACATCCAAAAGAAAAACTAGTTAACATTCTTCGAAAAACATGGAATAAAATGTCCAGTTTGGGGCATCAGCTTGCATTAAACCTTGACCTCTCTGATAATCTCCAGCATCTTTTGAAAGAAGCTATCTCCAAACGATAAACTAATTGTGTATGATGAGAATATTCTTAGTTGTGTATAGCAATTCTGATATAACTTGAAACATCTTTTTGAGTGATATGATAATTAAAAGTACTTATTAGAGGTCAAGACCAATTAAAAGGAGACGTTTATGAAAGAAAAAACAAATGAATCTATTCCACTTGACTCAGCTAAGATTGAGTTCCTTGAAGAAATGGTGAAGAGTTATGAATTACCCAACGTTGGCAAAGCTGTGAGATGCCTAGTTGACTATGCTCGAGCTCATCCAGAACAACAGGCTTCGATTTTTTCCAAAATTCGTTGCTACGATTGTTAACTCTTTAAAGGTTTTTTTTATTAAAGTCAGTTGTTTATCCTTTCTGAGAACAAAAACTGGCTTTGTCCTTTTGCTACTCAAAGATTATGAGGCTAACTATTTGATCTACATGGGTTAATCTCAAAGTGAAAAAATTTGAACGATAACGGAATTTTTTGGTTAGAACACACATCATTAATAANTTTTTCAACGACAATTGAAGAATTTCANTGGTAATCATAGTCTAGCATTCAACATTCCTTAAACTANCTTTTAAGACACAAACTATTTTCGTCCATAATTATCATCAAGTCGGACAATGTCTTCCTCATCAAATTTTCCCAAGGAAATTTCAAACCAATAGCTAGGATGTAAACCCATGCCCTCGACCCTATGGTGCGTCTTCCTAGGAATAAAAATTTCTTCGTAAGGTTTGGGTTGCCAGGTTTTCTCTCCTACTGTTATCCGTAACCCAGAAGTGAGAACCACCCATAACTCATCACGATAGTTGTGAAACTGTAAAGATAAAACTTGACCAGGATTTACCGTAATCAGTTTCACCGTACTAAACTGGTTAAGGGTAAATCGACGAAATCTTCCCCAAGGTCTTTGTTCTTCATAGATATTAGATCTTGGATCATCGTTACTTTTGTTCAGCATAGAGCTCCTTTTTCTTGCTGATATGCCCTATTGGTTTATAAAAATCTTAAAATTGGAAAAAGATAGCGTCAATCTTCTGATTATTCTGTCTAACACTTTAATTCAGACCTAAAACCTCTATACTATCTTAAAAAGAATCTCTGGGAAAATTGTTTAGGGAAAAACTATACTTAACTGCTAAATTGGTAAAAGTAGATGAGCCATTAACTACTCTATTTAAAAAATGGATAATCAGCTAACGACCGTCAATTTTTACTTGTTTTCTTTTCTAGAATAACTGCTTCAATATTCTAAAATAACAGTAACCAGTTTTTCCTTTTGTTTGAGTATCATGTAGTAACAATAGTTTAGGAGCATCAAAATCTTCTTATGGATACATTGGTTATCACAGGAGGCGCGGGTTTCATTGGTTGCAATTTTACCCGATTGGCTCTGGCTAAAACTAAAATGCAAATTGTAGTAATTGATAAGCTAACTTATGCTGGGAATTTGTGTAGCTTGGACGACTTATCTGAGAACCCTTTTTTTCAGTTTCAACATGGTGACATAGCGGATCGAGGTTTTCTACAGAGTTTTTTTCAAAACTTTCAACCTACTTGGATCCTTAATCTTGCTGCTGAAACCCATGTCGATCGTTCCATAGACGATCCTGATTCCTTTGTTAATACAAATCTTTTAGGCACTTTCGAATTACTTAGAGCAACCCAAAAGTATTACAACCAACTAGAAGGGAACATTAAACAACAGTTTCGCTTTTTACATGTTTCGACAGATGAAGTCTATGGAAGCTTGTTTGCGGGTAATAAATTTTCGGAAACTACGGCTTATGCACCTAATTCTCCCTATGCTGCTTCAAAAGCAGGAGCAGACCACATGGTTCGTGCCTATTATAAAACCTACAAACTACCAAGCATTATAACTAATTGTTCCAATAATTATGGCCCTTATCAATTCCCCGAAAAATTAATTCCTCTAATAATTATGAATGCTATAGAGGGAAAACCTCTACCTATTTATGGAGATGGCAGTAATATTCGAGACTGGTTATATGTTGAAGATCACTGTAAAGGAATCTTATTAGCATTACAGCAGGGTTTACCTGGGGAAAAATACAACATTGGTGGTAAAAATGAAAAAACTAACCTAGAAATTGTCAACCAAGTTTGCTCATCTTTGGAAGAAATTCTACCGGCTAGGGAAAATCCAACTATGTGTAAAAAAGGAATACCTTCTTATTCTTCCCTTATGACTTTAGTAACTGACCGTCCTGGCCATGACAAACACTACTCCATTGACTCTACTAAAATTCGGCATCAACTAGGATGGAAGCCTCGATATAACCTTACCCAAGGAATTTCTAAAACTGTTCACTGGTACTACAATAACCAAAAATGGTGTCGAGAAGTTCAAAAAAACAATTATGATCGGGAAAGACTAGGCCTAAAGAAAGATTTGAGATTATGAGAAAAGGAATTATTTTAGCTGGAGGTACGGGTAGTCGTCTTTACCCAGTTACTAAGGGCATTAGTAAACAACTCCTACCTGTTTATGATAAACCAATGATTTACTATCCTTTATCAACATTAATGGTAACTGGTATTCAGCAAATTCTAATAATCACATCTCCACAAGATCGGTCGGCTTTTGAACGTTTACTTGGAGATGGAAGTAAATGGGGATTGCATCTAGAATACGCAGTCCAACCAAATCCTGGGGGTATTGCACAGGCTTTCCTTATAGGGAAAAATTTCTTAGGGAATCAAAATGTGGCACTAGTACTCGGCGACAATATTTTTTATGGGCATGGTCTATTGAAAGAACTACAGCAAGCTAATATGAGAGAAAGTGGCGCGACTGTTTTTGCATATCAAGTTAGCGATCCTCAACGATACGGTGTAGTATCCTTCAATGATGCAGGACTACCTACAGGTATTGAAGAAAAACCAAAAGACCCTGCCTCTTCATATGCAGTTACAGGTCTTTATTTTTATGACAATCACGTAATCAAATTAGCTGCACATCTTAAACCATCATCTCGAGGAGAGCTGGAAATTTCCGATATTAATCAAGAATATCTTAATAAGGGTCAACTCCACGTTCAGAAACTAGGTAGGGGGATAGCATGGCTAGATACAGGAACTTATGAATCTTTACTTCAAGCGTCAGTTTTTATTCAAACAATTCAAGAACGTCAAGGATTAATGGTTTCTTGCCTAGAGGAAATAGCATTAAAAATGGGTTATATTCAAGCTAGTGAGGTTCGTCAGATTGCATCAGATATGAAGGATAACCGCTATGGAAAGTATTTGTCAAAAATACCGGAGGTACAGAAATAATAGATGAATGTTCAACAAACTAAACTGCCGGGAGTGCTCATCATTGAACCCGAAATATTCCCCGATCACAGAGGATTTTTCCTAGAATCATATCATGCTAGTCGATATCAAAAATTAGGGCTTCCCAACAATTTTGTTCAGGATAATCACTCCCTTTCCTGTAGAAATACTATACGAGGTTTGCATGCTCAAATTCAAAAACCCCAAGCCAAATTAATTCGAGTTGTTGAAGGGGAAATTTTTGATGTTGCAGTTGATATCCGTCTTGGTTCTCCTACATTCTCTCAATGGACTGCAGTGGTGCTATCGGAAGTCAACAAATTACAACTTTATATTCCAGCTGGCTTTGCCCATGGATTTGCAGTAACTAGTTGTTCAGCACAGGTGGAGTATAAATGTACTGAATACTACGATTCTAAAAATCAAGTTAATATTCTCTGGAGTGATACAGCAATTGGAATTAATTGGCCAATTGATGCACCGATACTTTCCGACAAGGATAGTTGTGCTCCTGTCCTTAAAGAAATACAAGACAAGTTAACTCATTTTTGACAGCCCCTTTAACCTAACTGGAAAAAATATTACTCACCTCAAATATCTTATTTTAGTTAAAGGATTTAGAAATAATTGTGGTCCCCTATTCTATGATTGATTAACTTCTAATAACTGGGATCGAACACTCTGTCTTAAAAGAGCAAGATCGTTCGAAAGATCAATCATTTGAAACCCTCGAGAAATCCATTTTTTGGCAGACTTTGCGTCTGGGACCGGAAGACCAGCAGGTTTACCAACTTTCTGGCAACCTTCTAACACTCTCATCAACTGACGTTCATGTTCTACATTTTGGCCGATCTCATCTGATCGCAATCCCATTGATAGTCCTAAATCATGGGGTCCTATAAAACCTATGTCAATTCCATCAACTGACATAATTTCTTGAATTTGATCTACTCCCTCAAGATCTTCAATCTGAGGAATCAATAGAATTTGGTCATTAGCTTGTGCAGCATAATCTGTAAAAGATTGATTTCTTCCAGTTCCTGCTGAACGTTCTCCAAAAGGAGGATAGCGCACTGCCTGAACCAAAGCTTCTGCTTGGGTTCTATTAGAAACATGAGGGATAACAAGCCCAAGTGCTCCAGCATCTAGAACTCTGGCGATCACCTCTGGTTGATGAGACCATACTCTAGCCAAAGGAACAGCCCCACGTGATTCAATAGCCCGAAAACCATTAGCAGCATCTGCAATTCCCCAAGGACCGTGTTCTAAATCAACGGTTAACCATTCAAAACCTTCAGTCGCTAATATTTCAGCGGCCAAGGGCGAAGCTAAATTAAGCCAGGAACCGATAGACACATTCCCAGAATTTAATGTTGTTTTTAATGGATTTGTTAATTTCATTAAATACTCCAGTCAGTAAAAAATAAATTAAAGAAAGTATGTAATATTAGAAGACAAACTACTTCATTTTAACTTTTGAAATGTAAATTAGTGAGGGCATATTATTTAAGAACCAACTAAGATAAGCTTGATTCCTTTAAAAACCACCAGACCAGAAAAAGATTTTGGTAATAAAAAAGCAAACTAAAAACCCCATTACAATGGGAAGAAATGCAGAAATAGCTGTCCATTTAACACTTTTAGTTTCCTTCCAAATTGTGTAGAGAGCTGTTGAACAGGGATTATGCAGTAAACTAAATATCATTAAATTTAATCCAGTGAGCAAAGTCCATCCTCCAGATTTAAGAACAGAAGCCGTTGCTGAAACTGAATCCAACTCAAACATAACGCCAGCTCCATGCCCCACATCTGACAAACCAATACTAAGTACCGTAAGCATTAAAACGGTTGGAATGACAATCTCATTAGCTGGAATTGCAATGATATAAGCCAACAATATGACACCATTTAATCCAACCAATATTCCAAAAGGATTTAATCCTCGGATAGCATGTTCTGCCAAACTAAAATCACCAAAGCTAATGTTAGAAATCAACCATATTGTAGCTCCAGCTGGAATAGCAAAAATTACTGCCCGCCAAAGCACAATGAGTGTTCGATCGATCAATGACGTATAAATGGTCTGTAACACTCTCGGTGGTCTATAAGGAGGTAGCTCCAAACTAAAAATAGAGGCCTCCCCTTTCAATAAGGTCCGTGACAGTCCCCAAGAAACTAAAAATGTACAGGCTACCCCAAATATAACTATTCCTATTACAGCCATCGCAGAAACTAAGCCAGCAAAAATAGAAGGAACAAGATTACCAATAAATATAGTGGCAATCAGAATCTGTGTCGGCCAACGCCCATTACAAAGTGAAAAATTATTTGTAATAATTGCAATCAAACGTTCTCTGGGGCTGTCAATAATTCTAGTTGCTACTACTCCAGCAGCATTACACCCATATCCCATCGCCATGGTAAGCGCTTGTTTCCCATGTGCCCCCGTTTTTTTAAACCACTGATCCAAATTGAATGCCACACGCGGCAAGTATCCAAAATCTTCAAGTAAGGTAAATAGAGGGAAAAAAATAGCCATAGGCGGCAACATCACACTAATGACCCAAGCCATTGCTAAATATATTCCATCGATTACAAGTCCATCTAACCACCATACTAGTCCAATTTGATTTGAAACTTCCTTTAGAAGAGGATACACACTGTCTATTAAAAGCTTAGAAAGGAGACTAGAAGGAACATTAGCCCCAGAGATAGTTACCCAAAAAACTATTGTCATCAAGATCATCATAACAGGGAAACCTAACCAACGGCTCGTAACTACTCGATCGATGGTTCTATCTAAATCAAAGTTCTTATTATGACTGTCACTGGTCACAGCCCGTTCAGCCAACCGTGCAGCATCGGTATAAAGAGCTTCAGTAAGTAAATCGTGAAGATTGGATCCAAGCTCCCACCGCAGAGCTGAAGCTTCTTTTAAAATTTCATTTCTGGAATCTTGGATTTTCACCTGATTACCTTCCTAGTAATTTCCCCTTCTGTTGATAACGAGCCAGTCATTAAATTTCCTAACCGTCCAGAACGTACTTCCTCTTCAATTTTTCTATCTCCCTCCAGAAGACGAAGTGCTACCCAACGAGCATTAGGTAGACCAGGAAATACAGTCTCGAGTTTCTTTACTAACAAATGAATTGCCCGCTTTAAGGTCGGTGGTTCACTCTGAATTCGCTTCGGGTAGATTGATAATTGACCAGTTGCTATTTCAGTAATCATCTTAGTTAATAAAGGAATTCCTTCCCCTTGACGAGCAATTGTAGGCACAACTGGAATACCTAGATCCCGAGCTAAACGTCGATGGTCAACTGTCAAGTTATGTCGTTTTGCCTCATCCATTAAGTTAAGACAAAGTAAAGCTCTATCAGTAATTTCAAGCACTTGAAAAACTAGATTTAAATTTCGTTCCAAGCGGCTTGCATCAACAACAACCACAGTGACATCAGGCTGCCCAAACAAAATAAAATCACGCGCAATTTCTTCATCAGTACTCGTCGAAAGCAATGAATAAGTGCCTGGTAGATCAACTACTTTATAGTGAGTCTCTTGATAGGAAAATCCACCTTCTGCCCTAGCAACAGTTTTACCTGGCCAATTCCCTGTATGTTGCCTCAACCCTGTTAGCTGATTAAAGACCGTACTCTTACCAGTGTTTGGATTTCCTGCTAAGGCAATCACATAGTCATACTTGCCCATTTCTACACCTAATTTCTTTAAATTAGCAAGATGATGGGCAGGGCAATCTTCACAGTTACTAGGGGTAATATCGCTGTTCACGAACTAGCTCTCTTTCGCTTGGAAACTTGGATATGGCTTGATTGCTCTGCTCGTAAAGCAATCAAAGCTCCTCTAATCTGGAAAGCTGTAGGATCTCCACTTGGACTGCGTAATTGAGCTTTTACTATAGTCCCTGGCAAAATACCAAGATCCATTAGTCGTCGTCTTTCTAATCCTCTGCAGTTAGGAGAAAGTCTAACTACCATTGCTTGTTGCCCTGGTTCTAATCTAGCAAGAGTTTCAAGAACTTCATCTCCACTCTCCTCAACGATACGAGGAATTACAAAAATATTAGCAGCTACAATTGGCGGTAACACGTGTTTTCTACCCTCAACAGAAAAACAAACTTGTTCAGGTGTAACTTGAATCAGCTGGACTACCATTGAAAGATGGAGACCCTCAGCCACCAACTGAATATAAATTCCCTCGGGTTCATCTTCGAGGTGGACAATCGTTCCTTGCCCTCCAACCCCCAGAGTTGCTAGTGGTTGTCCTCGAAGGGGAGGAAGATCTCCCATTCTAGTTGGAATTGGATCTCCATGTGGATCATATGATGGATTTCCCATTTTAGCCGCTAAATCATTTGCTTCAGTCAGAGATATTCTGTGCTCCTGACGTTCTGCTTTCTTATGCCACTCGGACTCACTATGTCCTGTTTCTTCAGCAAGATATCTCTCCCAAAGACGGTGGGCCCTTATTACTCTTAGAGCATACTCTCTACCCTTAGAAGTTAAATGTATTGAAGCACCTTCGACAAAAATTAGTTCTCTTGACTCAATGTTCTTTAGTATGTTCACAATTTTGTCCTGAGGTATTCCTATTGCTCCCGACAAACTCTGAACTGTGGCTGTTCTTTTACCATACTCACAGTGATAGAGGTGTTTTAAAACGTCTTCTAAAACTACTCGCTCTGAAAAATAGAGTGACTTTTTCCACCGCCAAAAGTAACCTTTTTTAGGACGCATAACACAATAAATCGCTAGAACAACTATGATGGTAATAGTCAGATTCATCATAAAACTTACCGGAACTTCTTTCCATCCCCATTTTTATTGTTAAGAGTATTTTTTGTTCAAAGCAGAAAACTTTTTATTTATGATCGTTTGTCTAACCCGTTCTTACTGGTAGTTCCCCATCGATCAATCTTTCTTTGGTTTTTAATGGCGTAACGTGGATACTCTTTGCTGCCTCTACTCCTAGATACAAGGGGGTCAGTTCATCACGTATAAGAAGTTTTAGTGGACCTTGGAACGGAGCTTTTTCCTGCAATGAAAACTGAGTGGCTGGAAATAACTTAACCTTCTCTAGATAAGCTAAAAACTCTGGATCACTACTACTAACCCTCCGAAATAAATATTGTCCAAGGTCAGCATCTACCAACCTAATATCATCCTCAATCTGTCTGACACCTTGTGCATTAGGAATGGGTTCTCCATGGGGGTCTTTTACAGGAAAATTGAGTAGTTGATCAATCTTATCTACAAAGAAATCAGAGACTGCATGTTCCAAATTTTCTGCCTCTCCATGAACTTCCTCCCAACCATAACCAAGAATTTGGTGTAAAAAGAGTTCAAGCAATCGATGGCGTCTCAAGATCCTTAAAGCCATCAAACGCCCTTTTTTAGTTAAAGTAGCCCCATGATAGGGTTTGTATTCTAGTAAACCAATCTTCTTCAATTTTCTTAACATATCCGTTACAGTAGGATCAGCAACTGCGAGATGCCGAGCTAACTTTGAAGTACTCGCCTTTTGTTGCATATCCTCGATCTTAAGTACAACCTTAAGATAATCTTCAACTGTACTGGATACTGGTTCACTCTTATTAAATTCAATAGCCATAAGGTGCCTTTCTATTAGACCAAATTAACTTTAGATTAGCCAAAATAGTGGATTGCTGCAAGATTCAAATTTGAGATTTAAAGGGCTCTATCGTCTTTTATAAATTATTAGGCTTATCTAAAAATTAAGAAATTACTAATTGAAAGTCAATCTATATAAAACTTTTTAGGAAGTTTTAGCTTTAAAACCAATACAATAACCTCAGCAGACACAAATAATTTATAAAGAAGTATTAAGACCGAGATTAAATAATACAAACATGGCTTAAACCAAAGGAACCTCCTCAATGTCTAAACACTACGCTACCCTTGAATGGAAACGTGAATCTAAAGATTTCTCCTATCAGTCTTATAACCGCAAACATTATTGGACCTTTAATTCGGGTGTTACTATCCAAGCGTCTGCTGCATCTGCTTTCTTAGGGGATCCTAATTTTGTAAACCCTGAAGAAGCCTTTGTTGCTGCATTGGCTAGTTGTCACATGCTTACATTTTTAGCTGTTGCTGCTAAAAAACGCTTTATAATAGATAGGTACAGTGATACAGGAGTTGGAGTTTTAGAAAAAAACGTCGAAGATAAGATGGCCCTAACTCACGTTACACTAAAACCAGTAATTATTTTTGGTGGGACGCAAAAACCTTCAAGCGTAGAACTTCAAAATATGCATGATGTCGCTCATCGTCAATGTTTTATAGCAAACTCGGTAAAAACTAAAGTTACAATTGACTATAGCCTAGATAGTACTAATTGAAATCCAAAGAAAATTTTTGTTTTTCTCTATCCAACATTTCATCTAGTAATTAAATTGGCATTCTAAATTATGATCTTTTAAAGGCCAGTTCTTTATATGTAACGGCCAAGGGTTCCCTAACCGGAAACCTTTACTACTTAACAGTCACTAAACATTCTGCTACCGGTCCTTGGGAAATTCCTTCAATACAAATCTCAGCTGTTATTAATCGGCGAACACCATCTGCAACATTAGGTGAAGTAGCTAAAATTCTAAGTTCTCCTTTACCTCCTTTTGGGATAGTAATACTGGAAAATTCATTATCTGTTTGCCACCCAATGGGGACGATAAGCTTAGCTTGATAGGTTATCTTCTTTTCAAAATTATTTCTGAACAATAATTTAAATTCTATTTTCTGTTCTGGTCCAACTTGAGTTAAGTAAGGCAGCATCCGAACCCAAAAAAGATCAATATGTTGGTCACTGGGGTTTTCTACAAGCTTCCGGAAAATTTTTTCCTTGCGGTAAATAAAATCAGCATAATCTCTCAATGAAGATTGATCCACCTTCAACACATCATAATGTCCCGGACAAATCAGATCTGGTCCAACCTGGTTCATGACTTCAATACAGCGATGATGCATGCCTAACTGAAAACTGTTACGCAATACGGTTGTTTGGAAGGGTCTATTTTTAATTTGACCACTAGTCAATACTTCATGCATGAAATAGTTATCGCCAGTAAAAGCAACTTTTTGACCATCAATTTCAGTGGAAACCACAGAGTGAAATTCGGTTTGACCTGGAGCAAAAAAGATCTTAAAGTCATATTCTTCCCACTGAAACTGCTCCCCGTCAGACAGAACACGATCAATGTTAATTGGTTTGTGAAAAGTACAGGGTGTTGAAGCCCAAGCATTTGGGTCACTTAAAACTTGGGCTACAGAGTCAAGAGCCCAACATTTTGTGTCGTAAAACCTTTGCAAGTGAGGAATTCCACAGGTATGATCATCGTGAATATGAGTAGGAATGACAAGGTCAAATTTTTCTATGCCGTAGTCCTTGCGTAATTCCTTCAAGTGGTGTTCTATAAATCGCATTACTTCAAGTCCATTATGATCTGAAAATGTATGCATATGGGGATGAAACGCATGACCATAGTCAATAAATAGAGCCTTCCCAGAGCGTGAAAGCAGTACATAGAAAAACGAACAAGTCCAAGATCCACCCCACAAAAGGTGCTCTGAGAGTTCAACGAACTTTGGTTTTGGCAAGTAGAGCATTTCTGGAATACTTTCCCGTCCCCCAATACGTAAACCACGTCCTAGAGATGCTAACTGAATCAATGAATTCTCTAAAATTTCAATGTCAGCCAAGGGATCTTCTATGATAGATCCATGTGAAGGAAGAGCCTGCACTTTCCCATTAATTTGAAAAGTATGACCCCCAACAACTTCCCCTGTGAGAATATCTCTCAAAGCCTGAATTGATTGCAGAGTAAATAGACCTCCAACCATGTCACCATAGTTATATTCCATCGCATGCAATTGATAAAGCTTACCTCCTGAGACCATTAAGTCCCCTGTAAATGAGACATATCCTCCATCAATATGCGTTATTAGAACTACTGACCCTTGAGTATGTCCCTTTGCAGGTAATACAAAGAATTGATACCCATGCCACGCAAAGTTTTCATAATCTTTGAGTATTTCATGCACTGGTAGGTCCTGAGCTACAGTAAAAAAATTATTTCTGTCATCGTAATTATCAAAAACTCGTCGTGTCTGCCAAAATAACTCTGCTTGTTCAAACAAGTGTTTTTCATATTGAGGCACAGCCAATTTAGCTCCAGCCTTAATCAATTTAGAGTCTCCCCAACACTGGTCTCGATGATGGTGGGTATGTAATACCCACTCTACTTGATGACAACCAATCTGTCCTAGCTGATCAAGAACTGCCCCTGATCCACCATCAATTAATAAAGCTGTTTCTCCATCTTTAATTACATAAACATTGCAGGTATCTTCATATAAAAAGAGATGTTCCGAAATCTTTTGAAAACTATTCATTTTTCTTAAACCTCCATAACTAAAATATTCTTAGTAACCTTGTATTAGATCAACCTCTAACCTAGAATATTAGTAAGACCGATTACTGGTCAATTCTTTCCAATAGTTGTCACAACTGTCTAAACCCCTGTCTTTTAGCAATAAACTTTCGGGTTAATTTCTTAAACTATTAAAATATAATTACTTAGTTACTACGACAAATGTAATTCTCTAGCTTGACTCTCAATAGCAGCAAAAAGATGGGCTCTTTCTGATTCTTTTGTGGATTTTCGATAAGCATTAAGGAGTTCTTTCATCATTGTTAATTCCTTATACAGACCTGCATTGTCAATGGGTGGAGTCAAGTAAGAAACAAGTTCAGCACTGGTTCTGCGCTTAGCAATGGTTCCTTCTGAAGGGTTATTGACACTATATAGATAAAGATGAGGCATCTCACCTATCAAGCGGTCTGGCCAACATTGACTAGAAAGTCCAACCTGCTTACCAGGCATAAATTCAGCAGCACCGTGAGTACCTACGTGAATAATGACATCGGCACGATAAACCTTCTCTAGGTAGGAATATAGTGCCATAAAACCATGGTGCGGAGTCCCCCCTTTTTCAGCCAGTAGTCTCATCGGATCCCCTTCGTATCCAAAAGTTGGCTGAACACCAATAAAGACATTTCCTAAAGCAGCACCTAAAATCATGATGTTTTTATTGAAAACATCTATTTTACCGGGAGCTCTACCCCACTCTTGTTCAATTTCCGTAACATAGGGGCAAAGTCTTTTATATTCATCCACTGACATCTGGTAATGGACGTTGGCCACTGTTCCCCATTGTTGTGAATTACCCTCGAGCACTAACTTTCTCAATAAATCTGAATTTTCAGGAATCTGAACGTCATAACCATCTGACTTGAGACTCTGCAAAATCCCTATCAAACTAGGAAAAACATCTAAATCTGCTGCTGTTCCGAGATTGCCTTTATTAGGAGGAAAACAAAAAACAAGTAAAGCCAGCCGTAAATCATGCCGTTTAGTTATCTGTAAACGATTCCACCTCGCCAATCGACGAGCAACAAGAGAACATCGGTCAGGTAATGCTTCCGGTTGACGATTCTGTTGACGAACTCCTCCATAAAGTCGAGATTCTGTTGCCCCATCTAATTCTGGAATAGCAACCTGCATAGCAGTTTGTACAGGATTTAAACCGATGTGACTTTCCTGCCAGTTCTCAATAGTTTGAAGATCAAGGGAAACTATCGAACGAAAGGGAACATTCATTTTCTTTAGAAATTCAATCGAAGCTTCTGTATCGTTCATTACAGGGCCACCGACGAAACTAAACCCCGTTAAAGATACAATCTGACTGACTCGTGATTTGAGTCCTTTTAACGAATTTTCTGGTGAGGTTGTGTCTTCGAATGAACCCTCCAAAAAATAAGCCCTACAAGCTTGTCGATTGTCCATAAAAGTTGAGATTGCTGCAATAACTCCAAGACCTTCAGCTTCAATTGCTTCAATCAATTCATCATAATGACTATGTGCTTCACTGACAATCTGTGGGCGCATCAACAATAATCCAATAGTACGTTCCGGACTTAAGAATTGTTTTTTTTCTCTTTCATACCATAGCTGGTAAGCCTCAAAATTTTCAAATAATTGAGGGGCTTCTGGATGATAAATTCCTGTGGTGGGTCGGATCTCTGGAGGATCAGCTGCTGCCAAAGAAAAGTATCCCGGAACATAGTGCTTAATACTATAGAGAAGCATTGAACAAATATTCTTTGGTGTTGGCTGGAGGAAATAACAGTAAAGAACTAAATAGTTCTTTATATCTCTTAGTTTTTTTATACTTGGAATGAATTTTATTATCTTAGGAAGGCGTTCTGTTAATTTATGATAAGAACGAAACCCTCCCTTCTTGGATTGGGAACCATCTTTACCTTGTGAACGGAACCGGCGAGACATAAAATCCGACATCCAAGTAGCTAATCGGTAACTTAATCGTAGGGCTGAACTCATTTTACTTACGGACTTTCCCGAAAAACTAATTGAGTTTATTAACTTGTTAAAATCAAGTCTTCCAATCCGGGTCTTCCGCATAAGATCAGCTAAGCAATTAAAAACAACCACGGCATGATGGCGATTTTTAAAGCGATCCAATCCTTCCATTAAACGTTGAGTGTTTTCAGAGTCGGTCAGATGCATTATCAAAACAATATCTGCTGTGGATAAATCATTCTCAGCTTTCTGCCATTCAGAATTGGACCAAGGAAGACCTCCATTATAAACAGCAACAATTAGTTTTAATCCACGTTCACAGATTTCATGTTCAGCTTTTTTCAGTGGTGCTAGCAAACTAGTACCAACATAAAAAACTACCATTTTTACATCCGGACAAGATCCATTACTCACGAACTAACTCCTTCTAAAGCATCCTCCAAACTAGAAAATACCTCTTTTAATTTATTCAAAATTTCAGGTTTCGTAGACCAAAAACCTCGTCCTGATGCCTCCAGAAGTCGACCTACTAGAGTATGGACAGAGGAGGGATTAAGTGATTTCAACCGATTTAGCATCTCTCCATCTAAAACAAAAGTTTCTACTACCTCGTCATATATCCAGTCATCCACAGCATTTGCAGTTGCAGACCAACCAAATGTATTGGTTAATTGATGTTCAATTTCAGCTACTCCACTAAAGCCATGTCGCAATTGCCCCTCGTACCATTTAGGATTCAAAACCTTAGTTCGACTCTCTAACTGAAGAGTCTCCTGTAATGTCCTGATCTTAGAGTTGGGCGTTAGACTATCTGAAAGGTATATTTTAGGCTGTTTACCAGCACGCTTCTCAACAGCTTTTGTAACACCACCTAGATACTCAAAATAGTGGTCAACATCTGAAATACCAACTTCTGTACTATCAATACTTTGATAGGTAACCTCCACTCGTGAAAGAGCATCATCCAACAAATCTTCTGCCTGGCGACCTTCCATAGTTATTCCATTTGAATCACGCCCATAAGCAAAGCTTTTTCGACGTACAAAAAGATCCCCAAGCTCCCTTGCATCTTCCCACTGACTCTGCAAAACCATAAAGTTTACATTAGTTCCATAGTTTCCCGCTGCATTGGAGAAAACACGAGTAGCTGCCTCTTCAAAACTGCAGCCTGTTTTTTTTATTTTTTCTTCTACATGTTTACAAACAAAATTCATGTGGTGAGGTTCATCAAGAGCTGCTACTCGTTTTACTGAACGATCTAAAAGATCCATAGTAGAACCAAAAAGGTCACGAAAGATCCCTGAAACAGTCATGACTACATCAATACGCGGTCTTCCCAGATCCTCCAAAGGTATGACACTGATATCAGCAACCCTGTTAAGCCCATCTCGAATAGGTTTAACACCTAATAGCCACAACACTTGGGCAACCGCTTGTCCTTCTTGCTTAATGTTATCTATACCCCAAAGAACCATGGCTATAGACTCAGGAATTTTCTTCAGATCACTATGGTACCGATCTAGCAAAGCACTTACTAAAGGTTCAGCATTTCGAACTGCTAAGCTCGATGGAATTGCATAAGGATTAATAGCATGGGTATTTCTTCCAGTTGGAAGAATTGAAGGATTTTGAAGAACATCACCACCTGGACCTGGAGGCACATATTCTCCCCGAAGTGCCCTTAAAAAAGAATCAATTTCTTCATTTGATTTCAATTGCTGTTGAATCTTATCTAAGAAGGAAAAGATCTTAAGTGCCAGATCAATAGATACTCCAGCCTGTTGATTAATCCAGAGAGCTACCTGCGAGTGCACATTTCCTTCAACAATTCGACCAACAGCTTTTCGGGCAAGTGATTCAACTTTCTCCCTTCCAATCAGGTGCTGTTCAGAATTGTTACTTTTTTTTAGTAATTCTGAATATGAAGGCAAATCTAGACCTTCCGCTATGAGGTCAGTTAATGCCGGCAAATCTAGTTCTGGTCTTTGAAAAGCAACGACCATAGTTAACAACTCAGTTATTTCAGTACTTGTATTTTTCAACCCAAAGATGTGTAGACCAGTTGGAATTAGTCGTTGTTCAATTTCTAAAACTTTCTCGTAAAGATCTAGTACTCTTGCATCTCTTTTATTATTTGAATGTAAATTGTTGTCATTCATCGTTTAGTCAGAATCAAAAAGTACTTCTATCAATGCGAATTTCTCTTGCAAAATTATTAACTGCCTGAAAAAGTGATCTTCTGTCGTTGTGCGGAAGCTGAAGATATCGAGCTCCAATCCATTCAGCAAAAGTTTTGCCTTCAGTTCCCATTAAAAAGTAAGGTCGAGTATCAATTACTGCCATAGGTAAATTTTCCTGCTTGAAAACAACTCCAATTTTCTCTAATTCCTTCTGAATAGCAAATGAATTTAAGTCCTGATTAACAGAAAGAGAACTGGCAAGCTGATTAGCCCGTCCATCAGTAAGGATAAATAAAACTGGTTGTGGGCAGTTTCGAAGCTGAGCTGTCCTGAACAAATTTAGAGCCTTAAGTAAACCTGAAGCTAAAGGTGTAGAACCAGCAGCAGGCAAAGTGTCAACTAGGTTTTTTGCTCTCTGAATACTTCGGGTTGGTGAAAGAAGAATTTGAGCACTCTTGCCCCTACATTGAATCAAAGAAACCTGATCTCTAAAAACATATGCTTGTTCCAACAATTTTGTCAAAGCTCCCTTTGCCTGAGCCATCCGATTGATTGCCATACTGCCACTTGCATCAACCAAAAAAATAAAAAGGAGTCCTGTCTTTCCTCTGAACCGATGAAAGTGTAAATCTTCAATTTTGATTGACATTTTTTGAGGAACTATATTCCTAAGTAGATTCTTCCTGTCGGAAATCCTATGATTCTTTTTTTTGTTTCTAAAATTCTGTAGAGGTGCAGCTGCTCTTAAAGTTGCTCCCCAACAAATTGCTCTATTCCCTTCGGGATGAAGACTAGCTCGAAATCGACGACCACGAAAATGCGACGAATTTTCAGATCTTTTTCCGAAACGAAACCGACCTTTTTTATGCTCAGTAATATTCATAAGATTGTGCGGAAGCTCACTAGGCAGGGCAGGAATTTGTTTCTTAAAATCATCCTCTGAATTTGCAACACTATCTGGTAGAGAATGTTGTTCTTCTAAAATATTTTCTGATTTTGACGATCGATCAGATGAAATTAGATTTTCTGGGTCAGAAGTATTTTTAACTGAATCTGACTGTTTCAACTCCTTTGAATCTGGTTTTGGGCACTGGCGTTTTTCTTTATTTTGGCTTTCTATTTTTGTACGAGGAATTAAAGCCAACTGGATACCTATCTCCAAATCTTCTTCAGATACTATTGTTCTTGCAGCTAATGCTGCGTTAGCACGAGCAGCAACCATAGCAAAAAACTCAGGATTCTGACCCTCTAACTGAAGCTGTGATGAAATCGTAATTAGCTGCTGTATCATCTGAGAAGGAAAACAAACTTTTGGTAGCTGGCACTGAGCTGCTTTAATCTTATTTATAATTTCACTGTCCTTAAATAGATAGTTAGTGAGAATTTCTTTAGGATTGAGGTCAAAAACCAGTGCTCGTTGGAGAACCTCTGTGCGATCTTTTAAGGAAGATAAACCTGAGTCATCAACGATCATACCAATTCGACTTTGTATTATTTTACTAGGCATTCCTTCCAAGGGGTTGTAGGTCCCAATCAAAGAAAATCCCGCTGGATTTACAGTACTTAATCCCTCACGCTCGATCCTTATGAATCCAGCATCAATGGCAGAGGCGATATGACAAATTGATGAGTCCTGCATTAGATTAATGTCATCAACAGCAAGAATTCCCTTATCGGCTTTGCTCAGCAAACCTCTAGAATAAGGTAAGGAGGTTCTTGTATGCTCAGATTTAATATCCAGTCCACCGATTAAGCGATCCTCAGTTACACCTAAAGGGACTTTTACAATGCTCGCATTTTTCACTTTACCATTCTGTTGACAAACCTCTAAAAAAATTGAAGAAAATGCTTGTATTAAAAGACTTTTTCCTGAACCCGAACCTGAAGAAATTAATACTCCCCGCAAACGGGGTTCGATTGCAAGTAATACCAAAGCTTGTTTAGTAAATGAATGACCAACAATGGCTGAAAAAGGAAACATAGTATTGTGCATACTCCTAGGCTGTTTACCGATGCTAATCTACTAGCCTCACACTATGATTTTTACTAGGACAACCTAGAATAATAAATGTTCCTGCAAAGATTCCCTATTCTATTTAGTTAGCAAGGGAAATAGTTGATCAAGAGTTTTGTTTATTTGGTCTGATGATTCAAATTGTTCTAGGGGATCTTTACGAAGGCGATGTTGCAATGACATAGTTGCAACTCTTCTGACATCAGAGTCACGTACCAACTCATGACCGTTCCAAGCTGCCAAAGCTCGGGCAGCCCGACTAATTGTTAGTTCGCCTCGATGTCCATCTATTTCAAGTTTTACACACAATTCTGCAATTTTTCTAATTACCTTCTGATTCACTTTTACTGAAGAAATTCTGCTTAAAGCCCCCTTCAGTTGTTTTTTAAGACTTTTTTGTGCTGAGTTCATCTTTGTAAAGAATGTATGTGGATCTTTTTCAAAGTGATCCCTATATCCAAGAATCTTAACTCGATCATCTAAGTTGCTGACTGTTTTTACTCTAACAAAAAGACCAAACCGATCTAATAATTGAGGTCGCAATTCACCTTCTTCTGGATTTCCTGACCCTACTAATACAAAATTTGCTGGATGATTAATAGAAATCCCCTCACGCTCAACCTGATTCCGACCACTAGCCGCTGCATCAAGCAATAGGTCAACCAAGAAATCTTCTAGGAGATTAACCTCATCTATATAAAGAAAACCACGATGTGCTCTGGCTAACAACCCTGGCTCAAACACTTTAATCTGCTGGGTTAAAGCTTTTTCAAGATCTAGACTTCCACAAACTCTATCTTCAGTGGCTCCTAAGGGAAGTTCAACAACTGGTACTTGAAAGGATTCCCGTTCAAGTGTTAGTCCCTTCTGTAGGTTCATATTGCAGTTGTCACACAACTCTTGGTTTTGATCTGGATCACAGTTGAATGAACAGTCTCTGACTTTCTTTTTTGAAGGTAGTAAATCGGCTAAGGCTCTAACTGCAGTAGATTTTCCAGTACCTCTATGTCCCATAATGACAACACCACCAATATGGGAATCCAGGGCATTCAAAAGTAGAGCAAGCTTCATATCCTCTTGACCAACAATGGCAGAAAAAGGATAGACAGATCTCACTTCTTTTTGAGGAGATGTATTCTTTCTATTATTTTTAGGTATAACTTTGGGAACTGTCACAATGATTTTATTAACTGCGAAGGATTTTTCAGTGTCGGCATTGAAATCACTTTTAAACTAATGTTTTACCCTAGCTTGTGAATGAAAAGGTGTCAAGATAACTAAATAATTGTTTTTAAAACCTAACTATAATTACTAAGCTCCATTTTTACTGTACTTTTACATAACATTAAATTTTTTTGCAGCGTTTTACTTTGGTACAAGTTTTTTCAGAAGCTTACATTAATCGTGATTAGTGCTACTGTCTATTTATTAATAGATAATAAATCCTCGCAACCTACTTATTCTATTAGACTTAAATTATTTCGACGAAGAACCTTCAATGCTCGGTGCTCGTTCTGGTGCTTTTCCTGACCAATTTACGAGTGAATCTACAGCCCTTTGGAGATGCTGTGGAGCGAGATGAGCGTAGCGCATTGTAACCTTAACGTCTGCATGTCTGCAAAGCTTTTGTACGGTCAATATATTCTCACCGCCCATGACCAAACGAGAGGCAAACGTGTGGCGTAAATCGTGCCAGCGGATCTTAGAAATACCAGCGTCCTGACAACACCGCTCCCACATTTTATCGAGCTTATAGTATTGACCCAAGGGGGTTGAAATATTGATCATGTAGCAGACCTTATTACTAACATGAACTGGCATATTTTTCAGCTTCTTCAGAGATTCAATTACGCGGTCATTCATGGGCACGTGTTGCCACCTTACCCGCCTTAGTCTCGCGGAGCGTAATTCTCTATTCGGAAGCCAACAATCTGAGTTAAGAGAGGTATCTTACCAAGCCGGTGGAGTCCAATCTGTCATAAGGTCTATGGGGTAAATCGGTCGCTTCAATCCCTGCCAATCAAAATTTTTTAGATTTGGCGACGTTAATCCGGGTGCATCGCACTCGATAACTTGATCGGGTCGAAAATATACCGAAAATCCCGCACGAAAATGCCCCCGTGACTTAACAACCGTTGTCCTAGCTGCTTCGACATCAATGCCGAACTCTTCAAAAAATCCTGGATCAAAACACTGTTCGCGGATTGAAATAACAACGACTGTTACCGTCCCGAGACGAAGGACTGCCGTTGGACCTAAATCGATAGCCGTATTGGCCTTCGTTCCAGGCGTCCGCCCTACAATCTGCCCATCCGAAAGATAAAGAACTTCCGCTTCAGCCTCAAATCTTCCTGAGTTTTTATCTGTCTCCGCCCGATTGAAACAGGCCATGAATTTTGCCCCTGTTCCTCTTTCATGCGCTTCTGTTGCTAGGATCGAATCAAAAAAAACGCCTAGTACGACACCTTGTGCCTCAGCTTCATAGAGCCCTTTTAATAACCAAATGGTATTACCTCTGCCTCCACCCCCTGGATTGTCTCCGACGTCGGCAATTATAATTCGCTCTCGAGATATGTCTTTACCCTGTGCTACAGCCATATCGATACATTCCTCAAGTGGTATCAAGGTTGGAAGAAGTTGCGCTCTATCTCGCCAAACATACTCTGCCAATTCCTTGCAAATCTCTTGCGCCTTAACCACATCGTTTCGCGTGGTGACCAAAAAACTCATTCCATTAAATGGTGTATCTCCATAACTAAAACCTCCCAAGATTGAGATGTTCATGACTACGTCGTCGATCTTCCTCTGCCCAAATTGAATTGCTTCAGCATACAGGCCTTCATCCGTGAGTTGCTTAACCTGTGGAGTCAAAATGGGAAGGCGGATAAAAGCTGTTTCTGCAACCACCCCCCCCATTAATTCATGGATGATGTGCGCGCATTCTGCCCCCCGGTCTAATTGGTCTACATGCGGATTCGTGCGGTAAGACACCATGACGTCGGCCATTTCTACCATTCTTTCCGACACAATGGCGTGTAGATCGAGAATAGAAACGATTGGGATATCTGGTCCAACG